>NZ_CP116413.1:7788390-8479280 GCF_030064675.1 Crossiella sp. CA-258035
ATCGGCTCCGGCGGCGGCGAGGCCCAGTGGGCCGCGGCCGGGATCCCCTACGCCGAACGCGGCCCGCGCACCGACCACGCGCTGACCCTGCTGCCCAGGCTGCTCTCCGGCGAGACCGTGCTGCTGCCCGACGAGCCGGGCGAGCCCGAGCTGGACCTCGCCGTGCGGGTGCCGGTGCCGCCGTTCTGGGTCGGCAACGACTCCCCGCCCGCGCTGCGCCGGGCCGCCCGGCTGGGCCAGGGCTGGTTCCCCTCGCTGGTCTCCCCGGACCGGGTGCGCGCGGGCCGCGCCCAGCTGGCCGAGCTGGCCGGGGACCGCCCGCTGCCCACCATCGCGGTCGGCGCGGTCTCCGCCCTCGGCGACGAACCGGGCCTGGCCGACCGGCACGGCATCGCCGAGCAGATCAGCCGCGCCTACCAGCGGTCCGTGGCGGAGGTGCTGTCCGTGCCGCTGACCGGCACTCCGGCCCAGGCCGCCGAGCAGCTGGCCGCCTACCGGGAGGCCGGGGCCGAGCACATCGTGTGCGGGTTCGCCGGTGGTGCCTGGCGGCGGCAGGCCGAGCTGCTGGCCGAGGCGGGCAGGCTGCTGGACTGACCTGACCGGGTGGCGCCACGCACCCGAACCGGCGACCGGGGCTGTCCCGGGCCGCCGCGACCGGCTAACCAGGGAGACAACCCGGCCAGTCGGAGGAAACCATGCGCAAGCCAGTGGCAACGGTCATCATCGCGGCGGCCCTGGGCGCGGCCCTGGCCGGTCCGGCGGCCGCCGCGCCCGCCGACGCCGAGGAGTGCGTGGCCTACGCCGTGGCCGAGGAGGATGCGGGCTACCTGCTCGCGGACCTGGCATGCTCCGCAGCCACGCTGATGCAGTGCTACCGGCTCTTCCGCGCGGAGTACGGGCCGCAGCTGTGGGCGCTGACGGCCTGCTCGATGCGCTGAGGCTGGCCCCCACGCCCTGGCTGGCCCCTACGCCCTGGCTCGCCCGCGCGCCCTGGCTCCGCCGGCTGGCCCTTGCGCTCCCCCCGCCCGGCTCCTAGCGTTGCAAACGCTTACATTCTGTGCCGACTGAAAACCGCCGCCTCTTCGCAGCAGTCCCCGCTCCGCCACGCGGGCCAGTGGAACCGCATCGAGGAGACCCGCTCATGAACCGAACCTGGCGCTCCCGCCTGCTCGTCCTGGGCACCGCGGCCGCCACCACGCTGGCCGTGGCCACCCCAGTGCTGGCCGCACCCGGCGCCACCTTCAACATCCGCGACTACGGCGCCAAGGGCGACGGCAAGGCCATCGACTCGCCCGCCATCGACAAGGCGATCAGCGCGGCCAGCGCCGCGGGCGGTGGTGTGGTCGAGGTGCCCGCCGGGACCTACCTGTCCCGGTCCATCCACCTCAAGAGCGACATCACCGTCAACCTGGCCGCCGGGTCGAAGATCATCGCCGCCGGCAGCGGCATGGACAAGCCGGAGCCCAACGAGTTCGACGACTACCAGGACTTCGGGCACAGCCACTTCCGCAACGCCCTGATCTGGGGCGAGCACGTGTCCAACGTCCACTTCACCGGCGCCGGCACGATCGACGGCGACAACAAGCTGGAGACCAGCAACACCCCGGCTTCCGGCGTCGCGGACAAGGCGATCTCGCTGAAGTTCTGCCAGAACGTCACCTTCACCGGCATCACCATGCGCCAGGGCGGGCACTTCGCGGTGCTGGCCAACGGCTGCGACGGGATGAGGTTCAGCCGGGTCAAGATCCTCACCTCCGAGGACCGGGACGGGATCAACATCATCAACAGCTCGAACGTGGAGGTCGCCGACTCCCTGGTGGAGGCCAGCGACGACGCGGTGGTGTTCAAGAGCGACTACGCGCTGGGCCGGACCTTTGTCAGCCGGCACAACGTGGTGCGCGACTCCACCATCAAGTCCACCGAGAACAACGCACTCCAGTTCGGCTCGGAGACCTGCGGCGACTTCCGCGACCACCGGTTCAGCAACCTCAAGATCACCGGCGCGGGCAAGGCGGGGCTGGGCATCGTGTCCATGGACGGCTCGGTGATCGAGGACGTCCACTACGACAACATCACCCTGACCCGGACCACCGCGCCGATCTTCCTGCACGTGGGCAAGCGCTCGCGCTGTCCAGGCAAGCCACCGGCGGGCAAGATCCGCAACATCACCTTCACCGGCATCTCCGGCACCAACCTGACCTCGCCGACCACCGTGCCCGGCGGCCCCGAGCACACCAGCACCATCACCGGCCGCACCGACTCGGCGATCGAGAACGTCAGCTTCACCAACGTCAGGCTGACCGTGCCCGGCAACCACCCCGCCTCGGACGCGAACCGGGTGCCGCCGGAGAACAGCACCGAGTACCCGCCGCGGATCTTCGGCGTGCGGCCCTCCTTCGGCTTCTGGATCCGGCACGCCAAGGACATCAGCTTCACCGGCAGCACGTTCGAGTTCGACAAGAACGACGGACGGCCCGCGTTCCTGGCCAACGACACCAGCGGCGTGGTGATCAACGGCGTCCGGGTGGAGCGCAGCACCGGGCTCTACGACGTGACCTTCCAGAAGAGCAGCGGCCAGTCGGTGACCGGCAGCTCCACCACCTCGGGCGCGGAACTGCGCACCCGCACGCAGAACTAGTCGGCGCCGGTCGCGGCCAGCACGGCCACCGCGCCGTCCGGCCGCACCGCGAGCAGGCCCAGCGAGCCCGGCTCGCGGTAGAACCACGGGCCGTCCACCACGAACTGCCACCACCGGCAGCGCGCCTCGCCCGGCCGCGCGACATCGGCGAGCCGGGCGAGCGCCTGTCTGGTGTGCAGCCGGGCGTAGGCGCCGCTGCCCTCCTGGGCGGTGGTGGCGAACACCGCGGCGAAGGCCCCGGCCAGGGCCAGCTCGCGCACCCGCACGCTCTCCGCCCCGGCCAGGCACTCCAGCGGCAGGCTGGTCAGCAGGTCCGGCTGCCAGGGCGCGCTCAACCGGAACAGCCCGCTCTCCACCCGGCCACCGGCCCCGGCCAGGCGATGGCTGGTGCCGGGGGCGACCTCGTCCAGCGCCCAGGGCAGCCGCTCGACCGTCGCGGTCGGCTCCGCGCCACCCTGGTCCGGCCACAACGGCAGCGTCCGGTAGGGCTCGGTGACGGCGCGGACGTGCTCGAACTCGGCCAGCCGCAGCGGCAGCTCACCCAGCGGGTGCGTGCCGTGCAGCGCCTCGGCGTAGGCGACGGCCTCCGGCACCGCGGACAGGTCGCCGTGCCGCAGCACCGTCTCCTGCAGCAGACAGGCCAGCACCTCGTCCTTCGGCCCGGCGTCGGCGAAGAAGGCGTCCAGGTTCTCCAGCGGCTGCCCGGCGGCCAGCAGCGCGGCGGCCCTGCGCTTGTCCGGCACCGGGATCCGCTCGTCCCCGGCCAGCTGCAGGGCGGCCACCACGCTGAACGCGCCCGGCCGGGCGGCCAGCGCGGTGATCACGCCCCAGCGCACCGCCGCCGCGGCGGCGGAGTCCGCCTCCAGCAGCGCTTCGCCGAGGTGTAGCAGCTCGTCGATGCGCCCGGCGTCCGCCCAGCCCTGGACGAGGGTCAACTCCTCGTCGCAGGACTCGGCGGTGCGCAGCCTGCTGACCATCTCGTCGATCGTGGCCTCCACGATCCCTGAGGCTACCGAGCCCGCTCAGGCGGTGTAGTCGCGGAATCCCTTGCCGGTCTTGCGACCCAGTCGACCTGCGGTAACCAGGTGTTCCAGCAGCGGCGCCGGCGCGAACCCGGCCTCGCGGAACTCCAGGTACAGCTCGCGCTGGATGGCCAGGGCCACGTCCAGGCCGACCACGTCCAGCAGTGCGAACGGGCCCATCGGCAGGCCACAGCCGACCTTCATCGCGTTGTCGATGTCATCGGCGGAGGCGTAGTGCGCCTCCAGCATCTTCACCGCGTCGTTGAGGTAGGGGAACAGCAGCGCGTTGACGATGAAACCGGCGCGGTCGCCGCAGGTCACCGGGTGCTTGCCGAGCTTGCGGCAGACCGCCTGCGCGGTGGCCACCACCTCGGGCGCGGTGGAGATGGTGTGCACCACCTCGACCAGCTTCATCACCGGCGCGGGGTTGAAGAAGTGCAGGCCGACCACGTCGGCGGGGCGGCTGGTGACCGCGGCCAGCTCGATCACCGGCAGCGAGGAGGTGGTGGTGGCCAGCACCGCGCCCGGCTTGCACACCTCGTCCAGGGTGGCGAAGACGGCCTTCTTCACCGAGAGCTCCTCGGCGACGGCCTCGACCACCAGGTCGGCGTCGGCCAGGTCGCCGAGGTCGGTGGTCACCTGCACCCGGCCCAGCGCGGCGTCCCGGTCCTGTTCGGACAGCTTGCCGCGCAGCACGGCCTTCTCCAGCGAGCGGCGCAGCGCGTCCAGCGCGGACTTGGCCTTGCCCTCGCTGCGGGCCCGCACGACCACGTCGTGCCCGGCCTTGGCGAAGACCTCCACGATGCCGGTGGCCATGGTCCCGGTGCCGACCACGCCGACCCGCTGCACCTCGCGGACCTGCTCGTGCTCGCCACCCTCGGCGCTGACCGCGTCCACCACGGTGGGCGAGTCGGGCGCGTCGTAGGTGTAGAAGCCGCGCCCGGTCTTCCGGCCGAGCAGCCCCGCGGTGATCATCTGCTTGAGCAGCGGCGCGGGCGCGTGCAGCCGGTTGCGGGACTGGTGGTACATCGTGTCGAGGATCTCGTAGGCGGTGTCCAGCCCGATCAGGTCGAGCAGCGCCAGCGGGCCCATCGGGTAGCCGCAGCCCAGCTTCATGGCCGCGTCCAGGTCCTCGCGGGTGGCGTAGCGGCCCTCGAACATGCGCACGGCGTGGTTGAGGTAGCCGAACAGCAGCGCGTTGGCGATGAAGCCGGCCCGGTCGCCGATGACCACCGGCACCTTGCCCAGGCGCTCGGCCAGCGCGGTCACGTCGTCGACCACGTCCGGCTCGGTGACCACGGTGCGCACCACCTCGACCAGCTTGAGCACCGGCGCCGGGTTGAAGAAGTGCATCCCGACCACCTTGCCCGGCCGGGAGGTGTGCACGGACAGCTCGGTGACCGACAGCGAGGAGGTGTTGGAGGCCAGGATGGTCTCCGGCGGGCAGATCCGGTCCAGCTCGGCGAAGACCTGCGCCTTGAGCTCCATCCGCTCCGGCACCGCCTCGATCACCAGGTCCGCCTCGGCCAGCGCCTGCAGCGAGGTGGTGAACTCGATCTGCGCGAACAGCGCGTCCTTGCCGGCCTCGTCCAGCTTGCCCCGGCGCAGCGCCCGGTCGGTGGAGTGCTCCACGTGGCCACGGCCGCGGGCCAGCGCGTCCTCGGTCACCTCAACCGCGATGACCTTGAGCCCGGTGCGCGCGAACACCTCCGCGATACCAGCGCCCATGGTGCCCAGACCGACGACTCCCACGGTGGTGAAATCACGCGTCACGACTCTGCCTCCCACGACTTCGGGGGACCCGCTGACGGGTGCTACGGGCCAGTAACTTGTGGTGATAGTGCCACGCTGCGTGTTGTTTTCCCCGGTGAGGTTCGCCACGGGGGTAAGCCTAGAGAGCGGGCAGCCTGGGCCAGACCTCGGTGGCCACCTCGCGAGCGAGGGGACAGTTCTCCTCCGCAGGCAGGGCGCTGTACACCGCGACCCGCGCGTTCTCCAGGTAGTCCTGGCCGAACCGGATGTGCCTGGTGTCCACCCGGCAGGAGGGCAGCAGGCCGCCGCCCGCGGGCTGGGCGCGGACCAGCGAGTCCCGTCCGCCGATGCGCTCCTCGGCCGCGGGTGTGGCCGGGTCGGGGTCCACCACGCTGAAGGTGACCAGCAGCGAGGGCGAGTCGGGGCGGCGGCCGCCCCACTGGCAGACGTGCCGGTTGCCGTCGCCGTTGGGCTGCGGGGTGTCGATGCCGGGGACCTTGGCGGCCAGTCCGGCAGGCACCAGCGGGCAGGGGTCCACGCCGGCCAGGGAGTTGGGCGGGTAGGCGCGGGTGCGGGCGCCGCCGGCGCGCAGCACCGTGCGCACCGACTCGGCCGCGGCCTCGGCTACCTCGCAGAGCTGGGCGTCCGCGCCGCTGACGTCCACCGTGACGTAGCGCAGGTCGGGCAGCAGCACCACCGAGCCGCAGGAGTCGGCCACCGCCCTGGCCCGGCCCACCCGCACCCCGTCCCGCTCCACCAGCTCGAAGCCGAGCTGGTCGGCCGCGTTCGCCGCGGCGAGGCGGCCGCCGGAGGCCAGCGTCACGGTCAGCTCGTCGACCCCGTTGCGCAGCGCGAAGCGGCAGTCGTCGAAGTTGAGCTCAGGTCCGGGCACCTGGGTGCCGAAGCGGCTGAGCGCGTCCGGCGCGACCAAGCTGCACGGGTCGAGGCGAGGCCAGTCCGGCGCGGGGGTGGTCGCGCCAGGACCGGCCGCCGGCGTGCCGCAGCCGGCCAGCACGGTCGCCAGGACCGCGCAGGTCAGAACGCCGCGGGCACCCATGATCCGCAGGGTAGGCGCGGATCAGCGGGCTCACTCGTCGAAACCGCGTTCCGCCAGCGCTGCCACCCGAGCGAGTGCCTCCTGGGCGTCCGGGCCGACCGCGCGCAGCGTGATCCGGTCGCCGCCGCGCGCGCCCAGGCCCATCAGCGCGAGCACGCTGGCCGCGCTGACCTCCTGGTCGCCGAAGCGCACCGAGGCCTCCACGTCCAGCTCGGCCACGGTCCTGGCCAGCAGCGCGGCCGGCCTGGCGTGCAGGCCGACCTCGTTGCGCAGCTCGATCTCCAGCTCGACCAGCCCGCTGGAGCTGGGTTCGGCGTGGCCGTGCCCGTGGTCGTGCCCGTTGGCGCCCAGGAACAGCTCGTCCACGGTCTCGCCGATGGCGAAGGCGGTCGCGGTCGCGGCGGCGTCGGCCACCTCGTCCAAAGTGGACCCGCCCTGCGCGGAGACCGCGGCGGCCACCGCGCCCTCGGCCAGCGGCGCGTCCACCACCACCGCGCGGCCGGGGTCGCCCAGCACCTCCACGGCCAGCTCGGCGATCATCTGCGCGCTGCCCAGGTCGTAGAGCAGCACCACGCCCTCGCCGTCGTCGGCGCGTTCCAGGGCGGCCGAGACGGTGTCCAGGTCGGTGCCAAGGCCGCCGTCCTCCGGCAGGCCGCCCGCGGCCAGGATGCGCACCTCCGGCGCCATCTGCTGGGCCAGCTCCACCACGCCCTCGGCCAGCTTCGCGCTGTGCGAGACGATCACCAGCCCCACCCGGCGGCTCATCGCGCGCCGCCTGCGTGCCGCGCCAGCGCGGTCAGCAGCAGGGAGGTCGAGCGCGCACCCGGGTCGATGTGCCCCGCGCTGCGCTCGCCAAGGTATGAGGCGCGGCCCTTGCGGGCGACGAGGGGCTCGGTCGCCGCCGCGCCGTCCGCCGCCGCGGCGGCGGCCGCGGACAGGGTCGCGGGCACATCGGCGCCCTCGGCCGCCGCGGACTCCGCGGCCAGCACCGCGGGGGTCAGCGCGTCCACCATCGTCTTGTCCCCGGGTTCGGCCTTGCCCCTGGCCACCACGCCGTCCAGCGCCGCCCGCAGTGCCGTGGCCACGGCGGTCGCGTTCAGCTCGGCGAGCCCGTCCACCGCGGCGCCCGCGCGCAGGAACGCGGTGCCGTACAACGGCCCCGCCGCCCCGCCCACCGTGGAGATCAGCGTCTTCGCCGCCGCCTTGAGCACCGATGCCGGCCCCGACCATCCTCCTCCGTCCATTGTGGACACCACGGCGGTGAAGCCCCTGCGCAGGTTCTCCCCGTGGTCGGCGTCACCGATCCGGCGGTCCAGCTCGACCAGCTCGTCCCGGTGTTCGATCACCACCGCGGCCGCCGCGACCAGCGCGGCGACAAGATCCTCTGTCGAACAGCCCATCACATCCCCCACCGCAGTGCCGCGGTCCGCACCGGCGCGTCCCAAAGATCAACCAGTTCGTCATCGAGCTTGAGCAAGGTCAGGCTCATCCCCTGCATCTCCAGACTGGTCACATAGGACCCGACCAGTCGCCGTCGCACCGTGATACCGCGTTCGGACAGCAACTTCTCCGCGATTCCGTGCGCGAGGTAGAGCTCGATCTGCGGGGTGCCGCCCATCCCGTTGGTCAGCAGCAGCACCTCGTCGCCCTCGGCGAAGGGCAGGTCCTCGACCACCGCGTCCACCAGCCTGCGCACCAGCGCGTCGGCGGGCTCCACCGGCAGCCGGGCCCGGCCGGGCTCGCCGTGGATGCCGATGCCCAGCTCCATCTCGTCCTCGGCCAGGGTGAAGCTGGGCTGCCCGGCGTGCGGCACGGTGCACGCGCTCAGCGCCATGCCCAGGGTGCGGGTGCGCTCGACCACCTTGCGCGCCAGGTTCTCGCACGCGTCCAGGTCGTCCCCGCGCTGCGCGGCCGCACCGACGATCTTCTCCACCAGCACGGTGCCGGCCACGCCCCGGCGGCCCGCGGTGTAGAGGGAGTCCTTGACCGCCACGTCGTCGTCGACCACCACGGTCCGGACCTCGGTGCCCTCGACCGCGGCGAACTCGGCCGCGGTCTCGAAGTTGAGCACGTCCCCGGTGTAGTTCTTCACGATCAGCAGCACCCCGGCCCCGCCGTGCGCCGCCTCGATCGCGGCCTGCACGCCGTCCGGGGTCGGCGAGGTGAACACCGGGCCGGGCACCGCGGCGTCGAGCATGCCGGGCCCGACGAACCCGCCGTGCAGCGGCTCGTGTCCTGATCCCCCGCCGGATATCAGCGCGACCTTTCCGTCGACCGGCGCGTCCACCCGGTGGACCACGGCCGGATCGGTGCGCACGGTGAGCAGGTCGGCATGGGCCAGTGCCATCCCGCGCAGCGCCTCGGACACCACGTCGGCCGGATCATTGATGATCTTCTTCACGCCGGTCTCCTCGCGGTTGGGGGACTGATCGTCTTTACTACACCGCCTTCGCCCCAGTGCCAAAGGGCACATCCGCGATGGGCCTGACGAGCGCTTTCCCGGAGTTATGGTGAGCCTAACCTCAGGAAAGTCAGGAGAACCGGTGACAAACAGGACCAGGCGGCTGGCGGCGACGGCCATGGGCGGGCTGCTCGTCCTGCTCGCGGGCTGCGGCGGCGCGAAGCCGGCCGACGTGCCCGCGGTGGCCGCGGGCGGCGCGGACTTCGGCAAGGCGGGTGAGCAGTCCGCGCAGTTCGGCACCACCGCGGCGCCGGGGGTCTTCCCCAGGGTGGTCAAGCACGGCATGGGCGAGACCACGCTGCCCAAGCGCCCGGAGCGGGTGCTCGTGCTGGACACCGGCGAGCTGGACAACGTGGTCGCCCTCGGCGTCAAGCCGGTTGGCGTCGCCTACACCGAGGGCAGCCCGGCCATGCCCGCCTACCTGGGCGATCGCGCCGGGACCCCGGAGAACGTGGGCACCGCCAACGCGCTGAAGCTGGAAGCGATCAAGAAGCTGCAACCGGACCTGATCCTGGGCTCCAAGCTCCGCGCCGAGGCCCAGTACAAGATCCTCTCCGACATCGCCCCCACCGTCTTCAGCCTCCGCCCGGGTTACACCTGGAAGGAGAACTTCCGCCTCAACGCCGCCGCCCTGGACCGCACGGCCGACGCGGAGAAGATGATCAAGGACTACGAGGCGCACGCGCTGGCCGCGGGCAACCGGATCGAGGCCAGGCAGGGCAAGCGCCCCACGGTGTCCATGGTCCGGTTCATGCCCGGCCGGATCCGGCTGTACGCGAACAAGTCGCTGATCGGCACCGTGCTCGCCGACGCCAAGCTGCCCCGCCCGCAGTCCCAGCAGGTCGACGACCTGGCGGTGGAGGTCAGCTCGGAGAACCTGGCCAAGGCCGACGGCGACGTGATCTTCATCGGCACCTACGGCGACCCGGCCAAGACCGCGCAGAAGGACGTGCTGGCCTCCCCGATCTGGCAGCAGCTCGGCGCGGTCAAGGCGGGCAGGTCCCACTCCGTCAACGACGAGACCTGGTACCTGGGCCTGGGCGTGCTCGCCGCGGACTCGGTCATCTCGGACCTGGAGCGCCTGCTCGGCTGACCCGCGAGGGGCGGCCCAGCGCCGCCCCTTGCCGGCGGCGTTCCGGCCGGCTCAGCGGCGGTGCACCAGTCGCAGGATGCGCAGCAGCCGCCGCACGGTCCGCGAGCCGCGCGCGAAGGACATCGGCTGCAACGGCGCCTTGAACTTCTGCCGCGTCACCGCCTGCGTCCTGGCGAACTCGCGCAGCCCGTCCGCGCCGTGGATCCGCCCGAACCCGGAGTCCCCGATCCCGCCGAAGGGCAGCGCGGGCACCGCGGCGAAGGAGACCACCGAGTTGACCGAGACCATCCCGGCGCGCAGCCTGCGGGCCAGCTCCATCCCGCGCGAGCGGGAGAAGACCGTGCCGCCGAGCCCGTAGCGCACCGCGTTGGCCAGCCGGACCGCCTCGTCCACATCGGCCACCCGGTTGATGGTCAGGGTCGGCCCGAAGGTCTCCTCGGTGATGGCCAGCGAGTCCTCCGGCACGTCCAGCAGCACCACCGGTTCGACGTAGGGCGCGCGCACCGACTCCTTGCCGCCGACCACCGCCATCGCGCCCTTGCTCAGCGCGTCCTCGATGTGCGACTGGATGATCGGCACCTGACCCGGCATGGTGATCGGCCCGAGGTCGGCGGTCGACTCGGCCCCTGGCTTGAGCCGCCCGGCGATCCTGGTGACCCGCTCGGTGAACTCCTGCGCCACCGAGTCGACCACGTACACCCGCTCCACACCGACACAGGTCTGCCCGGCGTTGGCCATCGCGCCCCACACCGCGGCCTGGGCCGCGGCCTCCAGGTCGGCGTCGGCGTCCACGATCAACGCGTCCTTGCCGCCGCACTCCACCAGCACCGGGGTCAGCGTCTCCGCGCAGGCGGCCATCACCCGCTTGCCGGTGGCGGTCGAGCCGGTGAACGCGAGCTTGTCCACCCCGGCCTTGCACAGCGCGGCCCCGGTCGCGCCGAACCCGGTGACCAGCGAGAACACCGGCCACTCCGGCACCACCTCGGCGAAGGTGTCCACCAGCCAGGCGCCGACCCCAGGGGTCAGCTCACTCGGCTTGAACACCACCGCGTTGCCGGCGGCCAGCGCGTAGGAGATGGAGCCCATCGGCGTGTGCGCCGGGTAGTTCCACGGCCCGATCACACCGATGACACCCAGCGGCAGGTACTCCACCGTGGCCGCCTGGTTGGACATCAGCAGACCGGCGGAGACCTTGCGCCGCTTGAGCACCTTCTCCGCGTTCTTGGCCGCCCACTGCAGGTGGTCGACCACGAGCACCAGTTCCAGCCGGGCGTCGTCCAGCGGCTTGCCGGTCTCCGCGCAGATCACGCCCGCCAGCTCGTCCAGCCGCTTGAGCAGCAGGTGCCGCCAGACGTCCAGCCGCTTCTTCCGCTCGGCGAACCCCAGCTCGCCCCACCACTGCTGAGCCTCGCGGGCCCGCTCCACCGCGGCGCGCACCTGCAACGCCGAGTGCACCGGGTACTCGCCGACCACCTCGGCGGTCCGAGGGTCCAGCGAGGTGAAGGACTCGGCCTGTTCGCGTACCGCCCCGGTCATCGGCGCCTCCGACAGCTCAACGTCGCACGGACCCTTGTTACCGCACAGTAGTCGTCCGTGTGGGCTGCTGTCAGCCCGCCCTCGGGGGCAGCCCCGGGCATGAACCGCCCGGATGACCCGCGGGGTCAGGTCTTGGGGAACTTGGCCTTGAGCGCCTTGACCACGCCGATGGCCTTGCCGCAGGCGTCGTAGCCTGGCGTGTTGGGCACGTCGGTGACCTCGACCGTGACCACCTCGGCCTTGGTGCCCTCGGTCGTCCGGTAGGGCCAGCTGATCTCGCACCGGGGGTGGCTGGTGTTGAAGAACTTCTTGTAGACGGTCAGGCTGTCATCCACCTTCACCTCCTCCGGCTTGAGCGACTTGATCTCCTTGGGGTTGGTCGCCACGCCCAGCTCGATCTTGAGCGCGAGCCCGTCACTGCGCCGCCAGCTGCACTGGTGCAGCCGCCACGGGAAGATCGACGGCACGTTGGTCAGCACCTCGGCCAGCGCGACCTGGTCCAGCACGGTGCAGGTGTCCACCTGGGCCAGCACCCCGGACTCGGGCGTCCGCTGCGGCGCGTTGCCCTTGATCCGGTTGATCACGGCCGCGCCCGCCTTGTTGCTCAGGTCGCAGCGGTTCTCCACCTCGGACCGCACCGAGACGCCGATCCCGAGCGAGTACGAGCCCTCCTGAACCAGGATCTTGTGGTCGCAGAAGCTCTGGTTCACGCTCTGATCCGCTTTGAGCCCGCCCACCTCCTTGGTCAGCCGCTTGCTCTCCAACAGCATGTTGATGCCCAGCTCGACCTTCACCGAGGCGGTCTTGCCGTCCTTGCGCAAGGTCACCGAGCACTCGTCGTACCCGGTCTGCACCGGCGACCCGGCCTCACCCAGCTCCGCCAGCGGCTCCGCGTCGATCACCCCACACGGATCCACCTTGCGCAGCCGCTCCGGCGCGAACGCGGGATCCACCGGCCGCCCTTCGGGCACCCCGCCGTTGCTCCCGGACGGCTCGGCGGCCGGGATGGTCGACCGCGAGTGGTTCACCTTGGCCAGGTTGGCGTCGGTGCCACAGGAGGCCACTCCCGCCAGCAGGGCGAACGCGGCGAGCAGTGAGGGCAGAGGCTTCACGCGGAACACGAGGTGCACGGTAGCGAGCCCACGCCCACGCCGTGCGCCGAACCCGCCGATCCAGGCCGCGACATCCGCGGACCGCCGGGGTGCAGCGCCCGGGGACAGCCGGGTTGGAAGCCGCGGAACAACCGCGCGGACGCCCCGAAACCGCCGCAGCCATCGCCACCACCGCGCCACCACCGGGTGCGCCGCGGATGCTCGCCGGTCTGCCTCGCGCGATGGCTCGCCGGGTTGCGCCGCGTGATGGCTGGTCGGCTTGCGCCGCGCGGTGCTTCGCCGGGTTGCGACGCCATGGGCACCGGAGCTGTCCCTGCCGACAGCCGGGGCCGTGCTCGACGACCGATCGCCTCCTGGCCGCTCTGCTATCTGAGTCGCATCTGGTCCTCCTCCGCTCGCTGGGCTGGTCGCCGGGCCACGGGAACGACGCTGCCAGACCAGCCGAGGCCGGGAAAGCCAGCTCGGCGCCGCCTGTGGACAACTCGCCACTTGTGGATAACTCGGCGGATTCGCCAGCGGGCGGGGCGGGAGGGCCGCCGGGATGCGGTAGGCAGGTTCCATGCGACGACGAGCAACAACGCAGCTTGGTTACCGCAAGTCAACAGGCGCGTTAAAGCGCCAGGTGAACCGCCGTGTGCCGGATCACGGACGGTTTCGGGAACGATACAGAAGCCTGGAGCGATGTATTAGGTGAGCGGATCGACCGCTCAGGCAACGAACCGCGAAGGAGCAAGATGAGCGACCGCAACACCAGGAACGCCGGGCCCCGCACTCGTCCGGTGCGCGCCAGGCTGGGCCGGGCGGTGCGGTGGGTGGACGCCTGGACGCTGGAGGCGTTCAACCCGGTCTACCCGCACCGCCGGACCAACCGTTGAGCTAGCGGCTAGTGCCCGCCGGCGCCAGTGGCGTCGTCGGCGGCTTCCGCCTCCGCCGGCATCCGCAGCGGGCGCGCGACGGTCCAGATGACGAAGAACGCGGTGACCGCGAGCATCGCGACGCCGGTCCACAGGTTGATGTTGATCCCGCCGGTCTTGAACAGGTCGGTCTCGGTGGTGTCGAACAGGCCCACGAAGGTGAGGACCACCCCGTAGATCCCGAACAACAGCGCGATGATCAGGCGCAGGTCGAACAGGCTCGCCATCCCACTGGACGGCTTCGCCCCGGTCGCTTGTTCAGCCATGGTCCCTCCCTCAGCCGACGAAGATGTTGAGCAGGATGGTCAGCACCAGCACGCCGCCGCCCAGCAGCGCGGGCGAGCGGTACCAGCCGGCGTCGTCGCCGGTCTTGGAGTGGGTGCGGGTCTCCTTCGGGGTCAGGCTGTAGACCAGGCCGACCAGCTCGGAGTCCGGCTTGGGCTTGGTCGCCAGCGAGACCGCGACGCTGACCAGGATGTCCACCACGAACGCCGCGCCGGCGCCGATGAAGCTCGCGCCCTGGCCGGGCAGGTCCAGCACCTGGATGCCCAGCTTCGGCTCGGACAGCAGCCACACGGTGACCGCGGCCAGGGTGCCCGCGACCAGGCCGGTCCAGCCCGCGGTCGGGGTCATCCGCTTCCAGAACATGCCCAGGATGAACGTGGCGAACAGCGGCGCGTTGAAGAAGGAGAACAGCGCCTGGATGTAGTCCATGATGTTGGACCCGCCCAGGTTCGCCGCGATGAACGCGGTGCCGATCGCGATCACGCACGCGCCGACGGTGGCCAGCCTGCCGATCCGCAGGTAGTACTCGTCCGGCCGGTCCTTGCGGATGTAGTCCTGCCACAGGTCGTAGGTGAAGACCGTGTTGAACGAGCTGACGTTGGCCGCCACACCGGCCATGAACGAGGCCAGCAGACCGGCGATGGCCACGCCGAGCACACCGTTGGGCAGCAGGTCGCGCATCAGGTACAGCAGGACCTGGTTGTACTCCGCGCCGGAGCTGTGGTCACCGGCCTTGATCGCGGCGATGTCCGGCACCAGGACCGCGCCGATGATGCCGGGGATGATGATGATCGCCGGGATCAGCGCCTTGGGGTAGGCGCCGATGATCGGGGTGCGCCGGGCGGCCGACATGCTCTTGGCCGACATCGCGCGCTGGACCTCGGCGAAGTTCGTGGTCCAGTAGCCGAAGGACAGCACGAAGCCGAGGCCGAAGACCAGGCCGATGACGCTGAGCGTGCCGTCGGCGATGCCGGTCAGGTTGCTGGCCGGCCAGGTGGACAGGTTCTGCGCGCCGCCGGTGCTGGCGGTGACCTTGGCGACCAGGCCCTCCCAGCCGCCGATCTTGTGCAGCGCGATGATCGTGATCGGCGCCAGCGCGGCCACGATGACGAAGAACTGCAGCA
The DNA here is from genome assembly GCF_030064675.1 of Crossiella sp. CA-258035. Taxonomy (GTDB): domain Bacteria; phylum Actinomycetota; class Actinomycetes; order Mycobacteriales; family Pseudonocardiaceae; genus Crossiella. Next base: position 7,803,385 of record NZ_CP116413.1, read on the forward strand.
CCTCGTTGTAGATGGCCGCGGACAGCCCGCCCATCGTGGTGTAGGCGAGCACGACCACCGCGGCGATCACGATGGACAGCCAGATCGGCCAGCCGAGCAGCACGTTGATGATCACCGAGAGGGCGAACAGGTTGATGCCGGCGATGAGCACCTGCGCCACCGCGAAGCTCAGCGCGTTGACCAGGTGCGCGGGGCGGCCGAACCGCCGACGCATGAACTCGGGAACGCTGCGGACCTTGGATCCGTAGTAGAACGGCATCATGACCAGGCCGAGGAAGACCATGGCCGGGATGGCGCCGATCCAGTAGTAGTGCACGGTGGCCAGGCCGTACTGGGCGCCGTTGGCCGTCATGCCCATCAGCTCGAGGGCGCCGAGGTTGGCCGAGATGAAGGCCAGCCCGGTCACCCACGCCGGCAGCGAACGGCCGGAGAGCAGGAAGTCGAGACTGGTGGACACCGAGCGTCGGGCCATGTAGCCGATGCCCAGCACCAGTACGAAGTACACCGCGAGCAACGCGTAGTCGAGCAGGCTTGCGTCTAGACGCAGGCTCGAAGCGGCGAGCGCTTCCACCCGGGCTCCACCTCCAAGGTCAGCACGGTCGTCGTCCGACGTGACGGCGGTACCGTAATGCCTTCATCACAGGTCAGCTACACAGAGGTCAGGGGCCTCTCCATCGATGCAGGTGAGAGCGCTTTCAAATATCTGGCCTGTGGATGTCTCCACCACCTCGGGGGCAAAGCTGCGTACTCTCGCATATGTGATTTGTCCGAAGTGCCAGAACGTGATGCAGACCGTGGACCGCGGCGGGGTGCACATCGAGCAGTGCCAGGGCTGTCGGGGGATCTTCCTCGACCGCGGCGAGCTCGAGCAGGTGGCCGGCGCCGAACGCAACTACTACGCGGCCGCGCCGCCGCCCCCGCCGCCGATGGCGCCGGGGTACCGGCACGACTCGCCGCCCCCCTACGGTGGCCACCGCAGCCACGGTGGCCACGGCCACCGGGACTCCCCGCCGCCCTATGGCGGGCACCGGCCGGGCCACCGCGACTCGCCGCCCCCCTACGGCGGCCACGGCTACGGCCACAAGCGGAAGAAGAGCTTCCTGGAAGGGCTGTTCGACTGATTCCCGGCCCGAACCCCGTGGACCTCAAGATCTGCGTCAACTGCGGCGACAAGGCCGAGGTCCCGGTGGTCCTGCCGGGCGATCCGGTCCTGCTCTGCGTGCGTTGCGGACATCGGCAGCCGTTCCTGCGGCTGCCGATGTTCGCGCTCACCGGGCCCAGCGGCACCGGGAAGTCCACCGTGGGCAAGATGCTGACCGCCGAACTGGGCGACGCGGTCGTGGTCATGGAGCAGGACGTGCTGTGGTCGGCCGGGTTGCAGGACCCGGCCGACGACTACCGCGTCTTCCGCGCCACCTGGCTGCGGATGGTCGCGATGGTCAACCAGAGCGGCCGTCCGGTGGTGCTGTGCGGCACCGTGGTGCCGATCCAGTTCGAGCGGCTGCCCGAACGCGCCTTCCTCGGCGACATCCACTACCTGGCGCTGACCTGCGCGCCGGACCTGCTGGCCACCCGGCTGCGCGCGCGGCCGGCCTGGCGGGAGTGGGACGACGAGGACCGGATCACCGAGATGCTGGAGTTCAACGAGTGGGTCCGGGCCAACGCGGCCACCATGGACCCGCCGATGGAGCTGCTGGACACCACCGGCATCAGCCTGGCCGAGTCGGTGCGGGTGGTGACCGACTGGGTGCGCAGGGGGCTGGCTCAGGAGGAGGGCAGCCGGTCCACCGGGTAGCCGCCCCCCGAGCGAATCAGAACAGGCGGAACTCGTCCGACTCGATGCCGCGCAGCGCGTCGTAGTCCAGGGTGACGCAGCGGATGCCGCGGTCCTCGGCCAGGGTGCGGGCCTGCGGCTTGATGATCTGCGCCGCGAACACGCCCTTGACCGGGGAGAGCAGCGGGTCCCGGTTGAGCAGCTCCAGGTACCTGGTCAGCTGTTCCACGCCGTCGATCTCGCCGCGGCGCTTGATCTCCACGGCCACCGCGGCGCCCGCGCCGTCCCTGGCCATGATGTCCACCGGGCCGATCGCGGTGGGGTACTCGCGGCGGACCAGCGTGTAGCCCTCGCCGAGGGTGACGATGTGCTCGGCGAGCAGTTCCTGGAGGTGGGCTTCGACGCCGTCCTTGACCAGGCCGGGCTCGGGGCCCAGCTCGTGCGCGGAGTCGTGCATGACCTCCTCGAGGGTGATCACCAGCTTCTCCCCCGCCTTGTTCTGCACGGTCCAGACCCCTGGGTCCTGGATCAGCCAGCAGGGCGGGCTCATCCAGTTCAGCGGCTTGTAGGCACGGTCGTCGGAGTGGATCGACACCGAGCCGTCGGCCTTGATCAGCAGCAGCCGATTGGCCATGGGCAGGTGGGCGGTCAAACGTCCGACGTAGTTGACCTGGCAGCGGGCGATGACGAGGCGCACCGCGACAGGTTAGTGACTGCCTGGCACAGCCGTTTCACCGGCGCTCCGGTGAGGCGGCCCCCACCGCGCGAGCGCTGGTCTGCCGCATGGTTCACCGGCCCCCTCGTGACCAGGCTGAGCTGCCATGAAGCAACGCAAGAGCAGACGGGCCAAGCGGTGGTGGGACATCGTGCACCTGGGCAGCGGGGTGGGCTGGTTCGGCGTGGCGCTGTGCCAGCTGGTGCTCAACGTGATCAGCCGGGTGACCGCGGACGCCGGGCTGCGGCAGGCCGCGCACAAGATCGGGCACACCCTGGACATCTGGCTGCTGATCCCGCTGGTGCTGCTCGCCCTGGTCTCCGGGGTGGTGCTGGCCTGGCGGTCCAACTGGGGTGTGTTCCGGCACTGGTGGATCGTGGTGAAGCTGGTGGCCACCCTCGCGTTGATGACCTTCAGCGCGATCTGGCTCGGCGGCTGGATCGGCACGGCTGTCGAGCTGGCGCTGACCACGCCGCCGGACTACTTCGAGGTGCGCAACAAGCTGCTCGCCGGGTCGATCTTCAACAACGTGTCCATCCTGCTCATGGTGGTGATCTCGGTGTTCAAGCCGTGGGGTCGTATTCGACAAGTCACACCGGGCTAGAGGCCGGACTGGAGTGGCCGGTAGGTTCGCGCCTCGTGCCGCCGAACAGCCAGCGCAGCCTGCTGCGCACCAAGCCAGTGGAACAGCTCACCAGCGAGGGCGAGCACAGTGGCCTGCGCCGGAGCATGGGCCTGATCTCCCTGGTCTCGCTCTCCGTCGGCGCGACCCTGGGCACCGGGATCTTCGTGGTGCTCGGCGAGGCCGCGCCCAAGGCCGGGCCCGCGGTGGTGGTCTCCTTCGCGCTGGCGGCGCTGGCGGCGCTGTTCTCCGCGCTGTCCTACGCCGAGCTGGCCGGCGCGGTGCCGGTGTCCGGCTCGGCCTACTCCTACACCTACGCGACGCTGGGCGAGCTGGTCGCCTGGGTCTGCGGCTGGTGCCTGCTGCTGGAGTACGGCGTGTCGGTGGCCGCGGTCGCGGTCGGCTGGGGCGGCTACCTCAACGTGTTCCTGGAAGCCACCATCGGGGTGCGCATCCCGGAGGAGCTGGCCGCGCCGCCGGGCGCCGGTGGCGTGGTGAACATCCCGGCCGCGGTGGTGGTGCTGCTGGCCACCGCGGTGCTGCTGGCCGGGGTCAGGGAGAGCGCGCGGGCCACCACGGTGACCACGATGATCAAGGTCGGCGTGCTGGTGTTCTTCGTCGCGGTGGCGGCCACCGCGTTCAACACCGGCAACATGACCCCGTTCGCGCCGGAAGGCCTGGTCGGCATCGCCGGTGGCGCCTCCGCGGTGTTCTTCTCCTTCATCGGCTTCGACGCCGCCTCCACCGCCGGTGAGGAGGCGCGCAACCCGCAGCGCGACCTGCCGAGGGCGATCATGATCTCGCTCGGCATCGTGACCTTCGTCTACGTGGCGGTCGCGCTGACCGCGATCGGCGCGATCGGGGTGGACAAGCTGAGTGCGAAGGGCGCCTCGCTGTCCACGGTGATGGCCGAGGTGACCGGCTCCGGCTGGGCCTCCACCGTGCTCGCGGTGGGCGCGGTGATCGCGATCGCCTCGGTGGTGCTGACCGTGCTCTACGGCCAGACCCGGGTGCTGGTCTCGATGTCGCGGGACGGCCTGATGCCGCCGGTGTTCGCCAAGGTCGGCTCCCGCGCGGTGCCCACCACGAACATCCTGGTGGTCGGCGTGCTGGTGGCGATCCTGGCCGCGCTGGTGCCGCTGGGCGAGCTGACCAACGCCACCAGCATCGGCACCCTGGTGGCCTTCGGACTGGTCAACGTGGGTGTGCTGGTGCTGCGCCGGACCAAGCCGGACCTGCCGCGCTCCTTCCGCACCCCGCTGATGCCGCTGGTGCCGCTGCTGGGCCTGGTGCTGTGCGTGATCCTCATCGTCGGCCTCGGCGCCACCACCTGGATCGCGTTCCTGATCTGGACCGCGGTCGGCCTGGTGCTCTACTTCGCCTACGGCAGGCGGCGCTCGCGGCTCAACAACGACGCCTAGGGTGGAAGGCGTGGACAAGGTCGACACCCGTGAGGTCTACGCGAACGCCTGGATGACGGTGCGCGAGGACGGCATCCGCCGCGCCGACGGCTCCCTTGGCATCTACGGCGTGGTGGACAAGCCCGACTACGCCCTGGTCATCCCGCTGGACGGGGAACGGCTGCACCTGGTCGAGCAGTACCGCTACCCGATCGGCCTGCGCCGCTGGGAGTTCCCGCAGGGCACCGCGCCGAACCGGGCCGAGCTGGACACCGCCGAGCTGGCCGCCCGCGAGCTCCGCGAGGAGACCGGCCTGCGCGCGGGGAAGATGACCGACCTCGGCCTGCTCGACGTGGCCCCCGGCATGTCCAGCCAGCGCGGCCGGGTGTTCCTGGCCACCGAGCTGACCACCGGCCAGCCGGAGCGCGAGCACGAGGAGCAGGACATGCGCACGGCCTGGTTCGCCAGGGCGCGGTTCGAGGAGATGATCGCCTCGGGTGAGGTGACGGACGCGCAGTCGATCGCGGCGTACACGTTGTTGCTGCTGCACGAGCACCGCAGCTAGTCCCTCGTTGCGCACCGAGCTGACCCGCGCCGAGCGCAGGCTGGCTGCTCACCCCGCCGTGGTGGCCGGGCTGACCAACGCGCTCGAGCGGGACTAGTCCGGCCAGACCGGCTTGCGCTTCTCCAGGAACGCGGTCATGCCCTCCTTCGCGCCGCCGGTCTGCGAGGCCGCGGCCATCACCTCCAGCGCGATCGCATAGGCGTCCGCCTCCGGCCGGTCCAGCTGGGCGTACAGGGTCTGCTTGCCGAGGGCCTTGCTGGCGCGGCTGCCCCTGGTGGCGCGGGCGAGCAGGTCCGCGACCGCTTGGTCCAGCTCGGCGTCGGGGACCACCCGGTTCACCAGGCCCCAGGACTCGGCGGTGCGGGCGTCGATGACGTCGCCGGTGAGGGCCAGTTCCATCAGGCGTTTGCGGCCGACGGCGCGGGCCACCGGGACCGCGGGGGTGTGGCAGAACCAGCCGCCCTTGCCGCCGGGCAGGGCGAAACCGGCCGACTCGGCGGCGATCGCCAGGTCGCAGCCGGCCACCAGCTGGCAGCCTGCCGCGGTGGCCAGGCCGTGCACCCTGGCGATCACCACCTGCGGGATGGACTGCATGGTGTGCATGAGCTTGGTGCACAGCTTCAGCAGTTCCCGCACGCCGAGCAGCTCGCGGTCGACCAGGTCGGCGAAGTCGTGGCCCGCGGAGAACACCGGGCCGTTGCCCGCCAGCACGATGCCGGTGGCCGCGGTGTCGGCGACCGTGACGAACGCGTGCTGGAGCTCGGCCAGGTGCTCGCCGGAGAGCGCGTTGCGCCGGTCCGGCCGGTTCATGGTGATCCGCGCGATGTCGCCGTCCACGGAGACGATCACGTTGCGATAGGCGGCCATGAGGCGACCGTAGCGCCTCAGCGGGCCGGGGTCAGCGTGGCGCCGAGCCAGGTTTCCAGCGCGGTCCGCAGGCCGGCCCGGTCCGGGTTGTCCCGGTCGGCGGCCCAGGCCACGTAGCCGTCCGGGCGGATCAGCGCCGCGGCCAGCTCGGGGCGGGACGGGTCCTCGGCCGGGAACACGCGCACGTGGTCGCCTGCCAGCTCGGCCAGCTCCGGGTCGCCGGTGAGGTCGGCCAGGACCCAGCCAGGGTAGACGGGCAGGTTGAGCGGCGGGGCGAACCGGCCGGTCAGCTGGTGGCCGCCGCCCAGGTCGTAGCGGGTGTGCTGGCCCGCGATGAACTTGACCAGGTACTGGTTGGTGTCCCCGGTCCCGATCAGCTCGGTGAGCAGCTCGCGCAGCGCGGCCGCCTGCGGGGTGGGCTGCATGACCGCGATCTGGGCCCGGTTCATCCGCAGCACGAACTCCGCGGCCGGCCGACGTTCCGCGGTGTAGGTCTCCAGCAGCGACTCCCCGGCCCGGCCCGCGACCACCGCGGCCAGCTTCCAGCCCAGGTTGGCCGCGTCCTGCAGGCCCAGGTTGAGGCCCTGGCCGCCGAAGGGCGGGTGCACGTGCGCGGCGTCGCCCGCCAGCAGGATCCGGCCCCTGCGGTACTCCGGGACCAGGCGGGCGTTGTCGGTGAACCGGGTGGCCACCTCCACCTTGGTCACGGTGACCTCGATGCCGCTCACCCGGCGCAGCGCCCTGGTCAGCTCCTCGGCCGTGATCGGCGCGTCCCGGTCGGCGGGCGGGCCGTCCAGCTCCACGGTGAGGATCCGGCCTGGCGTCGGGCCGTAGACCAGCACGCCGCCGGGAAGGTGTTGCCAGCCAAGGGAAAGCGCCAGCGGGTCGTCCAGCTCCACGATGGCCTGGTAGCCGGTGGTGGTGGCCGGGGTGCCGGGGAAGGGGAAGCCGCCCTGCTTGCGCACCAGGCTGCGGCCGCCGTCGCAGCCGACCAGGTAGGAGCCGCGCACGGTCTCGCCGGAGGCCAGCGTGACGGTCACGCCCTCGGCGTCCTCGGCGAACCCGGTCAGCTCCACGCCGCGGCGCACCGGCACGCCGAGCCGGGCCGCCCAGCCGCCCAGGATCGCCTCGACCTCCTGCTGGGTCAACGGGTACACGCCCTCGGCCGCGCGCGGGCTGAGGTCGGGGTCGGTGAGGTCCAGCCGGGACAGGTCGAGGCCGGTCAGCCCGGCGAAGTGGCCGCCGAACTTGGCCGGGCGGTAGTCCTCGGGCAGGTCGGGATTCTGCCGGCGCATCATCTCGACGAACCTGTGCAGGTTGTCGCCGATCGCCCGGTGCACCTCGGCCAGCAGGCCGTGCCTGGCCAGGGTGTCCGCGGTGCGGGTGTTGATGGCGCCTGCCTTGACCACCTGGCTGGGCTCGGCGAGTCGTTCCAGGACGAGCACGTCCGCGCCATGGGTGCGCAGCTCGCAGGCCAGCATCAGTCCGGTGGGGCCTGCGCCTGCCACGATCACGGGTTTGGTCATGTCCCCAGAGTCCAACCAAACTTTTACCGAGTCAAATTATATGTTTGGTACATTTCCGACATGGACATGGACATGGGGCTCCGGGAGCGGAAGAAGCGCGAGACGCGGCAGCGGATCTCCAACGTGGCCACCACGTTGTTCCTGGCCAGGGGCTTCGACGAGGTGACCGTGGCCGAGGTCGCCGAGGCGGCCCAGGTGTCCAAGATGACCGTGTTCAACTACTTCCCGCGCAAGGAGGACCTCTACCTCGACCGGCACGAGGAGATCATCGAGGTGCTGACCTCGGCGATCACCGGCCGCGGCGAGCTGTCGGTCACCGCGGCGGTGCGCCGGTTGTGCCACGAGCTGACCGCGGCCGGCCACCCGCTCTCCGGCGCGGACGACGGCGTCCCCCGGTTCTGGAGTGTGATCAAGGCCAGCCCCGCGCTCCAGCTGCGCGTGCTGGAACATCTCCGCGACACCGAGGAGGCGCTGGTGGAACTCCTTGGCGGGCAACGGGATCCGCGAGCCTGGCAGGTCGCGGGCATGCTGCTGGCCACGGTCCGCTCGGTGTTCTTCGCCAACGCCAGGGCCGTCCTGGACGGCACCCCGGCCAAGACGGTGGCCCGGCGGCGCGCGCACATCGACCGGGCCTTCGACCTGCTGGAGTCCGGGCTGGGTCAGCTGGCCTGATGGGTCCGGCGGTAGGCCGCCGGGCCGACGCCGAGCTCGGCGTGCAGGCGGCGGCGCAGGTTCGCCGCGGTGCCCAGCCCGGCCCGCTGCGCCACCCTGGCCACCGGCAGCGCCGTGGTCTCCAGCAACTGCCGGGCGAAGCGCAGCCGCTCGGCCTGCAACCAGCGGCCCGGCGTGGTGCCGGTGGCGGCGGTGAACGCGCGGTGGAAGGTGCGCTCGCTCATGCCCGACCGCTCGGCGAGCTCCGGCACGCCAAGGGGTTCGGCCAGCCGTTGCCGCGCCCAGTCCACAGTGGACCCGATGTCCGGGCCGTCCGGAAGGCCGGGCAGCGGGGTGTCCACGAACTGCCGCTGGCCGCCGGAGCGGGCCGCCGGCATCACCATCCGCTTGGCCAGCCGGGCGGCCAGGTCCGCGCCGAAGTCCCGGCGCACCAGGTGCAGGCACAGGTCCACGCCGCCGACCACGCCCGCCGAGGTGAGCACGTCGCCGTCGTCGGTGAACAGCACCTCAGGGCTCAGCCTGGCCAGCGGCGCGCGCTCGGCCAGCGCGGCCAGCAGCCGCCAGTGCGTGGTGGCCGGGCGGCCGTCCAGCAGGCCGGCGGCGGCCAGGGTGAACGCGCCGGAGCACAGCGAGGCCAGGGTGGTCCCGGCGGCGTGCGCCTGCCGCAGCACGCGGAGCGCGGCCGCCGGGACCTGCGCGTGCGGGTCGGCCCGGCCCGGCGCGATCACCAGGTCGCAGTCCAGCAGGCCGGAAAACCCATGTGTGGCACGAAGATCGCCGACCGGGTGCAGTGCCAGCGGCTTGCGGCCCTGGGTGCAGATCCGCAGCGCGAACGGGCCGATGGCGGAGTCGGTCCGGTCCACGCCCCACACCTCGGCAGGCACCGCGATGTCGAAGGTCCGGGTGCCGGGCAGCACGAGCAGGCCCACGGTGTACATGGCAGAAAAGTAGCGCAACGTGCCAGTTCTGCCACTCCCCCGCGGGCCGCGGCACGGCGCAGACTTCCGGCATGACCACCGCATTGATCCTGATCGACGTGCAACGCGGCTTCGACGACAGCGCCTTCTGGGGCCGCCGGAACAACCCGGAAGCCGAGGCCAACATCCGCGCGCTGGCCACCACCTGGCAGCAGGCTGGACTGCCGATCGTGGTGGTGCGCCACGACTCCGCGCAGCCCGGCTCGCCGCTGGCCCCCGGCACGCCCGGCAACGAGCTCAAGCCCGAACTGGACGGCGTCACCCCCGCGCTGCTGGTGCGCAAGAGCGTGCACTCGGCTTTCCACGGCGACGTGGACCTGCACAAGTGGTTGCACGACAACGGGATCCAGGACGTGGTGACCACGGGTATCCAGACCAATCGGTGCGTGGAGACCACCAGCCGGGTGGCCGGCGACCTGGGCTACCGGCTCCGGCTGGCGCTGGATGCCACCTTCACCTTCGACGAGACCGCGCCGGACGGCTCGGTGATCACCGCGGCGGAGTTCACCAGGGCCACCGCGGCCAACCTGCACGGCAACTTCGGCGAGGTGACCACGACCGCCGCGGTGCTCGCTACCGTCCCGGCAGCCCGTGCGCTTCCCGGACCACGGTGACGATCTCGTCCATGATCTCGGTCAGCTCGTAGTCCTTGGGCGTGAACACCCTGGCCACGCCTCGGCTCAGCAGCACTTCGCCGTCCTCCGGCGGGATGATGCCGCCCAGGATCACCGGCACGTCCTCCGCCCCGGCCGCGCGCAGGCCCTCGACCACCGCGGGCACCACCTCCAGGTGCGAGCCGGAGAGCACGGACAGGCCGACCACGTGCACGCCCTCCTGCACCGCGGCGGCCACGATCTGCGCCGGGGTGAGCCGGATGCCTTGGTACACAACCTCGAACCCGACGTCCCGGGCGCGAACCGCGACCTGCTCGGCGCCGTTGGAGTGCCCGTCCAGGCCGGGCTTGCCGACCAGGATGCGCAGCCGGGAGCCGATCTCCTCACCCGCGGCCCGCACCCGCTCGCGCACCACGGCCAGCGCCTCACCGGCCGGCCCGGCGGCCGAGGCCGCGGCCACCCCGGTGGGCGCGCGGTACTCGCCGAAGACCTCGCGCAGCGCGCCCGCCCACTCGCCGGTGGTCACCCCGGCCTTGACGCAGGCCAGGGTGGCCTCCACCAGGTTGGCCTCGGTCTTGGCCGCGTCCCGCAGCTCGTCCAGCACTCTGTCCACAGTGGACTGATCGCGGTCCGCCCGCCAGGCGGCCACCGCCTCGGCCGCGTGCCGCTCGACCGCGGGGTCGATGGACTCGATCGCCTTGGCGCCCTCGGCCTGCAACGGACTCGGCTCGGTGGTGGTGAACTTGTTCACCCCGACCACCACGTCCTCGCCGGACTCCACCCGGCGGCGGCGCTCCACCAGCGAGGAGACCAGCGCGGACTTCATGTAGCCGCTCTCCACCGCGGTCACCGCACCGCCCATGGCCTGCACCCGGTCGATCTCCGCGCGCGCCCCGCTGACGATCTCCTCGACCTTGGCCGCCACCACCGGCGAGCCGTCGAAGAGGTCCTCGTACTCCAGCAGGTCGGTCTCGTACGCCAGCACCTGCTGCATGCGCAGCGCCCACTGCTGGTCCCAGGGCCGCGGCAGGCCGAGCGCCTCGTTCCAGGCGGGCAGCTGGATCGCGCGGGCGCGGGCGTTGCGGGACAGGCTCACCGCGAGCATCTCCAGCACGATCCGCTGCACGTTGTTCTCCGGCTGCGCCTCGGTCAGCCCGAGCGAGTTGACCTGCACGCCGTAGCGGAACCGGCGCTGCTTCGGGTCGGTGATGCCGTAGCGCTGCTCGGTGATCTCGTCCCACAGCTGGGCGAAGGCCCGCAGCTTGCACATCTCCTCGACGAAGCGCACCCCGGCGTTGACGAAGAAGGAGATCCGCGCGACCACCGCGCCGAAGCGCTCCGGCGGCACCTGCCCGGAGTCGCGCACCGCGTCCAGCACCGAGATCGCCGTGCACATCGAGTAGGCGAGCTCCTGCACCGGCGTCGCGCCGACCTCCTGCAGGTGGTACGAGCAGATGTTGATCGGGTTCCACTTCGGCACGTGCTGCACCGTCCAGGCCACCATGTCGGTGATCAGGCGCAGGCTCGGCCCCGGCGGGAAGACGTAGGTGCCGCGGGAGAGATATTCCTTGATGATGTCGTTCTGGGTGGTGCCGGACAGCTTGCCCAGCACCTCCTCCGGGTCCTGACCCGCCTCGACGGCCTGCTCCTGCGCGACGGTGACGTACATGGCCAGCAGCCACATCGCGGTCGCGTTGATGGTCATCGAGGTGTTCGCGGTGTCCAGCGGGATCCCGTCGAAGAGCTGCCGCATGTCCCCGAGATGACTGACCGGCACCCCGACCTTGCCGACCTCACCCTTGGTCAGCTCGTGGTCGGGGTCGTAGCCGGTCTGGGTCGGCAGGTCGAAGGCGACCGAGAGCCCGGTCTGCCCCTTCTCCAGGTTCCGCCGGTAGAGCGCGTTGGAGGCCGCCGCCGAGGAATGGCCCGCGTACGTGCGCATCACCCACGGACGGTCGCGCTCGTGGTCGGTCGGGTACGGCATTCGCCACCTCGCTCACGACTGTGTGTGCGAGTCAGCGTACTGGCCAGTAACCAGCCTGCGAGGTGCAATTCCTCACACGCGTGTTGGCCGTTGTCGTACCCGGTGTTGGCCGAAATGGTCGGGTGGCCGCATGAGAACGGCCAATACTCCGTACGACAACGGCCAACACTCGTGTCCGGGCTCAGCGCTCCGGGTCGGCGGTGACGCGCTGCACGTCGGCGCCCAGGCGCTGCAGGTTCTCCACGAAGCGCGGGTAGCCGCGGTCGATGTGGAAGACGTCCCAGACCTCGGTGACGCCCTCCGCGCACAGGCCCGCGATGACCAGGCCGGCGCCCGCGCGGATGTCGGAGGCCCAGACCGGGGCGCTGGAGAGCTTCTCCACGCCGCGGACCACCGCGTGGTGGCCGTCGGTGCGGGCGTCGGCGCCCAGCCGCATCATCTCCTCGATGAAGCGGAAGCGGGCCTCGAAGACGTTCTCGGTGATCATCGAGGTGCCCTCGGAGACCGCGGCCAGCACCACCGCAAAGGGCTGGTTGTCGGTGGCGAAGCCCGGGTAGGGCAGCGTGACGAAGTCCACCGCCTGCGGGCGGCCCTCCTGCACGACCCGGAAGCCCTCCTCGGTCAGCGTGACCTCGGCGCCCGCGGCGCGCAGCTTCTCCAGCACCAGGTCCAGGTGGTGCGGGTCCACGCCCTTGATGTGCAGGTCGCCCCGGGTGGCCACGGCGGCCAGCGCCCAGGTGGCGCCCACGATCCGGTCGCCGATGACCCGGTGCTCGGTCGGCTCCAGCTTGGTCACCCCGTGCACGGTCAGCGTGGAGGTGCCCGCACCCTCGATCTTGGCGCCCATCTGCTGCAGCATCACGCACAGGTCGACGATCTCCGGCTCGCGCGCGGCGTTGTCGATCAGCGTGGTGCCCTCGGCCAGCACCGCGGCCATCAGGATGTTCTCGGTGGCCCCGACGCTCGGGAAGTCCAGCCAGATCTGCGCGCCGTGCAGGTTCTCCGCCTCGGCGACCACGCAGCCGTGCTCGATGCCGCTGGTGGCGCCCAGCTTGCGCAGGCCGTTCTGGTGCATGTCCAGCGGCCGGGAGCCGATCGCGTCCCCGCCGGGCAGCGCGACCACGGCCTTGCGGCAGCGAGCCACCAGCGGGCCCAGCACGCACACCGAGGCGCGCAGCTTGCTCATCGAGGCGAAGTCGGCCCGGTGGTTCAGCTCGGCGGGCGTGGTGATCCGCGCGACGTCGCCGTCGATGTCCACCTCGCAGCCAAGACCCCGCAGCACGTCACCCATCAACGGGACGTCCAGGATCTCCGGGCAGTTCGTGATCGTGGTGGTGCCCTCGGCCAGCAAGGCTGCCGCCATGAGCTTCAACACGCTGTTCTTCGCGCCTACGACGTCGACCTCGCCGACCAGTCGTGCGCCACCCTTGACCCGGAAATGCTCACCCACGATGACCCATCGTATGGGGACGCCGGAGCGTGACCGAAACCCGTACTGTGCAGGGCATGTCGGTGCACCTCACGCGTATCTACACCCGTGTCGGCGATGACGGCACCACCGCGCTCGGCGACGGCGCCAGGGTTGCCAAGACGGACCCCAGGCTGGCCGCCTACGCCGACGTCGACGAGACCAACGCCTCGCTCGGCGTCGCGCTGGCCCTCGGCGACCTGGCCGAGGCCGTGCGGCCGGTGGTCCAGGCCATCCAGAACGACCTCTTCGACGTCGGAGCGGACCTGTGCGCCCCGATCGTGCCCGACCCGCCCTATCCCGCGCTGCGCATCACCCAGGCCTACGTGGACCGCCTGGAGGGCTGGTGCGACGAGTTCAACGCCGACCTGCCCAAGCTGAATTCGTTCATCCTCAACGGCGGCACCCCCGGCGCGGCCCTGCTGCACCAGGCCCGCACCATCGCCCGCCGGGCCGAGCGCAGCACCTGGGCGCTGCTGGCGGCCGACCCCGAGCGCACCAACAAGCTGGCCGCGAAGTACCTGAACCGGCTCTCCGACCTGCTGTTCATCCTGGCCAGGGCGGCCAACCCGGACGGCGACGTGCTCTGGGTGCCCGGCAAGAACGGCTGACACGACTGTGGCCCGCCAGCGAGGAGCTGGCGGGCCACAGGTCGAATGCTTCAGGACGCCCAGGGAATGGAGCGGCCGGGCGGCGCGGACTCCAGCCAGGACAGGAAACCGGTGAGCGCGTCGGTCGGCATCGCCAGCTCCAGCTCCAGGTCCTCGCCCCGGCAGCGCAGCACGGTGGACCCGGCAGGCACCACGTAGGTCTCCGAACCGGTGGGCTCGCGCCGGGTGTCGATCTCCAGCCCGGCCCGGCTGATCACCTTGTCCGGGCCCGAGCGCAGGCTCAGCACGCGGTACCAGGTGAACTCGTCGCCCCGGTACCGGCCGATGCCCAGGTGCCAGCCGCGTTCCTTCTCACCGAGCTGGTCGCGCAGGGCGACGTCGATGCCGCCCTGGCGCAGCAGGCGCAGCCGGCGCCAGGCGAGCAGGGCGATGGCGACCGCCACCGCAGCCAGGACCAGTCCGATGATTTCGGCGATGTCCACGGCTGCGTCCACCCGTCCCGCGCGTCAGACCGGCTGACCGGCGGCCTTGAGGCGGGTCGCGGCCCTGGCCCTGGCCGCCTCGTCGGCGTGGCTGAGGTCCTGGCGGGCCGCCTCCACGTCGATCTCGTGGCCCAGCTCGGCGCTCTCGGCCAGCACGCTCACCGTGTCGGCGGTGACGGACAGGAAACCGCCGTGCACGGCCGCGGTGACCACCTCGCCGTCGGTGGTGGTGATCCGCACCACACCACCTTCGACCAGCTGCCCCAGCACCGGCTCGTGGTTGGGCAGGATGCCGATCTCGCCCTCGGTCGTCTGGGCGACCACCATCTTCGCGGTACCAGACCACAGGCGGCGCTCGACAGCGACCAACTGGACGGACATCTCAGCCACGGGCATCTCCTTCGCGTGCTCGTTGAAGGCCAGTTTAGTCGGTGCCCTGGCAACTTGGTGGGGCGGGCCGGTGTCAGAAGTGCTGAAGGGACGAAAGAACCGGGGAGGGGGGCTCATGGGGCGAGCCGATGAGGGCTTCGACGCGTTCGTCGAGACCCGTTCGACCGCCTTGCTGAGAACGGCGTACCTGCTGTGCGCCGGGGACCGGGACGCGGCCGAGGACCTGCTGCAGGACGTGCTGGAACGCACCTACGGCAAGTGGCGCCGGATCAACACCGCGCCGGAGGCCTACGTGCGCGCCGCACTGGCCAACGCCGCGGCCAACCGCTGGCGGCACCGCTCCCGCCGGGTCAGGGAGGCCCCGCTGGAGGACGGGGTCCCGCCCAGCCTGCCCGGCCACGAGCAGCAGGTCCCGGCGGTCGTGCTGCTGCACCGGGTCGCGGTCGACGGCGACGCCTGGCAGGGCACCATGCTGTCGCTGGTCGCCAGGGACGCGGCCAATGGTCAGGTGCGGCTGCTCGGCGTGGACCTGCCGCGTCAGCAGGGGGCCCCGGCGGGCGCGTTCCTGTTCGGCCCCGGCGACCGCACGCTGCTCGCGGTGGACCAGGGCAGGCCGGTGGAGTTCTCCCTCGGCCTGACGGTCGCCGAGGACGGCGCGGTGACCAGGGAGCGCTCGCGGCTGCTGTTCAGCGATGGCGTGGCGATCCGCACGCTGCCCGCCTGGGCCGAGCCGGTGCAGAGCGTGCTCACCCTCGACGGCGACGGGCCCCTGCTGCGACCGCAGCTCGCCGCCGAGCACGTCTGGCACCTGGACCTGCCGCCGCACGACCCGAGCCGGGAGCTGCCGATGCCCAGGCCGGCGGCAGGCGTCAACTGGCACGGGCCGCAGGGCCTGCCGTTCCGGCGCTCCACCGGCCAGCCCTTCCTGCCGCCGAACGAGCTGCGCGCGGCCGGGCAGGCGGAGCTGGCCAAGCCCCGGTACCGCGATCCACTCGGCGAGCCCCAGCCGAAGCGCTGGGAGCTGCTGGCGGGCCTGTCCGGCAACCGCTCGCTCTACGTCACCGAGATCGCCGATGGCGGGCCCACGCGGATCTACGGCGTGGTGGTGCGGCCGGACGGCTCGGTGGAGACCGTGCGCTACGGCGGGCCCGGCAGGCTCTCCGCGCTCCCGGTCCAGCTGCGTCTGCCCGGCGAGGAGGGCTGGCTGGTCGCCCAGCAGCACGCCGAGCTGCGCTGGCGCACCGGCCCGGACGTGCCGTGGCAGGCCGCGGGCCAGGAGGTCGCGGTGCTGCCGGGCAACGCGCGGGAGGTCGAGGTGACCGTGGGCGGCCGGGCCGAGCGGGTCGCGCTCGGCTAGTCCCGGCACGCGCGAAGGCCGGGCCTCCCAACGGGAAGCCCGGCCTTCGCGGTGTTCGGGGGTGCTACCGGTCAGCTCTTCTTGGTGAGCTTCTGGTAGTTCGCCTCCAGGTCCTCAAGGCCACCGCACATGTAGAAGGCCTGCTCCGGCATGTGGTCGAAGTCGCCCTTGGCGAGGCGGTCGAAGGCCTCGACGGTCTCCTTGACCGGCACGGTGGAACCGGCCTGGCCGGTGAACTGCTCGGCCGCGTACATGTTCTGCGACAGGAACCGCTCGATCCGGCGGGCCCGGTTCACCGTCACCTTGTCCTCTTCGGACAGTTCGTCCATGCCGAGGATGGCGATGATGTCCTGCAGGTCCTTGTACTTCTGCAGGATCCGGATGATCTCCTGCGCGACCCGATAGTGCTCCTCGCCGACGACCGAGGGGTGCAGGATCGTCGAGCTGGAGGCCAGCGGGTCCACCGCAGGGAAGATGCCCTTGGAGAACACCGCGCGAGAGAGCTCGGTGGTGGCGTCCAGGTGGGCGAAGGTGGTGGCGGGCGCCGGGTCGGTGTAGTCGTCCGCGGGCACGTAGATCGCCTGCATCGAGGTGATCGAGCGGCCGCGGGTCGAGGTGATCCGCTCCTGCAGCTGACCCATCTCATCGGCCAGGTTCGGCTGGTAACCCACCGCGGAGGGCATGCGGCCCAGCAGCGTGGAGACCTCGGAACCGGCCTGGGTGAACCGGAAGATGTTGTCGATGAACAGCAGCACGTCCTGGTTCTGGACGTCGCGGAAGTACTCCGCCATGGTCAGCGCGGACAGCGCGACCCGGAGACGGGTGCCCGGCGGCTCGTCCATCTGGCCGAAGACGAGCGCGGTGTCCTTGAGCACCTTGGACTCGGTGAGCTCGGCGATGAGGTCGTTGCCCTCACGGGTGCGCTCGCCGACGCCGGCGAACACCGAGGTGCCACCGAAGTTCCTGGCGATACGGGTGATCATCTCCTGGATGAGCACCGTCTTGCCCACGCCCGCGCCGCCGAACAGGCCGATCTTGCCGCCCTTGACGTACGGGGTGAGCAGGTCGACGACCTTCAGGCCGGTCTCCAGCACCTCGGTGCGGGGCTCGAGCTGGTCGAAGGCCGGCGGCTGGCGGTGGATGCCCCAGTGCTCGACGTCCTTGGCGTAGCCCGGCTTGTCCAGGCACTCGCCGAGGGCGTTGAACACGTGGCCCTTGACCGCGTCACCGACGGGCACCGAGATCGGCTTGCCGGTGTCGCGCACCTCGGCACCGCGGACCAGGCCGTCCGGCGGCTGCATCGAGATGGTGCGGACCAGGTTGTCGCCGAGGTGCTGGGCGACCTCGAGGGTCAGCATCTTGGCCATCGCCTCGTGGGTGATGTCCACGTTCAGCGCGCTGTAGAGCTCGGGCACCGAGTCGCGGGGGAACTCCACGTCCACGACCGGGCCGGTCACCCGGACCACGCGGCCGGAGGTAGTTGCAGTAGTCATCTCACTCATCACTTCCCGCGGCAGCCAGCGCGTTGGCGCCACCGACGATCTCGCTGATCTCCTGGGTGATCTGGGCCTGGCGGGCCTGGTTGGCCTCACGGGTGAGCACACGGATCAGCTCCGTGGCGTTGTCCGTTGCCGCCTTCATGGCCCGCTGGCGGGCCGCCGACTCGGATGCCGCGGACTCCAGCAGGGCCGAGAACAGCCGGGTCTTGATGTACTTCGGCAGGAGTGCGTCGAGCAGGGTCTCGGCGTCCGGCTCGAAGTCGTACACCGCGCTCGGGGTCTCGCTCTTCGCCGAGAACTCGACGTCAAGGGGGGCCACCCGCTTGACCGTCGGCACCTGGGAGAGCATCGACTTGAACTCGGTGTAGACCACGTGCAGCTCGTCGAAACCGCGCACGCCGTCCGGCCCAGGGCCGTCGGCGGTGTCGTCCGCGCCTGCCATGAACAGCGGCACCAGCTCGTCGCCGACCTCGACCGCGTTGCGGTAGTTCGGCGACTCGGTGAAGCCGACCCACGAGTCCGCCACCTCGCGCTGGCGGAACTTGTAGTAGCCCTGGCCCTTGCGGCCGATCACGTAGAGCACCGGCTCCTTGCCCTGCTTGCGCAGCAGGGCCTGGAGCTCCTCCGCGGCCTTGATGACCGCGGAGTTGAAGCCGCCGCACATACCCTTGTCGCTCGTCACCACGAGCACCGCGGCCCGCTTGGGCTGCTTGCGCGCCACCAGCAACGGGTGGTCAAGGGTGGTCGCCTCGGCCAGCGCGGAGAGCACGTTGGTGATCTCCTCGGCGTAGGGGCGGGACTCCGCCACCTTCGCCTTCGCCTTGCCGATGCGGGAGGTGGCGATCAGCTCCATCGCGCGCGTGATCTTCTTGGTCGACTGGGTCGCCCTGATCCTCTGCTTGAGGACGCGAAGTTCAGCTGCCATGGGTCAGCTCACTTCTTCGCCGGGTCGGGGCGGTTGACCTTGACGGACTCCGCGCCGACCTTGTCAGCGGCCAGCGCGTCCGCGGCGGCCTCGTTCACCACGCGGCTGCCGTCGGAGGTGGTGAAGTCCTGCTTGAACTTCTCGATCGCGGCCGACAGGCGCTCCTCGTTGTCCGAGGAGAAGTCCCGGCTCTCCCGGATCTCGTCCAGGATGCCCTTGTGGTTGCGGCGCAGCGAGTCGAGCAGCTCGGACTCGAAGCGGCGGACGTCGCCGACCGGCACCGAGTCCAGGAAGCCCTTGGAGCCGGTGAAGATCGAGACGACCTGCTCCTCGACCGGGAACGGGCTGTACTGGGACTGCTTGAGCAGCTCGGTCAGGCGGGCGCCGCGCTCCAGCTGGGCCTTGGAGACCGGGTCCAGGTCGGAGGAGAAGGCCGCGAAGGCCTCCAGCTCGCGGTACTGGGACAGCTCGAGGCGGAGCGAACCGGCGACCTTGCGCATGGCCTTGATCTGCGCCGAACCACCGACTCGGGAGACCGAGATACCGGTGTTCACCGCGGGCCGGACACCCTGGTTGAACAGGTCCGACTCGAGGAAGCACTGGCCGTCGGTGATCGAGATGACGTTGGTCGGGATGTAGGCCGAGACGTCGTTGGCCTTGGTCTCGATGATCGGCAGGCCGGTCATCGAGCCCGCGCCCAGCTCGTCGGAGAGCTTCGCGCAGCGCTCCAGCAGACGGGAGTGCAGGTAGAAGACGTCACCCGGGTAGGCCTCGCGGCCCGGCGGGCGGCGCAGCAGCAACGAGATCGAGCGGTAGGCCTCGGCCTGCTTGGTCAGGTCGTCGAAGACGATCAGGACGTGCTTGCCCTGGTACATCCAGTGCTGGCCGATGGCCGAGCCGGTGTACGGCGCCAGCCACTTGAAGCCGGCCGCGTCGGAGGCGGGGGCCGCGACGATGGTGGTGTACTCCATCGCACCGCGGTCCTCCAGCGCCTTCTTCACCGCGGCGATGGTGGAGCCCTTCTGGCCGATCGCGACGTAGATGCAGCGCACCTGCTGCTTCGGGTCGCCGGTCTCCCAGTTGGCCTTCTGGTTCAGGATGGTGTCGACGCAGACCGCGGTCTTGCCGGTCTTGCGGTCACCGATGATCAGCTGGCGCTGGCCGCGGCCGATCGGGGTCTGCGCGTCGATGGCCTTGATGCCGGTCTGCAGCGGCTCCTTCACCGACTGCCGCTGCACCACGGTGGCCGCCTGCAGCTCCAGCGCGCGGCGCTCCTCCGCGACGATCTCGCCGAGACCGTCGATGGGGTCGCCCAGCGGGTTCACCACGCGGCCGAGGAAGCCGTCGCCGACCGGCACGGAGAGCACCTGGCCGGTCCGCTTGACCTCCTGGCCCTCTTCCAGACCCTCGTAGTTGCCGAGGATCGCCACGCCGATCTCGCGGACCTCCATGTTCAGCGCGACACCAAGCACGCCACCGGAGAACTCCAGCAGCTCGTTGGTCATCGCCGAGGGCAGGCCCTCGACAGTGGCGATGCCGTCACCGGTGGTGGCGACGACCCCGACCTCTTCCCGGCTGACCTCCGGGGAGTAGCTGGAGACGTAGTTCTCGATCGCACTGCGGATCTCGTCCGACGAGATCGTCAGCTCCGCCATTGTCGTTCCTGCTCTCGCTTCGTTCTTCAAGAAGGGGGGTGCTTCGTCGTGGGGGACCCGGGTCCCGGATCCCCCTGCCCTGGCGTCAGCCGGCCAGGGTTCGGCGCAGCGCCTCCAGGCGGCCTGCCGCGCTTCCGTCGATGACCTCGTCACCGACCTTGATCACCAGGCCACCGGCCAGCGATGGGTCCAGCTCGACGTGCAACGCGATCGGCCGCGAGTAGATCCGCGTCAGGGTGGCGGTGAGCCGCTCCTGCTGCGCCTCGGTCAGCTCGAACGCGGTGCGGACGTGCGCCACCGAACGCTCCCGGCGCTTGGCGGCCGCATCGGCCAGCTCTTCGAGACCGTCCACCGCGTTGCGCCCGCGGAGGCTGGTGACCAGCTGCTCCGCCAGTGCGAGGGTGGCCTTCTCGACCTTGCCGCCGAGCAGCCCGCGCAGCAGCGCGCGCTTGCCCTCGGCGTCGCCGGTGGCCTCGGAGAGCAGCCAGTCGAGCTGACCGTCCGCGGCCACGATGCGGCCGAGGCGGAACAGCTCGTCCTCGACCGCGTCCAGCCGCCCGGCCCGCTCCGCCTGCGTGAGCAGGGCGGTCCGGCCAAGCGTCTCGACCCCGTCCACCAGCTCGCGCGGGCTGGACCAGCGCGCGGTGACCACCGCGGAGAGCACGCTCAGCGTCTCCTTGGTCACCTTGCCGCCGAGCAGCCCTCGGACGAGCTGGTCCCGTGCGGCCGGGTCGGTCGCCGGGTCGGCCACCGTCCGGCGCAGCCCGGGCTCCTTGCCGAGCAGGCTGACGACGGCGAACAGCTCGTCGGCGAGCGTGCCCAGCGTGTCGCCGCTGGCGTCGGAGGTGACCTGGGACAGCCGCGCGTCGGCGGCGGCGAAGGCCTCTCGGCTCGCGGCGTGCTGCGTCGCAGTCATCGTCCCGCTCACTTCCCGGCCGGCGCCGAGGTGGCGTCCAGCTCGTCGAGGAAGCGGTCGACGGTGCCGCGACGGCGGGACTCGTCCTTAAGGGACTCGCCCACCACGCGACCGGCCAGGTCGACCGCGATCCGGCCCAGGTCACCGCGGAGCTCCGCGACGATCTGCGCCCGCTGCGCGGCGAGCGCGGCCTGGCCCTGAGCCACGATGCGCGCGGACTCGGCCTGCGCCTGCTCCCGCATCTCGGCGACGATCTGCTGCCCTTCGGCACGCGCGTCGTCCCGGATCCGGGCCGCCTCGGCGCGCGCGTCGGCCAGCTGCGCCCGGTACTGCTGCAGCGCTTCCTCTGCCTTCGCCTGGGCCTGCTCGGCCCTGGCGATACCGCCCTCGATCGCCTCGGTGCGAGCCGCGTACGCCTTCTCGAACTGCGGGAAGACGTACTTGTTCAGCACGAAGAGGACGACGCCGAAGGCGATCAGGCCGAGGATGATCTCGCCGAGGGGCAGGCCGAGCGGGCTCAGCTCTCCCCCGGCGGCCAGCACGGTGGCTGCCGAAACCTCAGTCATCACGACTCCTACGGATCAGCTGGGCGTTGGTCAGACGGAGGTGTCCTGCACGAACGCGAGCACGAAGCCGAGCAGGGCCAGCGCCTCGACGAGGGCCATACCCAGGATCAGCCAGGTCCGGTTCAGGCCGGCGACCTCGGGCTGGCGGGCGTTGGCCTGCAGGTAGGCCGCGAACACGAGGCCCACGCCGATGCCGGGGCCGATGGCGCCAAGGCCGTAACCGATGGTGTTGAGGTTGCCCTCGATCGCGGCGAGGTTGGCAACGACGTCCATCATCTGGATCGGTGTCCTTTCGGTTCTTTACTTGCCGCACCGAGTGCGGAAGATCTTGCTGGGCGACTCAGTGCTCGTCGGCGAGAGCACTCTGGATGTAGAAGGCGGCCAGGACCGTGAAGACGTAGGCCTGGAGACCCGCCACCATCAGCTCGAAGAAGGTCATGATGATCAACATGCCCGCGGACAGCGGCGCCACCACAGTGACCAGGCTGGCCTGGTCGATCATGTAGAGCGTCGCGGTGCCGAAGATCGTCAGGATCAGGTGACCAGCGAAGGTGTTCGCGAAGAGCCGGACCGCCAGGGTGAACGGGCGGATCAGGAAGTTGGACGCGAACTCGATGGTCATCACCAGCGGCAGCACCGCGACCGGGACGCCCGGCGGGATGGTCATCAGCTTGAAGTAGCCGACGAAGCCGTGCTTGCGGATACCGACCACGTTGTAGATGACGTAGACGATGCCGGCCAGCACGACCGGGATGGCGAAGTGGCTGGTCACCGGGAACTGGGCCAGCGGCACGATGCCGAAGAGGTTGAGCACCAGGATGAAGATGAACAGGGAGGCCAGGAACGGCGCCCAGCGCAGCCCGTCCCGCTTGCCCATCATCTCCACGGCGATGGAGTTGCGCACGAAGCCGTAGAGGCTCTCACCCAGGAACTGGAGCTTGCTCGGCACGACCTTGGCGTTGCGCGAGGTCCAGATCATGAACGCGATGATCAGCACCACGCCCAGGCCGAGCAGCGTCATCGCCTTGACCGACGCGATCCACGAGCCATCGCCGATCTTGTCGAAGAAGAAGGCGTGTTCGACGGTCGGCGGCTTGTACTTGTCGCCCTCGCCGGTCGCGGCCAGCAACATCTGGCTCACCCTTTGTCCTCCGTGTCGTCAGTCCTACTAGGCGGCACGTCAGCCTTGGGGGAACCGGGAAGGTCGCCCTGGCGGCCGTACTTCATCATGATCAGGTAGATCGACCCGGCGAAGCCCAGGAGGACACCGACCGGAGTCAGGAACCTGGTGCCGAACAGCTGGTCGAATGCCCATCCGACGCCGCCCCAGAAGATGAGACCGGCGAACAGGACGGAGATCACGGACCATGCTTGGCCGACTCCCGCGTGACCGGCTGGGGATCTATCCTCATCGGTCGAAGGCACCATATCAGGCGATTGCGGGCCGCCCGGACGGGGGTTTTCGGTGTTGTTCATTACTTACCGGAGCCAGGTCGCACGCCGCCGAGCCCCGGTCGCATCCGCACCACGGTGATCGTCATCGAGACGCACCAGCCGAGCACGGCGGCGACCACGCCCGCGCCGATCCACATGGGCGGCAGACCGGCCGCACGCAGCAGGAACAGCGTGCCGAGCACCGCGAGCAGCCGGAAGATGTAGGAGCCGAGACCGACCGCGAGGACCATCTCGGGCATGTGCCGGGCGACCCGGGAGACCACCCAGGCCCCGGAGAAGAAGAACAGGACCGTGATCAGCGCGCCGACCACCGGGGACAGCGCCGCCAGCGGTCCGGCGGCGAACCAGCCCACCACGGCGACCGCGACGGCGAGTGCGCCGACGACCAGGATCGTCGGCCTCGTCTTCGGTTCCACCCAGTTGACCTGGACCTCTTCGCTCACGGGCACCAGTGTGTCAGCCACGTTAAGCCGCCCTAACAGGGGGGTTGACCTGACGCCGGAACAGGCGTATCTAGACGATCTTGTCCGGCCCCGCCCGGCGCTGTCCCGGTCGAATTCACCGCCATTCCCGACGTACCGGACATTTGCCCGCACCGGACCGTGGCGCGGAATAGCGCCGCGCATTTCCCAGGGCCTCCGAAAAAAATCACCCAAAGGAATTCATCAGTGAATTCCCGGCCGGGCGGCCGGCCGCCGCGAACCGGGACCGCCACCCCCGGCACAGGTCCGGCTCGTGCGCGCGCTCGCGCGGGGGCACACCCGGCCGCGCCCGCGAACCCGTCGCCGCGGTGTCCCGGCCACCATCCCGTACCGCGCAATGGTGGGCTCGAGCACCGCTCTGGGCGCGGGAAAAACGGAAATCACGGTGCCGGACAGTGATTTCCGCGGCCAGACTCAGCACTCTTCCGAATGAGGGTGACCAGCCGACGATCACCGCGCGCGACGGGCGTCCCGCAGCCTCGGCACCGCGGAGGCGAGCAGGGCGAGCAGCAGTCCGATGCTCACGCCCCAGACCACCGTGGAGATGTCGAACAGGCTCAGCGAGACCGCGCCGAAGGCCAGCACGGCGGCCCACAAGTAGATCAACAGCACCGCCCGCCGGTGCGAGTGGCCGATCTCCAGCAGCCGGTGGTGCAGGTGCATCTTGTCCGCCGAGAACGGGCTGCGCCCGGCCCGCGTCCGGCGGACCACGGCCATCACCAGGTCCAGCAGCGGCACGAACAGCACCGCGGCCACCACGACCAGCGGGGACAGCATCGCGATCAGGTCGGAGGCCTTGTAGGCGCTGTAGTCCATCTTGCCGGAGGCGGTGGTGCTGGCCGCGGCCAGCATCAGGCCGATCAGCATCGAGCCGGAGTCGCCCATGAAGATCCGGGACGGGTTGAAGTTGTGCGGCAGGAAGCCCAGGCAGGCCCCGGCCAGCACCGCGCCGATCAGCGCGGGCGAGTAGACCTGCACGTCGCCGTTCCGCTCGACCAGCAGCCCGATGGAGAAGGCGCAGGTGGCCGCGGCCGCGATCATGCCGATGCCGGCGGCGAGGCCGTCCAGCCCGTCCACGAAGTTCATCGCGTTGATCATCGTCACGGACAGGAACACGGTCAGCAGCGCGCCCTGGTCCGGCCCCAGCGAGAGCACCCCGCCGCCGTTGGCCTCCCACGGCACCCAGAAGTAGAACCAGGAGACGCCGAAGAGCACGAGCAGCCCGGAGGCGGTGATCTGCCCGGCCAGCTTGGTCAGCGAGTCCAGCTCGAACCGGTCGTCCAGCGCGCCGACCAGCACGATCACCCCACCGGCCACCACCACCGCGACGATGTCGGAGGAGTAGTCGAAGGCCCGGCGCAGCGCGGGCAGGTGCAGCGCGAGCAGCATCCCGGCCAGCACCCCGCCGTACATGGCCACCCCGCCCATCCTGGGCATGGGTTTGGCGTGCACGTCGCGTTGCCTCGGGTAGGCCACCGCGCCGACCTTGCGGGCCAGCAGCCGGACGAGCCCGGTGAGCAGGAAGGTCACCGCGGCGGTGACCAGGCAGACGAGCAGGTACTCCCGGACGGGGAGTCCGGCTGCGATGGCAGGCATCGGGCCCACTTCGGAGACAAACCTCGCGGATCGGGAGCGCGGTGGGGACGACCTTCGGGGAGATGATCTTCCCAGCCGAGCGACGGTGGCGTGCGGGGTGGCTGGCTGCGCTCCAACGTTACCCGCCCGAGATGCGACGGCCGGAGCTAGGCCAAGCGTAGGGGCAGGGCCGGTCGGCACCTGAAGAGGGGACGCGGGAAGCCCCGGTCAGGTTGCACGCCTGAGCTCGCCGGCGTGGCGGGGAACACGTCCTGCCGCACAACCGCACACTCGCACGCGCGTCTCAACCCATGTGAGGGACGCACGATGGAGAACTCTGCTCGCCCTGGGTATCGCCACGGCCGCCCTGGTCGCCTGCGGCACCCCCGACCGGGTGGAGCAGCCGCCCCCGTCCGCGAGCTCCACGACCTCCGGCGCACCCGACCCGGCCGCCCGCCCGCTGCCGCCCATCCCGCCGCCCCGCCCCGGCGAGCCCCAGCTGGTCCGCAAGGGCCCCGCGGACGCCGGGAACCGGTTCGCGCTCACCATCGATGACGGGACCTGCAAGGAGTGCGTCGCCGGGTACGTGGCGCTGGCGGAGCGGGGGCTGCACCTGACCTTCTGTCCCAACGGGCAGTACCACGCCAACTGGGAACCGTTCGCCGACCGCATCCGCAGGCTGGAGCAGGCCGGCACCGTGCAGCTGTGCAACCACACCTACAGCCATCCCAACCTGCTCAAGCTCTCCGACGAGGAGATCGGCCGGGAGATCGAGCGCAACGAGGCCTGGATCGAGAAGACCTTCGGCGTGACCGCGCGGCCCTGGCTGCGGCCGCCCTTCGGCAACCGGGACGCCAGGGTGGACCGGGTCGCGGCCAAGCACGGGTACACCCGGATGGTGCTGTGGAACGGGTCCTTCGGTGACTCCGGCAAGCTCGCGCCCGACGTGCTCTACGGCGAGGTCGAGAAGTGGCTCAAGCCCGGCTCGGTCATCCTGGCGCACGCCAACTACCCGACCGCGGTGCACGAGTTCGGCCGCATCCAGGCGCTGATCGAGCAGCGCGGACTCCAGCCGGTGACCCTGGACGAGCTGTTCGGGACCTCGCGGGCGACCGGCTAGTCCGGAACGACCGCGACCGCGCGGACCGGCAGCGTGGCCATCCCCGCCACCGGGGCGGGCAAAGCGGTGAACCGGGCGCCGCGGGCCGGCAGGGCGGCCAGGCCGGTGAGGTGCTCGATGATCGGGATGCCCGCGCCGAGCAGGCCGTGGTGGACCGGGCGGGCCGGGTCGGTGTTGTCGTCGATGTTGAGCGAGTCGATGCCGACCAGGGCCGGGTCGGCGGCGATCAGGCCGGCCACCAGGTCGGCGGTCAGGAACGGGTGGCCGAGGAAGTAGTCCTCGCTGCCCCAGTGCCGGGACCAGCCGGTGTGGATCAGCACCGCGCAGCCTGCCAGGTCGCCGGCGTCGCGGAGCAGGTCGGGGCCGATGCCGCCGGTGGCGTCCAGCACCACCGCGGGCACGTCGACCACCCTGGTCAGCGGCAGGCCGGCCAGGTCGTAGCCGTCCGGGTGGAAGTGCGCCGGGGTGTCCAGGTAGGTGCCGGTGTTGCCGACCAGCTCGAGCCGGTCGATGCGGAAGCTGACGCCGGGGGCCATCCGGGCGGCGGTCTCGGCGTAGCTGACCTCGGTGCTGATCCGCGGCGCGGCCATGCCGGGGTAGGTGCGCAGGCCGTCGGTGATCCGGTGGCTCAGGTCGATGATCACTGGGCCAGCTGGACGTCGAAGCCCAGCACCTGGCTGATCTCGGCGAGCTTGACCGCGCCCTCGCGCAGCACCACCGGGTCCGAGCCGGTGAGGTCGACGATGGTGGAGGCCACCGCCTGCTCGCACGGGCCGCCGTCGAGGTAGATCGGCACCAGCTCGCCCAGCTGGTCCCTGGCCTCGGTGACGGTGGTGGCCGGCGGGTGCCCCGACCGGTTGGCGCTGGAGACCGCCATCGGGCCGACCTCGCGCAGCAGCTCGATGGCCACCGGGTGCAGCGGCATCCGCAGCATCACCGTGCCCCTGGTGTCGCCCAGGTCCCAGGCCAGCGAGGAGGCGTGCGGCAGCACGATGGACAGCCCGCCCGGCCAGAACGCCTCGATCAGCGACCGCGCCTGGTGCGGCACCGAGAGCACCAGGCCGTCGATGGTCGTCCAGCTGCCGACCAGCACCGGGACCGGCATGTCCCGGCCCCGGCCCTTGGCGTCCAGCAGCGACTGCACGGCGTTGGCGTCGAAGGCGTCGCAGCCGATGCCGTAGAGGGTGTCGGTCGGCAGGACCACGAGCTGACCGGCGCGCAACGCGCCGGCCGCGGCGGCCAGCCCGGCCTCGCGGGACTCCGCTTGGCCACAGTCGTAGACGGTGCTCACACCGTGCAGCCTACGAGACCGGGGTCAGCGCCGGACGCTGCTCCTCCGGTTCGGCCTTCGGCTTGCCCGCGATCACCCGCCGGCCCAGGTTGATCATCGGCACCTCGACCGTGCGGTAGAGCACCGCGGCCAGTGCCAGCGCGACCACAGTGACCGCGGTGGCCAACCAGCTGCCCTCCAGGCCGAACCCGAGGCCGATGACGATGCTGGCCGCGATGGACTGCACCAGGTACAGCGAGTACGAGCGCTCGCCGATGTAGGCCATCGGGCGGCAGGACAGCAGCTTCTGCACCGGGCCCGGCGCGACCACCGCGGGCAGCAGCAGGGCGATGGCCAGCGGGTAGAACGAGAGCACCCAGACGAAGCCGGGGATGCCGGCCTGGCCGTTGAGCGCGTCGCCCAGCGGCTTGAGGAAGCTGTGCAGCACGACCGCCGCGATGGCCACGCCGATGGCGGTCACCGGGTGGGTCAGCGGCTGCAGGAACCGGTAGCCGGCCTTGTGGTGCATCAGCAGCGCCACCACGCAGCCCAGCAGGATCGAGATGTAGTGCGCGGGCCAGCCGGAGGCCAGCGGGGCGATGGTGAACGGGGTGGCCACCACCGCGAGCGCGATCAGCAGGCCGGTGATGCCCAGTCGCTTGCGCAGGCTGAACGCGCCGAAGGCGAAGGCCAGCAACGGCCACAGCAGGTAGAACTTCTGCTCCACGCCCAGCGACCAGGAGTGGCCGTACGGGGTGCCGCCGGCGAACTCGTTGAAGAAGGTCAGGTACAGCGGCATCTCGGGGCCGAGGTTGGAGCTGACGTAGGTGCCCGCGACCAGGGTGATGATCGCGGTGACCGCCAGGACCAGGAAGTACACCGGCAGGATGCGGAAGACCCGGCGCAGGTAGAACGCCTTGAGCGCGACCTTCCCGGTGCGGCTCTCCTCACGCAGCATCAAGGTGGTGATCAGGTACCCGGAGAGCACGAAGAACACCTGCACCCCGATCCAGCCCTGCAACCGGTCCGGTCCGCCGTAGTGGAAGAAGACGACCATCACCGCGGCGATGGCGCGGAGCCCGTCCAGGCCGTCGAAACGGCGCATGGCCAGATAGTCGGAGTGGGCTAGTGACCTCATGCTGCTTGCTCCCGAAGTTGGCGCGTTCGTGAGCAAGTTGCCGGAACGGGCTAGTGCGTTGCAAAAAACGGACACTTGGTGGCGTTGATCACGTCCGCTTGCCGGTTTCAGCTAGGCCGTCCGGGCTACTGGGTGCGTCGGGCCGTGACGAACCGCGGACGGCCGGCCAGGTCCAGGTGCCCGGTGACCTCGGCCAGCACCCGGCGCGTGGACAGCAGCGCGACCGCGGCCTCGCCGTGGGTGTCGTCGTGCTCCACCGCGAGCCCGCCGCCGGGCCGCAGCAGCCGGGCCGCGCAGCGCACCACGTGCCGGATCACCGCCAGCCCCTCGTCCTCGGCGAAGACCGCCGCGTGCGGGTCGTGCTCGGCCACCTCCGGCGGCACCGGGGTGCCCTCCGGCACGTACGGCGGGTTGCACAGCACCAGGTCGACGGTGCCGTCCAGCTCGGCCAGCAGGCCGGGATCGGCCACATCGCCCGCGTGCAGCCGCACCCTGGTGTCGCCCCGGTCGGCCTGGGCGTCGGCGTTGCGCCGGGCCCAGGTCAGCGCGGCCGGGTCGCGCTCGACCGCGTGCACTGTCGCGTCCGGCCGCTCGTGCGCCACCGCCAGGGCCAGCGCGCCGGAGCCGGTGCACAGGTCCACCACCACCGGCCTGCTCGCCCCGGCCAGCGCGCGCAGGCCCCACTCCAGCAGCAGCTCGGTCTCCGGCCGAGGCGTGAACACGCCGGGGCCCACCGCCAGCTCCAGCGGGCCCAGCCAGGCCCGGCCGGTCAGGTGCTGCAACGGCACCCGCTGCGCGCGCCTGCGGACCAGCCGGTGGAACGCCTCGATCACCGGCGGGTCGACCAGCGGGATCAGGCCGAGCTTCATCCGGTCCACGCCGAGCACGTGCGCGGCGAGCAGTTCGGCGTCCACCCTCGGGCTGGCCACCCCGGCCTGGGTCAGGATCCGCTCGGCGTCCATGACCGCGAGGCGCAACGGCTGTCGGTTCACAACGGGCGAGGTTACTGGCTACCGGGTATCACTCGATTGATCGACGCGTTGCGCCGATCAGCAGTCAGCTCTCCGGAGGGCCGCTCACTAGCTTCGGCGGCAAGTTCATTCGTTCCGGGGAGGGGACATCGAACGTGCGTAATTCACTCACACTCATCACGATCACCGGGGCTCTGCTGCTCGGCGGCTCGCCCGCCCAGGCCGCGCCCGTCATCACCGATCTGGGCACCTTGCCCGGCAACCACCTGTCCTGGGCCAACGACATCGGCCTGGCCGGGGTGGTCGGCGCTTCCAGCACACCCAGCCAGGTCCAGGCGGTGTTCTGGCCGAACGGCGGCGCCGCGGTCAGGCTTCAGCCCACCGCGGCCGGCTGGGCGACCGCCGAGGCGATCAACGGCAACGGGGTCGTCGTCGGCCAGTCCGGCGACCAGGCGGTCCGCTGGGCGAGTCCCGGCGCGGCGCCGACCGTGCTGTCCAGCCCGGCGGTCTACACCAAGACCGTGGCGAAGTCGATCAATGACAAGGGAGTGGTCGCGGGCAACGGCGACCACCCGGAGACCTACCGGACCAGGGCGCTGCGCTGGAGCTCCAGCCGCCCGCCCAGGGTGCTGCCGCCGCTGCCCGGTCACCAGGAGAGCTCGGTCGGCTCCAGCGGGGCGCTCGGGGAGGACTCGGTGGTGGTCGGCAACTCCGACGGCGTCGCGGTGTTCTGGGACGCCGGCGGCGCGGTGCACCGGCTGCCCCAGCTCGACGGCTGGGCCCGCAGCGAGGCGCACGCGGTCAACCGGCACGGCGTGATCGTCGGCTCCTACGACCTGCCGGGCGGCGGGGGCGGGGCGGTGCGCTGGGAGCGGGGCAGGGTCACCGTGCTGCCGCACCTGCCGGGCACCGACCACAGCGTCGCTTCCTCGATCAACGACGCCGGGGTGGCGGTGGGCGCCTCCAGTGGCCGGGCGGTCCGCTGGGACGCCGCGGGCGCGGCGACCGAGCTGCCCAAGCTCAGCGACCAGCTGCCCGGTCACGCCAAGGCGATCAACGAGCGCGGCGAGGTCGCCGGGACCAACAGCCCGGTCTGGCGGCAGGACCACGCGGTGCGCTGGACGCCCTAGGCGTTGGCTCCGGCCGCGGCGAGGCGCTCCGCCTTGTCCGCGGCCGTGAGCGCGTCCAGCACCCCGTCCAGCTCGCCGTCGAGCACCTGGTCCAGGTTGTAGGCCTTGTAGTTGACCCGGTGGTCGGAGATCCGGTTCTCCGGGTAGTTGTAGGTGCGCACCCGCTCGGAGCGGTCCACCGTGCGGACCTGGCTGCGCCGGTCCGCGGAGGCCTTGCGGGCGGCCTCCTCCTCGGCCAGGGCGACCAGCCTGGCCTGCAGCACGGCCATCGCGCGGGCCTTGTTCTGCAGCTGGCTGCGCTCGTTCTGGCAGGAGACCACGATGCCGGTGGGCAGGTGGGTGATGCGCACCGCGGAGTCGGTGGTGTTCACGCTCTGGCCGCCGTGGCCGGAGGAGCGGAAGACGTCCACCCGCAGGTCCTTGTCGTCGATCTCGACCTCGACGTCCTCCTGCTCGGGGTAGACCAGCACCCCGGCCGCGGAGGTGTGCACGCGGCCCTGGGACTCGGTCACCGGCACCCGCTGCACCCGGTGCACCCCGGCCTCGTACTTCAGCCGGGCCCACACGCCGTCCAGCTCGGCCCCGCCCTTGCTCTTGACCACCATGGTGACGTCCTTGAACCCGCCCAGGTCGGACTCCACCGAGTCGAGCACCTCGGTCTTCCAGCCCTGCCGCTCGGCGTAGCGCAGGTACATCCGCAGCAGGTCGCCCGCGAACAGCGCGGACTCCTCGCCGCCCTCGCCGGACTTGATCTCCATCACCACGTCGGCGGAGTCGTGCGGATCGCGCGGCAGCAGCAGCTCGGTGAGCTTGCGCTCCAGCGCCGGGATGGTCTCGGCCAGCGTGGCGGCCTCGGCGGCGAACGCCTCGTCCTCACCGGCCAGCTCCAGCGCGGCCTCCCGGTCGGAGCGGGCCTGGTCCAGCTCGCGCAGGGTGCGCACCACCGGGGTCAGCTCGGCGTAGCGACGGCCCAGCTTGCGCGCCACCGCCTGGTCGGCGTGCACCGCGGGATCGGCCAGCCGACCCTCCAGCTCGGTGTACTCGGTGAGCAGGGTGTCCAGCGAGGCGGTGTCCACGGCGGTCCTTCCGTTGGCGGTAGCCGACACGACAACGGCGCCCACCCCGATGGGATGGGCGCCGTGAAGTCGGCTACTTGTTGCGCTTGCCGTAGCGGGCCTCGAAGCGCGCCACCCGGCCGCCGGTGTCGAGGATCTTCTGCTTGCCCGTGTAGAACGGGTGGCAGTTCGAGCAGACCTCGACCGTGATCTGGCCGGTCTTCTTGGTGCTGTGGGTCTCGAAGGTGTTGCCACAGCCGCAGTTCACCTGGGTGACCACGTAGTCTGGGTGGATACCGCTCTTCACCTGTTGTGTCCTTTCTCAGGGGCCGCCGGGTCCCCACGAGCCGTACAACGGGGTGAACCGGAGCCTTATTCCGACCTGTGAGTATGCCAGGTCTTCGGGGGTGCTCTCGCCGTGGGACCGCTCACCTCCAGAAACCGACCTCCGGGCGCAATGGCCGGACCATCGGGCGCATTGCCAGCGCAGACTGCTGTTATCGGTGACTGCGAGCAGCACACTGACCACGTGCTGTGTGCAGCGAGCTGGCGGCTTCCCGTGCGGACCTGGCTGGGCATCCCGCTGCTGGTCATCGGGTCGATGATCGGCCTCGGCGGGCTCGGCCTGCTGGCGGTCGGCTCCCCCACCGAGCTGTTCAGCGCCATGTTCGGCGTCGGCGCCGCGATGGGCCTGCTCACCAGCCGCAACATCGCCTGGCGGGCGTCCTGGCAGCGGCACGGCCTGCGCTGGCCCTACCTCGTCGCGGTGGTGGCCGCCGGGGTCGCGCTGGACGGGGTCGAGCTGCCCTCCGGGCTGGCGGTGGCCATCGGCACGCCCTGCCTGCTGCTGCTCGTGCGCACCCTGCGCCAGCTGCAGACCGTGGACCCCGACGGCGGCTGCGCCGAGACCAGGGACCTGATCAGCTCCACCTAGCCCGCTCCCCTGCTGAAACGGGAACGGCGCGTCCCCCGCAGGCCCGGGGACGCGCCGTTTCCGGCTTGCTGAGGCGATCAGCCGTCCCAGCGCTTGGCGACCAGCACCGCGTTGTGCCCGCCGAAGCCGAAGGAGTTGCTCATCGCGTACCGCACCTCGTGCTCCTGCGGCGCGTTGGCCACGAAGTTCATCTCCGCGTCCAACGGCTGGTGCAGGTTCATCGTGGGCGGCACGATCCCGGTGCGCATGGCGAACCCGCAGGCGATCAGCTCGACCGCGCCGGCCGCGCCGATCATGTGCCCGGTCATCGACTTGGTGGAGCTGACCGGG
The DNA here is from genome assembly GCF_030064675.1 of Crossiella sp. CA-258035. Taxonomy (GTDB): domain Bacteria; phylum Actinomycetota; class Actinomycetes; order Mycobacteriales; family Pseudonocardiaceae; genus Crossiella. Next base: position 7,836,430 of record NZ_CP116413.1, read on the forward strand.
ATCTTGGTGGCGTGCTCGCCGAGGACCTGCCGGATGGCGAAGGTCTCGGTCTTGTCGTTGAGCTCGGTGCTGGTGCCGTGCGCGTTGATGTAGTCGATCTGCTCCGGCGTGATGCCCGCGTCGGCCAGCGCCCTGCTCATCGCGCGCACGGCGCCCGCCGCCTCCGGGTGCGGGGCGGTCCAGTGGTGCGCGTCGGAGGTCGCCGCGTAGCCGGCCACCTCGGCCAGGATCGGCGCGCCCCGGCGCAACGCGTGGTCCAGCGACTCCAGCACGACCACCCCGGCGCCGGCGGCCATGATGAAGCCGTCCCGCTCGGCGTCGAAGGGCCTGCTGGCCCGCTCCGGGTCGTCGTTGCGCCGGGACAGCGCTCTGGCGTTGGAGCTGGAGGCGATGTCCAGCGGGGTGACGCTCATCTCGGTGCCACCGGCGATGACCACGTCGGCCTCGCCGTACTGGATCCACCTGGTCGCGGTGCCGATGGCGTCGGTGCCGGTGGCGCAGGCCGCACTGATCGCCAGCGTCGGGCCTGCCGCGCCGAACATCAGGCTGACCTCACCGGTGGGCGAGTCGTGCGCGCCGGTGATCGCCTGGTAGGCGCCGACCGCGCGGCCGCCCTTCTCCTGCAACAGCTTCACCGAGTCCTGCATGTACTTCATCGCGCCGTAGCCGGTGCCCAGCAGCACGCCGGTGCGCGGCGCGAGCTCGCTGTCGATGGTCAGCTTGGCCGACTCCACCGCCTGGATCGAGGCGGCCACCCCGTACTGGGCGAACAGGTCCATCCGCCTGCTGAGCTTGCGCGGCATGTGGTCCTCGGCGACGAAACCCTTGACCTCACCGGCGATCTGGGTCGGGAAGGGTTCGGCGTCGAAGGTGGTGATCCGGGCGATCCCGCTGCGCCCGGCCATGAACGCGGCCCAGGTGTCCTCCGCGGTCAGGCCGACCGGGCTGATGGCTCCCCAGCCGGTGACGACGACCCTGGGCCGCCGCTTCCTGAACTCCTCTACCGACATCAGCTCTTCTCCACCTCGTGTGTCCGCCGGTCAGGCGTTGGCCATCCGGTTCTTGCGGGCTGCCGGCAGGTGCTCGGCGACGGCCTTGGAGATCAGCAGCGGCTCGGCCACCCGCTGCCCCTGGTACGCCACGTAGTTCGCGGCCACGCCGTACCCGCCGAACGGCTTGTTGCCGTCGTCGGTGTCCAGCACGGTCAGGTTCACCGACACGATGTGCCGCTTGCCCAGTGCCGCGACCACGTCGGGCGCGTCGCCGTAGACCATCGCCCCCATCGCCCGCTCGTTGACCGTGGGGTGGTTGGCGAAGGCGCGCAGCTGCTGGGTGTTCTGGTAGATGACCACGTTGAAGATCGGGGCGAAGGTCTCCTCGATCGGCATCTTCTTGTTGTAGGGCCGCACCAGCACCGCGGGCTCCAGGTGCCGGGACCGGAAGTCCAGCCGCCCGCCGGCCACGATGTGCTCACGGTTGAGCCGCAGGTAGTCCGCGGCCGCCTCGATCGCGGTCTCGTAGTACAGCGGGCCGTAGTCCGCGCCGGGGTCGGTGTAGCTGCCGTAGCGCAGCTCGGAGACCCGTTTGGTGAGCTGGTCCACGAAGGCGTCCGCCTCGTTGGCGTGCACCAGGAACACGTCGGGGGCGAAGCAGTCCTGGCCGGAGTTGAGCATCCGGATGCGCACCGCGTCGGTGACCGCGAGGTCGATGTCCGCGCCCTCGGTCACGATGAACGGGTTCACGCCCTGGCCGAAGAACAGCAGCATCTGGTCATCGCGCAGCTCGGCGCGGACCAGCTCGGCGTTCTGGTACGCGCCGGTGAACACCAGCACATCGGCCTCGGCCACCGGCACCTCGACGAACTGCCGCTGGCTCAACGTGGTCAGCTCGATGTTGTCCAGCTTGTGCACCGGCGCGAGCAGCTCGTGCAGCCGCTTGGTGGTGCCGGTGACCTGGCTGGACGGCCGGAAGATGATCTCGTCGGTGTACAGCGACGGGATCAGCGTGTAGAGCACGTAGGAGTAGAACAACACGTTGGAGGACATGAAGACCGCCATCTTCGGCACCCGGCCGGGGCGGTAGGCCGAGACCTCCGAGAGCGCGCCCTCCAGCGCGCTCAGCCCGGCCTCGACCTCGTCGAGCACGGCCTTGTGGTTGGAGATCTCGGTCAGCACGTCGATCAGCGGCTGCGGGTCGTTGCGGATGAACTCGGCCACCGCGCGCAGGGCGGCCAGCCGCTGCGGGTGCGGCACCGCGGCCAGGTCGGTGAGCCGGGTCAGGTCGGGCTTTCCGTTGTTGTTCAACGGGAACTCGGTCACCACCAGCACCTGGTTGGGCTGCTCGTAGGAGGGCAGCAGCGCGCAGATCTTCTCCCGCCAGTAGCGGGCCTCGCGCAGTTCCGGGTCGGCCACCACGAACACCAGCTGGCTGCCCCGGCGCTCGTCGTCCAGCGCGACCACCTTGACCGGCGCTCCGGCCTCCTCGGCCTTGCGGGCCAGGGCTTCCGGGTAGAGCGTGTGACCCATCCGGTGCACCGCGTACTTGCGCCCCACCACGTAGAGGTTGCCCTCGGCGTCGGTGTAGCCGATGTCGTTGGTGCGGTAGACGTCCTCGGTGTGCTCGGTGACCGAGCCGTCCGCGGCCAGGTAGCCGGTGAGCTGGCCAGGCGAGCTGACCAGGATCTCGCCGATCTCGCCCGGCGGGACCGCGTTGCCGTCCTCGTCCAGGATCCGCACCACGACCCCGTCCAGCGGCTGGCCGCAGCCGACCGCGTTGCCGGGGGCGGCCAGCGCGATGTTGCCGACCTCGGTGCTGCCGTAGCCGTCCAGCAGGGGCTGGCCGGTGGCCGCGATGAACTTCTCCGCCAGCGCGCGGTCCAGCGGCGCGCCGCCCACGCACCACATCCGCACGTCCCGCAGGCTCGCCGCGGACTCCGGCCTGCGCTCCACCAGCTTCAGCATGGTGTGGTAGGTCGCGGGGGTCGCGTCCACCACGGTCGCCCGGTAGCGCCCGGCCATGTCGACCGCGTGGTCCAGGCGGGCGTACGGCGCCACGATCAGCGAGCAGCGGGCCACCCACCACAGCAGCACGAGCGAGAGCCCGTACTGGTGCGAGAAGGGCAGCAGCGGCATCAACACGTCGGCCTCGGTGTAGCTCATCCGCTGCTGGGTGCGCTCGATGTTGCCCAGGAAGGAACGGCCCGAGCGGACGATGCCCTTGGGCTCGCCGGTGGTGCCCGAGGACCAGGCGATCAGCGCGTCCGGCCGGGTGAACCAGTCCACAAAGGACAGTGAGCCGCCGAGGGCGGGGATCGACTGCGCCTCGTCCAGCAACCCGTCCAGGCTGATCACGTGGTCGGGGTCGAGCACCGTCAGGTCCTGGCTGACCTCGGGGCGCACCAGCGCCCAGCCCGCCCTGGCGAAGGCGGTGATCCGCGCGGTCTCCTCCGGCGTCTGCCGGTGGTCCACCAGCACGATCGAGGTGTCCAGGTGCACCAGGGCCAGGAGCACGGTGACGTACCCGGCCGAGTTGTCCGCCTTGAGCATCACCCGGCTGCCTGGACACAGCCCACGTGCGCGCAGCGCCGCGGCCACCCGCAGCGCGTCCTGCTCGACCTCTGCCGCGGATCGCACGGAGTTCGCTGTCACCAACCTGGCTGCCACAGGTTCCACCGCTGGTCTCCCACCCCTCGCCCGGTTACCCCGGCGTGACCGTGTCCGTACCCGGAGTACGGACACGGGCGATTGCCTACCGGAGTTTCAATGCGTTACTTTTGATCACGTTGTGTGTCGGCCCGCTGACTGTGGGTTCCCACCCGGGTCAGCAGTCCCAGTGCCTCGTGACCCGCCACCGGTCACGGTTCCGAGCCGCGAATTCCAGCATTGGTCGGAACACCCACTCAAATTACCGGGGCACCGTCGTGTTTCGACAATGAGAACTTTCTGACGTTCTTCCGGCTAGATAAAACTTCCTGAAGCAAGTACCGGCGTGAGGGCTTCGCGACCGTCCGCACTCGATCGCCGCCTGAGGTACCGCTCGATGGAGGCAGTCCACCACCCGCGTCTGCGGAGAACCACCATACCCGCCCTGATCTGCCCCGATCACCGGACGTCCGGCCCGTTGGGCTGCCCGGACAGGCAGACCGGGACCAGCGGGGCAGGCTCGTCCTACCTAGTCCGGTTCACGCCAGGACTAAGCCGTACAGCCCAGTGAGCACCCGGCCGAACGGACCAGTCAACCCGTTTCCCGTGTCCCGGAGAGCGCGCAATGCGGCCCGCTGACACACACCACGTCAACTCCGGGCAAACCTTTCCCTCACCCTTGCGACCGACACGAACTCTATTATTGAACAGGCGACCGAATTCCCCGCTTTTCCGGGAAAAGACGTCAAGTCTGTGCAAAGTGTGTCGGCTAATAGCCCACCGCCGGGCGGCAGAACCGTGAACCCGCGACCGGCCCCGCGCGGCCCCCTCGCCCCAGGCCCCCGGCGGCGGGCACCGGGCTGATCAGGGGGCTCCGACCTGCGCGGAAGGGCGGCCACCCCGGGCCGGACGACCGGCGGCCCTGGCACTGCACGGACGGCGCTGGAAGTCCAGCGGCGGCGCCGCTGTGGATCAGCGAAGTGAGAGTCGGGCGGGTCGCGCGGGCCGGGCCCGCAAGCCGGTCGAAGCGGACGCCCCGGGGTGCGAGATGTCGATGCGGGCGCGGATCGGCCCTGGGCATGGGTCGGGGGATGCTCCCGGTCGCGGCGAGAGCATCCCCCGATGGCACACACTGTGTGCGGTGGATCACCAGCAGATCAGCAGACTCAGCGTGCTGATCAGGCCCATGCCGAGCTCGGCAGGGCTGTCGACCTCGGCAGGTTCGATGGCCTGCAGGTCAAGAACGTCCATCCGGGTTGTCACCTCCCCTCGCGCACTCGTCCGAACAGGGGCAACGCCCCGGTGGCCACGGTGTGCAGCGCGAGCAGCACACCCGCCGATCCGGTGGCGAGATCGTGGGACAGCCGCAGCAGCGCGTCGCCGGGGAAGGCCAGGCCGCCGCCGTGCGGCACCGCGTGCCAGGCCAGCCTGCTGACGTGCCGGTGCAGCGCGGCGTCCAGCTGGCCTGCGTCGACCTCGGGCAGGCCGCGCAGCGCGGCGAGCGCGCAGACCAGCCCGGCCCGGCCGGTGAACAGCCCGCTGTGCACGGTGAACTCGGCTTCCAGCGCCCTGCGCACCGAGGGCAGCGCGCCGAGGAACACCGGGTCCGGCCGCCGCCGCAGCAGCTCGGCCATGGCGATGGCGATCCCCGCGGTGCCCGCGGCCAGGTAGGGCAGCAGCTTGCGGCCCGCGCGCACGTGCAGCGCGCCGGCGGCGGTCAGCTCGGCGTGCTGGAGGTCCCGGTGCAGTGCGGTGCCCGCCGCGTCCAGCAGCCGGTCCGGGCCACCCTCGGCGTGCGCGTGGCTGAGGAACAGCGCCGCGCCCGCGCCGCCGCGGCTGAGCCCGGGCAGTCCGAACGGGACCGCCTCCACCCCGGCGAGCACCCGGCCCGCCACCCGGTCGGCGAGGTCGAGACCCCATTCGGTGAGCCAGCTCCGGCCGACCGTGCGCCCCAGGTGCAGCAGGGTCAGCCCGATGCCGGAGAGACCCTCGTACAGGTCGGCGCCCGCGCAGGCCTCGGTGCTCGCGGCGGCCCGCTCGATGAGCTCCAGCGCGGTCCCGGTGTGCCCGAACTCGGCCAGCACCAGCGCGATGCCGTGCCGTCCGGCGAACAGGCCGGGCCGGCCCGCGCCGCGCCGGATCAGCGCGCGCAGCAGCCAGTCCTCGAACTCGGGGAAGCGCCCGCAACCGCTGGTGTGCAAGGCGTGCAGCACCCCAGCCGCGCCGTGCGCCAGGCCGAGCCCGTCCTCGGCGAATTGGGCGATGTCGCCGGGGAAGAGCCGGTCGCTGCGCTGCGGGGTGGCCGAGGCCAGGATCGCCGCGGTGATCTGCTCGCGCAGCCGGTCCAGGTCGGCCGGTCCGGTCGGGAACATCGGCGGCACCGCCTCCGCGTCCGCCACCGGCGGCGGCACCGAGCCCGCGCAGAGCCGGTCGAGGATGGGCCGCACGTACTCCGGCGGCACCGGGAACCGGGCCAGCACCGCCGCGCACAGCGAGCGGACCTTGCCGGGCGCCAAGGCGCACAACGAGTTCAGCGGCAGGAACAGCGCGAGCCGGAGCGCGGCCAGCGCGTAGTGGTCCACGTCGAAGCCGCCGACGCCGGGCGGCGCGGTGTAGCCGGGCGCGCCCAGCGGCGGCCGGGTCGCCGCGCCCACCGGTGCGGCCAGCTCGAAGTCCAGCAGGGTGACCCGGCCGTCCGGGCCGACCATCACGTTGTTCGGGTGCAGGTCGCCGAAGACCACGCCGCGCTCGTGCAGCGCGGCCATCGCGGCGGTGACCTTCTCCACGACCTCCAGCGCCCACCGGGTGTACCCGGCCACCTCGGCCTCGTCCGCGGCCGCCCCGGCCAGCGGGTAGCGGCGGACCAGCTCGGTGGCCAGCGGCACGCCCTCGACGTGGCTGAGCGCGAGGAACTCGTGCTCCCAGCAGCGGAACCGGCCCAGCACCTCGGGCACGCCGGGCGCGCCGGCCAGCAGGGTGAGCATGTCGTGCTCGTTGGCCAGCCGGTGCACCGCGTCGTGGCCGTCGGTGTCCAGCCCGGCGTGCGGACGGGCCTCCTTGAGCACCACGGTGCGCCCGGTCTCGGGCTCCTCGGCCAGGTAGACCCCGCCCGCGTTGGAGAAGTGCAGCGGGCGCAGCACCCGGTAGGGCAGCGCGGCCCTGGCCCGGCGGCGGGCCAGGTGCGGTCGCAGCACCTCCGGGATGGCCACCCAGTCCGGCGGGCTGAACCGGGGGCCGCGCTCATCCGGCACCAGGTTGCCCTCGGGGTCGGCCAGCGCCGGCACCAGCTCGCCGCGCGCGGACTGGCAGTACCGCTCGGTGAAGGCGCCGTAGCGCACGTAGAGCGGGCCCTCGCCGAAGCGCAGGTCGTTGAGGATGTACGGGCCGGGCCGCCCGGCCAGCCGGGGGCCGAGCCTGCGCAGCTGGCGGGTCAGCTGGGTCTCGTCGGCCGGGTAGAGCGTGATGAACTTGCCGCTGGAGCCACGGGCGGCGTACTTGGCGTTGTGCGCGAGCACCGCGGCCCTGCTGTCCAGGAACTTGAACGGCACCCGGTGCAGCAGGCAGTCCTCGGCCACCGCCGCCAGCACCTCGGCCGCGCCGTCCGGGGTCGCGGATACGTGGATCTTCCAGCCCTGCTCGGGCGTAGCCACGCCCCTGGGGTGCAGCATCACCCAGGACTCCCGCCTGCTGCGCCGCCACTGCGGCGGCAGCGGCGCGCTGACCAGCGGGTACCGCTCGACCGCGGCGGTGCGGTGGGCCGGCGAGTCGTAGAAGTAGCGGTCGACGAAACAATACTTCTCATATTCGACTTCAATCATGCCGGCACACCTCCCCAGTTATTCCTGGTTTTTCCCCTCGATCCAGAAATAAACCCTACCCCGCCGCAAATGTTTCTCAATAGGCCACGCGGTCTACCTTTTTCGCCACGAAAGTCGCGCACTCGTTCTGGCGTGCAACTTTAGTCGCGCGCAATCCGTTGCTACTCGGGGGAAATCGAGACCAGCCCGGTCCGGTATGCGAAGATGGCCAGCTGAACACGATTGTCCAGGTCCAGCTTGGCCAGCACCCTGGTCACCCTGCTCTTGACCGAGGACTCGGTGGTGTCCAGCTTTTCCGCAATCGCGGCATTGGACCAGCCGGTGGCCACCAACTTGACCACATCGATCTCCCGCTCACCAAGCAGGTCAATTCCCTTGGCGACTGCCGGATCGGGTTGCACCATCCGGTGCACGGTGTGCTCGATCAGGCGCAGGGTCACCGCGGGCGAGAGCATCGCATCGCCCCGGGAGACCACCCGGACCGCGTGCGCCAGCTCATCCGGCGAGGTGTCCTTGCGCAGGAACCCGCTCGCCCCGGCGGCCAGCGCGGAGTAGACGTGGAAGTCGGAGTCGAAGGTGGTCAGCATCAGCACCCTGGGCCGGGGCGCGGGCCCGGTCCACTCGCCGAGCAGCCGCCGGGTGGCCGCGATACCGTCCAGCTCGGGCATCCGCACGTCCATCAGCACCACGTCGGGGCACAGCTCGGCCGCCCTGGCCAGCGCCGCGCCGCCGGTGGCCGCCTCACCCACCACTTCCAGGTCCTCACGCAGCGAGAGCAGGGTGGACAGCCCCGCCCTGACCACCGCGTCGTCGTCGACGAGCAGCAGGCGAATGGTCACGAGGCGCTCCGCAGCGGGATCCGCGCGTCCACCACGTAGCCGCCGTCCGGCGCGGCCGCCGAGCTCAGCTCGCCGCCCAGCCTGGCCACCCTGGCCTGCATGCTGAGCAGGCCGAGCCCGCTGCCCGGCACCGAGGGCAGCCGGGCCGCCCTGGGCGGCTCGTTGACCACCCGCAGCCGCAGCGCGTCCGCCTCGGCGTCCACGCCCACCTCGATGCTCACCCTGGTCGGCGAGGCGTGCTTGACCACGTTGGTCAACGCCTCCTGGAGCACCAGGAAGCCCTCCGCGCCGACCTCGCGGCTCATCGAGCGGGGCAGCTCGGCCACCGAGAACTCCACGTCGTTGCCCGCGTTGCGCACCGCGGAGGCCAGCCGGGTCACCCCCTCCGGCCCGCAGTCGGCCCCCTCCGGCGCGTCCGCGATCCCGCGCAGCAGGTTCTGCAGCCGGACCATCTCGGTCATCGCCTGCCTGCTGGACTCGCGGATCTGGTTGGCCGCGAGCACCGCCTGCGGGTCCCGCCTGGCCAGCAGCTCCTCGAAGACGTGCGTCTGCACCGACAGCGCGCTGAGGTGGTTGCCCACCACGTCGTGCAGGTCCAGCGCGATCCGCTCGCGTTCGGCGCCCACCGCCGAGCGCACCTCGCGGGTGCGCCGCTCGCGCTGCCGGTGCACGCTGCGGCGCAGCGAGCCCACGTGCGCGGCGAAGCGGTGCTGATGGCTGCCGATCAGGTAGGCCAGGCCCACCGCCAGCGCCGCCACCAGCCAGTCCGCCAGCTGGATCTGCGCGGTGTACATCAGGCTGACCACGACCGCGTGCGCGCCGCCCCAGCCGGCCACCACCCAGGCCACCCACGGCCGGTGCCGCCGGGCGCCGTAGCGGCCCAGCGCGTGCGCGGCGACGAACAGCGGGATCACCCCGGTCGCCTCCGGCGCGCCGATCGCCGCCCTGGCCAGCACCATCGCGCCCACGATCAGGAAGACCACCACCGGCCTGCGCCTGCGCAGCAGCAGCGGCAGGGTCACCCCGTAGGCCGCCAGCGCGCCGGCAGCCAGCCGCCAGGGCTGCGCGGGCACCAGGAACAGCGCGAGCAGGTCCAGCGCCCCGAGCACTCCGACCAGGAGCACGTCAGGGGCGCTGCGTTTCGCGCCGCCCGCCCACACCGACAGCCGCCTCCCACTAGACGCCCGTGTCACCGTTCCGCCCACCACTCCCAGTAGGTAAATACCTGGCATGCGTGCCGCGCAACCAGCTGAAACAGAAGCCGTCACCTGGACGGCCCAATGCGTTTCCGGTCTCCGCGACTACCCATGCCGCCTTTCGGTCAGGGCTGATCAGCCCATTGGACTACTGCACACGCTGCCAACCGATCCAGCGTCAGCTACTGACTCCCGGGCAGCGCTGTTGGCGATCGGCTAACTCGGCGGATTTTTCGACTCCCAAAAAGCATCGTTCTTGGGCAACAGCGCGAACGGGTCACAATCGGGGCGTCCGTTCGGCGACAAAAAAGCGGGCGCTCCCGGCCATGGCCGAAAGCGCCCGCTTACTTACTGACGAGTATCAGTCGTCGTTCGTTCCCGGGGCGTTCTTGGAGACCGTCATCAGGAACTCGATGTTCGTGCGGGTCTTGCGCAGACGGTCCAGCAGCAGGTCGATGGCCTGCTGGTCGTCCAGCGCCGCCAGCACCCGGCGGAGCTTGATGGTGACCGCCAGCTCGTCAGGGGAGAGCAGCAGCTCTTCCTTGCGCGTGCCGGAGGCGTCCACGTCGACCGCCGGGAAGGTCCGCTTGTCGGCGATCTTGCGGTCCAGCTTGAGCTCGGCGTTGCCGGTGCCCTTGAACTCCTCGAAGATGACCGTGTCCATGGTGGACCCGGTCTCCACCAGCGCGGTGGCGAAGATGGTCAGCGAACCGCCACCCTCGATGTTGCGCGCGGCGCCGAGGAAGCGCTTGGGCGGGTACAGCGCGGTGGAGTCGACACCACCGGACAGGATGCGGCCCGATGCCGGGGCGGCCAGGTTGTAGGCGCGGCCCAGACGGGTGATCGAGTCCAGCAGCACGACCACGTCGTGACCCATCTCCACCAGGCGCTTGGCGCGCTCGATGGAGAGTTCGGCCACAGTGGTGTGGTCGCCCGGCGGCCGGTCGAAGGTCGAGGCGATGACCTCGCCCTTCACCGAACGCTGCATGTCGGTGACCTCCTCAGGCCGCTCGTCCACGAGCACGACCATGAGGTGGCATTCCGGGTTGTTCGTGGTGATCGCGTTGGCGATCGCCTGCAGCACCGAGGTCTTGCCCGCCTTGGGCGGGGAGACGATCAGCGCGCGCTGCCCCTTGCCGATCGGCATCACCAGGTCGATGACGCGCGTGGTGAGGATGTGCGGCTCGGTTTCCAGCCGCAGTCGCTCGTTCGGGTACAGCGGGGTCAGCTTGGTGAACTCCGGACGGCCGCGGACCGCGTCCGGCTCCAGGCCGTTGATGGAGTCCACCCGCACCAGCGGGTTGAACTTCTGCCGCTGCTGCTCCCCGTCCCGGGGCTGGCGCACCGCGCCGGTGATCGCGTCGCCACGGCGCAGGCCGTAGCGGCGGACCAGCGACAGCGAGACGTAGACGTCGTTGGGCCCGGCCAGGTAACCGGAGGTGCGGACGAACGCGTAGTTGTCCAGCACGTCCAGGATGCCCGCGACCGGCAGCAGCACGTCGTCCTCGCGGACCTCCGTGTCACCGCCGCCACCGCCCCGGCCGCCGCGCTCCCCGCGGTCGCCCCGGTCGTTGCCGCCGCCGTCGCCATCCCGGCCACGGTTGCGCCTGCGGTCCCGGAAACGGCGTCCCCGCCGCCCCCTGCCGTCCTCGTCCTCGTCGTCCTCCACACCCTGCGGCTGACCCTGGGACGCGGCGCGCTCGCCCCGGTCCCCACGGTCACCACGATCGTTGCGGTCGTTGCGGTTGCGGTTGCGGTCGTTCCGGTTGCCCCGGTCGCCCCGCTCCCCGCGCTCGCCCCGCTCGCCGCGTTCCTGCCGCTCACCGCGCTCTTGACGCGGTTGCTGCTCGGCCGGCCGCTCCCGCTGCTCGCTGGCAGCGGCGGCGGGCTGCTCCGCCTGCTCGACGGGCTTGTCGGCCTGGACCTGCTCGGGAGCGCGCTCGCGGGTGTTCCGCTGCTCGCCCTCCGGGCTCCCGGCCGGACGGGTGGCCGCCCGACGGCGGCGGTTGCGCCGGGCGTTGTCGCCCCCGGCGTCGCCCTCACCAGCCGCGTTGTCCGCGGCGGCAGGGGAGGCGGCGGGCGCCGGTGGGGCGCTCTCCACCGCGGCGGCCTTCGGCGCCGGGGTGCTCTCGGCACCCAGCGCCAGCTGGCCGGTCTCGGCCTTGGCCGGCTTGGCAGCCTCGGCGCGTGGCGCCGAACCGCCGCCTTGCCGCTCCTTGATGGCAGCGATCAGATCGCCCTTGCGCATCCCACTGGTGTTGCCGATGCCCAGCTCACCAGCGAGCTGACGCAGCTCGGCGAGCACCATCCCGGAAAGGCCGCCACGACGTCGAGTCGCCGTGCCATTGGCCGAAGGGCTGGCAGCGGTCGTCTCGACCGCGTCGCCGCCCAGTAGTTCGGTTTCGCTCACGAATGTCCTTCCTGACCGGTCCCCGCCTCCTACGTGGACCAGCGGACTTGCCGCCCGACGGAACGCGGGACAGCAGGTCGTCCAGTACCGGTGAGAAGACTCGGCACGGGACTGTCAATCACCGCCTCGGTGTACCCGTCAGCGTGGATTCCGCCCTGGACGGATCGGAACCTACTTCAACGGGGATGCGACCCGGGAACGAGGCCCGGGAACGGCACCGGCGACCGTGCGCGCGGTGACTGATTGCCTCTGAGGGTAGACCCCGGGTCAGCACGGTGCAACAACCGGGTCGGTCGTGGCGTGGCGGGAAGGGCCTTGGCTACCTCGGCTTTGCTCCCTCAGACGGGTTGGCCGGGCCCCCGATCGGTTCCACCACCACCCCGCCCTGGTCGACCGGCAGGGCCATCGGGGTGAACCCGGACAGCTCTGCCTCGTCGGGCAGGTGACCACCACGGGGGAAGGCGATCACGGTGGGTCCCGCCCCGGAGACCATGGCCGGCACCCCGCTGGCCCGCAACGAGTCCACCAGCGCCATGGTCGCCGGGAAGGCGGGTCGGCGGTACTCCTGGTGCAGCCGGTCCGCGGTGCCGGGCAGCAGCAGCCAGGGATCGGTGGTCAGCGCGTAGACGGCCAGCGCCGAGCGCCCCGCCGCGAAGGCCGCGTCCCGCAGCGGCACCAGCTCCGGCAACAACCCGCGTGTGGTCTTCGTCTCGGACCGGGTTTCCGGCACCAGCACCACCGGCGAGAGCTCCTCGTGCGGCTCCAGCCGGATGGCCTGGTACTGGTCACCGTCCTGCCAGGCGATCACGATCCCGCCGTAGACACTGGCCGCGGCGTTGTCCGCATGCCCCTCGAACTCCGCGGCCAGCTGCAACACCCCGTCATCCAGCTCCCGGTCCGCCAACGCGAACCCAGCAGCCACCCCGGCCACCGCCGCCGCCGCGGAGGACCCCAGCCCCCGAGCGTGCGGAATCCGGTTCCGGCACACCAGCTCCAGCCCTGCCCCGCTCACCCCGCACCGCTCCAGCGCGGCCAGCGCCGCCCGCACAACCAGATGCCGCCCATCAGCGGGAACCGAGTCAGCACCCTGGCCCTCGACCCGCACCCGGACCTCACCGGCCGGGGCGACCCGCACCTCCACCTCGTCGTAGAGCGCGAGCGCGAGACCAAGGGAGTCGAACCCCGACCCGAGGTTCGCCGTCGACGCGGGCACCGTGACCCGCACACCAGTTCCGATCCGCACCCGCCCACCCTAGATAAGGTGCTCAGGGCCCTGGCCACCCACCACGACTCCGTGCCTGGTCCGAGTCCCGTTCGAGCTTCCGGACCACAGAACGCGGCAGGTCTCCGAAAATACATCCCACGATGAGTCCGGGAACTTGGAACAGGGGCGAAGCCGCTGACTCGGGAACGCCGTTGATCAGGGGATAGACCATGAAGATGAGGGCGAACACGACCGCCACAACCAGAATGAGGAGGCTGCCGATGTTCGCGGTCCGCCGCCAACCAGGCAGCGCCCACCCGTCGATGTGGTCGCCGCTGACCACGGCCCTGACCCGGAACAGGAATGCCGCGGTCCAGCCAAAGCCGAGCGCGCTCAGCGGAAGCTGGACGACCAGCACCTGGTAGAAGCCGAAGCTGCTCCGGTTCACCGACAGCAGGATCAGCAGCGCTAGACCGGCGAAGAACACCGCCGCGACCAAGAAGACAACGGCGGTCCTGGTCAGCCCCTTTCGCGACCGGGCCGCGCCAGGGACGGCCACCCAGCGCCACGCCCCGGCAGGGACGCTACCGGGGTTCCCAGTCACTCCTGTCACCGTCCTTGTTGCTCGCGTCGGTGAGGTGTTCCGCCGTCGCCGAGGGCCACCGGCCGCCAGGAAGAGCACGTTCCGTGGTGACCTGTTGCAGCAGTTTCACCTGCTGGGCGCGCGCTGTGTTCGCCGCCGTCGTCAACGAGTTGAGCGCCACTCCCGCCAATGTCGTGTACGCCGTCAACGCGCCGAGTGCGAACTTGATCCCGGCGGGTGCCGTGACCACACCACCGACCGCAACTGCGGCTATGGCCAAGGCACCGGCCACGGACGCGACGCCGATCGCGAGAGCATTCCAATACGCTTCGATCGCACCCGCAAGATCACTCAGTGTGGTGTGGATCGTGGTGGCAATGGTTTTGAGCGCCACCAACGCCTCACCTTGCACAGTGACCACATCTCCGTATGCCTCAGCTGCCTTGCCGGTCCACCTGTTGTCGGTGGTCAGCGATTCTTTGCGCAGGCGACCGGACAGTTCGCTCGCCATCGCGCCGACCTGAGTGGTCCACGCCTCACCCACTGCCCGCAGCGCCGACGGACTTCCTGGCACCTCGTAACAGCGCTCCAGGTCCGCCATCGACTTCTCGATCTCCTGGCCAAGCCAACCCTGACTCGCCGCGAACCGTTGCAGCTGGTACGTGGGGTTCGCGGCTTGAGCGAACTCGAACGCGACCCTGATCATCTCGGCGGAGCCCAGGACCTCCTGCTTGGCTTCCCTGATCGTGTTCAGGGTCGCCTCGTTGTCTCTGTGAATCATGTCCTCAACCGCCCGCCCGCCGGAGACCGTGCGCACCCTCAGCGTCCTCACGCTCATAGGTCTCCGCGCTCATGCGCAGCGCCATGCCGACCTTGTCGAACTCGGCCGCCGCGGACTCCAGCAACGACTCCAGGGCTTGCCGGACCTGCTCGTAGGTCGGCCCGATGATGTGGTCGAGCAGCATCGAGAACTGCTCTTCGTTCAGCATCAGGTTCTTGACCAGGGAGTGAGCTTGGCCGACTTCTCGCGCCGCGCTGCTCCACTCACCCGCATCCGCCCTCATCGCCTCGACTGACGCGCGAACCTTGTCGTCCATATCAGAACTCCCTCCCCGTCTTCATGGCCGTCCGACGGACCGCTAACCAGGCATCCCGGCGAGCCGAAGCAGCGCTTGCGGGTCCCTGGCCAATCGCAGCACTTGGGCGACGCTCCCCGGCGGGCTCAGGTTGGCGACCCCACCCGCGGCAGCGGCCTGCTGCGCGGCTCGCAAAGCTCGGCCCAACTCCACGCCGATCTCGGTGTGGCGAGCGAACTCCGCCCACCTCAGATCGACTGTGACCTCGGCGAACTGACCGTTCCGCATGGTCGCGACAACCCTGTCGTCGGGGGCGGCGCCGACGAAGACCGCGTCCGCCGCTTCCGCCAACTGCCGCTTGAACGCGGCGAAGTCCGCCGACCAGGCGGCGAGCACGGCCCTGAGCTCATCCCTGCTCCCTGGCGAGGAGGTCGTCGCCGCGCTTTGGGCGGCAAGCCGGTCGATCGAGACCTCCGGCAAGGCATCGTCGGTCGATTCGGTGAACCGTGTTGCCAGCAGGTCATTCGCCACGCTCAGCACTGCCGCGCCCAGAAGCCGGCTGGTCACCTGAGCACGCCAGGTAGGTGCCAGTTCGACCGCTTGAACCAACCCGTGATCGTCTAGCACCAGCCGGACCGCAGACGGATCCTCAGGTGCTGAAGTACCAGGATGTTCCGCTGCGGCGATCTTCGGCTTCGGCCGTTCTTCCTCGTCCCAGTCCTCGGTGAACTTGCTCAACCAGTTATCGCCGGACGGCGACATGCACTCCCCCTGCGGTCCGGACCGACGCCTCCCCCAGGTCGGTCCTCAGCGGAGCCTAGGTGATCAGCACTCGGCCCAGCGCCCGAACCGGCGAACTCCGCTCGATCAGCGGATGAGGGGCAGACGGACCCTGTTCACGACAGCCAGCCGTGCTCGGTGCGCACCCGCTCGGCCTGCTCCACACGTCTGAGGAGTGAGGCCGCGAACAGGTATGGCATGGGCAGGCACATCACGGCCACCCCGCTCATGCTCACCTGGGCTGTCACCGCTGAGCCCGCCATCCCTGCCCTGGCATGCTCGAGCGCCAACAGCCCGATGACCACACCGGACAGGGACAGCACGACCGTGGCACCGGCGAACCAGGCGTACAGCGTCCGGAGTCGGCCGAGCAATGGCAGGTTCACCTGGTCGGCCCTGATCGCCTGCCGCAGCAACAGCAGGAGCAGTCCAGCCGCCAGCAACAGGCTCACCAGGAACACCGCTTGCGCCGTGATGAACCGCGCGGGCCAGGAACCTTCCGGGTACTCGATGGGGCCCACTGTGACGCCCACGAACCACACCAAAAGGGTCGGCAGACACAGGAAGATCGCCATGCCGAGCGCCGAACCCCTGGTCCGGTTGGCGCCCAGCAGAACCGCCATTCCGTCGGTGTCACGCATCCCCCCGCGCTCCGGACCGACGCCTCCCCCAGCTCGGTCCGGACCCCAGGCCAGGGGATCAGCGGTCCACGACCTCGGCCAGCAGGCTGTCGAGTTGTTCGGCGACCTTGCGGTTGTCCACGCCGAAGAAGTTGATCCAGCCGTTGCGTTCCCGGCTGCCGATGCGGCCTGCCTGGATGTCGAAGACGTTGAGCACGCTGCTCGCGCGCAGGCTGCGGCCGTACTGGTCGCGGGCGGTGGCGCCGAACTGGGCGTACAGGGTGCGGTCGGCGTCGCCTATCTCCCACAGGAGCTGGGCGTCTTCCTGGCGGACGCCGCGGCTGGTGAGGATCTGGACGAAGACCTTGCCCTGGTCGGCGGCCTGGCTGACCGCGGACTCCAGCACGTCGGCGGCGACGGTGACCGAGCCGACGCGGCCCGGTGGGGGCTGGGGCAGCAGGCCGGCGGCCGCGGGGGCCAGGCCGGTGCTGCGGACCCAGCCGAAGCGGTACCGGTCGCCGTCGTGCACGGCCAGCACGCCGGTGTCGCCGACGGCCGAGCAGAGCGCCTTGACCTCGGGCAGGATCTGCTCGCCCACCCGCCAGGAGAACCGGATGTCGATGGACCGGTTGGGGCGGGCCAGCAGGATCAGCAGGTCCTCCAGCTCCACGTCCAACCGGCCGTCCTCGGCGCGGCCGCGCTGTTCCAGGGACGACCAGGCGAGGCGGCGGAAGTGCGCGCGTTCCTCGTCGGTGACGCCGTGGGACAGCGTGTTCAGCTCGGTGGGCTTGTCGCCCAGTCGCAGGTGCTCCCAGAGGACCTCGAACTCCAGTGCGTTCAGTTCGAGGTCGAGTGAAACGGTCACAGGCCCGGACGCTCACCGATCACCGGCGGCGCGACCAGCGTGCCCTCGCCGAAGATGTCGTCGGTCTCGATGAGGTAGTCAGGACGCTTGTGCTCCTTGTCCTCCTCGCCGTTGGCTCGCGCGCCACCGCCCATGGGACCGCCGCCCATGCCGGGCGCGCCACCACGGCCACCGGGACCAAAACCGCTGCCGGGACCGCCTGGGCCACCCGAGCCGATGCCGCCCATGCCGCCGGGGCCGAAGCCGGGGCGCATGCCGGCGGAGCCGCTGCCGGAGCCGGGGCCGAAGCCGCCGGGCATGCCGCCGACCGGGACCGGGCCGAAGGTCGAGCCGCCACCACCGGGGCCGGGGGTCGGCACCGGATTGTTCATCGGCAGCGGCTGGTTGACCACCGGGGACGGGATGACCCGGTTCGGGTCGACCTGGTCGTTGGGCAGGTTGCGGTGCCAGTCATCGTTGCGGGTGTTGTCGATCGGGTCCCGGTCGTCGGGGATGCCGTCGCCGTCCTTGTCACCGGGGCGGTTGTTGTCCCGGTTGGTGTTCCGGTCGTCGACCGGGTCCCGGTCGTCCGGGATGCCGTCGCCGTCCCGGTCGCCGACCAGCACACCGCGCCGGGTCGGGTCGGAGTTGTCGAAGTTGCCGCCGCGCCGGGTCGGGGTGGCCACCGGGTTGCCGACCTCGGACTTGCCGCCGCCGGAGGCGCCGACGCCGACGTCGATCGGGTCGGGCGCGACGAAGGTGGGCAGGTTCGAGGTGGAGGAGAGCACCGTGGTCTCGTAGCCGCGCATGGTCTCGCGGGCCTTGCGCTCGGCGTTGTCCTTGTCCTGCTGTTCCTGCTGCTTGTCGGTCATCCCGCCGGTGAGCGAGGCCCAGCCGCGGGAGATGAAGTTGTCACTGGAGGTGACCTGCTTGGCGGGCTCGATCTTCTTCTGCGTGTCGACGAAGGTGTTCGTGCTGGTCGACGAGGTGGTCCGCATCAGGTCGGCCATGCTGGAAGCCTCGGTGGCCCACTGGTGCGCGGGCGAGACGCGCTCCTGCATCTGGTCGAAGGACTTGCCCTGCATGACGCCGGTGGCGCCCTCGAAGGCCTTCTTCACGTTCTCGCCGATCCGGCCCAGCCGCTCGGCCTGCTTCTCCCAGAGCAGATCACGACTGCTCAGGGCATAGTGCCCACGGCCTTCGTTGATCATCTTGTGGATCTGCTCGTGGCTGTACGCGTCCCAGTTGGTCATGTCCTCACCCCAGTTGTGCCCGTGCGGCTCAGGCCCGCTTCATGGAGGAGCGGTTGGCCTGCTCCTGACGCTCGTAGTCCGCGAGGCCGCTCTTCAAGTTGGTGATCATCGCCTGGATGGAGGCGATCAACTTGTCGGCGGCGGCCACGAGCCCGGTGGGGCCGGTGGCGGGCAGGTCGAGACGCTTGGCCAGCTCGATGCTCGCGGGATCGTTGGCGGGCGCCTCCTGGATGCCGATCGCCGCGGTGTACTCCCGCAGGTCCTTGGCCTCTTCCAGCTCGGCTTCCAGCTTCGCGATCAGCCCCGGCACCTCGGCCGGCTTGATCATCACTCGATCCGCCATGGGTTCCCTCCAGCAACGTCCTCCCAGACGGGACCTAGGATGTCACAACCCATGACGGCGGTTCCGTGCTTTGTCCACAGGTGAGCCAGCTCACATGACATTCGCAAATATGGCGGATCAAGTCTTCGCCGGGAGCTTCTCGATCACCGCGCTGAGCACCTTCTCGGCGAACCCGCAGGCGTCCGGGGTGACCGCGGGCATGGTCTTGTACGAGGTGAAGTAGGAGCGCAGCGTCTCGGTGTCCGAGATCGCCGTGAAGACCATGCAGCCGCGCTGGTCAGCGCCGTCCAGGGAGCGCACGGACGGGTAGCCGGCGACCTTGCCGACCTCCAGGCCGGACCCCGCCTTGGGGGCCTCCGCGCCGAACTTCTTCAGCAGGGTGTCCCGGTAGAGCTCCACCCGCACCTCGGCGCGGCTGTTGGAGTGGTTGCTCCAGGCGCAACTGGCCGCCGCGGGCTTGGGCTTGTCCGGCAGGCCGAGGCCGCTGAGCTGGGCCGCGGGCAGGATCTCGCAGGGCGCGGTGCGGAAGGTGCCCTCCACCGTCTTGGGCTGGGTGGTGACCTTCGTCCAGTCCCCCGAGGCCGCGGAAGAGGAGGAGGCCGGGGAGGTCGGGGCCGGGGGCTGCGTCGGGGCGGGCGACTCGCCCCCACAGGCGGTGAGGAGCACCGCGGCCGACACCAGCACGGACCCGAGCAACCAACGTTGTGCCGTCACGGCAGCGAGCATACGGAGGATCAGCTGCCCGCGGGCAGCTTCCCGATGACTGCCTCGGCCACCCGCTGGGCCCGCCCGCAGGCGTCCGGGACGGCCTTCGGCGCGCTGAAGGCCACGTGCAGCGCCTCGGTGGCCGACACCCCGATCCGGAACTCGCAGCCGCGCCCGTCGCCGCCCTCCTGGGCTCGCACCGCCGGATAGCCAGCGACCTTGACCACGGACACGCCCGCCGAGTCCGGCTCGCGGTCGTAGCGCTGGGCCAGGGACAGCGGATCCAGCTCGACCAGGACCGCGGTGCCGCCGTCCTGGTCCCGCCAGGTGCACCCGGCCGGGTCCGCCTGCGCGCTCGCGGTCGGGGGCGAGGGCAGGCCGAGGTCGCGGCGCTCGGCCTCGGTCAGCGTCTCGCACGGGCTGACCCGGAAGTCCTTGTTCACCGACTTCGGGCTGCTGACCCTGGTCCACTCCTTGACCGCCGTGCTGGTCTCCGGTCCCGGCTGCGCGGCGGTGCAGGCGGCGGTCAGGCCGGTCCCCAGCACCGCCAGCAGCGCCCAGCGGCGGCGGGACATCGGGAGCGCCCGCTCAGCTGAGCTCGAGCGCGGCGGCCACCGCGCCGGGGTCCACCGGCAGCGGCTCGACCTCGGTCATGCCGAGCAGGGCGGTGTCCGGGTCCTTGAGGCCGTGGCCGGTGACCGTGCACACCACCAGCGAGCCCTTGGGCAGCCGGCCGTCCTCGGCGGTGGCCAGCAGGCCCGCGACACTGGAGGCGGAGGCCGGTTCCACGAACACGCCCTCGCGGGCGGCCAGCAGCTTGTAGGCGGCCAGGATGTGCTCGTCGGAGAGGGCGTGGAACAGGCCATTGGACTCGTCCTTCGCCTCGACCGCGCCGGTCCAGGAGGCCGGGCTGCCGATCCGGATGGCGGTGGCGATGGTCTCCGGGTTGGACACCGGGTGGCCCAGCACCAGCGGGGCCGCGCCCTCGGCCTGGAAGCCGAACATGCGCGGGGTCGAGGCCACCACGCCGTCCGCGGCGTACTCGCGGTAGCCCTTCCAGTAGCCGGTGATGTTGCCCGCGTTGCCCACCGGCAGGCAGTGGATGTCCGGGGCCCGGCCGAGCACGTCGCAGACCTCGAACGCGGCCGACTTCTGGCCCTCGATGCGCACCAGGTTCACCGAGTTGACCAGGTAGACCGGGTGCGCGGAGGCGGTCTTGCGGGCCAGCTCCAGGCAGTCGTCGAAGTTGCCGTCGACCTGCAGGATGCGCGCGCCGTAGGCCACCGCCTGGGCCAGCTTGCCCAGCGCGATCTTGCCGCGCGGCACCAGCACCGCGCTGGTCAGCCCGGCGCGGGCGGCGTAGGCGGCGGCCGAGGCCGAGGTGTTGCCGGTGGAGGCGCAGATGACCGCCTTGCTGCCCTCGGCCTTGGCGTAGGTCATGGCCACGGTCATGCCGCGGTCCTTGAACGAGCCGGTCGGGTTGACGCCCTCGATCTTGAGGAAGACCTGGCAGCCGGTCAGCTCGGACAGGTGCGCCGCGGGCAGCAGCGGGGTGCCGCCCTCGTGCAGGGTGATGATCTCCGCGCCCGCCGGCACCGCGATCCGGTCCCGGTAGGCGTTGATGATCCCGGGCCAGCCCGGACGCGTCGACGCCTCAGCAGCAAGCGTGCTCACAGTTGCTCACCCTCCACCCGCATCACGGCGGCCACCTCACGGACGATGGGCAGCCCGGCGATCTTCTCCACGGTGGAGCGCAGCGCCTCGTCCGGCGCCATGTGCGTGACCACGACCAGGTTGGCCGAGCCCTCACGGCCCTCCTGGCGGACCGCGGCGATGCTCACGCCGTGCTCGGCGAACATCGCGGCCACCTGGGTCAGCACGCCCGGCTGGTCCTCGACCTCCAGGCTGATGTGGTACGCGGTGAGCGTCTCGCCCATCGGCCGCACCGGCAGCTGGGCGTAGGCGGACTCGCGCGGGCCCCGGCCGCCGAGCACCTTGTTGCGGGCCACCGCGACCAGGTCGCCGAGCACCGCGCTGGCGGTGGGCGCGCCACCGGCGCCAGGGCCGTAGAACATCAGCTGACCGGCCGCCGCCGCCTCCACGTACACCGCGTTGAACGCGCCGTTCACGCTGGCCAGCTGGTGGGTGCGCGGGATCATCGCCGGGTGCACGCGCACCGAGACGCTCTCCGCGCCGTCCTCGCCGACCACCCGCTCGCAGATGGCCAGCAGCTTGACCGTGCGGCCGAGCAGCCGGGCCGCGGCGATGTCGGAGGCGGTGACCGAGGCGATGCCCTCGCGGTACACGTCGGAGGCGGTGACCCTGGTGTGGAAGGACAGCGAGGCCAGGATGGCGGCCTTGGCCGCGGCGTCGAAGCCGTCCACGTCCGCGGTCGGGTCGGCCTCGGCGTAGCCCAGCCGGGAGGCCTCCTCCAGCGTCTCGCCGTAGCCCGCGCCGGTGGCGTCCATCGCGGAGAGGATGTAGTTGGTGGTGCCGTTGACGATGCCCATCACCCTGGTGATCTGGTCACCGGCCAGCGACTCGCGCAGCGGGCGCAGCAGCGGGATGGCCCCGGCCACCGCGGCCTCGAAGTACAGGTCGGCGCCGGAGGCGTCCGCGGCGGCGTAGAGCTCCGCGCCGTGCTCGGCCAGCAGCGCCTTGTTCGCGGTGACCACCGACTTGCCGTTGGTCAGCGCCGTGCCGAGCAGCCCGCGCACCGGGTCGATGCCGCCGATGACCTCGACGATCACGTCGGCGTCCCCGTTGACCAGGGCGGCGGCGTCGGTGGTCAGCAGCTCGGCTGGCACGTCGGTGTGCTTGTGCGGGCGGCGGACCGCGATGCCGGTCAGCTCGACCGGGGCGCCGATGCGCGCGGTGAGGTCCTCGGCCTGCTCGCGGAGCAGCCGCACCACCTCGGTGCCGACGGTCCCGCATCCGAGCAGCGCGACTTTGATCGGCTCTCCGCTGTTGGTCACAGCACCTCCAGGCGCAGCAGGTCGTCCTCGGTCTCCCGGCGCAGCACCAGCCGGTGCTCGCCGTCGCGCACGGCGACCACGGCCGGCCGGGGCAGCCGGTTGTAGCTGCTGGCCATCACGTAGCAGTAGGCCCCGGTCGCGGCCACCGCGACCAGGTCGCCCGGGGCGATGTCCTCGGGCAGCCAGCAGTCTCGCACCACCACGTCACCGGACTCGCAGTGCTTTCCCACCAGCCGGGACAGCACCGCCTCGGCCTCGACCCCCCGGGAGACCAGGCGGCAATCGTAGACCGCGTCGTAGAGCGCGGTGCGGATGTTGTCGCTCATGCCGCCGTCCACGCTGACGTAGCGGCGGACGGACCCACCGGTCACCGTGACGTCCTTGATGGTGCCCACCTCGTAGAGGGTCACCGTGCCCGGCCCGACGATGGCCCGGCCCGGCTCCACCGCGACCTTGGGCGTGGGCAGCCCGGCCAGCTCGCACTCCCGGGCCACGATCGCGCGCAGCTGGTCGGCCAGCTTGGCCGGCGGCGGCGGGTCGTCCTCGGCGGTGTAGGCGATGCCGAGGCCGCCACCGAGGTCCACAGTGGACAGTGCGGCCAGCGCGTCCGCGCCGTGCTCCTTGTGCAGCTCGGCCAGCAGCCCGATCACCCGGTGCGCGGCGATCTCGAAGCCGTCCGCCTCGAAGATCTGCGAGCCGATGTGGCTGTGCAGGCCGACCAGGCGCAGGCCGTCGGCGGCCAGCACCCGGCGGGCCGCCTCGGCGGCGTCCCCGGAGGCGAGCGAGAAGCCGAACTTCTGGTCCTCGTGCGCGGTGGCGATGAACTCGTGCGTGTGCGCCTCGACACCCACGGTGATCCGGATCAGCACGGACTGGACGATCCCGGCCTCGCGGGCGACCTGGTCCAGCCGGGCGATCTCGTGGAAGGAGTCCACCACCACGGTGCCCACCCGGCCCTGCACAGCGGCGCGCAGCTCGGCAACGGACTTGTTGTTGCCGTGGAAGGTGATCCGCTCGCTGGGGAAGTCCGCGCGCTGGGCCACGGCCAGCTCGCCGCCACTGCAGATGTCCAGGCTCAGCCCCTCCTGGGCCACCCAGCGGGCGATCTCCACGGAGAGGAAGGCCTTGGACGCGTAGTGCACCAGCGTCGGGTCGCCGAAGGCCTCGGCGTGCTCGGCGCAGCGCGCGCGGAAGTCCGCCTCGTCCATCACGAACAGCGGCGTGCCGTAGGTCTCGGCCAGCTCGCGCAGGTCGGCGCCGGCCACCCGCACGGCGCCGTCCGGCCCCCGTCTGGCGTTCCTCGGCCACACGGACTCCGGCAGCTCGCCGAGCGCGTCGGCGGTGGACGGCCGGGGTCCGGCCGTCGCGGGAACAATGACGTCAGCGTGCCGAGGACCGGCGGGGTGTGCCCTCACGGTCGTTAATCCTCACACACCGCCCGCGCGGCCGTCCGGCGGCATAGACCCTGGTCACATCCGCTCGGGCGCGCTCACGCCCAGCAGGCCCAGCCCGTTGGCCAGCACCTGGCGGGTGGCCGCGCAGAGCAGCAGGCGCGCGGTGGTCAGCGCGGTCGGCTCCTCATCGCCCTGCGGCAGCACCCGGCAGTTGTCGTAGAACTTGTGGTAGGCGCTGGCCAGCTCCTCCAGGTAGCGGGCCACCCGGTGCGGTTCGCGCAGCTCGGCGGCGGAGGCGAGCACCTTCGGGAAGTCGCCGATGGTGCGGATCAGCTTGCCTTCCTTCTCGTGCGCGAGCAGCCCGAGCAGCTCGGAGGTGATCTCGGCCGCGGCGGGCACGGTGATGCCCAGGTCCGCGGCGTTGCGCGCGAGCGAGGACAGCCGGGCGTGCGCGTACTGGACGTAGAACACCGGGTTCTCGTTGGTGGTCTTGGTCCACAGGTCCAGGTCGATGTCCAGGGTGGAGTCCACCGAGGAGCGGATCAGCGCGTACCTGGCCGAGTCCACGCCGATCGCCTCGACCAGGTCGTCCAGGGTGATCACGTTGCCCGCGCGCTTGGCCATCCGGACCGGCACGCCGTCCTTGACCAGGTTGACCATCTGGCCGATCAGCACCTCGACGCAGTTCGGGTCGTCGCCGAAGGCGGCCGCGGCGGCCCGCAGCCTGCCGATGTAGCCGTGGTGGTCCGCGCCGAGCATGTAGATCAGCCGGTCGAAGCCGCGGGTGCGCTTGTTCCGGAAGTAGGCGATGTCCGCGGCGATGTAGGCGGCCTCGCCGTTGCCCTTCATGACGACGCGGTCCTTGTCGTCGCCGTAGTCGGTGGAGCGCAGCCACCAGGCCCCGGCCTCCTTGTACAGGTGGCCGGAGTTCTTGAGCACCTCCAGCGCGGTCTGCACCTCGCCGGAGCTGTGCAGCGACTTCTCGCTGAAGTAGACGTCGAACTCGGTGCGGAACTGGCGCAGGCTCTGCCGGATCGACTCCAGCATCAGCTCCACGCCCAGCTCGCGGAACCTGGCGTCCCGCTGCTCGTCATCCAGCGAGAGCACGTCCGGCTCCTGCTTGACGATCTTGGCCGCCACGTCGGTAATCCAGTCGCCCGCGTAGCCGTCCTCGGGCACCGGCTCGCCCTTGGCCACCGCGACCAGGGACTTGGTCAGCCTGCCGATCTGGGCGCCGGCGTCGTTGATGTAGAACTCGCGGGTGATCTCGCCGCCACCGGCCGCGAGCACCCGGCCGAGCGCGTCGCCGACCGCGGCCCAGCGGGCGTGACCCAGGTGCATCGGGCCGGTCGGGTTGGCCGAGACGAACTCCAGGTTGATCTTCTGCCCGGTCAGCGCCGAACCACGGCCGAACGCCTCGCCCGCGGTCAGCACCTCCTTGACCAGCTGGCCCTGCGCGTCCGCGGCCAGCCGCAGGTTCACGAAGCCGGGTCCGGCGATCTCGGCGGCGGTGATGCCGTCCTGGGTGGCCAGCGCCTTGGCCAGCTCCTCGGCCAGCTCGCGCGGGACCAGGCCGAGCTTCTTGCCGATCTGCAGCGCGAGGTTGGTGGCGTAGTCGCCGTGCTCGGGGTTTCTGGGTCGCTCCACCGTGACCGCCGCGGGCAGCACCGCGGTGTCCAGCCCGCGCGCGGTGAGCACGTCATGGGCGACGGAACGGACCAGGTCAGCCAAGGCAGCAGGAGTCACGGCTCGTAGTCTATGGCGGCCTCGATACCCGTTCGACCTTGTATCCAACTGTATGAGGTTTCGGAAGTAATGCTGGGTAGCCGGCCTTGCGCCGGAAGCTTCCCCCAAAGAGCTGACTCGCACCTGACAGCCGATCCTTACACTGACGCGCGGTAACCCGTACGGCGTGAGACAGGGGCCGGGCAGACATGGTCAGCGGTAAGAGCAGCAAGAACGCGCGGGCGTCAGCCCCGCGCGTGCCGATCGCGATGAAGAAGCCCAAGCCTTGGGGCACGATCGCCGCCGTGCTCGCGGTGCTGGTCTTCGCGGGTGGCGTGTTCGGCTACGCCTACGTGCAGAACGCCGACCGGGCGGAGAAGCAGGCCGCGCTGGCCGAGTTCACGCCCTCGGAGTCCAACCAGGACCCCACGGAGAAGATCCAGGGCGTGCTCAAGCAGAAGTACGAGGCGGGCAAGCACGTGCCGGCCACGCAGCGGGTGGCCTACGACCACTACCCGCCCATCGGCGGGCCGCACGACGAGGTGTGGGCGACCTGCACCGGCGTGGTGTACCCGAACCCGGTGCGCAACGAGAACATGGTGCACTCCATGGAGCACGGCGCGGTCTGGATCGCCTACAACCCGGACCAGGTCAAGGGCGGCGACCTGGACAAGCTGAAGCAGCGCGCGCAGGGCCAGCAGTTCACCATGATGTCGCCGTACCCCGGCCTGGACAAGCCGATCTCGTTGCAGGGCTGGGGCCGTCAGCTCAAGCTGGACAGCGCCGACGACCAGCGGATCGACCAGTTCATCTCCGCGGTGCGCCGCAACCAGTACATCTACCCGGAGATCGGCGCCACCTGCGCCACCAACGCCTTCGACCCGGACAACGCGCCGCCGTTCGTGGCGGAGAAGCCGGGCAAGGACGCGGTGCCGATGGACGGTGGCACCAAGGCCCCTGACGAGCAGACCGGCGGCCAGCCGGGTCAGCCCGGCCAGCCCGGCCAGCCCAGCGGCCAGAACCCGCCGAGCAGCCAGAACCCGCCGCCCGGTGGCTGAGTCCGACCCCCGGATCGTGGACGAGACGGACCCGGAGGAGACCGAGCAGGTCACCGGCCGGGCTCCGTCCCGCGCGATGCGGATCCTGGTGGCCACCGCCGCGGTGCTGGCGATCCTGATGCTCGGCGCGGCGGGCGGCCTGCTGATCAACCTGCCCAAGCCCGCCGCGGAGAGCTCCACACCGCCGCTGGACGGGCCGGACACCGGCTTCGCCCAGGACATGTCCGTGCACCACCTGCAGGCGGTGGAGATGGCCGCGATGGTGCCCGACCGCAGCGAGGACCGGCTGGTCCGCGAGCTGGCCTTCGACATCCAGAGCACCCAGCTGGAGCAGGTCGGCCGGATGAAGGGCTGGCTGGCGCTGTGGGGGCATCCCGAGCAGTCGCCGACCGGCAAGTACATGGAGTGGATGAAGGACGCCCCGCCCGGGCACGGGCACGCGCCGGTGCAGCCCGGCCAGTCCGTCGGCACCTACACGATGCCGGGCATGGCCAACCAGGAGGAGATGTCCAAGCTGCGCAAGCTCAAGGGCGTGGAGTTCGAGGTGTACTTCCTCCAGCTCATGCGGCGGCACCACATCGGCGGCGCGGAGATGGCCAACTACGGCCGCAAGAACGCCCGGCTCGCGGTGGTGCGCAACCTGGCGGAGAACATCCTCAAGGCCCAGCACTCCGAGCTGGACGTGCTGGACCGCCGACTCGTCGAGCGCAACGCGGAGCCCCTGCCGCCGAACTGAGCGAGTCACCCGAGCGGCGACCTGCGCGCGTTACCGGTCGGTAGTACCGTCGGGTAATCCGATGGCAGGGGGTCAGCGATGACCGCAGTGGATCCAGCCCGCACGACCGAGCGCGAGGCCCGTCAGGTAGCGGAGCAGGCGCGCGAGACGCAGTGGCGCAAACCCAGCTTCGGCAAGGAGCTGTTCCTCGGGCGACTACGCCTGGAACTGATCCACCCGCATCCGCGGGGTGACGAGGTGACCCGTCGCCGCGGCGAGGAGTTCCTGGCCCGGTTGCGGGAGTTCTGCGAGAACGAGATCGACGGCGCGCGGATCGAGCGCGAGGCCACGATCCCGGACGAGGTCTTCGACGGCCTGCGCCGCATCGGCGCGCTGGGCATGAAGATCGACCCGGAGTACGGCGGCCTCGGGCTGTCCCAGGTGTACTACAACAAGGCGCTGATGCTCGTCGGGTCGGTCAGCCCGGCCATCGGCGCACTGCTCTCCGCGCACCAGTCCATCGGGGTGCCGCAGCCGCTCAAGCAGTTCGGCACGCCGGAGCAGAAGCAGAAGTACCTGCCGCGCTGTGCCAGCACCGACATCAGCGCCTTCCTGCTCACCGAGCCGGACGTGGGCAGCGACCCGGCCCGGCTGGGCACCACCGCGGTGCCCACCGAGGATGGGCACTACCTGCTCGACGGCGTGAAGCTGTGGACCACCAACGGTGTGGTGGCCGACCTGCTGGTGGTGATGGCCAGGGTGCCCAAGTCCGAGGGTCACCGTGGCGGGATCACCGCGTTCGTGGTGGAGGGCAACGCCGAGGGCGTCACGGTGGAGAACCGCAACGCGTTCATGGGCCTGCGCGGGCTGGAGAACGGCGTGACCCGGTTCCACCAGGTCAAGGTGCCCGCGGAGAACCGGATCGGCGAGGAGGGGCAGGGCCTCAAGATCGCGCTGACCACGCTGAACACCGGCAGGCTCTCGCTGCCCGCGATGTGCGCCGGCTCGGCCAAGTGGTGCCTGAAGATCGCCCGCGAGTGGTCGGCGGAGCGGGTGCAGTGGGGCCGTCCGGTCGGCGAGCACGAGGCGGTCTCCAGCAAGATCGCCTTCATCGCGGCCACCGCGTTCGCGCTGGAGGCGGTGCTGGACCTGTCCAGCGAGATGGCCGACGAGGAGCGCAACGACATCCGGATCGAGGCCGCGCTGGCCAAGCTGTACGGCTCGGAGATGGCCTGGCTGGTCGCCGACGAGCTGGTGCAGATCCGCGGCGGCCGGGGTTATGAGACCGCCGAGTCGCTGGCCGCCCGCGGCGAGCGCGGCATCCCGGCCGAGCAGATCCTGCGCGACCTGCGGATCAACCGGATCTTCGAGGGCTCCACCGAGATCATGCACCTGCTGATCGCGCGCGAGGCGGTGGACGCGCACCTGTCGGTGGCCGGCGACATCATCGACCCGGAGGCCGACACCGGCCGCAAGGTCAAGGCGGCGGCGCGGGCCGGGGCGTTCTACGCGAAGTGGCTGCCCACGCTGGCCGTCGGCAAGGGCCAGCTGCCCAGCAGCTTCACCGAGTTCGGCCCGCTGGCCGGGCACCTGCGGTTCGTGGAGCGGGCCAGCCGCAAGCTGGCCAGGCAGACCTTCTACGCGATGTCCCGCTGGCAGGGGAAGATGGAGCGCAAGCAGGCGTTCCTGGGCCGGATCGTGGACATCGGCGCGGAGCTGTTCGCCATCAGCGCCACCTGCGTGCGCGCCCAGTGGCTGGACACCCCGGCCGCCCGCGACCTGGCGGAGGCCTTCTGCCGCCAGGCCAGGGTGCGGGTGGAGGAGCTGTTCACCCGGCTGTGGACCAACACCGACGACACCGACTCCCAGCTGGCCCGCCAGGTGATGGCGGGCGAGCACACCTGGGTGGAGGAGGGCATCCTCGACCCGTCCCTGCCCGGGGCCTGGATCGCCGAAGCCACCCCGGGTCCGTCCCGCGCCGACAACGTGCACCGCCACCCAGGCCAGACCTGACCCCAGCCCGCGTGTTGGCCGATCTCGTACCCCGTGTTGGCCGTTGTTGTACGCAGTGTTGGCCGAATCTGTACCCGTGTTGGCCAACACCGGGTACGAGATCGGCCAACACTGCGTACGAGATCGGCCAACACGCGGGGCGGCTGGGCGTGTGCGCGGGTGTCGGGGTGATCCTCTAGCGTCGCGGTCATGACCGAACGCCTTTCCCCCGGCGACCCCGCGCCCGGGTTCACCCTGCCCGACGCCGACGGCAAGCCCGTCTCGCTGGCGGACTTCCGCGGGCAGCACGTGATCGTCTACTTCTACCCGGCCGCGGGCACCCCCGGGTGCAGCAAGCAGGCCTGCGACTTCCGGGACAGCCTGGCCGAGCTCAACGGCGCGGGCTACACCGTGCTGGGCATCTCCCCGGACAGGCCGGCCAAGCTGGCCAAGGTCCGCGAGGAGCAGGAGCTGACCTTCCCGCTGCTGTCGGACCCGGAGCGCGCGGTGCTCACCGCCTGGGGCGCCTTCGGCGAGAAGATGATGTACGGCAAGACCGTCACCGGGGTGATCCGCTCCACCTTCGTGGTGGACCCCGACGGCAAGATCGCCACCGCGCAGTACAACGTGCGCGCCACCGGGCACGTGGCCAAGCTGCGCAGGGACCTCGGCGTCTGAGCGGAAACTGAAGATTTCCCCTGCGGTGCAACCGGATCCGACCGGCCGCGCCTACGCCGAACCGACCGGGAAAGTTGCCTGATCACCAGGCCAACTTGGTTGCGGGGCTTCGCGTAAACGGGTCGTGAAGAACTCCGTGGGGGCGATGGCCAGCGTGTTCGTGGTGTGCGCTGCCGGTCTGCTGTCGATCCATCTGCTCGGTGAGGCCGGTCCGTCCGGGCCGCCGGAGGCGACCAACCAGGCGAACGTGACCACGGTGGCACTGCCGCCCAGCAACGCGCCCGGCCAGGATCCGACCGAGGTGGTGAAGCCGGGCCCGCCGACCAAACCCAAGCAGGACAAGGTTTCCGGCACCGAGCTGAGCAACGCGGTGACCAGGGCGGTGCGCGCGGGCGGCAGCGCGACCGGGGTCGGCCTGGTGGTGCTGGAGGTCGACGGCTGGCGGGAGCTGGCCAGCGCGGAGGCCGACCGGCAGTTCCGCTCGGCCTCGCTGGTGAAGCTGCTGATCGCGGTGGACGCGTTGCAGTCCGGCGCGTCCACCGCCACCGACCTGCGCACCATGCTCTCGGCCAGCCACGACGGCATCGCCAGCGAGCTGTGGGTGCGGCTGGGCGGCAACACCATGGTGCAGCGCCAGGCCAGGCGGATGGGCCTGAACCGGACCCTGCCGCCGCTGGACCCGATGCACTGGGGCGACACCAAGGTCAGCGCGCGCGATGTGGCCAAGATGTACCGGCACATCCTGACCGAGCTGCCCAAGGCGCACCGCGAGCTGATCATGGGCGCGCTGACCGCCGCGCCGCGGATCGCCGCGGACCGGTTCGACCAGCACTTCGGCATCCCGTACGGGCTGCCCGAGGTGCAGTGGGCGGTCAAACAGGGCTGGGCGACCGGCCGCGCGGGCACGGACCTGCACACCAGCGGGGTGCTGGCCGGGGGCACCAGGGTGGTGGTGCTGCTGAGCACGCACTCCCCCGGCACCAGCTACGCCCGCGCCGCCAAGTCGCTCACCACGGGCGTTGGCGAGCTGGGCGGACTGTTCTAGCGCTGCCCGGCCAGCGCGCGCAGGTGCGGCAGCAGCAGGCGAAGGGCGCGGCCGCGGTGGGAGTCCGCGTCCTTCTCCGCGGGCGTCATCTCCGCCGAGGTCCTGGTCTCGCCCTCGGGCACGAAGATCGGGTCGTAGCCGAAGCCGTTGGCGCCGCGCATCGCGCGCAGCAGCGTGCCCCGCCACTCCCCGCGCACCACCACCGGCTCCGCGCCGGGCACGGCGAGCGCGACCACGGCCACGAACGCGGCGCCGCGGCGCTCGTCCGGCACGTCGCCGAGCTGGCCGAGCAGCAGCTCCAGGTTGCCGAGGTCGTCGCCGTGCTTGCCGGACCAGCGGGCGGAGAGCACGCCGGGCATGCCGTTGAGCGCGTCCACCGCGATGCCCGAGTCGTCGGCGATCGAGGGCAGGCCGGTCGCGGCGGCCGCGTCCACGGCCTTGGCGATCGCGTTCTCCTCGAAGGTGGCCCCGGTCTCGGGGGCCTCCGGGAACTCGGGCACCTCGTCCAGGCCGAGGACCTCGATGCCGTCGAGCCGCTCGGCCGCCACGATCCGCCGCAGCTCGCCCAGCTTCTTGGCGTTGCGGCTGGCCAGCAGGACCCTCATGCCTTCTTGCCCTCGGGCAGCGTGCCGGGGTAGGGCAGCGCGAGCGCCTCGGCCTGCAGGCGGCACAGGTCGGCCACCCCGGCCAGGGCCAGGTCGAGCATCTTGTCCAGGGTGGAGCGGGCGAAGGTGGCGCCCTCGCCGGTGCCCTGCACCTCGACCAGGGTGCCCGCGTCGGTGGCCACCACGTTCATGTCCACCTCGGCCCGCGAGTCCTCCTCGTATGGCAGGTCCAGCCGCACCCGGCCGTCCACCACGCCCACGCTGACCGCGGCGATCTGGCAGGACAGCGGCTTGGGGTCGGCGAGCTTGCCCGCCGCGCCGAGCCAGGTGACCGCGTCGGCCAGCGCCACGTAGGCGCCGGTGATCGCCGCGGTGCGGGTGCCGCCGTCGGCCTGGATGACATCGCAGTCGATCACGATGGTGTTCTCGCCCAGCGCGGAGAGGTCGATGCAGGTGCGCAGCGACCGGCCGATCAGGCGGCTGATCTCGTGCGTGCGCCCGCCGACCCGGCCCTTGATGGACTCCCGGTCACTGCGGCTGTGCGTGGCCGAGGGCAGCATGGCGTACTCGGCGGTCACCCAGCCCAGCCCGGAGCCGGAGCGCCACCGGGGCACCCCCTCGGACACACTGGCCGCGCACAGCACGCGGGTCTTGCCGAACTCCACCAGCACCGAGCCGGCGGGCCAGTCCTGGTAGCCCCTGGTGATCTTGATGTCCCGCAGGGCCTCGTCGCTTCTGCCATCGATGCGCACCACGCGGCTAGCCTAGTCACCTCGTTGAACCGCTCCTGAGCGGCCGTCGTATGGAGTGGACATGGACCTGACGACCGTCGACGGCTTGCCGCTGCACCCGCTGATCGTGCACGCCGTGGTGGTCCTGCTGCCGCTGGCCGCGCTGTGCGCCCTGCTGATCGCGCTCCGCCCGGCCTGGCGGCGGCGCTTCGGCTGGCCGGTGCTCGCGCTGACCGTGGCCGGGGTGGCCGCGGTGCCGGTCGCGCAGGTGTCCGGTGAGCAGTTGCAGGGCGCGCTGGGGGTGGCCAACCCGTTGATCCAGCGGCACGCGGACCTCGGCGGGGAGCTGCTGCCGTACGCGCTGGCCTTCGGCGTGCTCGTGGTCGCCTTCCTGCTGGCGGGCCGGAAGGCGGACCAGGAGACGCCCGGCGGCCCAGCGAACTGGCGGCGGGTGGCGGTGGTGGCCGCTGTGCTGGTCGCCGTGGCCGGGGTGGCCAGCACGGTGCAGGTGGTGCGGATCGGGCACAGCGGCTCCACCGCGGTGTGGAACGGGGTTGGTGGCCGGTAGCGCCGGGTCAGCAGCCGACGGTGTAGGAGGCGCCGGGGAAGGCCAGGTCGACCGGGCCGGTGAAGGCGGTGGCGGCCTCCTCGGCCATCTGCTCCCGGTTCGCCCACGGCGGCACGTGCGTGACCACCAGCCTGCGCACCCCGGCCACCGCCGCCAACTGCCCGGCCTCCAGTCCGGACAGGTGCAGGTCGGGTGGGTGCGCCTCGGGCTCGTGCGGCCAGCAGGCCTCGGCCAGCAGCAGGTCCGCGGAGTCGGCCAGCTTGCGCAGCGCCTCGCAGGGGCCGGAGTCGCCGGTGTAGGCCAGTGTCCTGCTGCCCGCGGTGAGCCGGAAACCGAAGGCCTCACAGGGATGCGCGACCTGTTCGGTGGTCAGCTCGAACGGTCCGATGTGGACGGTGCCGGGAGTGAGCCGGTGGAACTCGTAGACATCGCTGAGGTCGGTCTCGGCCCGTTCGGCGGCACTCGGCGCGTAGGCCGCGGCCAGCCGGGTGGCCGCCTCGCTGGGCGCGTACACCGGCAGCCGCCGGGCCCTGGTGTCGTAGGGCGGAGCCGGGTGGTACCGGCGGAGCACGGTCAGCGCGGCGAAATCCGCGCAGTGGTCCGGATGCAGGTGGGAGAGCACCAGCGCGTCCACCCCGAACGGGTCGCCATGCCGCTGGAGCGCCCCCAGCACCCCATTGCCGAGATCGAGGAGCACACGGAACCCGTCGGACTCCACCAGGTAACCGGAAGCCGGCGAGTCAGCGCTGGGCAGGCTGCCGGAACAGCCGAGAACGGTCAGTAGCACCGGATCAGCCTGGCATGGCAGACGATCTCGGAACAGCGCCCGTCATGACGGTACCCAGCTGCGGGCCGAGGAAGCGGCGGGCCAGTTTCGCGAACGGTTCGGCCGGGCCGGTGGCGGTGAAGGAATGGGCCAGTTCGGGACTGTCCGGATCACGCAGCAGGTCCGCCTCGGTGAGCACCTTGACCACGTCCTTGGCGGTCTCCTCCGCGCTGGAGACCAGGGTCACCGCATCGCCCATGGCCAGCTGGATCACGCCGGTGAGGAGTGGGTAGTGCGTGCAGCCCAGCACCACGGTGTCGACTTCGGCCCGCTGCAACGGTTCCAGGTAGGACTGGGCCAGGCCGAGCACCTGGCGGCCGGAGGTGATGCCGCGTTCCACGAAGTCCACGAACCGGGGGCAGGCCACGCTGGTCACGGTGAGGTCGGGCGCGGCGGCGAAGGCGTCCTCGTAGGCCCTGGAGGTGATGGTCGCCTTGGTGCCGATCACGCCGATCCGGCCGGTGCGCGTGGTGGCCACCGCGCGGCGCACCGCGGGCCGCAGCACCTCCACCACCGGGATGTCGTAGCGCTCCCGCGCGTCGTGCAGGCAGGCCGCCGTCGCCGTGTTGCACGCGATGACCAGCAGCTTCACCCCGCTCTCCACCAGCGAGTCGGTGATGGCCAGCGAGTGGCGGCGCACCTCGGCGATGGACAGCGGGCCGTAGGGCCCGTTGCCGGTGTCGCCGACGTAGCGCAGCCGCTCGGCCGGTAGCTGGTCCAGCATCGCGCGGGCCACGGTCAGCCCGCCGACGCCGGAGTCGAAGATGCCGATCGGCGCGGTGCTCACGCCTCGATCATGCCCCGAGGTTGCTCCCGGCGGGACGGCGGCTCGCCTTGCCGGTCAACCAGCCCGCGACCACCCCGGCCACCGCGCCGAAGAGGTGGCCCTGCCAGGACACGCCAGGGGTGCCGGGCAGCACGCCCCAGAGCAGGTAGCCGTAGAAGAAGAACAGGACCACGGCGAGCAGGATCGGTCCGGCGCGGCGCGCGAAGATGCCGCGCACCAGCAGGAAGGTCAGCCAGCCGAAGATCAGGCCGGAGGCGCCGAGGTGGATCGAGCCGGACTCCCCGGTGAGCCAGGTGCCCAGCCCGCCCACGATCCAGATGGTCGCGGTGACCGCGACGAACTGGCGCAGGCCGCCGGCGAAGCTGAGGAAGCCGAGCACCAGCAGCGGCACCGTGTTCGCGGCCAGGTGGTCCCAGCCCAGGTGCAGCAGCGGGGCCCACAGCACGCCGTCCAGCCCGGTCCACTCGCGCGGCTCGATGCCGCCGAGGTCCAGCGCGTGCCCGGCGAACGCGTCCACCAGCTCCAGCAGGTACAGCAGTGCGGCGAAGCCGAGGATGACGAGGGCGGCCTGCTTCGGCCGCGCCGGGAAGATCCGGCCCGAGTCGTCGCGCGGTGACGTTGGCACTGGTAGCGGCTGCACGAGATCGAGGCTACTGACCTTTCGCGGCACTCACCTCGGGGTTGTCCCTGAGTTCGAGCGCGGCGGCGTGCAGCGGGCTCGGGTCGCGCGGCGGGCGGCGGCGCGGATCCGCGCCCGGACCGGCCACCGCGAGCACCTCGCCGGGCGCGGGTTCCACGCGGCAGTGCGCGCAGCGGGCGTGCACGTGCACCGGGCCGCCGCAGTCCTGGTGCTCGTAGAGGACCGGCGGGCCCTGCGGTGCGGCCCAGCGGTCACCCCACTCGGTCAGCGCGATCAGCACTGTGGCCAGTTCGCGGCCCTTCTCGGTGAGCAGGTACTCCCGGCCCGCGCGCCGCTCCATCAGCCCGTCCGCGACGAACCCGTCCAGCCGCTTGGCCAGGATGTTCGGCGCCACCCCGAGCCTGCGCTCGAAGTCGGAGAACCGGGTCATGTCCGCGAAGACCGCGTTGCGGATGATCAGCAGGCTCCACCGCTCGCCGATCAGCTCCAGCGCGCGGGCCGCTGAGCAGTTCTCACGTTCATACATCCGACCGAGCACGGTTCGATGATCCGGTTTCGACTTGTGTGATGCAAGTTGCCGCCCTACGGTTACTTGCATCAAGCAAGTCAACGACTCGGGAGGACGTCGTGAACCGACCGCAGGTAGTGAGCAGGGATGAGTGGCTGGCCGCCCGCAAGGAGCTGCTGGTCAAGGAGAAGGAGCTGTTCAGGGCGCTGGACGGGCTCAACGCCGACCGGCGGCGGCTGCCGATGACCAGGGTGGACAAGGACTACCGCTTCACCGGCCCGGACGGCGAGGTCGCGCTGCTGGACCTGTTCGACGGCCGCGGCCAGCTGGTGTTGCAGCACTTCATGTTCGACCCGTCCTGGGACACCGGCTGCCGGAGCTGCACCGCGATGGCCGACGACCTCAGCGACGGCGCCCGCGCGCACCTGGCCAGCCGCGACACCGCCTTCGCCGCGGTCTCCCGCGCGCCGTACCCGAAGCTGGCCGCCTACAAGCAGACCAGGGGCTGGACGTTCCCCTGGTACTCCTCGCACGGCAGCGACTTCAACTACGACTTCGACGTCTCGCTGGACCCCGCGACCGGCCCCAACCGCTACAACTTCCGCTCCGGCGAGGAGCTGACCGCGGCCGGGCAGGGCTGGCTGATCGACTACGTCGGCGAGCAGCCGGGGGTCAGCGCCTTCCTGCGCGAGGGCGAGGAGGTCTTCCACACCTACGCCACCTACGGCCGCGGCGTGGAGGTGATGATGCACGCCTACCGGCTGCTGGACATCACCGCGCGCGGCCGGCACGAGGACTGGGAGGAGCCGAAGGGCCGGGTCGCCGCCCCGCGCGAGTCCGACCCCGGCTTCACCAGCTAGGCAGGCCGATAGGCTGCCGCCCATGGCTGATCGACACCCCGAGATCGCGGTGGCCGCCCCCGCCGAGCTGGGCGAGGGCCCCACCTGGGACGCCGCCAGCGAAACCCTGCTGTGGGTGGACATTCTGGGCAAGCGGGTGCACCGCTACAACCCGCGCACCGGGACCAACGAGTCGCTGGCGGTGCCGCAGCACGTCGGGGCGGCCAAGCCGAGGGCCAACGGCGGGCTGGTGCTGAACCTGGCCGAGGGCATCGCGCTGCTGGACGCCGACGGGGTCGGCCGGAACTGGCTGGTCTACTGGGCCCGCGAGGGCGTGCGCGGCAACGACGCGGCGGTGGACCCGATGGGGCGGCTGTGGGCTGGCACCATGCGCTATGACACCGCCACCGGCGGCGGCTGGCTGGCCAAGGTGGCGGGCGACGGCGCGGCCAAGGTGGTGCTGGACGCGGTGACCATCAGCAACGGCCTGGGCTGGAGCCCGGACGGACGGCTGATGTACTACGTGGACACCCCGACCGGCCGCCTGGACGTCTTCGACTACGACCGGGACGCCGGGGAGATCAGCAACCGGCGCACGGTGGCCGAGGTGGACCGGGGCTCGCCGGACGGGTTGTGCGTGGACGCGCAGGGCTGTGTCTGGGTCGCGCTGTGGGAGGGCTGGGCGGTGCGCCGCTACACCCCGGACGGCCGGCTGGACGCGGAGTACGAGATGCCGGTGGCCAACCCGACCGCGCCCTGCTTCGGCGGGCCGAGGTTCGAGGACCTGTACGTGACCTCGGCGAGCACCGGGTTGTCACCGGAGCAGCTGGCCGAGCAGCCGCATGCGGGCGCGCTGTTCGTGTTGCCCGGGGTGGGCTCGGGGCTGCCCAGCACAGCCTTCGCTGGCTGAGCAGCCCGCCGGATCACGCCCAGAGGTGGCCGTCGATGCGTTCGGCGGCCTCTTCCAGGGTGCCGCTGTACGCGCCGGTGGACAGGTACTTCCAGCCGGCGTCGGCGATCACGAACACGATGTCGGCCGGTTTGCCCGCCGCCACCGCCTTGTCCGCGGCGGCCAGCGCGGCGTGCAGGATCGCGCCGGTGGAGATGCCGGCGAAGATCCCCTCGGTCTCCAGCAGCTGCCTGGTGCGGCGCAGCGCGTCGTAGGAGCCGACCGAGAACCGGCCGCTGAGCACCGACGGGTCGTAGAGCTCCGGCACGAAGCCCTCGTCCAGGTTGCGCAGGCCGTAGACCAGCTCGCCGTAGCGCGGCTCGGCGGCGATGATCTGCACGTCCGGCTTGTGCTCGCGGAAGTAGCGGCCCGCGCCGACCAGGGTGCCGGTGGTGCCCAGCCCCGCCACGAAGTGGGTGATCGTGGGCAGGTCACGCAGGATCTCCGGCGCGGTGGAGTTGTAGTGCGCGTCCGCGTTCGCCGGGTTCCCGTACTGGTAGAGCATCACCCAGGTCGGGTTCTTCTGCGCCAGCTCCTTGGCCACCGCGACCGCCTGGTTGGACCCGCCCGCGGCCGGGGAGAACACGATCTGCGCCCCGTAGGCGTGCAGCAGCTGCCGCCGCTCGGTGGAGGTGTTCTCCGGCATCACGCAGATCAGCTGGTAGCCCTTGAGCTTGGCCGCCATGGCCAGCGAGATGCCGGTGTTGCCGGAGGTCGGCTCCAGGATCGTCGCGCCGGGGGTGAGCAGGCCGTCCCGCTCGGCCGCCTCGATCATGGCCAGCGCGGGCCGGTCCTTGATCGAGCCGGTCGGGTTGCGGTCCTCCAGCTTCGCCCACAGGCGCACCTCCGCCGCTGGGGACAGCCTCGGCAACCCCACCAGCGGGGTGTCGCCGAGGGCGTCCAGCAGCGAGTCGTACCTAGCCACCGGCGACGGCGGGCAGGATGGTGACGTTGTCGCCATCCTTGACCGCGGCCTCCAGGCCACCGGCGAAGCGCACGTCCTCGTCGTTGACGTAGACGTTGACGAACCGGTGCAGGACGCCTTCCTTCACCAGCCTGGTCTTGAGCCCGCCGAACTCGCCCTCCAGGTGGTCGATGACCTCGGCGAGGGTCGCGCCCTGGGCCTCGACGGACTTCTTGCCACCCGTGTGCGTGCGCAGGATGGTGGGAATCGAGACGGTGACCGCCATTGCTGACACTCCTTCAGTCCACTGTGGACACAAAAACCGGGGAACGGGGACGCGGGCGAACGCCCTCAGCGCGAGTCCGGCACGTCGTCCGCGCCGGTGTTGGCGAACATGTAGGACTCGACGACCTCGACGGGCTCCTCGGTCACCACCCCGTCCACGATCCGGTACGAGCGCAGCTCGTGCACCTCGGGATCACGGGTGGAGACCAGCACGTAGTGCGCGTTCGGCTCCGAAGCGAAGGAGATGTCCGTGCGCGAGGGATAGGCCTCGGTCGCGGTGTGCGAGTGGTAGATGACCACCGGCTCCTCGTCCGCGGCGTCCATCGCCCGCCAGACCCGCAGCTGCTCACCGGAGTCGAACCGGTAGAACGTGGGCGAGCGCTCGGCGTTGACCATCTCGATGAAGCGTTCCGGCCGGTCGGACCCGGCGGGGCCGGCGATCACCCCGCACGCCTCGTCCGGGTGGTCCCGGCGGGCGTGGCCGACCATCGCGTCCACGAGGTCACGTCGAATCACCAGCACGCCGACCATCCTAAATGACCGTGGGAACCCCTTCTCAGGATTTGGGAGAGGGTCCAGAACCCGGGAGCGCGGAGGGGAACAGCTCCCGGAAAGCGGGCAGGCCGGGGATGCCGGTGGCCGCCAGCACCGCGTGCGTGATGGCCCTGGACACCACGTCCGCGGCGAACGTGCACAGCTCGTCCAGCCGCCCCGCCCGGCCGATCTCGCCGAAGACCCCGTCCGCGGCCGGCAGCTCCCGCTTGGCCGTGGACAGGGCGAAGAAGGTGTCGCCGTCGAACATCGAGTGCGCCGGGCGGACCGCGCGGGCCAGGCCGTCGTGCGCGACCACGGCCAGGCGGTGGCACTCGGCCTTGCTCAGGGTGGCGTCG
The DNA here is from genome assembly GCF_030064675.1 of Crossiella sp. CA-258035. GTDB lineage: Bacteria > Actinomycetota > Actinomycetes > Mycobacteriales > Pseudonocardiaceae > Crossiella. The sequence continues at coordinate 7,875,856 of NZ_CP116413.1, forward strand.
GTGGCGATCACGCCGATGGTGGTGTTGAGCCTGCTGGCCGGGAACTCGCGGCTGACCTGGTCCAGTTCGCGCTGGTCAGGGGCTTGCAGCCGGAACTCCTCCGGCAGGCCGAGGTGGGCGGCCCAGGGCAGGCCGGTGGGGGCCAGGGGGTCGCCGTGCGGGTTGGCCGCGACCAGTGCGCCCAGGGTGGTGCCGTCGGGCAGGACCGCGCTGGCGGTGCCCAGGCCGCCCTTGAGCCAGCCGGCCTGCGCGCCCGCTCCCGCGCCGACGGTGCCCTGGGCGACCGGGCCGTCGGTGGCCGCGGCGCAGGCCAGCGCGCCGAACCCGGCGTCCGGGCGGTTGCCCCAGGCGTTGTGCCACAGGTCGAACAGCACCGCGGCCGGCACGATCGGCACCACCTGGTGCGGGTCCGGGCCGACGGAGACGCCCTGGTGCCGCTCGTCCAGCCAGCGCATCACGCCGTCCGCGGCGGCCAGGCCGAAGGCGCTGCCGCCGGTGAGCACCACCGCGTTGACCCGTTGCACCAGGTGCGTGGGGTCCAGCAGGTCGGTCTCGCGGGTGCCGGGGCCGCCGCCGCGCACGTCGACCGCGCCCACCGCGCCGTCCGGGGCCAGCACCACCGTGGTCCCGGTGGCCCAGCCCTCGTCCAGGCGGTGGTGCTGCCCGACCAGCAGGCCGGGCACGTCGGTGAGCGCGTTGAGCGGTCCCGGGATCATTCCTCGTCGTCGCCGGAGAGGGTGGCGATCAGCGTGTCCTGCACCCAGGTCAGCCACTGGTAGACGCCCATGTGCGCGGACCGGGTGTCATCGGCGTCCAGCGGTTCTTCCTGGTTCTCGTCGTCGCTGATGTCCAGCGCGGTGCCCAGGGCCAGCCGGACGTCGTTGATCGCGGACAGCCAGGCCTCGGCCTGCTCCTCGCTCAGCGCGGCCACCCCGCCCTCGCGCGGGCAGGTGGTCAGCACCACCTCGGCCACCCCGACCTTGGCCTCCACCAGCTGCGGCTCGTAGATCGAGCGCAGCGCGGCGGCCGAGTCGGCGTCGGCGGGCAGCAGGTCGCCGTCCTCGTCGCCGCGGTGGAAGTCGGGCAGCAGGCGGGCCATGATCCGGTTGTCCGGCGGGGTGGACGGGCCGGTGCGGATGCCGGTGATCAGGGCCAGCTCGTCCTGCGGCGCCTCGTCAGCGCGCTCGTCGAGCATCTCCTTGATCTGGCCGACCATGCCGCGCAGCACCGCGGCCTCCTGCTGGGTCAGCTCGGCGACGAGTTGGCCGCCGTCGCGGCGCCAGCCGATCACGTGTCACGCTGCATGGTCGCCCACAGCCCGGCGGCATGCAGTTTCGCCACGTCGGCCTCGCACTTCTCCTTGTCCCCTGAGGACACGATCGCCTTCCCCTTGTGATGCACGTCGAGCATCAGCTTGGTCGCCTTGTCGCGACTGAAACCGAACAGCTTCTGGAAGACATAGGTCACATAGGACATCAGGTTCACCGGGTCGTTCCAGACCACGGTCATCCAGGGCCGGTCAGCGGCGACTGATTCGTCGCTGGTGGGCTCGACCTCTGTCCTCTCCAGCTCCAGGGGCGTGGACATGACTCCATGGTGTCATGAGCCACTGGAACGGCGCAGCGAAGGAGCCCCGTTCGGGGAGGACGCGGACTACGGTGATCACATGACGGCCGCAGATCGTGCGGAGAGCACCGCGTTGCTCACCGACCACTACGAACTCACCATGCTCGCGGGTGCGCTGCGTGACGGCACCGCCGACCGCGACTGTGTGTTCGAGCTCTTCGCCAGGCGACTGCCCAACGGGCGGCGATATGGCGTGGTCGCGGGGATCGGGCGGCTGCTCGACGCGATCGAGAAGTTCCGCTTCCAGGATGCCGAGATCGAGCGCCTGCGGGCCTCCGGCGTGGTGGACGAGGACACCCTGGGCTGGCTGGCCGACTACCGGTTCAGCGGCGACATCGTCGGCTACGCCGAGGGCGAGCTGTACTTCCCCGGCTCCCCTGTGCTCACTGTCACATCCAGCTTCGGCGAGGGCGTGCTGCTGGAGACGCTGGCGCTGTCCATCCTCAACCACGACTGCGCGGTGGCCTCGGCCGCGGCGCGGATGGTGTCGGCGGCCAACGGGCGCGGGCTGATCGAGATGGGCACCCGGCGCACGCACGAGGAGGCCGCGGTGGCCGCCGCCCGGTGCGCCTTCCTGGCCGGGTTCACCGCCACCTCCAACCTGGAGGCGGGCCGCCGCTACGGCATCCCGACCGCGGGCACCTGCGCGCACGCCTTCACCCTGCTGCACGACTCCGAAGAGGACGCCTTCCGCGCCCAGGTGGCCGCGCTCGGGGTGAACACCACGCTGCTGGTGGACACCTACGACATCACCAAGGGCATCAAGACCGCGGTCGAGGTGGCCGGCAGCGAGTTGGGCGCGGTGCGCATCGACTCCGGCGACCTGGGCGTGCTGGCCAGGCAGGCCCGGACGCAGCTGGACGAGCTGGGCGCGCCGGCCACCCGGATCGTGGTCTCCGGCGACCTGGACGAGTACGCGATCGCGGCGCTGCGGGCCGAGCCGGTGGACGCGTACGGGGTGGGCACCTCGCTGGTCACCGGCTCCGGCGCGCCGACCGCGGGCATGGTCTACAAGCTGGTCGAGGTCGAGGGCCGGCCGGTGGCCAAGCGCAGCTCGCACAAGGAGTCCAGGGGCGGGCGCAAGGCGGCGCTGCGGCGGCACAAGCCGACCGGCACCGCGACCGAGGAGGTCATCTACCGCTTGGCCGGCGAGCAGCCGGAGCGCCAGGACGGCGATGTCGAGCTGCAGATCCCCCTGGTGCGCGCTGGACAGCGGGTCGAGGGCCTGCCCACCCTGGAACAGGGCCGGGAACGGCTGCGCCAGGCGCTGGTCAGCGTGCCGTGGGAGGGCCTGGCGCTGTCCCAGGGCGAGCCCGCGATCCCCACCGTGTTCCTGCCGTAGGAGGTCCCGACATGGCCAACGCGCTGATCATCGTGGACGTGCAGAACGACTTCTGCGAAGGCGGTTCGCTCGCGGTGGCCGGTGGCGCCGCGGTGGCCGCGGCGATCTCCCGGCACGTGCGCGAGCAGGACTACGACTTCGTGGTGGCCACCAGGGACTACCACGTGGACCCCGGCCCGCACTTCAGCCAGACGCCGGACTACGTGGACTCCTGGCCGGTGCACTGCGTGGCCGGCACCGCGGGCGCGTCCTTCCACCCGGAGCTGGACATCACGCCGGTGCGGGCGGTGTTCTCCAAGGGCGCCTACGCCGCGGCCTACTCCGGCTTCGAGGGCGCGGGGGCCGAGGGCGAGTCGCTGGCCGACTGGCTGCGCGAGCGAGCGGTGGACCGGGTGGATGTGGTGGGCATCGCCACCGACCACTGCGTGCGGGCCACCGCGCTGGATGCCAGGGCGGCCGGACTGGAGACCACCGTGCTGCTGGGGCTGACCGCGGGGGTGGCCCGGCCGACGGTGGACATCGCGCTCAGCCAGCTGCGCGCGGCCGGGGTCGAGCTGACCGGCGAACCTGCTGTGGCACAAGGGTTGTGAGTGGAGTGCCGCCCCGCTCCCACCCGGGGCGGCACTCCAGGCCCGGGCCCCTGCCTACCGGGGCGGCGAGGTCGGCGCGCAGGCGGTGGCGCCCACGGTGATCGTGCCGCCGACCGCGCCGTAGCCGTCGTCCGGGTCGAGCGTGATGTGCATCGCGGTCAGCGCGATCGCGCCCTGGTCCGACTCCACCTTGTTCACCACGATCTTGGCCACCGGCGGCATGCCGGTCTTGCCGGGCACCATGGTCACGTGGTTCTGCGGGACCGGGCTGGGCAGCGTGAACCCGCTGTAGCCGTTGAGCTTCCACCCGGCGCTGGTGCCCTGCTCGGTGGACTTGCAGGTGGCCTCGAAGCTCTTGACCCTGATCAGCCGCCTGCCGTACTCGGCCTTGTTGAACAGGTTCAGCTCGAAGTCGCTGCCCGCGACCTTGATGTCGGCGTTGCCCGCCGCGTCCTGGTTGCAGGTGGTGGTGCCCGAGCCGAACCGCACGCCCGGGTAGCTCACGCCCGGCGTGCTGGCCGAGGCCTGCTCGCCGAGCCGGCACGGGATGATCGGGCCGGAGCTGGACGTGCTGGCGCCCGTCACGGTGACCGAGCCGAGCTCGGCGACACCCGGGTCACCAAGATCCGCGTACGCGGGCGTGAGGCCCGCACTCATGACCGCGGCGACCGCCGCGCCGACGATACCGATCCGGACACCAGCTCGCCGCAGTCCGGACGCACGATTCGCGTGCATGCCGTCACCCCTTCCTTCTGACCCTGTGAGCCCGGGTGGCCGGGTGTCGGCCACCTGGGTCGCGCCCACGGTTCATTCATCGACAGCGCGTGGCTGATCGGTAGCCACATCGGACGCCGCCACCCGTTCGGGAAGGTCAAATAACCCAACCAGGGAGTAACGTCCGATGTGGACACTCAGCGTTGCCGATGCCGCAGGTCAGCGGGTTACGCGCTGGCCTTGACCGGAATCGGGGCAACCGCCTCCCGCGAGCGGCGGCAGCCCAGCACCACGTATCCCCTGACCACCCTCGGCGTCGGCTCCACGCACCCGCTGAGCACGACCTGGCAGCCGATCGAGGGGAACCCGGCGGTGCGGGCCAGCCAGAGCGCGTTCTGCCGCGCCCTGGCAAGCGCTTCCCGGCGGTTCTCGCCGAAGCCGGTGCCCACGAAGGCCGCCACCAGGGCGGCGACCCGGCGCGTCCGGGTCCTCACGCGCAGCGCACCGTCTGCGAGCTGGCGTACCCGCCCAGGGCGTGCCGCCAGGTGTGGCCGGAGACCCGCACGCACCGCTCCCGGCTGAACCCGGCCTGCTCCGCCTGGGCGAAGGCCAGCCGCTCCGCGGTCAGCGCGGCGATCGCGGAGTTGCCGCTCCGGGCGCTGCCGGTGAAGTACTGCTCCGCCACGGCCGCCTGCGCCTGTCCCCCGGCGAGCAGCGCGGTCCCGGCCAGCGCCAGCGCACACAGCGTTTTTTTCAGCATCCGCTCCCCCTTGCTCATTCATCTCAGCTAACGTGCTGGCCACAAGCTAGCTTGATGACAATCTGGCTGTCAACTGAAGTGAATAGAACCCCTCCATCCATCCACTTCAGCTGATGCCAGGCCGAACTCCCACCAAGAGGCGCCCATGAGCGACGCGCAGGACAGCCGGCCGGAAACCGGCTCGCTCGCCGAGCGGATCGACCACCTGTTCCAGGTCATCCGCCGACCCAACGGCGAGCAGCACAGCAACGAGGAGGTGGCCAAGGCCTGCCGGGAGAGCACCGGCGAGACCTTCTCCGCGACCTACCTGTGGCAGCTGCGCACCGGCCGCAGGGACAACCCGACCAAGCGCCACCTGGAAGCCCTGGCCGGGTTCTTCCAGGTGCCGCCTGCCTACTTCTTCGACGACGAGCAGGGGAAGGTGATCGCCAGGGAACTGGAGCTACTAGGCGCCTTGCGCAACACCGCGGTGCGGGATGTGGCACTGCGCGCGGTGAACCTGTCCGAGGAGGGCCTTGGCACGGTCACCGACATCATCGATGCTATTGCCCGCAGAGAAGCGCAACGGGGCGGCGGCGGCGAGAGCACTCGCTGACGCCGAGGGGAGAGACGTGCGGCACTCGCGAAAGGCGCTGTGGCGGCGCTGCGCCCAGATCGTGTCCACTGTGGACATTCCACGGCCGTTCAGCGTGCCGGCGCTGGTCGCCGCGCTGGCGGCCAGGCGGGGCAGGCCGATCGAGCTGATCCCGCTGGCGGCCCGGCCGGACACCCCGTGCGGGGTGCTGGCCGCGACCGACCGGGCGGACTACGTGTTCTACGCGGCCGACACCAGTCCGCTGCACCAGGAGCACATCCTGTTGCACGAGCTGGGACACCTGCTGTGCGGGCACGCCGGCTCCGGCGAGCTGCACGAGACGGTGGCGCGGGTGCTGATGCCGAACCTGCCGGTGGAGCTGGTGCGCCGGGTGCTCGGCCGCACCGGCTACGCGCAGCAGCAGGAGCAGGAGGCCGAGCTGGTCGCCTCGATGGTCATGCACCAGGCCAGGCGCGAGCAGGGGCCCGCGCCGGTCAGCGGTGGCCTGGCGCGGCTGCGCTCGGCCTTCGGGCCGGGCGCCTGAGGTGGTCAGCTACCTCAGCGCGGGGCTGCTGGTGCTGATCAGCGCGGGCAAGCTGCTGGCCAGCAGGGGCGGCCCGCCCAGCCCCGGCATGCGCTACCTGATCGGCTTCTTCCTCAGCCTGGCCGCCAGCCTGGCCATCTCGGCCGATCCGACCACGCCGCTGATCCTGGCGGTCGAGCCGTTCCCGCTGACCGGGCGGCTGGTCACCAACATGCTCCAGCTGCTGGCGGCGCACTTCCTGGTGCGACTGGCCCGCTCCACCCAGACCCCGCAGCCGCGCACCCGGTGGTGGCCGCTGCTGCTGTGCTGGGCGGTGATGACCGGGCTGATGATCCACCTGACCGGGAAGCTGCCGGAGTACCAGGCCCGCGGCGGCACCGAGCTCGCCTGGTACCCGAGCATCGCCGGGTACCAGGCGGTGCTGGTCGGCTACGGGGTCGGCTGCCTGGTGCTGTTCACCAGGGTGATCTTCCGGCACGCCCGGCAGTGCCCGAGGGGCTCCTTCCGCACCGGGCTGTTCGTGATCGCGCTGGCCGGGGCGACCACGGTGGCCTGGGGCTTGCTGGCCGGGCTGCCCTCGGTGTGGCTGGTGCTGACCGGCTCCGGCCTGGAGTTGTTCATGCCGGTGGCCAGGGGCCTCGGCCTGGCGGTGGCACTGCTGTGGGTGAGCGGCGCGGTGCTGACCACCTGGCACGGACTGATCGAGCGGCCGCGCCGGTGGCTGGCCGCCTACCGCGGCTACCGCGCGGTGACGCCGCTGTGGACGGCGCTGGTCACGGCGCTGCCGCGGATCTCGCTGACCAGGCTGACCGCGTGGCCGCACCGGGTGGAGTTCGCGCTGTACCGGCGGCTGATCGAGATCAGGGACGGGTTCCTGGCGCTGCGCGGGCAGGTGCCGCCGGAGGTGGCGGGCTGGGTGGCGGAGTCGGCGCGGCGGCACGGGGTGGCCGAGGCGCCCGCGGTGCTCGCGGCGGCCGGGCTGGCCGCGGCGCTGGCGGTGCGGGAGACCGGGCACAGCTGGCCGCAGCCGCCGGTGGCCGCGGCCGGGTCGGTGGCCAGCATCGAGGCGGAGACGGCCTGGCTGACCGAGGTGTCGGCCGCGTTCTCCGGCTCGCCGGTTGTAGCCGATGTCCGAGCGCAAGCCGGAGCGACCTACGTCACAGCGCCACAAGTCGCCTGAAAATTGTAGGTACTCGACAATTTCGCGCCGGGGCACGCCGGGTTAGGGTCGGCGGGCAAGAGATCCCACGTCTCCTGGAGGTCACGGGTGTCCGTGCTCACCGTCTCCCCGCCGCGCCGGGTCCTGGCCGACCTGGTGCCCGGCGCACTGGTCCGCGACATCGCGCTGGTCCTCGGCGGCGCCGCGCTGACCGGCCTGGCCGCCCAGATCGCGGTGCCCATTCCGGGCAGCCCGGTGCCGGTGACCGCCCAGACCTTCGCCGCCCTGCTGGTCGGCGCCACCCTGGGCTGGCAGCGCGGCGGGCTGTCCATGCTGGTCTACCTGCTCGCCGGACTGGCAGGCGTGCCGTGGCACACCAGCGCGGGCTCGGCCACCATCGGCTACATCGTCGGCTTCGTGCTGGCCGGCGCCCTGGTCGGCGCGCTCGCCCAGCGCGGCGGCGACCGCACCCCGCTGCGCACCGCGGGCACCATGCTGCTGGGCAACGCGGTGATCTACGCCGTCGGCGTGCCCTGGCTGATGATCGCCGCCGACTTCACCGCCACCGAAGCCCTGGTCAAGGGCCTGCTGCCGTTCCTGGTCGGCGACCTGATCAAGACCGCGCTGGCCGCGGGCGTGCTGCCCGCCGCCTGGGCCCTGGTGGGCAAGCGCGACTCCTGACCTCCGCCCGGAGCAGAAGGCCCCCGGTCACCACCCGGGGGCCTTTGCTTCGCCGAGTGTTGGCCGTTGTCGTACCAAGTGTTGGCCGATCTCGTACGGGGTGTTGGCCCGGTGCGGCATCCGGGATGGCGTCCGGCGACCGCCTGGCCCTCCCGGCGTACGACAACGGCCAACACTCGGTACGAGATCGGCCAACACTCGGGTTAGTGGACGGTGACCACCGCGGTCAGCGGCAGGTCGCGGCTGCTGCGGCCGATCTCGGCCAGGTAGCTGCCGTGTTCGGGCAGCCAGTCCCGGCGCTGCTCGTCGTAGACGCAGAACGCCCTGGGCGCCAACGGGATCTCCACCTCCACCGTCTCCCCCGGTTCCGCGTCCACCACCGCGAACCCGGCCAGCACCCGGGGTGGGCGCTGGTAGCGGCTGGCGTGGCGGCCCAGGTAGACCTGCACCACCTCGCGGCCGGGGCGGGTGCCGGTGTTGGTCAGGGTGACCCGGACCGGGATGGGCTGGCCCGCGTGCAGGGTGGCGGCGGAGACGCCGGTCGGGGACTCCGCGCTGCGGTAGTCCCAGGTGGTGTAGCCCAGGCCGTGGCCGAAGCAGAAGGCCGGGTCCAGGCGGTGCTGGTCGTAGGCGCGGTAGCCGATCAGGATGCCCTCGTCGTAGCGGAGCACGCCGTCGGCGGGGGTGGTGTCCAGCACGGGGGCCTGTTCGGCGGTGCGCGGGAAGGTGGTGGGCAGGCGGCCGCCGGGTTCGGCGCGGCCGTAGAGCACGTCGGCGAGCGCGTGGCCCGCTTCCTGGCCGGGGAACCAGGCGTAGAGCACCGCGGCGACCTCCTCGGCCCAGGGCATCAGCACGGGTGAGCCGGCGTTGACCACGACCACGGTGCGCGGGTTGGCCGCGGCCACCCTTCGGACCAGCTCGTCCTGGCCGGGTGGCAGGGCCAGGGTGGTGCGGTCGTGGGACTCGCTCTCCAGGTCGGCGTTGGTGCCGACCACGACCACCGCGACCTCGGCCGCCTCGGCCTGCCGGACCGCCTCAGCCAGCTCCTCCTCCGCGTCCCGGCCGGGCGCGCGATGCGTGATGCCGCAACGCAGGTAGCCGTGTTTGGCGGCGATCGGGCGGTGCTCCACCACCAGCTCCACCGGAGTGTCCACATCGGACAGAACAACGGTGCCGAGCTGCTCGGTGATGTTGTCGAAGCTGTCCACCAGGCTGTGCCAGCCGGAGGTGACCGGTTCGATGACCCGCTGCCCGTGCACGGTCAGGCTGGTCGGTCCGAGCCCGGTGACGCCGAAGGTGTGCGTGCCCGCGACCCTGGGCCGGTAGCTGGTGCGCATGACCACCCGCAGGTCGTCCCGGCGCCACTGCTCCTCGGGCAGGCCGAGCCAGGCCAGCCGGGCGGTCGCCCGGTGCTCGCTGCCCAGCAGGCCGCCGTCGGCGTCGCGGTACTCGACCTGGAAGCCCGGTTCGCCGGTCACCGGGTCCACGCAGTCGGCCAGGTCGATCAGCGGCTGCCGCCCGCCCGGCCGGACGCCCTCGGTGGCGGGCAGGCCGAGACCGGCGGCGAAGCTGACCTCGCGGCGCGGGGACAGGTCGGCGCTGCCGCCGCCTCTGGTGGCGGTGTTCGCGGCGTTCGGGCCGATCAGCGCGATCCGGGTGTCCGGGGCCAGCGGGAGCAGGTTCTCGTTGCGCAGCAACACCATGCCGCGGGCGGCGGCCTCGCGCAGCAGCTCGGTCTGGGCGGGCGAGCCGACCGGGTACGCGGCTTCCGGCTCGGGCGCGGGGAAGCCGTCCAGCACGCCGGTCGCCGCGGCCAGCCGGAGCAGGCGCAGCACCTTGTCGTCGATCTCGACCTCGGGCACCTCGCCCGCGCGCACCGCCGCCTCCAGCTTCTCGCCCCACGGGCCGTCCGGGCCCGGCATGACCAGGTCGAGCCCGCCGTTGGCGCTGGGCGCGGTGCTGCGCGCGGCGGTCCAGTCGGACACGATCGGTCCGGTGAAGCCCCACTCCTCCTTGAGCACGCCGACCTGGAGCCCCCGGTGCTCGGTCATGGTGCTGCCGCGCACCGCGTTGTAGGCGGCCATCACCACCTCGACCCCGCCCGCGCGCACCAGCGTCTCGAACGGGGCCAGGTACAGCTCGCGCAGCGCGCGTTCGGCGACCTCCACGCTGAGGGTGAAGCGCTGGTCCTCGGAGTCGTTGGCCACGAAGTGCTTGGCGCAGGCCGCCACCCCGCCCTGCTGCACCCCGCGCACGTAGGCCAGGCCGATCTCGGCGGTGAGCAGCGGGTCCTCGGCGAAGCACTCGAAGTGGCGGCCGCCGAGCGGGCTGCGGTGCAGGTTGATGGTGGGCGCGAGCAGCACCTGCGCGCCCTTGGCCCTGGTCTCCGCAGCCAGCAGCAGGCCGATCCGGCGCACCAGCTCGCGGTCCCAGCTGGCGGCCAGCGCGGTCGGGTTCGGCGTGTGCGCGGAGGGGTCGCGCTCGTCGAAGTGGCTGCCGCGGGCCCCGGCCGGTCCGTCGGTCATCACCAGGCGGCGCAGGCCGATCGCGGGCTCGGCGGGCAGCGCCCAGGCGTCGGCCCCGGTGAGCAGGCGGATCTTGGCCGGTAGGTCGAGTGCGCCGAGCAGGTCCCGCAACCGTGCCTCGAACTCCTCGGCGCTGCTCATCCAGGCTCCTCCAGACATCGTTGTACTGGCTGCGACACCACCGTATCGCCGGAGGACAAGCTTGTCGGCGGCTCGCGGTAGCGTTGCCCGCGTGCCCGAAGCCCTCACCCTCCAGCAGAACCTGACGAAGGTCCCGGACGTCCGCACGCTGCTGGCCGCGGCGGTGGGCGGGGTGGGCGGCACCGAACGCCCCGGTCAGGTGGACATGGCCGAGGCGGTGGCCAAGGCGATCCGCACCGGCGAGCACCTGGCCGTGCAGGCCGGCACCGGCACCGGCAAGTCGCTGGCCTACCTGGTGCCCTCGGTGCACCACGCGGTCACCGAGTCGGCCACCGTGGTGATCTCCACCGCGACCATCGCGTTGCAGCGGCAGCTGGTGGACCGGGACCTGCCGCGGCTGGCCAAGACGCTGAAGCCGTTGCTGGGCCGCACACCCACCTTCGCCATCCTCAAGGGCCGCCGGAACTACCTGTGCATGCAGCGGGTGCACACCGGCGCGCCGGATGAGCCGGAGGAGCAGGCGCTGTTCGACCCGTTCCAGGTCTCGGCCATGGGCAGGCACGTCAAACGGCTGCACGAGTGGTCATCGGAGACCGAGACCGGCGACCGGGACGAGCTGGTGCCCGGCGTGCCGGACCAGGCGTGGCGGCAGGTCTCGGTGACCGCGAAGGAGTGCGTCGGCGCGGCCAAGTGCCCGATCGGCCAGGACTGCTTCGCCGAGCGGGCGCGGGCCGAGGCCGGGCGGGCGGACGTGGTGGTGACCAACCACGCGCTGCTGGCCATCGACGCGCTGGAGGGCTACAAGGTCCTGCCCGAGCACGACGTGGTGGTGGTGGACGAGGCGCACGACCTGGTGGACCGGGTCACCTCGGTGGCCACCCAGGAGCTGACCAGCACCGCGATCGCGGTGGCCGCGCGGCGCTGCGGCAGGCTGGTGGAGCAGGACATCGCGGACCGGCTGCTGGAGGCCGCGGACAACCTGGCGCTGACCCTGCAGGAGCTGGAGCCGGGCAGGCTGGACCAGCTGCCGCAGGTGCTGGCCGGGGCGCTGGCCGCGGTGCGCAACGCCGCGCACGCCTGCATCAGCGCGCTCGGGCCGGAGCGCAAGGAGGACATCGAGGGCACCGCGGCGCGCAAGCTGGCGCTGTCCATGCTGGACGAGGTGCACGACACCGCGGTCCGGCTGCTGGCCGCCTTCGAGGCCGAGCCGGAGAAGCGGCACGACGTGGTCTGGCTGGCCGGGGACTTCGGCGACTTCAACCGCACCCCCTCGCTGCGGGTGGCCCCGCTGGGCGTGGGCGGCCTGCTCCGCGAGCGCCTGTTCGCGCAGAAGACGGTGATCCTGACCTCGGCCACCCTGGCCCTCGGCGGCAGCTTCGACACCCTGGCCCGCCAGTGGGGCCTGGCAGGCGCGGGCAAGGCGGCGGGCGACCCGGACGCCGCGGCCGACCGCAAGTCCGGCGGCACCGCCACCGACAAGGCTCCACCGTCCACTTCGGACAGTCCAGAGTGGACCGGCATGGACGTCGGCTCACCCTTCGAGCACCGCTCCAGCGGCATCCTCTACGTGGCGGGCCACCTGCCCTCCCCCGGCCGCGACGGCCTGGCCGAGGCCTACCTGGACGAGCTGACCGGCCTGGTGCAGGCCGCCGGTGGCCGCACCCTCGGCCTGTTCTCCTCGATGCGCGCGGCCAAACAGGCCACCGAGGCCCTGCGCGAGCGGGTGGAGTTCCCGATCCTGTGCCAGGGCGAGGACGCCACCAGCCAGCTGGTCACCAAGTTCGCCGAGGACGTGCGCACCTGCCTGTTCGGCACCCTGTCGCTGTGGCAGGGCGTGGACGTGCCGGGCCCGTCGCTGCAACTGGTGGTGATGGACCGGATCCCGTTCCCGCGCCCGGACGACCCACTGGCCTCGGCCCGGCAGCGCGCGGTGCAGGCCCGCGGCGGCAACGGTTTCCTCACCGTGGCGGGCACCCACGCGGCGCTGCTGCTGGCGCAGGGCGCGGGCAGGCTGTTGCGCGCCAACGACGACAAGGGCGTGATCGCGGTGCTGGACTCCCGGCTGGTGACCGCGCGCTACGGCGGGTTCCTGCGCGCCTCGCTGCCGCCGTTCTGGATGACCACCGACCCGGACGTGGTGAAGGCCGCCCTCAAGCGCATCGACACCTGAGAGCGGCCCCCGGAGACGGAGGTCAGACCTTGACCTTGAGCGAGACGCTGGCGCCGCGGCTCAGGTCGTCGAAGGCGCGCTTGCGGTCCACGCCGATGTACCAGGTCTGCTGGCCCTCGAAGGTGCCGCCGTGCACGATCTCCTTGACCGCGCCCTCGCCCGGGATGCGCTTGGGGCCGCGGTAGGTGTCCTGGGTCCAGTTGTAGCAGGAGACGACCAGGCGGATGAAGGCGTTGCCCTTGACCGCGATCGGGTCGCCGCTGCCGTCCTGGGCGGGCTTCTCCCCGGCAGGCAGGTACTTGGCGCTCTTCTCCGAGACGGTGCCGGAGTAGGTGAACACGACGCCGATGCCGCCGCTGTCGGCCGAGGTGAGGACCTTCTTGAGCACCACCGGCGTGCAGGCGGCCGCCGAGGTCGCCGCGGACGCCATCGGCGCGGTCACGCCACCCAGGGCGACCAGGACCGCACCAGCCACGGCGATCCGGCGGAAACCGTTGCGGGAGAACACCTTCGACATCGAGTTCCTCTCATACCAGCGGGCGGCCATCCGGACCGCCCGTCACCTGGCAACTAAATCAGAAGATCGACCGAAAATTCTCCACCTCACAGAGATAGTGAGCGAGAACTCTTCGGGTTATCGTCATCACATGGGGGATACACCGCACCGCGTCCGGGTCAGCGCGCGAATCCTGCTGCTGGACGAAGATGACCGGATCCTGTTGTTCCACAACCGATATGGCCCCGCCAACGAGCGGAACTGCTGGTCGACGCCGGGCGGCGGGGTCAACGAGGGCGAGCCGCTGGCGGTGGCCGCGGCCAGGGAGCTCCGCGAGGAGACCGGGCTGGTGGTCAGCCCGGAGCAGGTCGGGCCGGTGGTGGCGACCACCTCCGGGATGTGGACCTTCAGCCGGACGCCGACCTTCGCCACCGAGTACTACTTCCAGCTGCGGGTGCCCGCCTTCACCGTGGACATCACCGCCCAGGAGGAAGGCGAGCTCTCGCACCTGCTCGGGCACCGCTGGTGGCCGGTCGGCGAACTGGAGTCGATCACGGAACAGGTGGCCCCGATCGGACTGGCCGACCTGTTGCGCACGCTCAAGGCGGGACCGCCCGCGGAGCCGATCACGTTGGCCTGGTTCGGCTGAGGTCATCCCCAGTTGGGATGCCAACTAGCATGCCAACTAGTATGTTGACTCATCAGTGAGCATGCTGGAGGGGTCGTGCTGGACGAGGAGCTTGCCGAGATCGTGGAGAACCTCCGCGTTCTCGGCAGCGACGTCGCCGCGGTCGAAGCCAAGAAGGCGGCAGGCGGCCTGCCGAAGTCAGTGCGTGAGACGCTCGGTCCCCGAGGTCCCGGAACTCGCTCTGGGGAGCAAGCCCTGCTTCTACCGTGGTGCCGGGATGAACCAGGGCAGCTATCTGCGGCTCGGTGACGGTGACTACCGGATGACCAGTTACGAGGTTCAGCTCCTGCTCGCGAACCGGGGCCAGCCGCGTCATGACGAGGAACCTGTTCCGAACACCAGCCTGGCGGACTTCGACCCCGCGCTCGTCGCCGAACTCGTCTCCCGGCTCCGCACTCGCAGGCCGTATGCCTACGGCGAACTGGATGACCTTGCGGTGCTGCGGCGGGTCCGGGCACTTGTTCCCGACGGTAGCGGCGCGGATGTCGCTTCCCTCGGCGGACTGCTCGCGCTGGGAACTTTCCCGCAGGAGCACTTCCCACAGCTCATGATCACCTTTGTGCACTACCCCACTGTCGACGGAGCCGACCCCGACACCGGTGCGCGCTTCGTCGACAACGTGGTGGCGGAAGGGCCGATTCCGGTGATGGTGCGCGACACGTTGCTGGCACTGCGGAAGAACATGGCGCGCAGGTCCGTCGTCCGCGGCGCGGGGCGCGCGGACGACTGGGAGTATCCGGAGGCCGCCCTGCGGGAGGCGGTGGTCAACGCCCTGGTGCATCGTGATCTCTCCAGCGAGTCACGCGGTACCCAGGTGCAGGTGGAGATGTACCCGGACCGTCTGGTCATGCGCAGTCCCGGCGGCCTGTTCGGGCCGGTGACCGAGGAGCGGCTCGGCGAAGAGGGCGTCTCCTCCGCCAGGAACGCCGCCCTGCTACGGATTCTCGAGGACGTGCCGTTGCCCGGCAGCAGCAGGGCGATTTGCGAGAACCGCGGCTCCGGCATCCGCACGATGCTCGCCGCACTCCGGTCCGCGCACCTGAGCGCGCCCGAGTTCAGGAACCGGGTGAGCAGCTTCCGGGTGACCTTCCCGAACCACACGTTGCTCAGCACCGACGTGATCGACTGGATCAACTCACTCGGCGAGCGCGGCCTCTCCCCGAGCCAGTGCGTCGGCCTGGCGATCCTGCGCGACGGAGGCTTGCTCGACAACCAGACGTACCGGCAGGCGACCCGCGTCGACTCGCGGGTGGCGACACAAGAGCTGAGCGACCTGATCGCGCGCGAACTCGTTGAGCAGGTCGGCACTCGCCGGTGGACCCGATACCGGCTGGCCCGCGGGCTCATCAGGACCCGCGTCGCGGGTGAGACGCCGAAGGGCCGGGCTGATCGGCGGGCGGACATCCTGGACGCGCTGGCCGACGGCGAGCTCTCCCGTACGGAGCTGGCCGCGGCGACCGGGCTGACGGACAAGACCGTGACCAGGTGGCTGGGCATCCTGCGCAAGGAAGGTCTGGTGGAGGCCACGGAAGAACAGGTGCGGAGCCCGGCGGTGCGCTATCGCCGTACCGGCAAGGTCGCCTTCGACCAGAGCTGAGCGTGTCGCCCGTGCGGGACGTGAGAATGACCCCGTGCCGATCCTGGTCGAACCCGCCCTGCCCGCCGGTCACCTGCGCGCCCGCACCCAGCCCCGCCTCGCCGTCGACGAGGAGCTGACCCTGCGGCCCTGGCGACCGGAAGACGCCGAGGTGGTGCGGGAAGCCTTCGGCTGCCCGGACATCCAGCGCTGGCACGTGCGCAGGCTGGACAGCGCCGAGGAAGCTCGGGACTGGATCGCCGGCTGGCAGACGCGCTGGCGGGAGGAGCGGGATGCCAGCTGGGCTGTGGTCGGGGTGGACGACCGGCCGGTGGGGCAGACCGGGTTGCGGAGCGTGGACCTGGTGGAGGGCACGGCCGAGCTGTCCTACTGGGTGCTGCCGTCGGCGCGGGGGCGCGGGGTGGCGGCGCGGATGGCTCGGCGGGTGGTGCGGTGGAGCTTCGAGGAGCTGGGGCTGCACCGGCTGTACCTGCGGCACTCAACGGAGAACGTGGCCTCCTGCCGGGTGGCGGAGCGGGCCGGGTTCGCCGAGGAGGGGGTGCTGCGCAGCTCGGTCCGGCATGCCGACGGGTGGCACGACATGCACCTGCACGCGTTGGTCAGTGCGGCCAGCTGAACAGCACCGTGACCGTGCCGGGGGCGACCTCGGTGAAGCCCGCGTCGCGGACCGCGGCCACCCGGCGTTCCCGCCAGGCCAGCGCCGGGTCGGGGCCGGGTAGCAGCTCAGCCCAGTCGGCGGGGGTGGCGGTGCGGACGGCGCAGGCGTAGTCCTGCTCGGACCAGCGGGCCAGGTCCTCGGGCGGGAGCAGGGCGGCGCCGATCATGGTGGCGTGGCCGACCTGGGCGGCGGCCTTGCCGACGGTCATCTCGATCTTGGGGTTGAGCCACAGCACGGGGCGGTCGCCGGGGGGTGGGCCGGGGTTGTCCTCGGGGAGCTCGCTGCCGGAGATCTGCAGGCGGGACAGGACCCGGGGTGACTCGGCGACCAGGCCGGGGACCAGTGCGCGGACCTCGGCGCCGTCGTGGGTGACCGTGATGCCGGGGAGGTCCTGGATGGCGTCCCAGTGCGCGCCGCGGGCGCGGCGGGAGACCTTGCGGATGCGGCCGTCGACCCAGGCGCGGACCTCGTCGTGCCACTCGCCTTCGGGCTGGGCCTCTGGGGCCAGGCAGACGGCCAGGGCGGCAGTGGCGGCGGCTTCCAGCAGGGCCGTGCGCGGGGCGGGGTCCTGGCGTTCGATGCGCAGGACTATCGGCATGGCGCGGACGGTGGCCGGGTCCTCGTCGGTGGTGTCTCCCGAAGACCTGCTCGCAGGGTCGAGCATGGACGCTGTGGACTGGGCGGGGAGGCCGAGCCAGGTGGCGTAGCGGGCGGCCAGGGGTTCGAGCATGTCAGCCGACCTCGATGCGTTCTTCGACCAGGCCGTCGGCGGCGTCGGCGGCCTCCACCTCGGCCCTGGTCACGCCCAGCACGAACAGCACCGCGTCCAGGAAGGGCTGGGACAGCGCGGTGTCGGCCACCTCGCGCAGCGCGGGCTTGGCGTTGAAGGCCACGCCCAGGCCCGCGGTGCTGAGCATGTCGATGTCGTTGGCGCCGTCGCCGACCGCCACGCACTGGGCCAGCGGGATGCCGTACTCGGTGGCGAAGCGGCGCAGCGCGACCGCCTTGCCCGCCCGGTCCACCACCTCGCCGGTGACCCGGCCGGTCAGCTTGCCGTCTTCGATCTCCAGCTCGTTCGCGGCCGCGAAGTCCAGCCGCAGCTCCTCGGCCAGGCCCTGGATGACCTGGGTGAAGCCGCCGCTGACCACGCCGCAGCGGAAGCCGAGCCTGCGCAGGGTGCGGATGGTGGTGCGGGCGCCGGGGGTCAGCTCCAGGGTGCGGCCGACCTCGGTCAGGATGCTCGCCGGCAGTCCGGCCAGCAGGGCGACCCGGCGTTCCAGGGACTGGGTGAAGTCCAGCTCGCCGCGCATGGCGGCCTCGGTGATCTCCCTGACCTGCTCCTCGCACCCGGCGTGCGCGGCCAGCATCTCGATCACCTCGCCCTGGATCAGGGTGGAGTCCACGTCGAAGACCACCAGCCGCTTGGCCCGCCGGGTCAGCCCGGCCTGCTCCACCGCGACGTCCACCTGGGCGCGCACCGAGACCTCGGCCATGGCCGCGCGCAGCTCGGCGTCGGCCTCCGGGGTGTGCTCGCTGGCCGAGACCGCCAGCTCGAGGCCGGTGACCGGGTAGTCGGCCACCCGGCGGATCGAGTCGATGTTCGCGCCCAGCGCGGCCAGCCTGCGGGCGACCTCGGTGAAGCCGCGGGCGGTGACCGGGCGGCCCAGCACCACCAGCACGTGGCTGGAGCCGTGCCGGGCCGAGGAGCGCTCGCTGGCGCCGATCTCCACGTCCACGTGCATGCCCACGCTGGCCATGGCCTGCTCGGTCCGCTCCTGCAGGCCCTCCGGGTCGTGCGTGGTGGAGACCAGCACACCCAGCACCAGGCGGCTGCGGATCACCACCTGCTCGACGTCGAGCACCTCGACCCCGTGCCTGGTCAGCGCGGCGAAGAGCACCGAGGTGACGCCGGGCTTGTCCGGGCCGGTGACGGTGATCAGCACGGTGGTGGCTTTGCGGGTACTCACGGTTGCCGAGTCTCCTGGAGTCGGGGGCCGCGGGCTCGATGCCGGGCCCGGAAAAGAGACGAGCCCCACAGCCACCCTCGCGGGCGGTTGTGGGGCTCGTCGTCGAGCCGGTGCGCCGCATCCGGGGGTTACCCCGTTCGGCGCTCAGCTCACTTGGACTTGGGATCCTCGTCGTGCTGCTCCGGCGACTGCGTGGAGTTGGCGGCCACCTCCGACGGCGCGGCCGGCGCGTCCAGCACGGCGGTCTTGTGCTTGCCGCCCACGTGCGCCTCGGCCCGGATCCGCTCCACCATGTGCGGGTAGTGCAGCTCGAAGGCCGGCCGCTCGGAACGGATCCGCGGCAGCTCGGTGAAGTTGTGCCGCGGCGGCGGGCAGGAGGTCGCCCACTCCAGCGAGTTGCCGTAGCCCCACGGGTCGTCGACCTTGACGACCTCGCCGTAGCGGTAGCTCTTGAACACGTTCCAGATGAACGGCAGCGTGGACGCGCCGAGCAGGTACGCGCCGATCGTGGAGATCGAGTTGAGCGTGGTGAAGCCGTCGCTGGGCAGGTAGTCGGCGTAGCGGCGCGGCATGCCCTCGTTGCCCAGCCAGTGCTGGACCAGGAAGGTGAGGTGGAAACCGATGAAGGTCGTCCAGAAGTGCAGCTTGCCGAGCTTCTCGTCCAGCAGGCGCCCGGTCATCTTCGGGAACCAGAAGTAGATCCCGGCGAAGGTGGCGAAGGCGATGGTGCCGTAGAGCACGTAGTGGAAGTGCGCCACCACGAAGTAGGTGTCCGACACGTGGAAGTCGATCGCCGGGGCGGCGAGCAGCACACCGGTGAGGCCACCGAAGAGGAAGGTGATGATGAACCCGACCGAGAACAGCATCGGCGTCTCGAAGGTCAGCTGACCCCGCCACATGGTGCCGATCCAGTTGAAGAACTTGATGCCGGTCGGGACCGCGATCAGGAACGTGGTGAAGGCGAAGAACGGCAGCAGCACCGCACCGGTGGCGTACATGTGGTGCGCCCACACCGTCACCGACAGCGCGGCGATGGTGATGGTCGCCCAGATCAGCGCCTTGTAGCCGAAGATCGGCTTGCGGCTGAACACCGGGAAGATCTCCGAGACGATGCCGAAGAACGGCAGCGCGACGATGTAGACCTCCGGGTGCCCGAAGAACCAGAACAGGTGCTGCCAGAGGATCACGCCGCCGTTGGCCGGGTCGAACACGTGCGCGCCGAGGTGCCGGTCGGCCATCAGGCCGAGCAGCGCGGCGGTCAGGATCGGGAAGGCCATCAGCACCAGCAGGCTGGTGATCAGGATGTTCCAGGTGAACACCGGCATCCGCCACATGGTCATCCCGGGCGCGCGCAGGCACAGCACCGTGGTGATCATGTTCACGCCGCCGAGGATGGTGCCCAGACCGGAGACCACCAGGCCGGAGATCCACAGGTCGGCGCCGATGCCGGGCGAGTGGATGGCGTTGGACAGCGGGGTGTAGGCGAACCAGCCGAAGTCGGCCGCGCCGCCAGGGGTGATGAAGCCCGCCATCACGGTGAGGCCGCCGAAGAGGTACAGCCAGTACGAGAAGGCGTTCAGCCTCGGGAACGCCACATCCGGCGAGCCGATCTGCAGCGGCAGGATGTAGTTCGCGAAGCCGAAGACGATCGGCGTCGCGTACAGCAGCAGCATGATCGTGCCGTGCATGGTGAACATCTGGTTGTACTGCTCTTGGGAGAGCAGCTGCATGCCCGGCAGGGCGAGTTCGGTGCGGATCAGCAGAGCCATCACGCCGCCGACCATGAAGAAGGCGATCGAGGTGACGAGGTACAGAATGCCGATCTGCTTGTGGTCCGTGGTGCGGAGCATCCGCAGCAGGAACGAACCCTTGACCGTCTGACGCGTCGGGAACGGACGCGTGGCGATCGGCTGAGGGGCTACGGCCGTCACGGTGCCTCCTGCACTGGCCTGTTGACCTGGTAATCACCTGCACTTGCTGGTTGCGGGCATGCGTAGGCAGACCGCGCATGGGAATCGTAGACCGCGAGCCGCGAGCGGGCGCGCTTGGGCTGGCAGGTCGGGGTGTGACGTTAGGCTGGGCAGGTGACCACAGCGCTCCGACCACGCCCGATGCGGGTGCTGGGGCTCGCGCTGCTGGTGTTCACGATCAGTTTCAGCGTGCTGGCCATGCACCAGGTCACCCATCCGGGCGAGGGCAAGCAGGCCGCGGTGGCCGCCGCCGGACACCACGGCGAGCACCACGCCGGATCCCACGGCGACCCGGGCTCCGCGCCCGGCGGGCACGACTCCACGCTGCTGCACCTGTGCCTCGGCCTGATCGTCACCGCGATCGGCCTGCTCGCCCTGCACCTGCTGGGCTGGCTGCGCCGGGACCCGGCGGCCGCGCTGACCGGGCTGCGCGCCCACCTGGTGCGGACCATCCCGCGCGGGCCGCCGGTCAAGCTCTTCGACCTCGACACCCTCTGCGTGCTGCGCCGCTGACGAGACCGGGTTTCCCCGTCTCAGTCATATTCGTCAGCACTAGAGGAGCTTTGTCATGCGCAAGAACAAGCTGGTCCTGGCCGGTCTCGGCGTGCTCGCCGCGGTCGCGCTGACCGCCTGCGGGGGCGGCGAGCCCGCCGGGCACGGCCACACCTCGGCCACCGCCTCGGCCGCGCACAACGCGGCCGACGTCACCTTCGCCCAGGGCATGGTCCCGCACCACCAGCAGGCGCTGGAGATGAGCAAGCTGGCCCCCGGCCGCACCGAGAACGCCAGGGTGCTGGAGCTGGCCAAGCGGATCCAGGACGGGCAGCAGCCGGAGATCGACAAGATGACCGGCTGGCTGAAGTCGTGGAACGCCCCGGTCAAGAGCGAGCACGAGGGCCACGGCGCGCACGGGATGATGTCCGCCGAGCAGATGAACGAGCTGCTCGGGGCGCGCAAGGAGGACTTCGACCGGCGCTGGCTGACCATGATGGTCGAGCACCACCGGGGCGCGGTGGAGATGGCCAGGACCGAGCTGGCGCAGGGTCAGTCGGCCGAGGCCAAGCAGCTGGCGCAGGAGGTCGTCGCCGCGCAGGAGAAGGAGATCGCGGAGATGACCGGCCTGCTCAAGGGCTGAGCGAACGCTGCCGTCGTCGGCGCCGCCAGGCCAGCGCGCCGACGACGGTCAGCCACAGCAGCGCGGCCGACGCCAGGGCCACCCCGGAGACGATGGCCCAGAACGCGTACCGGTAGCCGTGGTCGGTCTCGGCCGCCCCGGCCAGCCCGGCGTCGGTGAACGCGCTGCTCGGCGAGACCTGCCGGACGCCGTCGCGGAAGACCGCGACCACCACCGCCTTGATCGCATCGCGCGGCACGGTGCCCTTGAACTCGGTGTCCAGGAAGGCCCGCGAGTCGCGGGAGTTGCCGCGGTAGTCGCCGAGCACCAGCATCCGGTCCTGCGGCACCCGCACGGAGAACCGCGGCGGCTGGTACGGGCCGCCGGTGGCCGGGTCGTCGGTGCGCAGGTAGGGCTCGGTGATGGCGCGGCCGTTGACCTCCAGCCTGCCCTGGGCGTCGCAGCAGGTCACCGTGTCACCGCCGATGCCGACCACCCGCTTGACCAGCTGCTCGCCGCGTTCGGCCCCCGGCCAGCCCGCGCGGCCCGCGTCGAAGAGCACCACGTCGCCGCGCTGCACGGACGCGCCGCCGCCGGTGACCGGCCTGGTGATCGACTTGGTGCCCTGGGCCAGGGTGTTCTCCATCGCGGAGGTCTCCACCCGGAACGGCTCGTAGCGGTTGGCCAGCACGCCGACGCCGACGAAGGCCACCACCAGTCCCAGCGCCACCGTCACCACCGGCACCAGCCAGGCGATCCGGCGGGTGCGGGCCGGCGCCGCCTCGTCCTCGGTGAGCGTCATCCTGGTCCCCTTCCCGGCCTCAGCCGCGGCGACGGAGCAGGCGCGGCACGACCAGCGCCGCCGCGCCGAGCAGGATCAGCCCGGCCGCCAGCGGGATCAGCCAGCCGCCGTCGAAGCCGGTGGTGGCCAGGCCGGGGCCGGTGCTGCTGGTGACCACGGGCGGCGGGGTCGTGCTGGTGACCGGGGGCTGGCTCGTGGTCGACGAGGTGGTGGCGCCGGTCGGACGCGTGGTCGGCGTGGTGGTGCTCGTGGTCGTCTTCGTGGTCGTCGTGGTGGTGGTCGTCTTCGTGGTCGTGGTGGTCTGCGTGGTTGTCGTCGTGGTCTTGCTCCCGCAGGCGAACCAGTTGGTGGTCAGCGCGGGCTTCTGCGGCTGCGACGGCGACTCCAGTGGCGCGTGCAACCGTTCCCACGGCAGTCCGGTGAACGCGGACGCCGGATAGATGTTGTATCCGGGCCTGCCCTGGACCACGACCCCCGTGAGGGTGACACCGGGGTCCTTCGCGGTGACGGTGAGGTACCGGGGGTCCTTCGTCACGGTGACCTCGACCACCTCGCCCGCCAGCCCGACCGCCGCGCAGCCTGCGGCCACCCCGGCGACCGGGGTGGCCCGCTCGTCGCCGGACCAGGGGATCTGCGGGTCGGCCCCCACGCTGCCGGCCGCCCCGAGCCAGGTGGTGAGGACCACCGCGGCCAGGGCGAGGGCACGGCGGAAGACGGGTGCGGGGGCGTGCATCAGCGGGGGCTCCTGCTCAAGATGGGGAGGCTTGCATCCAACAGTCACATCGCCGCTGGCACAGCCCCCGCTACTGGCTCGTTAGCCGTTCGTTGTGTGCACGCCGTCGCGTCCCGGCCCGATTCAGCGACCGGTCCGCGGCCGCCGCTTGGCCAGCGCCAGCGCCACGCCACCGGCCAGCAGCAGCACCGCGCCGAGCCCGAGCAGCCAGCCGTTGTCAAAGCCGGTGCTGGCCAGCTCGTCGTCGTGGGCCACCGGCACCGGGACCGGAGTGCTGGTGGGCGCGGTGGTGCGCGGCGTGGTGGCGAGGGTGGTGGTGGTCGTGCCGCGGCTGGTGGTGGAGGTGGTGGCACCGCCGGTGGTCGTGGTGGCGGTGCTGCTCTTGGTGGCCTTGGTGGTGCTCTTGGTGGTGGTCTGCCCGGTGCCGCAGGCGAACCAGTGGCTGATGTCGGGGACGTTGCCCTTCTGGCCGACCAGCGGGGAGTGCAGGCCGGGCCAGGGCAGCAGGCCGAGCGCGCCCGGCAGGTACACGTTGTGGTTGTCGCCGCCCTTGACCACGATGCCGGTCACCGTCACGCCGAGCGGGACCGCGGTGACGGTGAGGTGGCTGCCGCCGCTGATGTTCAGCGTCAGCTGGCCGCTGATCAGCTGACCGGGCAGGCCGGCCTGGGCGCAGGTGGTCGCGTTGCCGGGGTGCGCGGTGGCCCTCGGGTCGCCGGCGGAGGTGGCGGTCGGCTGGGCGGCGGCGGGGCCCGCCAGCCCGAGGCAGAGCAGCAGCGTCAGGGCGAGCAGACGCGAGGGGGAGGGAAGACGCATGGCCACTGCTCCAGGTACGGGTCGGATCGGGGGCCTGATCCTGCGCCCCGCACCAGGCGTTCTGACCCGGTTGACCACCAGCTCTTGGCCAGGTCGTGGCCGTTTCGTGGCAAATCCGGTCAGCGGACCTCTGCCAGCGAACGGACCGCGCCCGCGCCCAGGTACAGCGTGTAGTCGGCGATGGCGACCGGGAACTTCTGCCGCTCGGTGTCCTTGGGCGGCGGGTAGTCCTCGCTCTGGCTGAGCAGGGTGAGCGTGGCCGGGTCCAGGATGAGCTGCCGCCGCGAGCCGGGCGAGCTCTCGAAGGCCAGCGCGCGGCCGGGCCTGCCCAGCCGGTCGGTCGCCTCGGTCTCGGCGACCTCGGCGGCGCGCTGGGCCACGGTCCAGGCGGCGGCCCGCTGCTCCCGGCTGGCGCCGGTGGCCAGCAGCAGGTCAACGGCCAGGTGCAGCCGTTCCCAGCGGCTCGGCTCGAACTGGAGGCCCTTGCGGTGACCATGCCGGGACAGCTCGTCGAACTGCCCGCTCAGCTCGTCCGGGTTCGCGGCCAGCTCGGTGACCGGGCGGCCGCCGACGGTGTTGCCCGGCAGCAGGTTCAGCGTCTGGTGGCTCAGGCCGGTCTCGTCGGCGTCGGGGTGGCGGCCGAGGCCGGGCAGGGTGCGGTCCTCGGGGGTCAGGCGCAGGCCGAGGCCCTTGCCGGTGTTGTCGGCCAGCCAGCTCGCGCACAGTCCGCGCTGGTCGGCGGGGGCGCAGTCGAGGACCTGGTGCGGTTCGAGCTTGGCCCGGACCGTGCGCGGGTCGCTCAGCTCGGCCCACAGCTCGCCGGTGCCGCGGATCTCCGCGGTGATGTCCACGTACCGGTTGTCCAGCAGCCTGGTGCTGACGTACCGGGTGCCGGTGATGACCTTGCGGTAGCCGATGTGGCCGGGCGCGGGCGCGTGCTGCGCCGGAGTGTCCGGAATGGACGGTTCGAGCAGGCTGGGCACGGTGGCCGCGGCGCCCAGGCCGAGCACGGTGACCGCGGCCACCGCGAGCCAGGCGAACCTGGACCGCCTCGCGGGTCCACTGTGGACGGACTCTTCCTCGGCCACCCGCAGCAGGCCGTCCAGCATCCGCTGCTCCAGCGGGCTGAGCGGCTCCTGCTCCCGGCTCATGGCGCGCACACCAGCGCGGCCACCGGCTCCGGCAGGGCGGCGCGCAGCTTGCGGCGGGCCCGGCTCAGCCGCATCCGGGCCGCGGCCGGGGCGATGCCGAGCACCGCGCCCGCCTCGGCCGGGGTCAGCCCGTCCAGCGCGACCAGCAGGAACAGCTCGCGTTCGGCCGGAGCGAGGGTGTCGATCGCGGCGTGCAGCAGTTCGGCGCTGCGCGCGGCGTCGATCCGCCCGGCCAGCTCGGCGTGGTCCTCGGGGATCAGCTCGCGGCGGCCGTAGACCCGCCGCAGCGCGCGGGCCTCCCGGCTCCTGGACCGGCCGTGCGCGGCGAGCAGGGTGGCCGCGATGCCGAACAGCCAGGCCCTCGGCGTGCCCCTGGCCGGGTCGTAGCGGTGGGCGGTGCGGATGACCTCCAGGAACACCGCGGCCACCAGGTCCGCGGCGTCGTTCGGGTCGCCGAGCCTGCGCCCGGCGTAGCCGAGCAGGGCACGCACGTGCCGACGGTACAGCTC
Source organism: Crossiella sp. CA-258035 (assembly GCF_030064675.1). GTDB lineage: Bacteria > Actinomycetota > Actinomycetes > Mycobacteriales > Pseudonocardiaceae > Crossiella. The sequence continues at coordinate 7,901,183 of NZ_CP116413.1, forward strand.
GGCCAGCGCGTCCCGGTCCGCGCCGATGCGCGGCACCAGGTCCTCGTCGTCGGCCGTCACGACCGGAATACGCCGAACCGGCCCGGGTGGTTGCGCTCTCCCGGGCATCGGCCAAGCACTGGGTGAGCGAACCTCTGGGGAAAGGCGTGGGGACTGTGGGCGTGCGTGGGCGGCACCTGATCGGGGCGTTGCTGGCGGCGGCGGTCGGCGGGACGGGCGTGGCGGCCTGCACCGTGCTGACCCCGCCGGGTGTGCGGGCGCAGGTGGTCACCGTGCGAGCGCAGGCCGCGCCGGTGCCGGTGGCCGAGGTCAAGCCGGAACCGCCCTCGGTGCGGCAGGCGCAGCAGGTGCTGCACGAGCACGGCTACCAGGTGCGCGCGGTGACCGGCGAGCTGGACAGCGAGACCAGGCACGCGCTGATCGCCTTCCAGAAGGTGCACGGCCTGGCGCGGACCGGGCAGGTGGACGAGGCCACCGCGGCCGCGCTGCGCAACCCGGTGCGGCCGGTGGCCCAGGCTCGCAGGGGGTTCCGGGTGGAGGTGGACCTGGCCAGGCAGGTCACCTACTTCCTGGACGAGGCGGGCCAGGTGGCGCGGATCTACGACTCCTCGACCGGCCGCGACCAGCCCGGCAAGCACACCCCAACGGGCGAGTTCACCGTCACCCGGCAGATCGACGGCTGGCGCTACGCCAGGCTCGGCCCGATGTGGCGGCCCTCCTACATCGGCCAGGGCGGCAGCGACCAGGGCATCGCCTTCCACGGCGGCGAACCGGTGGAGAACTGGCCGGCCAGCAACGGGTGCATCCGGCTGACCGACCCGAGCGTGAACGAGACGTTCGCGTTGCTGCGACCGGGAACCAAGGTGCTCGTGCATCCGTGAGTTCAGCCACGACAGGGTGGCCAACCGTGCGGTTGTTCACTTTTCCTGGGTATGGTGTCCGTTTGGCGTTGGCCTGTCCGGCGTTGAGACACCTACTCCCCGGAAGGGCCGGAGTTGACCGCAGTCGACGAGTCCTTGCTCACCACTCCCACGATTCCCTTGGCGCCAGCGGTTTTCCGCGCGGGCGCCACCCCGGCTGAGCGAACTCTGCTCGACATCCTGGCAGCCACCGCACGACGCTTCCCCACCGCCCCCGCGGTGGACGACGGCAGCACCGTGCTGACCTACCGCGCCCTGCTCGGCGAGGTCGAGTCGGTGCGCGAACGCCTTGCCGCGCACGGCATCGGCCGCGGCGACCGGGTCGGCATCCGGATTCCTTCGGGCACCAACGAGCTGTACGTCGGCATCCTGGGCGTGCTGGCCGCGGGCGCGGCCTACGTGCCGGTGGACGCGGAGGATCCGGACGAACGGGCCGAACTGGTCTTCGGCGAGGCCGCGGTGTGCGCGGTGCTGGGCGCGGACGGCGAGCTGACGGCGCACGCCACGCCGGGCGGTTCGGTGGGTTCGCCGACCCTGGACGACGACGCGTGGATCATCTTCACCTCCGGTTCCACCGGCAAGCCCAAGGGTGTCGCGGTCAGCCACCGCAGCGCGGCCGCGTTCGTGGACGCCGAGGCCGGGCTGTTCCTGGTGGACGAGCCGATCGGGCCCGGCGACCGGGTGCTGGCCGGGTTGTCGGTGGCCTTCGACGCCTCCTGCGAGGAGATGTGGCTGGCCTGGCGGCACGGGGCCTGCCTGGTCGCCGCGCCGCGCTCGCTGGTGCGCACCGGCATGGACCTGGGGCCGTGGCTGGTGCGGCAGGAGATCACTGTGGTCTCCACCGTGCCCACGCTGGCCGCGCTGTGGCCAGCCGAGTGCCTCGACGACGTGCGGCTGCTCATCTTCGGCGGCGAGGCCTGCCCGCCGGAGCTGGCCGAGCGGGTCGCGGTGGAGGGCCGGGAGGTCTGGAACACCTACGGGCCGACCGAGGCCACCGTGGTCGCCTGCGCCGCGCCGCTGACCGGCACCCCGCCGGTGCGGATCGGCCTGCCGCTGGACGGCTGGGAGCTGGCCGTGGTGGACGCCGCGGGCCAGGTGGTCGCGATGGGCGAGACCGGCGAGCTGGTGATCGGCGGCGTCGGGCTGGCCAGGTACCTGGACCCGGTCAAGGACGCGGAGAAGTACGCGCCGCTGCCCGCGCTGGGCTGGGACCGCGCCTACCGCAGCGGCGACCTGGTGCAGGCCGAGCCGGAGGGACTGCTGTTCCTCGGGCGGGCCGACGAGCAGGTGAAGCTGGGCGGGCGGCGGATCGAGCTGGGCGAGGTGGACGCGGCCCTGCAAGCCCTGCCGGGAGTCGCCGGTGCCGCCGCGGCGGTGCGCTCGACCAAGGGCGGCAACCAGATCCTGGTCGGCTACCTCGCGCTTTCGTCCACTGTGGACACTTTCGACAAGGCCGCCGCGCTGGACCGGTTGCGGGCCGCGCTGCCCTCGGCGCTGGTGCCGCTGCTGGCCGTGGTGGACACCCTGCCCACCCGCACCTCCGGCAAGGTCGACCGCAACGCGCTGCCCTGGCCGCTGAGCACCGAGGAGCTGCCCGGCGACGCGCCGCAGCTCTCCGGCACGCAGGCCTGGCTGGCCGAGCAGTGGACCGAGATCCTCGGCCTGCCGCCGGGGTCCGCGGACGCCGACTTCTTCGCCAGCGGCGGCGGCAGCCTGGCCGCCGCGCAGCTGATCTCGCTGGTCCGCCGGACCTACCCGGGCTCCTCGGTGAGCGACCTGTACGCGCACTCCACCCTGGCCGCGCTGGCCGCGCGGCTGGACGAGCTGGGCGCGGCCGAGGCCACCGTGCGCGAGGTCGCGCCCACCCCGCGCCGGGCCGCGCTGGTGCAGCTGCTGGCGCTGCTGCCGATGCTGACCCTGGTCGGGCTGCGCTGGATCGTCGCGCTGGCCGCGCTGAACAACGTGCTCAACCTCTTCGGCTCCTTCACCTGGGCCCCCACCATCTCCTGGTGGTGGGTCGGCGCGGGCGCGGCGCTGCTGTTCAGCCCGCCCGGCCGGATCGCCATCGCCGCCGGTGGCGCGCGGATCCTGTTGCGCGGCCTGCGTCCGGGCAGCTACCCGCGCGGCGGCAGCGTGCACCTGCGGCTGTGGGCGGCCGAGCGGCTGGCCGTGCTCAGCGGCGCGGCCAAGCTCTCCGGCGGCTGGATCTCCAGCTACGCCAAGGCCCTCGGCGCGCGGATCGGTCCGGACGTGGACCTGCACGCCGCTCCCCCGGTGACCGGGATGCTCAAGCTGGGCAAGGGTTGCGCGATCGAGCCCGAGGTCGACCTGGCCGGACACTGGCTGGACGGCGACGTGGTGCACGTGGGCCGGATCCGGATCGGCGCGGGCGCGGTGGTCGGCTCGCGCAGCACGGTCTTCCCCGGCGCGCGGATCGGCAAGCGGGCCGAGATCGCGGCCGGTTCGGTGGTGCGCGGTTCCGTTCCGGCGGGCCAGGTCTGGTCCGGCGTGCCCGCCGCGCGGATCAGCAAGACCAGCAGCAAGCGGCTGAACAAGACCGCGCCGCGCAGCCGGTTCTGGTCCTTCCTCTACGGCATCAGCTCGCTCGGCCTGGACCTGCTGCCGGTGCTGGCCGCGCTGCCCGCGATCGCGCTGCTGGGCTGGTTCGTCGCCGGCGACAGCACGCTGACCGGGGCGGTGGGCAGCGCGCTGCTGGCCGCGCCACTGGCCGCGATCGCCTACCTGGCCACGACCGCGCTGTTCGTGCTCGCCGGGGTGCGGCTGTTCAGCATCGGCCTGCGCGCCGGGTACCACCCGCTGCACGGGCGGATCGCCTGGCAGGCGTGGACCGTGGAGCGGCTGATGAACCACTCCAGGGCGGCGCTGTTCCCGTTGTACGCCAGTCTGTTCACCCCGGTCTGGCTGCGCCTGCTGGGCATGAAGGTGGGCCGCCGGGTGGAGGCATCCACCGTGCTCGCGCTGCCCTCGCTGACCACGGTGGCCGACGGCGCGTTCCTGGCCGACGACACCATGGTCGGCAGCTACGAGCTGGGCGGCGGCTGGCTGCGCATCGACGAGGTGCGCATCGGCAAGCGCGCCTTCCTGGGCAACTCCGGCATGACCGCGCCCGGCCGCTCGGTGCCCAACCGCGGCCTGGTCGGCGTGCTCTCCGCCGCGCCCAAGCGGGCCAAGGCGGGCAGCTCCTACCTGGGCATGCCGCCGATCAAGCTGCCGCGCAACACCGAGAAGAGCGACGAGGGCCGCACCTTCGCCCCGCCGCGCCGTCTGGTGCTGGCGCGGGGCCTGGTCGAGCTGTGCCGGGTGATTCCGGTGATGTGCACGGTCGCGCTGGCCGTGCTGACCCTGGCCGCCTTCGAGGTCATCGCCGCGCAGGCCGGGTTCGGGATCGCGCTGCTGGTCAGCGGCGGGGTGCTGTTCGGGGCCGGGGTGCTGGCCTGCCTGGTCTCCAGCGCCGCGAAGTGGTTGCTGGTCGGGCGGTTCCGCGCGGTGGAGCACCCGCTGTGGAGCTCCTTCGTCTGGCGCAACGAGCTGGCCGACACCTTCGTCGAGGTGCTCGCGGTGCCCTGGCTCGCGGGCGCGGTCGGCGGCACGCCGCTGATGAACCTGTGGCTGCGCTCGCTGGGCGCCAGCGTGGGCAGGGGCGTGTGGTGCGAGACCTACTGGCTGCCCGAGGCCGACCTGGTCCGGCTGGGCGCCGGCGCCAGCGTGAACCGGGGCTGTGTGGTGCAGACGCACCTGTTCCACGACCGGATCATGCGGATGGACGTGGTCACCCTGGACGCCGGGTCCACCATGGGCCCGCACGGCATCGTGCTGCCGGGGGCCACCGTCGGCGCCGGCGCCACGGTCGGACCGGGTTCGCTGGTGATGCGCGGGGAGACCGTGCCAGCCGACACCCGCTGGCTGGGCAACCCGATCGCCGCCTGGCAGCCGGAAGGATCCCGCCGAGGGTGAGCGCACGGTCCTACTTCCCCAGTCACGGCAACGAGGGTTACCGGGTCCGGCACTACGACCTGGACCTGGACTACCGGCCGGTCTCGCACCGGCTGACCGGCCGGGCCAACGTGGTCGCGGTGGCCGAGACCGTGCTGGTCTCGGTGGTGCTGGACTTCGGCCGGTTCCGGGTGGACCGGGTGCTCATCGACGGCAAGCGGCCGGCGAAGTGGGCGCACGCCAACGGAAAGCTCCGCCTCCGCCCGGCCAGGCCGCTGGCCCCCGGCGCGGAGTTCACCGTGGAGGTGCGCTACGCCGGGCCGCCGTACCCGGTGCGCAGCCCGTTCGGCGAGATCGGCTGGGACCAGCTCACCGACGGCGCGATCGTGGCCAGCCAGCCCACCGGCGCGCCCAGCTGGTTCCCCTGCGACGACCGGCCCGGCTCGAAGGCGACCTACCGGATCGCGGTGACCGCGCCCAGCGACTACACCGTCTTCGCCAACGGCAGGCTGCGCTCGGTGAAGGAGCAGGGCGGCAGCGCCACCTGGGTGCACCACCAGTCCGCGCCGATGCCGAGCTACCTCGCCACCGTCCAAATAGGACGGTATGAGACGCTGGAGCTGCCCGGCCCGGTGCACCAGCCGGCCGGGGTGCCCGCCTCGCTGGAAGCGTTGTTCCGGCACGACTTCGCCCGGCAGCCGGAGATGCTGCGGGTGTTCCAGGAGCTGTTCGGGCCGTACCCGTTCGACGAGTACGCGGTGGTGGTCGCCGACGACGTGCTGGACGTGCCGATCGAGGCCCAGGGCCTGTCCGTGTTCGGCCGCAACCACCTCGACGGCAGGCGCGGGCACGAACGGCTGGTCGCGCACGAGCTGGCGCACCAGTGGTTCGGCAACAGCCTCACCCTGGCCGACTGGCGGGACATCTGGCTGCACGAGGGCTTCGCCTGCTACGCGGAGTGGCTGTGGTTCGAGTTCGCCGACGGCGTGCCCGCATCCGTTCCCGCGCAACGCTTCCTGCGCAAGCTGGCCGCGCTGCCGCAGGACCTGGTGATCGGCGACCCCGGCCCGGCCCGGATGTTCGACGACCAGGTCTACGACCGCGGCGCGCTGACCCTGCACACCCTGCGGCGGCACATCGGCGATGCCGCGTTCTTCGCCCTGCTCAAGGAGTGGACCACCACCTACCGGCACGGCTCGGTGCGCACCGCGGACTTCCTCGCGCTGGCCCAACGGCATTGCGCGCACCCGCTGGACGGGCTGTTCCGGCGGTGGCTGTTCGAACCGGCGCTGCCCTCGGCGCTGTGAGCCGGGGCAGCGCCGGGCGCCTGCCCAACTCTGGAGAGTGACTACCTGCCGCGCCGCGCAGTGGCGTCCTGGGCCAGGCGCGTGCGGCGGGGCGCGCAGCCAGGTCGTGCTCACCCAGTGGGGTGATCGCCGGGCGCTCCCGGCGGGCCTGTTCGGTGCCCACGGACAGGACGATCCGCTGCCCCTGTTCGGGCACCCCGGAGCCGGTCTCGTCAGGCGGCGGCGTGTTCGTCACCGGGCCGACCACAGCCCGCTGCCGCACAATGCCAGGTATGAGCACTGCGAGCAGGCGTGCCTTCCTCGGCCTGGTGGCCGCGACCGCGATCCCGGCCGCGGCGGCCCGGCCCGCATCGGCCGCGGACAAGTACCCGTCCAACACCGCGCTCTACGCCGACCCGGGATTGGTGGAGGGCATCGACTACGCGCGCCGGTACCGCAGGCACGAGCAGTTCGACGACAGCCTGACGCAGAAGTTCCCCTTCCCCGGCACCACGATCCTGGCCCCGCACGGCGGCGGGATCGAGGCCGGCACCTCCGAGCTGTGCCACGCGGTGGCCGGATACCACCCCGGCACCCTGCAACCCGCGCCGGAGGCCGGCCCGCGCCACGACCTGTGGATGTTCGAGGGCATCCGGCCGACCCACAACGCCGAGCTGCACGTGACCTCCGCGCACTGCGACGATCCGGTGGCGCTGTCGCTGTGCGCGGGCGCGCGGCGGGCGCTGGGCCTGCACGGCTGCTCCCCCGCGCAGCTGGGGCTGCCGGAGGGCGCGTGGGCGGTGCTGGTCGGCGGGCGGGACGAGCCGTTCCGCCGGGCGCTGCTGACCAGGCTGGGCGCGGCCGGGTTCCAGGTCGTGGACGGGGCGGTACACCCCACGCTGTCCGGACAGGAGCCGGCCAACATCGCCAACCGCACGCTGCGCGGCGCGGGCGGGCAGCTGGAGCTGACCACCGGGCTGCGGGACGCGATGTTCACCATCAACACCCGGCCGGAACGCCGCAACACCACAACTCTGGTGTTCTGGAACTTCGTTGCGGCCGTACGGGTGGCGATCGCGGACGTGGTTGACCTCTAGTTAACTCGAACTTCTAACTTGGGGTCATGGCAATCGAACTGAACCACACCGTCGTCCACTCCACCGACAAGAAGGCCGCCGCGGCGTTCCTCACCGATCTGCTCGGACTGCCGGATCCGGTGCCGTTCGGGCCTTTCCTGGCGGTGGAACTGTCCAACCAGGTCACTCTCGACTACCTCGACGTGGACACCACCCCGGTGCCCAACCACTACGCGTTCCTGATCACCGAGGCCGAGTTCGACGAGATCTACGGCCGGATCACCGAGCGCGGGATCGAGCACTGGGCCGACCCGACGCAGACCAGGCCCGGCGAGATCAACACCAACGACGGCGGCCGGGGGGTTTACTTCCTGGGGCCGGACGGGCATGTCCTGGAGGTGCTGACCAGGCCGTACGGCAGCGGCGAGTGACCGTTCGCTGACCCGGCGCAACCTGCACAGTATCTTCACAATCCCTCCGCCCCCTCTCCATCGTCCCGGCCTAGGGTCGGTGCCATGCATCGAGTGCTGGTGGTGGAGGACGAGCTGACCATCGCCAGCTCCATCGCCGACCGGCTGCGTGCCGAAGGGTTCGCGGTGGAGCTGGCCCACGATGGTCCCGGCGCGGTGGCCAAGGCCGCCGAGATCGACCCGGACCTGGTGGTGCTGGACATCATGCTGCCCGGCTACGACGGGCTGGAGGTGTGCCGCCGGATCCAGGCGCGGCGGGCGGTGCCGGTGCTGATGCTGACCGCCCGGGACGACGAGACCGACCTGCTGGTCGGGCTGGCCGTCGGCGCGGATGACTACCTGACCAAACCGTTCTCCATCCGGGAGCTGGCCGCCCGGGTGCACGCGTTGCTCCGGCGGGTGGAACGGGCCGCCCAGGCCCGCACCGCCGGAGTGACGCTGCGGGTGGGCGAGCTGGAGATCGACCCGGTGGAGCGGCGGGTGCACCGGGCGGGCGCGGAGGTGCACCTCACCCCGACCGAGTTCGAGCTGCTGACCCGGCTGGCCGAACGGCCGCGCGCGGTGCTGCCCCGCGAGCAGCTGCTCGCCGAGGTGTGGGGCTTCGCCGGGCCCGCCGCCACCCGCACCGTGGACAGCCACGTGAAAGCGTTGCGGCGCAAGCTCGGCAGCGATGTCATCCGCACCGTGCACGGCATCGGCTACGCGCTGGAGACGCCGTGAGGAAGCTGCGCGGGTGGGCCGCGGCGGTGTGGGACGTGCTGCCCAGGCCGCTGGACCCGGTGCGGTCCATCAAGCTCAAGCTGGGCCTGCTGGTGCTGGGCGCGGTCACGGTGGCGATGGCCTTCTTCTGGTGGCAGATCGAATGGATCCCGCCGCGCACCACCATCACCGCGCTGCTGGGCGTGCTGATCGCCTCACAGCTGATCGCGCACGGCATGACCAAACCGTTGCGGGACATGACTTCCGCCGCCCGCTCGATGGCCGCCGGGGACTACCAGCGCCGGGTGCGGGCCACCTCCAAGGACGAGGTCGGCCAGCTCGCCGCCGCGTTCAACCAGATGGCGGCCGAGCTGGGCGCGGCCGACCAGCAGCGCCGCGAGCTGATCGCGAACGTCTCGCACGAGCTGCGCACCCCGATCACCGCGCTGCGGGCGGTGCTGGAGAACGTGGTCGACGGCGTCACCCAGCCCGACTCGGCCACCATGCGCACCGCGCTGGCCCAGACCGAACGCCTCGGCGTGCTCATCACCGAGCTGCTGGACCTCTCCCGCATCGACGCCGGCGCGCTCACCCTGGACCGCGAGCACTGGCCGCTGGCGCCGATCCTGGCCCAGGCGGTGGCCGAGACCGAGGTGATGACCGCGGTCGCGGGCCGGGGCGTGCGCTTCAGCATGTCGGTGGAACCGGACGCGGTGGTGCTGGCCGACCAGGTCCGCCTGCACCAGGTGCTGGTGAACCTGCTGGACAACGCGGCCCGGCACGGCCCGCCGGGCGGCCGGGTGTGGATCAGTGCCACCAGCGAGCCGGAGTCCACGGTGATCGAGGTCCGCGACGAGGGACCGGGGATCCCGGTGGCGGAACGGGACCGGGTGTTCGAGCGGTTCACCAGGGGCGAGCGCGCGGGGGGCGGCGGAACCGGGCTGGGCCTGGCCATCGCGCGCTGGGTGGTGGACCTGCACGGCGGCACGATCGCCGCGGTGGGGCCGGGTTCCGGGGGTTGCCGGATCCGGGTGATGTTGCCGAACTTGGCTGACTGACTGGGTTTTCGCACGGGCCGGGCCATGGTTGTGGCCGGGCTGATGACTGCTGCCTTGGGGATGATGATGAGCGGGAAAGCACGGGACGGCTGGGACCAGTCCGCGGAGCACGCGAAGGACGAGGGGGCCGGGGCCGGGGAGCAACCGGAGTCGGCGGCCGAGGCCGATGGGTCCGCGGGCGAGGCGGCCACCGAGGGCGAAGCCCCGGCCGACGAACCGGCCGAGGAGCCGCCAGCCGAACCGGAATCGGCCGAGGAGCCGCGCGCCGAGCCAGAATCGGCCGACTCCCCCGACCACAACGGCCAAGACCCCGTCCACGTTCGGCCAACACACGTGCCCGGGGGCGTGGTGACCGCTGCGGCTCCGGTGTTCGCGACGGTGGTGCCGCGGCCGTACGCGCCGGGGTCGGTGGTGGTCGCGTCGGTAGCGGTGGGGGTGGCCGGGGCGTTCGCGTTGCCGTTGGACCGGCCCGCCATCGGGTGGGTGGTGGTCGGGATCGTGGCGGCGCTGGCGGTGGGGCTGGTGGCGCGGCGGGACTCCGAGCTGGTGCTCTCCGGCGGGGAGCGGGCGATGCGCGGCGGGTGGCTGGCGCTGGCGATCGGGCTGCTGGCGGTGGGGGCGGTGCGGGACGCGGAGTGGCTGTTCGCGCTGTGCGTGCTGGGCGCGGGGGTGGCCGGGTCGCTGGCGGCCGGGGGCGGGAGGTCGTTCTTCGGGTTGTTCGCCGGCGCGTTCTCGGTGCCGGTGACCGCGCTGGTGCGGCTGGACTGGGTGATCCGGGGCGCGGCGGCGGTGCGGGTGCGCGGGGCGCGCGGGCGGCTGCTGGTGTCGATCGCGGTGTCGGTGGTGCTGCTGGTGGTCTTCGGCGCCTTGTTCGCGGGGGCGGATGCCGCGTTCGCCTCGCTGGTCTCCGCGGTTCTGCCCACTGTGGACGGTCCGGCGATCGTGCGCGGCGGCTTTGTGTTCTGGCTGCTGGTCTTCGGCACCGCGGGGGCCTGCCTGGTCGCGGTCAAGGGCGCGCCGGAGCGGGCGGAGCGGTCGGCCCGCACGGTCGGGCTGGTGGAGTGGGCGCTGCCGGTGGGCATGCTGGTGCTGCTGTTCGGCGGGTTCGTCGCGGTGCAGCTGGCCAGCCTGTTCGGTGGCGAGGCCTACGTGCAGCGGACCGCCGGGATGACCTACGCGGTGTACGCGCGCAGCGGGTTCTGGCAGCTCAGCGCGGTGAGCGTGCTCGCGCTGGCGGTGATCGGCCTGGCCACCCGGTGGGCGCCACGGGAACGTTCCGGCGAGCGGCTGTGGCTGCGGGTGCTGCTGGGCGCGCTGGCCGTGCTGACGCTGGTGATCGTGGCCTCCTCGGTCAGCCGGATGCTGGCCTACCAGGAGGCCTACGGGGCCACCGTGCTGCGGCTGCTGGTGCTCACCTGCGAGCTGTGGATCGGCCTGGTGTACCTGGTGGTGCTGGCCGCGGGCATCCGGCTGCGCGGGTCCTGGGTGCCGCGGATCGTGGTCACCTCCGGCCTGACCGTCCTCTTTGGACTCTCAGTGGCCAATCCGGAACACCTGGTGGCGGAGATCAACGTGGCGCAGCAGCGGCACCTGGACCTGAGCTACCTGCGGCAGATGTCCGCCGACGTGGTCCCGGTGCTGGACCGGCTGCCCGAACCGCAGCGCTCCTGCGCGCTGCGGACGATCAACTACACGCTGGCCGGGGCCGAGCCGGGCTGGCGGGAGTGGAACGCCTCCAGGGCCAGGGCCAGGGAGCTGCTCGCCGCCCGCCCGCACGACTCCTCAGCCAGCTGCGGCTACGGGGACCGGTACCCGTACTGACCGCTTCTTCTTGCGCTGCAACCACCATTCGGCGAACAGCAGGGTCAGCGTCCAGCCCAGCCAGGCGGTCAGCCCGGAGATCGCCTGGCCCAAGGCGATCTCGCTGCCGCCGAAGGTGGTCTCCAGCTGCGGCGCCAGCCACATGCCGATCGGGATGCCCCACAGGCGGTTGGTGATGATCGACATGGTCAGCGCGAAGCTGCGGATCATCCACTTGCGGTGGTCGCCGAAGCGGCGCTGCCAGGCCGCGCGCACCGCCAGCGCGGTGAAGGCCAGCCACAGCACCGCGAGGATCACGTTGCTCACCTGGTTGATCGGCCCGAACGGGCTGGCCACGCCGATCACGAACCCGCTCACCCCGGCCGGCAGCACGCCGGCGAAGACGTACACCCGGCCCAGGTACCGGTGCGCCAAGGGATACCGCTGCCGGAACCACGGCCACACCTGGAGGCAGCCGGTGATCATCGCGATCGAGGCCAGCAGCACGTGCGCCACCAGCAGCGGGTAGTGCCAGCTCGCGCCCTCGGGCGCGGGCACCCTGGTCTGGGCCGGGTCGAAGGTCAGGTACCTCGGCAGGGAGAACGCCAGGAACACGACCACCAGCACGAACAGCGGGGCCACCCAGGGCCGCCGCCACCACCGCACTGCCACCGGTTCCCGTCGCGCTGTCGCCACGTTCGTCATCTCCGCCCCCAGGCTCGCCCAACTTCTCGGAGATCACGTTAGGCAGCGGGCGGCCGGGTGCCGATGGCGTCAGACCGTGCTTCCGGGGTGGGCAAAGCCCTACCGCCGTTCAGCCGGTCCGGTCCGGCAGGTCCTCCGCGCCGGTGATCAGCATGCCGTCGGAGAACACCTCGTACCGGCCGCGCCCGGCCCGCTTCGCCTGGTACATGGCCACATCCGCGCGCCGCATCAGGTCGGCGGCGTCGGCCGCGCCGCGCGGGCTGTGCGCGATGCCGATGCTGGCGTTGACCCGCAGCTGCCGCCCGGCGATGAGCATCGGCTCGGCCAGCGCGTGCAGGATCCGCTGCGCCACCAGCACCGCGTCCCGCACCGTCTCCACCCCGGTGAGCAGCACCGCGAACTCGTCCCCGCCCAGCCGGGCGGCCACATCGGAGCTGCGCAGCTGGGCCTTGAGCCGTTCCGCGGTGCAGATCAGCAGGTTGTCCCCGGCGGCGTGGCCGAGGGTGTCGTTGACCGCCTTGAACCGGTCCAGGTCCACGAACAGCACCGCCACCCGGTCCGGCCCCGCGGTCAGCGGGCCGGGCTGGGTGAGCAGCTGGGAGAGCTGGTCCAGGAACAGGCCGCGGCTGGCCAGCCCGGTCAGCGAGTCGTGGAAGGCCCTGCGCATCTGCTCGACCGTGTTCGCGTCGGTCAGCGCCAGGCTGACGTGCTCGGCGAAGGAGCGCAGCATCTGCACGTCGGCGGCGGCGTAGCGGCGGGTGGCCTGGCCGGAGCCGATCAGCAGGCTGCCCGCGACCTCCCCGCTGTCGTAGACCGGCGCGGCCATCGCCGCACGCAGCCGCCCCGCGGTCAGCCGGTACAGCAGCGCGGACTCCGGCAGCCGCCCGTAGCGCACCACCACGTCCTCCACCAGCACCGCCTCACCCGCGGCCCCGGTCTCCACCAGGCGCACGCTGGCCCGCTGCTCCAGCAGGTCCGGGCGCAGGCCGACGCTGGCGGCCAGCCGCAGCTCCGCCGGCTCGGCCGAGTCGCGCAGCCACAGCCCGACGATGCCCGCGCCCAGCAGGTCGGCCGCGGCGCTGGTGATCATGTCCAGGATTTGCGGCAGCGGGCGGCGCCGGGAGATGGCCCGCTGCACCTCGAACAGGTGCTCCATCAGCCGCTGCCGCTGGCGCAGGGTGGCCACCAGTTCGGCGTTCTCCGCGGCCTGCCGTTCACCGCGCTCGCGCATCGCGTGCTCGGCCTGCAGGGTGCGCAGCATGGTCAGGGTCAGCTCCAGCAGCCGCGCCATGCCGCGCATCAGGTGCCGTTCCTCGACCGAGAACTCATCCGCCCAGCGCGCCAGCACCAGGTGGCCGGGATGGCTGCCGCCCCAGCTGGTCGACACCGCGTGCGCGCGACCGAGGCCGGGCACCTCCAGGTGCGCGCGTTCCTGCCTGGTCACCGCGAGCAGCTCGGCCACCGGCACGGTCCCGGCCGGGAACCCGATGCAGGCGGCCACCTCGGCGCCGAAGACCACCGCGGCCACCTCGGCCTCCAGCGCCTGCGCGGCCCGTTCCACCGCGCCGTGCACCGCGGAGTCCTCATCCGGGTAGGCCGAGACCACCGCCAGCAGCTCCAGCAGCTGCTGGCCGTGCAGGGCCGCGAGGGAGTCCGCCATCAGCCGAGCGCCAGCACCGCGAGTGTCTGGTTGTGGAAGCCGTCGATGCCGCGCACCCGCGCGATCTCGCCGGAGGTGTGGAACCCGCCGAAGGGCTTGCCGGCGCAGCGCGCGGCGAAGGTCTCGTTCTCCCTGCGGGTGCCGTCCACGCCGAGCACCGGCAGCAGCGCGCTACAGCTGAAAGTGACCAGCCCCAACGGTTCCGCGCCGCCGAGCCCGTCGATGGCCGCCGCGCAGGCCTCGTCCGCCGCGGCCAGCACCGACTGCTCGTCCCCGCACATCGCCCAGGTCAGGCAGCCGTGGTCGATCGCGCTGCCGCCGCTGATGGACCGGCCGTCCAGGTCGAAGCCGGTGGCCAGGTTGCGCGGCTGCACCCCGCTGCGCCGCTGCACGCCCAGCGGGCGCGGCAACGCGAACCGGGTGAACGCCGCGGGGTCGGTGTAGGCCTCCGGCGGCGCGCCCAGCCGGTCCAGGTAGACGTCCATGGCCGGGCGGTCGTCCAAGGTGTACACCCGGCCCTCGCCGGTGCTGGTGACGATCATCGGCTCGCCGAACTTGCGCCAGCCGTGCCGCACCGACACCGACAACGGCCCGGTCGAGGCGAGGGTGGCCGCCACCACCGCGTCGGTGTGCACCTTGCCGTCGTGCAACAGGAAGGTGCTCGCGCAGAGGTGGTTGCCCGCCTCCCGCCGCTCGGCCGCGGCCCCGCCGACCATCGGCACGCCCGCGCCGAGCACGCCGTAGCAGCCGCGCAGGATCGACTCCTGTTCCCGGACCAGGCTGTCGGTGAGCAGCAGCACCACCCGGTGCGGCAGCCCGGAGTCCTCCGCCACCGCGGCGGCCACCTCCGCCCCGGCCAGCCTCTGCCTGCCGGAGACGCCCTCGGCCACCGCCGTGGTCACCGCGAACCCCGGTCCACCGAAGGCGATAGCCACGATCGAGCTGCCGCGCGACCCGGCCGGGCTGATCTCCCCGCGCGAGGAACATCCGATCACCGGCACACCTGGCGCGGCCATCGCCAGCCCCTCGGCCACCGAGGCCGGGTCGTAGTTGACGGAGGCGAACACCAGCAGCAGCCGGGGATCCTCGCCGGTGAGCGCGCTCGCGGCGGCCCGGAAGGCGGCCACCGCGGCGTCCGGTCCCGTGGCCGAGCCGACCCCCAGCCAGCGGCCATCGGCCCCGACGCCGTTCGCGCTCATTCACCCCTCCAGCCGGTGAGTCCGGTACCAAAGTAGTGGCAGCCCGGCGTCACCACCATGAGGCGCGGGCATCCGGCGCCCACTCGCCAACCGGAATGGTGATCAGAGCAGCTCCACCGTCCACTCCCAACCGGCGGACCGCGCGCGCAGCCTGGCCAGCACCACCTCGAACGCCTCGCGCATCGTCCGCGCGTCCACCCGCGCGGAGAACCCCGGCTCCTCCTCGACCAGCAAGGTCCACGGCTTGCCGCGCTCCGCCCACCGCTCGTGGTCCAGCTTCAGCAGCACGTTCAGTCCGCGCCCGGCCAGCTCGCTCATCAGCAGCTCGACGTCGATCGACCCGTCCTGCCGCGCCGGGAGACCGGCGAAGCACTCGGCCAGCGTCGCGCCTTCCCGGTGCTCCCCGGGCAGCCAGAGCCGCCAGGGCGTGCCCGGTCCTAGTTGGAGCAGGCTGAGCACGCCCTGCTCGCCCCACTGCTCCATCGCCCGCTCCACGTCGATCACACCGTCCATTGTGTCCACCGGCGGAAAAACGCGTGTCCGGCACGCATGCGCGCCCGCTGTCCCGGCGCGCAGGCTGGACCCAGCCCAGGAGGACGGAGACGGCCCCATGCCCTTGCGGGACCTAGGTTTCAGCGCGGCGGCCGAAGCCGTGTACCGCGCCCTGCTCGACCACCCCGGCACCGACCCCACGCCACTGGCCGACGGTCCGCTGGCCCCGGTGCTGGCCGAGCTGCTGGACCTCGGCGTGGTCCGGCCCGACCCGGCGCGGCCCAGCGGCGTCACGCCGCTCAACCCGGCGCTCGCGCTGGCCGAGCTGATCGAGCGGGTCGAGGCCGAGCTGGTCCGGCGGCACCGGCGGGCCGGGGACACCCGGCTGGAGCTGGCGGAGCTGGCCGGGCGGTTCCGGCGGGCCGGTGGGCAGGTGCAGGCGGCGGACGGGCTGAGCGAGGTGGACCGGCGGGTGCTGGAGCTGCTGGCCTCCGGGATCACCGACGAGGCGGCGGCCAGGGTGGTGGGGTTCTCGGTGCGGCAGCTGCGGCGGCGGGTGGCGGTGCTGATGGCGCGGCTGGAGGCGGCCAGCCGGTTCGAGGCGGGGGTGGCGGCGGCGCGGCGGGGGTGGGTGCGGGCGGCAGGAAGCTGACCTCGCGCTGGTCAGGAAGCTGACCTACCCAAGCCGCGGAGAATGTGCGTGCTTCCCACCCATGACCGCCATGGGGTAGGGCTGGCAGCGTGTCCGCTGTGCCTGACGCCACCCGCCGCGCCCGCCCCGAGGTCCTGCTGGACCCGAGCTGGTGGGCGCCCGCCCTGGCCCTGCACGAGCGGGCCGAGCACGGCGTCCCCGCGCACTTCGGCGCCCGGCCCCGGCACTGGGAGCAGGACGGGCTGGACGCCGCGTTCGCGCTGCGGCTGGCCGAGCTGAACCTCACCGAGGACGGGGCGCTGGCCCTGCGCGCCGAACCCGCGCCCGAGCTGGCCGCCCGGATGCGCAAGCCGGAGTGGGCCGGGGTGGCGGAGCGGGCGGTGCGGATCGCGGACACGCTGCCCGGCACCTCGGCCGAGGGCCTGGACTGGCGGGAGGCGCTGGCCCGGCCGCTGCGGCCGTTCGTGCTGGACGCGGCGGACCGGCTGGCCGAGGGCCTGGCCGCGCTGCCCGCGACCGTGCTGGACCTGCCCCGGATCGCGGACAGCTTCAGCGCCGCGCTCAGCCGCCGCCTGTTCGCCATCGCCGCGCGCACCCTGGTCGGCGAGCTGCACCGCCACCGCACCGCGGGCAGGCTGCGCGGCGCCGACGGGCCCGCCCGGTTCACCGACTTCGCGCACCAGCTCACCGACGCCACCGGACTGGCCGAGCTGATCACCGGCTACCCGGTGCTGGCCAGGCTGCTCGCCCAGACCAGCGCCAACGCCACCGAGGCCACCGTGGAGCTGCTCGGCAGGCTGGCCGCCGACCACGCCGAGCTGGTCGCCACCCTGTTCCACGGCGTCGACCCCGGTCCGCTGGTCGAGCTGGAGCCCGGCAAGGGCGACCCGCACCGCGGCGGCCGCTCCTGCACCCTGCTGCGCTTCGCCGACCAGCGCCAACTCATCTACAAGCCGCGCGATCCGGGCGCGCACCTGCTGCTCGGCAAGCTGCTCGCCTGGACCGGCAGGCACCTGCCCGGCCTCGGCCTGCGCGCGGTGCCCACGGTGGCCCGCGACGGCTACGGCTGGTCCGCCTACGTCGCCGGCGCGCCGGTGGCCAGCGCCGCCGAGGCGGCGGAGTTCTACCGCAAGCAGGGCGCGCTGCTGGCCCTGCTGCACGCGGTGCAGGCCACCGACATCCACTGCGAGAACCTGATCGCCGAGGGCGACACCCCGGTGCTGGTGGACCTGGAGACGCTGTTCCACCCCGACCTCACCGGCGCGCCCAGCACCGGCGACCCAGCCGCGGACGCGCTGGCCGCCTCGGTGCACCGGACCGCGCTGCTGCCGCTGATCGTGATCGGCGAGCAGGGCGCGCTGGACATGTCCGGCCTCGGCGGCGACGGCGGCCGCACCGCACCGGCCAGCGCGGTCGACTGGGCCGACCCTGGCACCGACGTGATGCGCCTGGTCCGCACCGCCCGCCCGTTCGCCGGGGCGCGCAACCGGCCGGTGCTCGACGGCCACCCGGTCGACCCGGCCGAGCACGAGGGCGCGCTGCTGGAGGGTTTCCGGCTGGTCTACGACCTGATCACGGCCAACCGGGACGAGCTGGTGGTGCTGGCCGCCTCCGCCGCCGACCTGCCGCTGCGCGTGGTCACCCGCCCCACCTGGGTCTACGCCACCCTGCTGGACGAGACCACGCACCCGAGCGTGCTGCGGGACGCGCTGGACCGGGACCGCGCGCTGTCCGTGCTGTGGTCCGGCCGGAGCCACCCGGTGCTGGCCCAACTGCTGCCGCAGGAGCTGGCCGAGCTGTGGGCCGGGGACGTGCCGCTGTTCACCGGCGCGCCCGGCAGCGCGGAGATCCGCACCGCGCAGGGCAAACCGCTGCCGGTGCCGCTGGGCCGGTCCGGGCTGGCCGCCGCGCTGGCCGCGATCGGCCGCTTCGGCGAGGTGGACCGGCAGGACCAGGAATGGGTGATCTCCGCGGCGCTGGCCACCCGGCACCCCGCGGGCGAGCACCAGGACGCCGCCCCGCTGCCGGGCCCGCGCACCGGCACCGCGGCCGAGCCGGACCGGCTGCTGGCCGCGGCCTCCGCGGTGGCCGACCAGATCGTGGCCCGCGGCATCCCCGGCGGCGACCGGGTCAACTGGCTCGGCCTGGAACTGGTCGACGACCGGCAGTGGCTGGTGCTGCCGATGGGCGCGGGCCTGGCCACCGGGCACGTCGGGGTGGCGCTGTTCCTGGCCCAGCTGGCCGCGGCCACCGGCGTGCCCCGCTACGCCGACACCGCCCGCCGGGCGCTGCGCGGAGTCCCCGATCTGCTTGCCGCGCTGGCGGTCCAGCCCCGGCTGCGCGCCGCGGTCGGCTGCGGCGGCCCGCAGGGACTGGGCGGCATCGCCTACGGCCTGGCCCGGCTGGCCACCCTGCTCGACGAGGACTCCCTGCGCGCCGAGGCCGAGACCGCGGTCCGGCTGGCCGGGGCCGCCGCCACCGAGGGCGCGGACCCGAGCTGGGCCACCGGCACCGCGGGCTGCCTGGCCGCGATGCGCGCGGTGCACGCGGAAACCGGCCTGGCGGCGGCGAAAACCCTCGCCGATGCCTGCGCCGAGCACCTCGCGCTGTGCCTGCGCCAGGGCGTCGAACTGCCCGGCGGCTTCGCGCACGGTTTCGCCGGAATCGCCTGGGCGCTGCGCCTGGACGGCCGGCACCCCGACCTCGCGGCCGAGGCCACGCGCCGGTCCTCGGCCGCGGGGCCCGGCTGGTGCGCGGGCGCGGCCGGACTGGCCCTGGCCACCGGCAGGACCGGCGCGCTCGCCGACCAGCCCGTGCTGCGCGATCTCAGCCTCTGCCACGGCGAGCTGGGTGTGCAGGAGGTGCTGACCGTGCTGGAGGGCCCACCGGCGGCCCGCCGCCGCCGGGCCGGACAGGCGCTGGAGGCGCTGCACCGGCTCGGCCCCGCCTGCGGAGCCCCCGCAGGCGTGGCCACCCCAGGGCTGCTCAACGGCCTTGCCGGGATCGGCTACGGCCTGCTCCGGCTCGCCAGCCCCGACCACGTTCCCTCAGTCCTGTTGCTACAGCACTGATCCAGCCCCGAGTGCACAACCCGATGACAGGAGACAGTCCCGTGTCGAAGCCCATCCAGACCCCCGACCTGCACGACTTCACCGAGCCGGTGGGCGCCCTGCGCCTGCTGCCGGAGCTGGACTTCGGCGCCCGCGCGGTCGCGCTGACCCGGCTCGCGCTGCCGGTGGGCCTGCTCGCCGCCGGGTTCTTCGGCACCGCGGCGGGCGCGCCGGTGGAGGAGAGCACCGCGGTTGCGATCACGACCTGCTGCCCGCCGGTCACCCTGTGATTTCGTGATCCTGTAACGCCGTCGCCCTAAGGGGCAGCCGAAAGGCCAGTGCCATAACGAGACCTGACTGGCCTTTCGGCAGCGGCTAATGTCCGCTGCGTGCGGCACCGTTCCTCGATCCTGGTCGGTCGGGACCCCGAGCTGGCGGCCGTGACGGCCGTGCTGGACTCGGCCAGAGCCGGACGCGGCGGCGCCGTGTTCCTGGTGGGCGAGAGCGGCATGGGCAAGTCCCGGCTGGCCTCCGCGGTGGCCGAGTCGGCCTACTCCGCGGGTATGAGCCTGATGCGCGGACGGG
The DNA here is from genome assembly GCF_030064675.1 of Crossiella sp. CA-258035. Taxonomy (GTDB): domain Bacteria; phylum Actinomycetota; class Actinomycetes; order Mycobacteriales; family Pseudonocardiaceae; genus Crossiella. Next base: position 7,920,789 of record NZ_CP116413.1, read on the forward strand.
CCAGCGCGATCGACCCGATGGCCCCGTTCCGGCCGCTCACCGAGGCCCTGCTGTCCCTGCTGCGTTCGACCGATGTGCAGCCCGCCGCGCTCGGCCCGTACGGCCCGGTGCTCGGCCGCCTGCTGCCCGGCTGGGGCGACGGCGGCAGCCGGGAGGGCGACTCGCTGGTCATCCTGGCCGAGGCGGTGCTGCGGCTGACCGGGCTGGTCGGCCGGGAACGCGGCTGCCTGATGGTCCTGGACGACCTGCAGCACGCCGATCCGGAGACGCTGGCCGTGCTGGAGTACCTGATCGACAACCTGGACCTGCAACCCACCATGCTGCTCGGCGCGATCAGGGACGAGCCCTGCCCCGCGCTGCGCATCGCGCGTGCCGCCGCCCAGCGCGGGCAGTGCGTGCTGATCGAGCTGAACCGGCTGGACCGGGCCGGGCTGGCCGCGCTGGCCGCCTCCTGCCTGGACGTGGCCGGGGTGCCGCCCGCCGTGGCCGACCTGCTGTGGGCGGGCAGCGGCGGCAACCCGTTCATGATCGAGGAGCTGGTCGCGGGCATGGTCGAGGGCGGCCTGCTCAGCACCACCGGCGGCACCGTGCGCATCGCCGAGCAGCTGCCCGCGACCCTGCCCACCACGGTGTCCAGGGCACTCGCCCAACGGGTCGAGGCGCTCAGCAGCCAGGCCCGCGAGCTGCTCACCGTGGCCGCCGTGCTCGGCCAGCGCTTCCCGCTGGCGGTGGTGCAGCGGGTCACCGGGCTGCCGGACCGGGAGCTGCTCAGCCTGCTGCACGGCGACCTGGCCGCCCAGCTGGTCGCGCCGGATGAGACCACCGCGGACTGGTACGCCTTCCACCACCAGCTCAGCCGCGAGGCCGTGCTGGCCCAGGTCGACAAGTCCGCCCGCGCCGAGCTGGCCGCGGCGCTGGCGGACGCGGTCGAGCAGGTGCACCCCGGCCTGCCGGAGGCCTGGTGCCAGGTCGCGGCCACCCTGCGCAAGGCCTCGGGCCAGCACGGCGCGGCCGGTCGGCTCTACACCGAGGTGGGCAGGCGGGCGCTCGCCCAGGGCGCGGCCGGCTCCGCGGTCGCGCTGCTGGACCAGGCCTGGGAGCTGTTGCGGCACGAGGACGCCGCCAGCCGGGCCACCGCACTGGAACTGCTGGTCAACGCACTCGCCGAGGCCGGTGAGGTGGAGCGCGCGCTGGACTCGGTGGCCATCCTGGACCAGGTCGGCGGCCTGGACCCGCGCCGCCGCGCGCAGCTGCACACCCGGCTGGGCTGGGCCGCCGCGGTGGCCGGGCGCTCCGCGGACGGGATCACCCAGGTCGAGGCGGCCCGCGCGCTGCTCGGCCCGGACCCGGCGGCCGAGGACACCGCACCGATCGACGTGGTCGCCGCGCACCTGGCCCTGGACATCCCCGGCCCCGGCCAGCTGGCCACCGCGGAACGGCTGGGGCGGCAGGCCGCCGAGGTGGCCGAGTCGGTGCCGCTGCCGGTGGTGGCCTGCCAGGCCTGGCAGCTGCTCGGCGCGATCACCCGGCACCGCGACCCCGAGGAGGGCACCGCCTGCCTGGAACGGGCCCGCGCGGTCGCGGTCCGGCACCAGCTGCCGATCTGGGAGATCCACACCCTGATCCGGCTGGGCAACGACGACGCGCTGCGCACCGGCGCGCTGGACCGGCTGGAGCACGCCAGGGAGCTGGCCTCCGCCGCGGGCGCGATCACCGCCCGGTACCAGGCCGAGGCGAGCATCGCGCTGCACTCCATCCTGCGCGGCGACTTCGACAGCGCGCGCATCCTGATCGACGGCGTGCTGCCGGCCACCACCCGGCTCAAGCTGCTGGAGACCACCCAGTACACGCTGCTGCTGCGCGCGGTGCTGGCCGGGCACCAGGGCCGCCGCAAGGAGCTGGCCGAGGCGCTGGCCGAGTTCCGCGACTGGCACGGCGATCCCGCCCTGCACGCCCCGCGCATCCACGGCCTGGCGGGCAGCTTCTGCGCGCTGCTGGAGGAGGACCGGCCGCGCGCGCTGGCCGAGCTGGCCCGCGCGCTGGACGGCGAGGACACCGAGCGCTCGGTGTTCCACCTCTCCGGCAGGCACGGCCTGCACCTGCTGCTCACCGTGCTGTGCGGCCAGACCGACCGCGCCGCCTACGACGAGCTGGCCGCCAACCCGGCAGGCGGCCTGCGCTGGGACCGCCAGTTCGCCTGCTTCGCCAGGGCCGTGCTGCTCGGTCGCGAAGGCAAGGCCACCGAAGCGGCCGAGGCGGTCGCCGAGGCGCTGCGCGTCGGCGAGCCGTATGCGATGAGCAGGCACCTGGGCCTGCGCCTGGTCGGCGAGGAGGCGCTGGCCGAGGGCTGGGGCGAGCCGGTGGAATGGCTGCGCACCGCCGAGGCCTACTTCCACCGCCTGGACGGCGCCTCGGTGGCCGGCGCCTGCCGCGCCCTGCTGCGCCGCGCGGGCGTCCGGGTCGCCCAGCACCGCGAGGGCGCCGGCGGCATCCCGCCCGGCCTGCGCTCGGTCGGCGTCACCGTCCGCGAGTTCGAGGTGCTCCGCCTGCTCGTCGGCCGCCTGGGCAACCGCGAGATCGCCGAACGCCTGCACCTGTCCCCGCGCACGGTCGAACGCCACGTCTCCAACCTCATCACCAAAACCGGCCTGCCCAACCGCATCGCCCTCAGCGAGTACGCCGCCGACCTGACCTAGCACCCCGCGTGTTGGCCGTTGTGGTACGCCTTGTTGGCCGTTGTGGACAGGCGCAGCCGTCCACAACGGCCAACTTGGCGTACCACAACGGCCAACACGCGCCCCAGCCTTTAGTCCACTGTGGACAGTGTCACCGGGAGCACGGCGCGGACGAAGACCGGGCGATCGCCGGGGAGCGCGCCGCGGTAGGACGGGGCGTGTGCGAGGCGGGTCTCGAACCAGGGGCCGTCCTCTGGTGGGCAGGCGCCGAGGACGACCGCCGGGTCCGCGGTCAGCTCGGGCTCGTCCGGGTGGTGCGCGATGCGCAGGCCGAACAGGTTCGGCACGCTCGGGTCGATGGTGTTGGCGCTGCTGGGGAACCGGTCGCCCCACGGGAACAGGGTGCGCGCCCCGCTGGCCGCCGCGTGCTCCCACTCATCCGGCTCGGGTAACCGCTGCCCTGCCGCGGCCAGCGCGGCCGCCACCTCGGCAGGCCCGCGCTCGCCCACCGGCTCGGCCTGCACCGCGACCAGCAGCGAGGGCAGCTCCACCACCCTCGGCCTGGTGGTCCACCTGGCCAGCCCGGCCCTGATCTCGGTCAGGTCCTCGGCGGCGAACTCCGGCTCGTACGGGGTGCTGCGCACCGGCTCCGCGGCCGGGGACAGCGCGTCCTCATCACCCAGGAAGGAGGCCATCTCCTCCTCGCTCGGCGTCCAGCCCCGCTCGTCGAAGCCCAGCGGCACCGCGCCACCCGGCACCAGCGCGAAGTCCCGGCCTGCCACGTCGAAGACCGCCACCGGCGCGCCGCGTCCGGCGTAGGTGTAGCGGAAGACCTCCCGCAGGCCGATGCCGTGCCGCCTGGCCAGGCCCTCGGCCACCCGGCGCGCGGCGGGGACGTCGAGGGCGGGCCAGTCGGCCGCGGTCAGTTCATGCGGAGCCACGCCGGACAGTGTGCCGTTCCCCGCGCCCGCAGGTGAAGATCCGGGAACCTGAGCGTGATCTCCGCCCGCGCTCGCTGCGGAAAGTGGTCGAGGATTCATCCGGACGGGGGCTACAGCAGCTCCTCGAACCGCTCCGGCGACCCAGCGGGCGCGAAGTGTCCGCCCCGCGCGGCGTCCGCGCCGATCGAGCGCCACCACTCGGCCTGCTCCGGCGTCTCCACCCCGGCCACCACCACCCGCACCCCGGCCGCCCGCACCAGCCGGGCCAGCTCCCGCAGCGCACCGGCGACCAGCGTGTCCCGGCCGCCGCGGTGCGCCTGCCGCTCCACCAGCCAGCCGGCCACCCGGACCGCGCGCACCGGCAGGTCCTCCAGGCAGGCCAGGTCCGCGGCCGTGGTGCTGAACTCCAGCAGCTCGATCCGCACCCCGGCCGCGGCCAGCAGCCGCAGGTTCTCCGCCGCCTCGCCGCCGGGGTTGACCAGCGCGGGCGCGGGCATGCCCAGCCACAACCGGTCCGCCGGCAGCCCCGTGCTGTCCACAATGGACCGGATGTGGCCGACCAGGTCCGGGTCGGCGGACTGGTTCGCGGTCAGCGGGACGTGCAGCGGCAGGTCGCACTCCAGGCGCTCCCGCCAGTCCCGCAGCTGGGCACAGGCCCTGCGCAGCAACGCCACGCCCAGCGTCATGATCAGGCCGGTCTGCTCGGCCAGGTCGGCGCACACCTCGTGCCGCACCGGCCCGCGCCGCGGGTGGTCCCAGTGCAGCAGCGCGTCCACGCCCAGCAGCCGTTCACCATCCATTGTGGACACTGGTTGGTAGGCGACGGTGAGCTGCCCGGTCTCCCAGGCGCCGGGCAGCGCGGCGGCCAGCGAGGCCCACTCCCGGTCCCTGGCGTCCTGGAACGGGTCGTAGAGCGCCCACTGCGCGCAGCCGTTGCGCTTGGCCCGCGCCAGCGCCAGCTCGGCGGCCTCCAGCAGCTCCTCGCCGGAGAGGTCCCGCGCCGGGCGGTCCACCACGCCGATGCAGGCGGTGGCGGCCAGTCCGGAGTCGCCCACATAGAGCGGTTCGGCCAGCGCGGCGGTGATCCGCTGGATCATCCGCACCACGTCCGGCGTGCCCGGCCCGTTCTGCACCAGCAGCGCGAACTCGTCCGCGCCGAAGCGGGCCACCATCGCCTGCTCCCCGGCCACCACCGCCTTGAGCCGCCTGGCCACCGTGTCCAGCACCAGGTCGCCGACCGCCCGGCCGAGACCGTGCGTGATCAGCGAGAAACCGTCCAGGTCCAGGTGGTACAGGGTGATCCCGGTGGACGGGTCGGCCTGCCTGCGCACCCGTTCCAGGTTGCTGCCGAAGTACTGCCGGTTCGGCAGCTGGGTCAGCCGGTCGTGCAGCGCCTGCCGGTTCATCTGGCCCTGCAACAGCTTCAGCTCCGAGCTGTCCTCCACCACCGCGACCACCTGCGCGCCCGGCTCGCCCGGCCGGACCGCGGCCAGGCTGAGCACGGCCCAGACCCGCTCGCCGTCGGCGCGCACCAGCCGGTGCTCGTTGCGCACCCGCGCCACCCGGCCGGAGAGCAGTGAGCGGTAGGCGTTGCGCAGCGCGGCCACGTCCTCCGGATGGCTCACCTCGAACAGCGAGCCCGGCGGCAGCTCCTCCTTGGGCTGTCCCAGAATCGTCGCCAGCCCATCGTTGACCAGGGTGAACCGGCCCTCGGCGTCGGTGACCGCGACCCCGCTGGAGGTGCAGGCCAGCAGGTGCTCGAACCGGCCATGGGCCAGCACCAGCTCCCGCCGGGTGTCCTGCAACGCCACCCGCAGCGCCTTGAGCATGGTGTCCTGCTGGGACAGGGTGTGCAGCCGGACCGCCTCGCTGTACCCGGCGGCCAGCGCGCCCAGCAGCAGCACCACCCGCTCGGCGGTGCGCGGCAGCCCGGCCAGCTCCGGCAGCGCCAGCAGTCCCTTGCCCAGCACGTCCATGGTGTGCTGCAAAGCCGCGGGCCCGGTGCAGCCCGCGGCGACCAGCTCGGCCCCGTGCGCGGTGGCCGGGTGCGCCTGGAACGGCTCGGCGCGCGCCGCGTCGACCAGCGCGTCCACCATGTCATCCAGGGTGCGCTGGAACTCCTCGGGCTCCAGCGGCACGTACTCGGTGGTGCTGATCTGCCCGGCCCACCTGCGGGCCAGCTTGGCCCGCGCCTTGGCGCGTTCGGCCGGGGAGAGCGGCACGGCCGATGGGGGCCGCCCGCTCTCCGGGAAAGGCACGGTCACGGTGAACCGCTCAACCCGGGAAGTTGGACTTCAGCCAGTCGCGGATCGCGGTGCGGTGCACCGCCGCGTCCCGGCCGAGCGCGACCGCGTGGCCTGCCCCGCGCACCAGGTGCACGGCCAGCTTCGCCTCCGGGCTGAAGTACGGCTTCTCCCTGGCCAGCAAGGTCTGCTCATCCGCGCAGGAGTACGCGCAGAACAGGTTGTCCTTGTCCCCGTTGGCGATCAGCACCGGGACCTTGATCGCCTTGGACACCGGCAGGATGAAGCCGAACGGCAACAGGTCGGCCACTACGGTCGCGGCCACCTGGTCCTTGGTCGCGTCGTCGGCCCTGACCACCTCGGGCTCCACCGAACCGCCCTCGTGGAAGACGCCCCTGGTGCCGGGCCAGGTGGTGAGGTAGCCGGGGTCCAGGCTCCGGCCGCCGAGCACCGGGTCCAGCAGCGAGGGCGTGATGCCCTTGACGAAGATCCCGGTCAGCGCGAGCAGGTCCATCGAGTGCGTCATGCCGGTGAGCACCACGCCGTCCACGCCGTGGTGCAGCGCCGCGGCCAGCAGCGCGATGCCCGAGCCCATGGAGTGCCCGACCAGCACCACCTTGCGGTACTTCACCCCGCCGACGGCGCCCGCGCGCAGCTTGGCCGCGACCTGGTCCACCACCCCGGCCTGGGCGGTGCCGGTGATCAGCGCGCTCAACGGTTTTGAGCTCTCGCCGCTGCCGAGGGCGTCCATGGCGAAGGTGGCCTGCCCGGCGCGGGCCATGTCGCGCTGGTAGGAGTAGCGGCCCTGGGCGTAGGGCAGGTTCCAGTAGTGCCGGTTGTAGGTGCCGCCGTGCACCAGCAGCTGCACCGTGCCGGACGCGCCGCCGACAGGCGCGCAGTGTGTGCCGTGCACGGTCTGGCGCAGCAGGCCGAGGCCGAAGGAGACCGGGAGCTTGGTCTCGGTGCAGCGGACCTGTGGTTCGGCTGCCGCGGTGAGCGGGCTGGCCAGCAGGGTGAGGCAAGTGAACAGTGCGGAGCCAAGAACCCGGAGGGGTCGCACGGTGTTCCTCTTCCCGAGGGGGATGGTCAACAGAGCGTGCATACTACAACCCTCTGCGTAACAAACCGCTACCACTTGACCCGATCCGGTTAACCCGGGGCGGCATTCCGGGCGATACCCCTACCGTCCCCCTTCCAGCCGAGCGCACAGTGGCTGGTCGGCCTGGCGCCCGGCCGGGTCGCACTGTCACCACACGATGGGATGTGTGTCTTTCGTGAGCACCCAGACCAGCTGGGTACCGCCCGACATCGACGTGGACCGCGCCAGTCCGGCCAGGGTCTACGACTACCTGCTCGGCGGCGCGTGGAACTTCCCCGCCGACCGGCAGATGGCCGAGGCGGCCGTCGCGCGGATGCCGTGGGTACGGGACCTGGCCCGGTACAACCGGTCCTTCCTCAGCCGCGCGGTCCGCTACTGCGCCGAACGCGGCATCAACCAGTTCCTGGACCTCGGCTCGGGCATGCCGACCTCCAAGAGCGTGCACGAGATGGCCATGGAGATCGACCCGGAGTCCAGGGTGGTCTACGTGGAGCAGGAGCAGGTCGCGGTCGCGCACAGCGAGCTGATCCTGACCTCCGTGCCCGGCGCGGGCGTGCTGGGCGCGGACATGCGCGCCGCGCGGGAGGTGCTGGCCAGCCCGGTCACCAGGGAGCTGCTGGACTTCACCGAGCCGGTCGCGGTGGTCATGGCCTCCTCCCTGCACTACGTGCTCGAGGCCGAGGAGGCCGCCGAGCTGGTCCGCACCTACCTGGCCGCGGTGCCCGCGGGCAGCTACCTGGTGCTCTCGCACATCACCGACGACGGCGCCGACGGCTCGGCCGAGGTGCGCGAGCTGGTCGAGCTCTCCCGCGCCACCACCAGCGCCGGGGTGGCCCGCTCCCGCGCCTGGATCGCGAGCCTGTTCGACGGTCTGGACCTGGTCGACCCCGGCCTGGTCTACACCTCGCAGTGGCGGCCGAACACGCCGCTGCGGCTGGTCACCGACATGTCGGCACACGCTTCCCTGCTCGCGGCGGTGGCCCGCAAACCCTGAGCCGCACAACAGGTGGAGGCCACCATGAGCGCCGTCCTGCCGTCCGTCCCGGTCGCACCGGGCCGTCTCCCCGTGCTGGGCCACCTGCCCGCCCTGACCAGGGATCCGTTGCAGTTCCTGCAGGGTCTGCGCGGCCACGGCGAGCTGGTGGCCTTCCACCTGGGTCCCCGGGTCATCTACCTGGTGAACTCCCCTGAGCTGATCCGCCAGGTGCTGGTCACCGACGCGGCGAAGTTCCAGCGCGGCAAGGTCTTCCGCAAGGCTCGGGAGCTGCTCGGCGACGGCCTGGCCACCTCCGACGACCCGGAGCACCGCGAGCAGCGCCGGATCGTGCAGCCCGCCTTCCACCGCAACCGGATCGCGGGCTACGCCCGGATCATGCGCGCCGAGATCGACCGGATCACCACCGCCTGGCCGGAGGGGCGGCGGTTCCGGCTGGACCAGCAGCTGGCCGACCTGACTCTGGGCGTGACCGCGAAGACCTTGTTCCACACCGAGTTCAGCCAGGCCGCGGTGGCCGAGATCCAGCGCTCGCTGGCCCCCGTCCTCAACGGCGTGACCAGCCGAGCGCTGCTGCCGGACTTCCTGGAACACCTGCCCATCCCGGCCAACCGCCGCTTCGACGAGGCACTGCACCGACTGACGTCCATTGTGGACGAAGCCATCGCCGCCTACCGCGAGGCCGGGGTCGACCACGGCGACCTGCTGTCCACCCTGGTCACCGGGGAACCCCTTGGCGACGAGGAGATCCGCGCCCAGGTGCTGAACCTGCTGATGGCGGGCACCGAGACCACCGCGACCGCGCTGTCCTGGCTGGCCTACGAGCTCACCGTGCACCCCGAGGTCGCCGACGCGGTGCGGCACGAGCTCACCACCGTCCTGGGCGACCGGCCGCCCACCGTCGCGGAGTTACCCGAACTGTCCTATGTGGACAGAGTGATCACCGAGACGCTGCGCCTGCACTCCCCGGTCTGGCTGCTGATGCGCACCGCCGTCGAGCCGCTCCGCCTTGGCGGCACGGAACTTCCCGCCTCGGCCGAGGTGCTGGTGGTGCCGCCCACCCTGCACCGCGACCCCGCGCTGTACCCGGACCCGCTGCGCTTCCACCCGGACCGCTGGCTGCACCCGGCGGCCAGGACCTGGCGGCGCGAGCGGTTCTTGCCCTTCGGCGGCGGCACGCACCACTGCGTCGGCGACAACTTCGCCTGGACCGAGATGACGCTGGCGGTGGCCGCGATCTACCGGCGCTGGCACCTGGTGCTGGCCCCCGGCGCCCGGGTCCGCGAGGTGACCCGCGCCTTCCTCAAACCCAGTGCGCTGCCGGTGCTCGCGACAAGGGTGGTAACCCCCCAATCCTGACCGGTTTTCGCAGGTCCCTGAGCTGCCTGGGGGACATGTAGGGGTCACCCCGGGGACTTTCCCCGATGATCAGGGCGGACCGGCCGACCACAGTGGGCACTGTGATCGACCTGACCGGACTCGCCGTGCTGCTCGCGGTGGTGGGCGCGTGCTGCTACGCCGCCGCCGCCCGCGTGCAGCACTCGGCCGTGCAAGCCACCGGCGACGGCGCGAACCTCCGGCTGGCCACCCTGTGGCGGCTGGTCCGGGACCCGCGCTGGCTGCTCGGCCTGGCGCTGCTCGGCGGCGGGACCGTGCTGCACGCGATCGCGGTGGCCATCGGACCGCTGATCGTGGTCCAGCCGGTCGGCGTGCTCGCCCTGGTGCTGGCCGCGGTGCTGGACGCGCGGCAGACCGGGCGGCGGATCAACGCCGCGGTGCTCACCCCGGTGCTGACCGCCACCCTCGGCATGGGCGGGTTCGTCGCCTTCGCCGCGGGCAGCGCCACCGGGACGCCACCGGCCGGGGCGCTGACCGACGTGCTGCTGTTCGGGGCACTCGGCGTCGCGGCACTGATGATCATCGGCTCGCTCACCCGCGGCAACGTCCGCTGCCTCGCCCTCGGTGCGGGCGGCGGGGTGGCCTACGGCGTGATCTCGGTGCTGGTCCGGCTGACCGCGCACCAGTTCCAGACCGGCGCGGGCCTGTCCTGGCTGGCGGTCGCGGGCATCCTCGCCGCGCTGCTCGGCGGCGGCTGGTGCGTGCAGCAGGCCTATGCCAGCGGACGGCCGCACCACGTGGTCGCCTGCCTGACCGTGCTCGACCCGCTGGTCGCGGTCGCCATGGGCGTCGGCCTGCTCGGCGAGGCCGCCGGCACCACCCCGTGGGTGGCCGTGGCCGAGCTGACCTGCGCCGCCGTCGCGCTGGCCGGGGTCACCCTGCTCGCCCTCGCGCCCGGCACCCCTCCCCTCGAAGTCGACGACCAGCGCGTACCTGCCTGGTCAGCCCAGAACAGGACCGCATCATGACCAGTCAGCGTGCTCTCCGCATCGTCATCGGCGCCGACACCTTCCCGCCGGATGTCAACGGGGCGGCCAACTTCGCCCACCGCCTGGCCTCGGGCCTGGTCGCCCAGGGCCACGACGTGCACGTGCTCTGCCCGGCCCCGGACGTCTCGGCGGAGCTGCTGGCCGGCTCGCACGCGATGGACGGGATCACCGTGCACCACGTGCGCTCGCACCGCTGGCCCTTCTACCAGAAGTTCCGGTTCTCGACGCCGTGGCAGGCGAACCGGACCGCCACCGAGCTGCTGCGCGAGCTGCAGCCGGACGTGGTGCACGTGCAGGCGCACTTCGTGGTCGGCCGCGCGCTGGCCAAGGCCGCGCCCGCGCTGGGCATCCCGCTGGTGGCCACCAACCACTTCATGCCGGAGAACCTGTTCGCGCTGGTGAAGATGCCCGGCTGGCTGCGTGCCGGCAGCGCCCGGCTGGCCTGGCGGGACCTGGTGTCGGTGTTCGGCCGCGCCCAGGTGGTCACCGCGCCCACCCCGCGCGCGGTGCAGCTGTTGCAGGACAACAAGCTCGGCCGGGAGGCGCTGGCCATCTCCTGCGGCATCGACATCGAGAAGTACCGCCGCGCCCAGCCGCAGCCCGCTGGTCCGGGCCGGACCGTGCTGTTCGTCGGCAGGCTGGACGAGGAGAAGCGGGTCAACGAGCTGCTGGAGGCGCTGGCCAAGCTGCCCGAGGAGCTGGACGTGCGGGCCGAGATCGTCGGCGACGGCAGCTGCCGCGGCAGCCTGGAAGCGCTGGCCGACCGCCTCGGCGTGCGCGAGCGGGTCACCTTCCACGGCCACCTCAGCGACGCCGAGCTGCTGGCCGCCTACGCCCGCTGCGACCTGTTCTGCATGCCCGGCATCGCCGAGCTGCAGAGCCTGGTCACCATGGAGGCGATGGCCGCGGGCAAGCCGGTGGTGGCCGCGGACGCGATGGCTCTGCCGCACCTGGTGCGCCCCGGCCGCAACGGCTGGCTGTTCCCGCCCGGCAACGTGCTCGCGCTGGCCGCCCGGCTCACCCAGACCCTGAGCAACCCGGAGATGCTGGCCACCATGGGCAAGGCCAGCGAGACCATGATCGCCGAGCACGCCATCGCGAACACCATCGGCCGGTTCGAGCGGATCTACCGCGACCTGGTGACCGCCGCGCCCGCCCAGCTCCGCCCCGCCCCCAAGCGGGCCCCGCGCCGGGAGCGCGAACTCTCCCGCACTGCCTGACACGTAGAATGCCTGGTCGCAGCACCCGGAAGTGATTCGCGGAAGGAAGCACGTGACCAGCCCGACCGAAACGCTCGAGTTCCAGTCCGAGGCCCGTCAGCTCCTGCAGCTGATGATCCATTCGATCTACTCGAACAAGGACACCTTCCTGCGCGAGCTGGTGTCCAACGCCTCGGACGCGCTGGACAAGCTGCGCCTGGCCACCTACCGGGACAAGGACCTGGTGGCCGACGCGGACGATCTGCACATCGAGATCGCCACCGACCCGGAGGCCCGCACGCTGACCGTGCGGGACAACGGGATCGGCATGAGCCGGGAGGAGGTGGTCAGCCTCATCGGCACCATCGCCAAGTCCGGCACCGCGGAGTTCCTGCGCAAGCTGAAGGAGACCCAGGACGCGGCCGCCTCCCAGGACCTGATCGGCCAGTTCGGCGTCGGCTTCTACGCCAGCTTCATGGTCGCCGACCGGGTCACCCTGGTCACCAGGAAGGCAGGCGAGTCCGAGGGCGTGCGCTGGGAGTCCGAGGGCGCGGGCACCTACACCATCGGCCCCGCCGAGGACGCGCCCCAGGGCACCTCGGTGACCCTGCACCTCAAGCCGGAGGACGCCGAGGACAACCTCTTCGACTACACCGACCCGGCCAAGATCCGCGAGATCGTCAAGCGCTACTCCGACTTCCTGACCTGGCCGATCCGGATGGCCAAGCCGTCCACCGGCGAGGAGGACGGCGGCCAGGAGCTGGAGACGGTCAACTCGATGAAGGCGCTCTGGGCGCGCAGCCAGAGCGAGGTCACCGAGGAGGAGTACGCCGATTTCTACAAGCACATCAGCCACGACTGGACCGGCCCGCTGGAGACGGTGCGGCTCAACGCCGAGGGCACCTTCGAGTACCAGGCGCTGCTGTTCATCCCGTCCAGGGCGCCGATGGACCTGTTCATGCGGGACGCCAAGCGCGGCGTGCAGCTCTACGTCAAGCGCGTGTTCATCATGGACGACTGCGAGGAGCTGGTCCCGGAGTACCTGCGCTTCGTCAAGGGCGTGGTGGACGCGGCTGACCTGTCCCTCAACGTCAGCCGCGAGATCCTGCAGCAGGACCGCCAGATCCAGCTGATCCGCAAGCGCCTGGTGAAGAAGGTCCTGGCCACGGTGAAGACGCTCCAGTCGGACAAGCCGGAGTCCTACCAGACCTTCTGGACCGAGTTCAGCCGCGCGGTCAAGGAAGGCCTGCTCTCCGACCCGGACAACCGCGAGACCATCCTGGAGATCTGCTCCTTCGCCTCCACGCATGACGCGGAGAAGCTGACCACGCTGCGCGAGTACGTGGAGCGGATGAAGGACGGCCAGCAGCACATCTACTTCCTCACCGGCGAGTCCCGGCAGAGCATCGAGAACTCCCCGCACATGGAAGCGCTGGCCGCCAAGGGCTACGAGGTGCTGATCCTGACCGACCCCATCGACGAGATGTGGGTGGACGCGGTCAGCGGCTTCGACGGCAAGCAGTTCCAGTCCATCGCCAAGGGCCAGGTGGACCTGGACTCCGAGGAGGAGAAGAAGGCCACCGAGGTCGCCCGCGAGGCCAAGCAGAAGGAGTACGAGCCCCTGCTGACCTGGCTGGGCACCACCCTGTCCGACACGGTCAAGGAAGTCCGCCTCAGCACCCGCCTCACCACCAGCCCCGCCTGCATCGTCGGCGACACCTACGACCTCACCCCAACCCTGGAGAAGATGTACCGCGCCATGGGCCAGGACCTCCCACCCATCAAGCGCATCCTGGAGCTGAACCCGGACCACGGCCTGGTCACCGCCCTGCGCACCGCCCACGCGGACCGCCCGGAGGACGAGGCCCTGACCGAGACCGCCGAACTCCTCTACAACATGGCCCTGCTCGCCGAAGGCGGCGACCTGCCCGACCCAGCCCGCTTCACCAAACTCCTGGCCGGCCGCCTGGAGAAGACGCTCTGACGACAGCGCGGGGCCGGGCAGCGGCACTGCCCGGCCCCGCACATCGTCACCTCGTCATGTGGAAGAAGTTCCGCACATCGTCCAGTGGGCAACTCCACTCGGAAACCCGATCTCCATCCTCGCTGACCGTTTCGCGAGGCCCCACGGAGCGCCACGGCTCCAGCGCGGAAAATGGTTCCTCCAGCTCTGCCAGGAACAGGATCGAGTTCTGCACGAACACCAGGTCACCCCGGCGATGAAGTGGCCACATCATGATGAAGTTCGTGTTTTCAGGGTCCGTAATCGACGAGACGAAGCAGGACCGCGCTTCCTCGCCTGACAACAACACCTCGAACGACCTTCGCCAACTCTGGACGTACTCCTCGGCACCCCAGTAGTCGGCGGACATGTGAAATGACTCCCGGAAGTCATCCACCACGATTTCCCCGGCCAGCTCGTCGGCCACCCCACCGACCGCACCTCGCCGACCCACCACATCCAGGGAAAACATCCCACCCCCTCGACCGTGTCCGTCGCGTTGTCAGTCCGGCCAGCGCGGCGATCGCCCCAGCCACAACAAGATCCGCTCCATTGGCTCCCCCCTCGGCGGCCAACGCGGGCCGGAACGGCGCCCCCGAACGCCGCCGATCCCCATCATCCGGCACCGCGAACGCGATCCGCGACGAAACCTCCACCAGCTCCGGCGCCAGCCGGTACGGATTCCCCAGCGCCCGCGCCACATCCCACCCGTGCACCACGTAGTCGATCAGATGAAACCCGATCGCCCGCGCCGCCGGGAACGAAGCGCCGAATTCCGCCAGCGCGAACTCCCGCGCCGGCACCCCCTCAGCCGCGAACGCCGCGAGCACCCGGTCCGCCGCCGCCCGGTACTCCCGCACCGGATCCGGCCCGAGCGGCCGCACCCGCCACACCTCGGGATCCGCCCCGTTCCCCTCGGCCGCGGCCGCGAACCCGTGGTGCTGCACGGTCATGTGCGCCAGCAGTTCCGCCAGCGTCCAGTCCGCGCACGGGGTCGGCCGGATCAGGTCCGCGACCTCAACCTGGTCGACCGCGGCGACGCTGTCCAGCACGGCGCGGCGGTGCAGGACCAGCAACTCATTCGTAAGCATGTGCATATGATGTGCATGAGCTTACGATCTGGTCAACCCCAGTACGCTGCACGGCATGACCGGGCGCCGTCGTGACCTCGCGGCCATGATCGTGCCGTTGGAGCGGGCGTTGATCGCCGCTGAGCTGCCGATCCTGCGGGCGCACGGGCTGTCCATGTGGGCCTACGCGGTGCTGACCGCGGTGGACGAGGGGCCGATCCGCACCCAGGTCGCGCTGGCCCAGGCCATCGGCGCGGACAAGACCCGGATCATCGGGGTGCTGGACGAGCTCCAGCAGGCCGGGCTGATCGAGCGCCGTCCGGACCCGGCCGACCGGCGGGCCCGGCTGGTCTCGATCACCGAGAAGGGCCGGAAGCTGCGCCGGACGGCCCAGGCCGCGATCCAGGCCAACGAGGACCGGGTGCTGGCGCGGCTGCCCGCCGCCGAGCGGGCCGCGTTCCTGCGGGCGCTGGCCGTGCTCTCCGCGTTGCCGCCGGCGGAGATCACCGGCTGAGCCGATCGCCGGGGGGATTTCCGAAAAGCACCCAGAGGAATTCCGCAATTGCCACTGGAGGATAGCCTCCAGTGCATCATTTTTGTTTATCCAGCCTGGGTTTTGGCGGCCTGCCGGGTAATTCTTCTCTGGCACGGGGGAAGCACTCGACGCGCGACGGAGGAAAAGCCATGCCCGGCGAGGCGGGGGTTCCCGAGAAGCACTTCCGGTACCTGCAAGGCACCCGGCCGATCGGTCACTACCGGGCCGAGCACGACGCCCGCAGGGAGGAGCACCCGGCCTTCCGCAGCACCGCCGACGGCGGCTACTGGGTGGTCACCCGGATGGCTCCTCTCCGGGAGCTGTTCAACGACCCGGGAACTTTCTCCAACAGCGGCCTGACCCTGCTGGACCCCGAACCGGCCGAGCCCGCGATCCCGATGCAGCTGGACCCGCCGCTGCACACCGCGTGGCGGAAACCGCTGATGAGCGAGTTCTCCCCGGCCAGGGCCCGCGCGCTGGACCCGGTCATCCGGGCCCGCTGCACCGAGCTGATCGACGCGGTGATCGACCGCGGCTCCTGCGACTTCGTCGCCGACATCGCGCAGCGGCTGCCGGTCTCGGTGTTCCTGACCATGCTCGACCTGCCGCAGACCGAGCTGGACCGCTTCCTGGCCTGGGAGGAGGCGGTGCTGCGCCCGGACGGCGATCCGGAGGGCCTGGACTCGGTGCGCGCCGAGGTGCGCGGCTACTTCGCCGACCTGCTGGCCAGCCGCCAGGCCGAGCCCGGCGACGACCTGGTCAGCCGGATGACCACCTGGCGGGTGGACGGCCGGGTGCCGACCAGCGCCGAGCTGACCAACCTGCTGTTCGTGCTGTTCATCGCGGGCCTGGACACCATCTCCGCGCAGCTGTCCTACGCGTTCTGGCACCTGGCCACGCACGAGGAGCACCGCGCGCGGCTGGTCCGCGAACCCGAGGTCATCCCCAGCGCGGTGGAGGAGCTGCTGCGCTACTACGACATCATCCTGGACGGCCGCCGGGTGACCGAGGACGTCGAGCTGGCCGGCTGCCCGATGCGCAAGGGCGACCTGGTGCTGCTGCTCTCCGGCGCGGCCAACCGCGATCCGCGGGAGTTCGAGCGGGCCGATGAGGTGCTGCTGGACCGCAGTCCGAACCGGCACCTCACCTTCGGCTGGGGAATTCACCGCTGCGTCGGCGCGCACCTGGCCCGGCAGGAGCTGAAGGTGGTGTTCGAGGAATGGCACCGGCGAATTCCGGACTACCGGATTCCGGCCGGATTCGAGGTGCGGGAGCGGGCTTTTGTCCAGCTCAGCGTGGAAAGCCTGCCGCTGCGCTGGGACGGCCCGAGCCGATGACCGGTTCCGCGATCGCCCGCCTGACCGCACCGGACCGCGAAGTGCTGGTGCGCACCCGTCAGCTCGGCGACCCGGCGCCCGCGCTGCTGGTGCCCTCACTCGGCGAGTACCCGGTCTACGACGACCGGCTGTACCACTTCATGCTCGACGACCAGCTGCGCAACGACCGCTACGCCGCGGCCATCGCCCGGCACGCGCCCGGCCGCACCGTGCTGGACATCGGCACCGGGCAGGAGGCGGTGTGGGCACTGGCCGCGGCCAGGGCGGGCGCGCGGCACGTGTGGGCGGTCGAGGTGCTGCCCGAGGCGGCCCGGCAGGCCCGCGAGACGGTGTCGCGGGCCGGGTTCGCCGACCGGGTCACCGTGCTGGAGGGCCTGTCCACCGAGGTCCACCTGCCCGAACGCGCCGACGTGTGCGTCTCGGAGATCATCGGCAACCTGGGCGGCGCGGAGGGCGCCGGCGCGGTGCTGCGCGATGCCCGGGACCGGCTGGTGCGCCGGGACGGGGTGTTCATCCCGCACCGCAGCGCCACCACGGTGGTCGCGCTGGACCTGGACCACGCCGCGCCCGGCGGGCGGCCGGGGTTCGCCGAGCTCGCCCTGCCCTACCTGGAACACGTGTTCAGCTCGGTGGGCAGGCCCTTCGACGTGCGCGCCTGCATCCCCGCCCTGCGCCGCCGCGCGCACCTCTCCGGCGCGGCCGAGGTCGAGCCGCTGGACTTCGGCGGCGAGCTGGTCCCGGAGAGCAGCCAGGACCGGGAGCTGGTCATCACCCGCCGCGGCACCCTGCACGGCTTCGCCCTCGGCGTGCGGCTGTGGGTGAGCGCGGCGGAGAGCCCGATCGACTCGCTCACCCAGCGCTGCAACTGGTTCCCGGTCTACGCCCCGCTCTCCGCCGGTGGCCTGCCGGTGACCAGGGGCGACCGCCTGACCTTCAGCTTCAGCACCACGCTGAGCAACGACGGCGTGCACCCGGACTACCGGCTGGACGGCCACCTGCACACCGCCTCCGGCTCGGTGCCGCTGTCCTGGACCTCCACCCATCACGACGACGGGTTCCGGGCGAACTCCTTCTACCGCGCTCTTTTCCCCATGGCCGGTTCGCCAGGCCGGTAGAGTCGGACAAAACACTCAGTCGATGATCGGAGATACGGCATGCGCGCAGCTCGTCCAGTGGCCACCGCTCTGCTGACCCTGGGCCTGTTCGGCGCCCTTGCCGGCTGCGGCGCCGTCCAGGAGGCGGCCAACACCGCGAACAAGGTGGGCGACGCGGCCAACAAGGCCACGCTGTGCATCGACGCGCTCAAGCTGGCCAGCTTCACCCCGAACGTCGCGGACCCGCAGAAGGCAGTCGAGGAGACCCAGAAGAAGGCCAAGGAGATGGAGGCGCTGGCCGCCAAGGCCGGTGACACCACGCTCAAGGGCGCCCTCGACGGCATGGCCAAGACCATGAACGAGGTCACCCTGAAGGACTTCGGCCCGGAGTCCGTGGCCAACTGGATGAAGGAGAAGGCCGACCAGGTGGCCAAGCTGACCACCGCCTGCGGCTGATCCAGCACACGGGTCCGGTCGCCGTGCGCGCCCGGACCCGCCCAGTTTTACCCTCCACTGTGGACAGTGCTGGCCGGTCGCGGCCCCATCCTCAGTGGTCTGGACCCTTTTTGCGCTTTGATCGTGACTTGATTAAAGCCATGCAGTAGGCTGGGCGTTGCCCGCTGCCAGGAGGGATGTGTCCTTTGCCGACACAGACACTGGTGTGCGCTGTGGCCAAAACCGCTCAACTATAACACCCGGTTTCCCGCCCCTGCGGAAACCGGTTTCCATCATGCCGTCACGACCGCCCCTGCCGCCGCGGTCTGACGTCCTGCCGCACCCGATCAGCCCCTGCCCTGAAAGGGAAACTCGTCATGCAATCGATTTCCATTCGTCGGCGTACGTTCCGTTCTCGTTGGGCCACAACGGGAATCGCCCTGGTCACGGCGGCGGCCGCGGTCACCATGGGACTCGCCGCGCCGAGTAGCGCCGAACCGGCCGCCGCGCCGTCGGCCGAGCCGGTGGCCGCGGCTGCGCTACCGCCCGGTTTCCGCAGCGTCGGCTACATGCCGTCCTGGTCCGGCAACGTCAACAGCATCCAGTACCGCAAGCTCACGCACATCAACTACGCCTTCGTGCTGCCCAACGCCAACGGGACCCTGCAAGCGGTGCCGGACCCGAACAAGCTGCGCTCGCTGGTGACCCAGGGCCACAGCAACGGCGTCAAGGTGTCGCTGGCCATCGGTGGCTGGAACGACGGCAACGACTCGGCCTTCGAGGCACTGGCGCGCAGCGCGAACACCCGGACCGCCTTCGTCAACGCGGTGGTCAACGTGATCAACCAGTACAACCTGGACGGGGTCGACATCGACTGGGAGTACCCGGACCCCGGCGCCTCCGGCAACAACTTCACCGCGCTGATGCAGCAGCTCAGCGGCGCGCTCAAGCCCAAGGGCAAGCTGCTCACCGCGGCCGTGGTCTCCGGCGGCAACACCGCCAACGGCGTGCAGCCCGCGGTGTTCGGCGTGGTCGACTTCCTCAACATCATGGCCTACGACGGCGGCAGCCCGCACGCCAACTACCAGTGGTCGATCGACTCGGTCAACGGCTGGAAGGCCCGTGGCCTGCCGGCGAACAAGGCGGTGCTCGGCGTGCCGTTCTACAGCAGGCCGAGCTACCTGACCTACGCCCAGATCGTGGCGATGGACCCGGCCAACGCCAATAAGGACTGCGTCCAGGCCAGCGGCGCCCAGCAGTGCTACAACGGCATCCCCACCATCAAGCGCAAGACCCAGTGGGCCAAGACGAACGCCGGCGGCATCATGAACTGGGAGCTCTCCCAGGACACCAGCAACAACACCTCCCTGCTCAGCGCGATCTTCGACGCGGCAGGCAGCTAGCCGCCTGAGGGTGCGGCCCGCCGCCTGGTCAGGTGGCGGGCAGCACCGTCGGCAAACCGAAGCGCGGCAACAACTCCAGGTCGCCGAACACGCTGATCCGGCTGATCCCGCCCGCCGTCACGGTGAGCACGCCGACCCCGTGACCGTGGTAACGCCCGTCCTCGCCGCGCAGGTACGCGGCCAGCGCGGGCTGCCCGTTCGCCGCGGTGGCCACGGTCCGCCAGCTGCCGGGTTCGCCGAGCACGTGCCGGGCCAGGAACGGCACGCAGGCGGAGAGCCCGGCGAACCAGGTCCGCACCGGCGTCATCTCCAAACTGGCGTCCCGCAACAACAACCGCTGCACCGCCGCCGCGTCCGCGCGCTCGAACGCCGCCATATAAGCGGAAAGCAGTGCCCGCGCCCGCGGATCCTCCGGCGCCAGCACCTCCTCCGCTATGGGCGCCACCGCGGCCAGCCGCGCCCGCGCCCGCTGCAACAGGCTCTTCACCGCCCCCACGTTCAACTCCAGCACCGCGGCCACCTCCGCCGCCGGCCACCCGAGCACGTCCCGCAGCACCAGCACCGCGCGCTGCTTGCCGGACAGGTGCTGCAAACTCGCCACCAGTGCCAGCCGCAGACCCTCCCTGGCCACCGCCACCCCCGCCGGATCCGCGGCCTCGGCCCGCACCAGCATGTCCGGCAGCGGCTGCACCCAGCTGACCCCGTCACCCGGTTCCAGCACCGCGTCCGGATCGCCCGAGGCCGCACCCAGCCCGGACGGCAGCACCCGCCGGTCCCGCTTCCGCAACGCGCTCAGGCAGGCGTTGGTGGCGATCCGGTACAGCCAGGTGCGCACCGAGGACCGCCCCTCGAACCCCGCGCTGGCCCGCCAGGCGCGCAGATAGGTCTCCTGCACCACGTCCTCGGCGTCGTCCACCGACCCCAGCATGCGGTAGCAGTGCGCCAGCAGCTCCCGCCGGTACACCTCGGCCTGGTCAAGGAACTCCACACCCGACTCCCCTCAAGCGGGCACGTACACCAGCGTGACCACCCCGGGCCCCCGCCGCTCCACCGAGGCCAGCGCCAGCGGCCGCCGCGCACCCGGCTGGAACAACGGCGTGCCGGCGCCCACCATCACCGGGTTCACGTCCACCCGCAACTCATCCACCAGCCCGTGCTCCAGCAACGTCCGCGCCAGCCGCCCGTACCCGTAGATCACCAGGTCTCCGTCGCCGCCGGCCTTCAGCTCCCGCACCGCGGCCACCGGATCCCCGGCCACCAGCGTCGAGTTCCGCCACTCGACCGAGGCCAGCTTCGAGGAGAACACGTACTTCCGGATCGAGTTCACCCGCTCCGCGTACGGCCCGCTCGCCCGCGGCCAGGCCGGTGCGAAGTACTCGTAGGTGTTGCGCCCCATCAGCATCGCGTCGGCCCGCTCCAGTGCCGCCAACGACTTCGCCGCCGCCTCGTCGTCGAAGTACTCCGACACCCAGGACCGCGGCTCCCCGTGCACCCCGTCCACCGAGACCAGACAACCCACCACGAGCTTCCGCATGACGTTTCCCTTCCCAGCTGCGACTGACACAGGTACCGACGCACGGGGGCCGGGAAAGGAATCGGTCCGGAATATCCGGTTGCCGGTCCGCCCGGGTGCGGCGAGGGTTCACCCCGTGCGCGAACTCCCGCGGTCGTTCCGGCGTGTCTGGGCGGGCGAGTCGATCTCCATGCTCGGCGACTACAGCTACGACGTGGCCTTCGTCTGGCTGGTGCAGTCGGTCACCGGCTCCACCGCCGCGACCCTGGCCGCCGTGATGGTCTCGATCGCGGTCCCCCGAGGTGCGTTGCTGCTGGTCGGCGGCGGGGTCACGGACCGGCTCTCGCCACGCACGGTCATGCTGCTCACCCACCTGGTGCGAGCAGGCGGCGTGCTCGCCCTGGCCGCGCTCAACGCCACCGGAACCATCCAGATCTGGCACCTGTTCGTCTTCGGCGTGCTCTCCGGCGTCGCCGAGGCCTTCTTCTGGCCGGCCAGCACGAGCATCCTGCCCTCGCTGGTCCCCGACGAGCAGCTGCCCAGGGCGAACGCCCTGCTCGGCATGAGCGAGCAGTTCGGCCGCCTGGCCGGCCCACTCGGCGGCGGCGTGCTGATCGCGCTGAGCGGCACCACCACGGCCATGCTGGTGAACGCGGCCACCTTCCTGATCGCGGCCGCGACCCTGCGCGGCGCGCCCAAGGGAACCCGCCCGGAACGGCCGGAGACCCCGCTGTGGCGGGAGATCGGCGTCGGCCTGCGCTACGCCCGCGACAGCGTGCCGATGCGGATCGTGCTGCTGCTGGTCACCGCCGCCACCCTGTCCTACGCCGGCCTGTTCGCCGTCGGCCTGCCCGCCCTGGCCAAGGAGCTGTCCAACAGCCCGATCGCCCTCGGCGCGCTGGTCGCCTCCTGGGGCCTGGGCCAGCTGATCGGCGCCTTCAGCGCTTCACTCACCGGCCTCCCCCAGCGCTGGGGCCTGCTGATCATCAGCATGACCCTGTTCGAGGGCCTGGCGTTCGCGCTGGTCGGCTTCCTGCCCAGCGTGTGGGTCGCGGCCGTGGTGCTCGCGGTGCTCGGCGTCGGGGTCGCGTACTCCAGCGACGTGGCCCTGCCCGCCTTCGTGCAGAGCACCGCCCCCCGCGAACTACTCGGCCGGGTGAACAGCATCGTCGACCTGCCGCGCATGACCCTGGACTCGGTCTCGATCGCGCTGATGGGGCTGCTGATCACGATCGACGTGCGGTGGGCCTTCGCGATGGCGGCGGTGCCGATGCTCGCGGTCGGGACCGGACTGGCGTTCAGCCGGACCGCCCGCGAGATGCGCGCGGGCGAACGCGCCTAGGTGCCCACGGTCGCGCCGCCAGATGCGACGCCTGTCCGGCACCCTCAGTCGTGGCCGGCGTTGCCGTGAAGGGGCAGTTGTCGCGAATATCCGGTAACGATCGCTCCGGCCAGCCGCTTCAATGGACCTCATGGACAACCTGCCCGCTGAGCTGCGCGAGCGACTGTTGCGGCTCAACGCTGAGCTGCTCGAGGATCAGCTCAGAGCTGGCAAAGCGGTCTGGCTGGCTTGTGATCTGCTTGTCGCGGGTGCTGAGACCCCTGCGGTGGTTGAACTGGCAGGGGAGTCGCCCACCCGGTTGGCTCTCGCCGATGCGGCGCCAACTGTTCGGCAGATGCTCGCCGAACTGGGGGTCGAGCCGATTGACGCGTCGCAGGCCCCGTGGGCGGTTGCTCGCGATGTGGCCCGCGGAATGATCGTTGACGGTCTGCTGCCCGAAGATGGTGCGCACTCGCTCTGGCAGTTGTTTTGGTCCTGCGACAACGCGAAGGAAATCGCCCTGATGCACCAGCCCCTCGAGGCTTGGGCCGAGACGCTGCCGGCGCACCGTGACGACGAGGTGATCCGGGCTGAGTTGCGAGAGCTAGCCCAGGGGGTCGTCCGCGCCGCCGTCGCGCGTCTCGCCGCTGATGGCATGACCGAGCCGTGACCGCGCCGGGTGACCAGCAGTCGCCGCTGCTGGTCACCGAGTCCGTGGAAACGCCCATGGTGACCGACGATCACCTGCGCAGCCGTGCGATGTGGTGCGGATGCCACCGGCGGTGCTCTGCAAGGTCAGCGGCGGCCGGTGGCCAGGATGACGAGGAACTGGCCGCCGCCCGGTTCGATGCTGGCGGTCACCGGCAGTCCTGGCACCAGGCGGGAGAACCGGTCCACCAGCCAGTCCGCCGCCTCCTGGGCGTCCTGCTTGGTCGGGCAGCGGGCCACCATCTCGCGGCCCCCCTTGCGCTCCAGCCTCGTGGCGACGGTGATCAGCGGGGCGGGTTCGACCACGTGCAGGCGGTCCGGCCAGGCGATGACCACCTTGACCGCGCCCTTGCGGGTGTTGCAGCCGCGGTGCGCGAGCCGCTCGGCGATCTTGGCCTTGCGGTCGGCGGTCCGGCTGTCGACGCTGGGCCCCCTCGGGTCGTTCACCGACATGTCGGGGTCGACCGGTTCGTCGCAGACCCAGCAGCGCCAGCCGTCGCGCTCGGCCACATCATCGAGGAGGCTCACCCGAGCAAACTAGCCTACTGGCCTGCCGCCGACAGCATCCACAAAGGACAGGCGGGATCATCGGGATCTCGGCGGAAAATGCCAGAAGCCCCGGGACACGTTGTGTTCTACGCCCTCGACGCATCCCCACGAACTTGGGGCGCACTTCTCGCGACTGTTCCGCGGGTCCGGCGCCAACGGGGCGTGGGGCGCACGCGAGGATGCCGTCCCGGCCGGTCTGCACCACCGGAACATCCCCACGCCCGTGGGGATCTTCCTGGTCACCGTCGAAGCTGAGCTTTCTGGAGACGGTCCGCCCCACGCCCGTGGGCGGGCACGCGTTGCGCTACTCGTCGCTGCCCGGTTGGGCTCACTCACCGGACCGGGTGATCACCGATGTGGTTGGCGATGGCGCTGAGCAAGTACCAGCTCGCCAGAGTGAGGGGAACCTGGATGGGCTGCGCGCCGCTGGTAGCCACGATCGATTCCGAGCGGGCACTGGTGGCACTCAACTCCATCGGGCGAACCGTGGCTTCGCCACATCCGGGCGGAGCGGTGCACGGCGGACCGGGAGCCAACGCGGCCCGCGCCGCACTGGCCAGGACAGGAGTGGGCGGTGCGCTGTGCGGCCGATCGATGAGGGCTCCGCTGGACCTCGTCTACGCCTCAGCCAATCGGTTCAACGGTGCTTAGACGGTGAAAGCACGGGTATCGCCTTGAGGACGTCCCCGCACCGAGGAGGAAGCAGTGGCTGCGCACAAGCCAGGCAAGCTCGTGAAAGCAGCGCTGAAGAAGGCGGTGGAGAAGGTCGTCGAACTGGAGAACCCGCCGATCCCCGGCGCCCCCAGCAGCGCACCCCCGTCGCTCGACGAGCCGACCGCCCCGCGCGGGCCGTTGCCGCCGAAGGCGGATCAGACCAGCCCCGAGACGGTGTCCCCGACGGGGGCGCCCACCGGTGCCCCGAAGATCGCCAACGGGCAGCAGGGCGAGTTCCTCACGACGTCGGCTGGCGCGAGGTTGTACGACACCGACCACTCGCTCAAGGCAGGCGAGCGCGGGCCGACGTTGCTGCAGGACCACCACCTGCGCGAGAAGATCATGCACTTCGACCACGAGCGCATTCCGGAGCGTGTCGTGCACGCCCGTGGCTACGGAGCGCATGGCGTGTTCGTGGGCTACGGCACGGCCGCGAACGTCTGCAAGGCCGGCTTCCTGGGCGATGGCGTCCAGACGCAGGTGTTCGTACGGTTCTCCACCGTCCTGGGCTCGCGAGGATCGGCGGACACCGTCCGCGACACGCGTGGGTTCTCGACGAAGTTCTACACCGAGGAAGGCAACTTCGACCTGGTCGGCAACAACATCCCGGTGTTCTTCATCCAGGACGGCATCAAGTTCCCGGACATCATCCACGCGGCCAAGCCGCATCCGGACCGGGAGATCCCGCAGGCACAGAGCGCGCACGACACGTTCTGGGACTTCGTCTCGACGCACACCGAGGCCACCCACCACGTCATGTGGAACATGTCCGACCGCGGGGTCCCCCGTTCCTACCGCATGATGGAGGGCTTCGGCGTTCACACGTTCCGCCTCGTCAACGCCGCTGGCGAAACGGCGCTCGCGAAGTTCCACTGGAAGCCGAAGCTCGGCGTGCACTCCCTGGTCTGGGAGGAGGCACAGATGCTCAGCGGCGTCGACCCCGACTTCCACCGCCGCGACCTCGCCGACGCCATCGAGTCCGGCGCGTACCCGCAGTGGGAACTCGGCCTGCAGATCATGCCCGACACGCCGAAGCAGACGTTCGAGAACATCGACTTGCTGGACCCGACCAAGATCGTGCCGGAGGAGCTCGCGCCGGTGCAGCCGGTCGGCATCCTCACGCTCAACCGCAACACGACCAACTTCTTCGCCGAGACCGAGCAGGTCGCGTTTCACCTCGGCAACCTGGTGCCGGGCATCGACGTGACCGACGACCCGCTGTTCCAGGCCCGGCTGTTCTCCTATTTGGACACTCAGCTGTCCAGGCTGGGCGGGCCGAACTTCAACCAGATCCCGATCAACCGCCCGCACGCTCCGGTCAACGACATGCTGCGGGACGGGTTCCACCAGCACGCGGTGCACGCCGGGGTCGCCCCCTACCGGCCCAACACCCTCGACGGCGGCAACCCGTTCGAGGCGGGTGCCGATGACCGGCCGTTCGTCGAGGTGGCGCAGCCGTTGCCCAGGTCTACGAAGACCCGGCAGTCACCCACCTCCTTCGCCGACCACTACACGCAGCCGAGGCTGTTCTGGCTGAGCCTCTCCCCGGTCGAGAAGGAGCACGTCGTGCGCGCCTTCACCTTCGAGCTCGGCAAGTGCTATGAGCAGACCATCAAGGAACGCCAGCTGCTCGTGCTGGCCAACGTCGACCCGACGCTGTGCGCCGAGGTGGCCAGGGGGCTCGGCATGCCGGCGCCGACCGCCACCGTGCGACCCAAGAAGGTCGAGCCGAGTCCGGTCCTGTCCCAGATCGGGCGGACATGGCCAACCGACGGTCGCGTCATCGGGATCGTGGTCGATCCGGCCCAGCTTGACGGCGTGCGGATCGTCCGCGAGACCGTGCTGGCCAGCGGGATGGTACCCCTGCTGATCGCCCCGACCGGCGGGCCGCTCGACGCCGACAGCGGTCTGGTCGCCCAGCGCACCTTGCACACCGCGCGGTCGGTCGAGTTCGACGCCCTGCTGCTCGCGGGCAGCCCACCCGCCGGAGCGGACGCGCCGGGAGGCCCCATCGAACCGGCTGACACGATCGACCCGCGCGTCATCCGCATGGTTCAGGAGTGCTACCGCCACGCCAAGGCGATCGGTGCGTGGGGCTCCGGCCGTCTCGCCGTCGAGGCCGCCGGGTACGCCACCCAGCCGGGCATCGTGATCGACGACGACCCGGCGGACGTTCTCAAGGCGTTGACCGTGCTGCTCGGAGCACACCGGGTGTGGGAACGCTTCCCCACGACGATCGCATGAGGAGTCCGGTCGTGACCAACGTACTGACCGACGAGGAACTCGCGTTCCTCAACTCGATGTTCGACCTGGCACGGGCCGGCGAGACGGCCCGGCTGGCGGAGGCGATCGACGCGGGGATACCGGTGAACCTCACCAACAGCGCGGGTGACTCCCTGCTGATCCTCGCCAGCTACCGCGACCACCCGGACACCGTCCGGATGTTGCTGGAGCGAGGCGCGGACACCGGGCGCGTCAACGACCGGGGACAGACCGCGCTCGGTGCGGCGGTCTTCCGCCGTTCCGAGCGCACCGCCGGTCTGTTGCTCGACGCGGGCGCGGATCCCGCGCTCGGGCCGAGGTCGGCGCTCGATGTGGCCAGGCACTTCGACCTGCCCGAGATGCTGGCGCTGCTGGGCACCCGCTCCGCACCGGTGGGAACGGGCGGACGGACCGCGTAGACGTGGTCGCTCCGCTGCGGCGGACATGCCATCACCGCGCGGCACACAACGACATGCCGATCTTGAAGCGACCTACAAGATCAGCTCCGGCCGAGCAGGGAACACACCGGTGTGGTGATGCCCCTACCAGGGATAGTCACCACACCTCTTTCCCAGCACTACCCCAGCCGTCGGCCCCGGCCTGTCACCGCCTGAACAGCCACTGCCCGGTTCGAATCGGGACTAATCCCGCCGCCCATACCAATCCGATGCCACACAGCAACCCCAGAAGGCCATACGACAGCCCCGGGCATCGGCATGCCGGTTTGGAGCGGGCTGCTCCAGATCTGCTCCAGAAAATTCCCGACATTCGGCAACAGGCTCACGACAGCCAGCCGACCAAGGTCACCTGATGATCGTCCTGAAATGCCAGAAGCCCCGGGACACGTTGTGGACCGTGTCACCAGGGCTTCTGGGGCTATCTCAACCGAGTGGAGCTGAGGGGATTCGAACCCCTGACCCCCACACTGCCAGTGTGGTGCGCTACCAACTGCGCTACAGCCCCGTCTCCGGTGCGCTGACCTGGAGTTTTTGTCTCCCGTTCAGTGCCTGCATACCGTACCTCATCTCCCCTCATGAACAAAAATCGGGGGTTGGCCAACGGTGTTTGGGCTGGTAGATCCCTCGTATGCGCACTCTGAACCCGGTACTGACCGAACCCGACGCCGAGGGGGTCTCGCCGGAGCGGCGGGCCGTGCTCCAGGAGCAGCGGTTGCGGGGGTTGGTGGGGCGGGTGTTGCGCGGCGGGGGTGTGCTGGCCGGGCGGTTGCGCGAGTGCGGGGTGCGGAGTGGGCGGGATGTGTCGCTGGCGGAGCTGCACCTGTTGCCCACGTTGAGCAAGCGGGATCTGTGGGATCACTACCCGTTCGGGTTGCGGGTGGTGGATGAGCGGGAAGTTGTGTGCGTGCACGGGTCTTCCGGGACCGGTGGGCGGCCGACGCTGATCCCCTACACCGCGCACGACGTGGACGTGTGGGCGCGGGTGATGGCGCGGGCGCTGGGCGGGGCGGGGGTCACCGGGCGGAGCCTGATCCACAACGCCTACGGGTACGGGCTGTTCACCGGTGGGCTCGGGGTGCACCACGGGGGGATGCGGCTGGGAGCCACCGTGTTGCCGCTCTCCGGTGGGATGACCGAGCGGCAGGTGCGGTTGCTGGTGGACCTGCGCGCGGATGTGTTGTGCTGCACGCCTTCCTACGCCATCCACCTCGGCGAGGCGTTGCGGGCGGCCGGGATCTCGCCGCGGCAGCTGGGGCTGCGGGTCGGGGTGTTCGGGGCGGAGCCGTGGACGGCGGAGATGCGCGGGCAGATCGAGGGGCTGCTGGGGTTGCGGGCGCTGGACATCTACGGGCTCTCGGAGATCATCGGGCCGGGGGTGGCCTGTGAGTCGCTGGACTCCGAGGGCATGCTCAACGTGGCCGAGGACCACTTCTACGTCGAGGCCGTGGACGCCGACGGCAGGCCGGTGCCTGATGGCACGCCGGGCGAGCTGGTGTTCACCACGCTGACCAAGACCGGGATGCCGCTGATCCGCTACCGCAGCGGGGACGTGGCCACGCTGGCCGGACCGGTGCCGGGCTCGGCGCGCACGTTGCGGCGGATGAGCAAGCTGCTGGGGCGGGTGGACGACATGCTGGTGGTGCGCGGGGTCAACGTGTTCCCCACCGAGATCGAGGCGGTGCTGCTGGCGGACAACCGGGTCAGCCCGCACTACCTGGTGGTGGAGGACCGGCGGGTGGCGGCGCGGCCGGAGCTGCGGATCGCGGTGGAGCCGTTCGCGGACTCGGTGGACGCCGGGGCGCTCGGGCGGGAGCTGACCGCGGCGTTGCGCGAGCGGCTGGGCATCGGGTGCGCGGTGCTGGTGGTCGAGCCGGGGGTGGTGCCGCGCACGGAGACGGGAAAGGCGCGTCGCCTGGTGCGGTGGAGCACCGGGGACGCGCCTCTGCCGGGAATCGGGTGAGGCTCAGCCGGCCTGCTGCTTGATGATGTCGTCCAGCCAGGTGGCGGACTGGCGGTAGTCGACGACCTTGTTGCCGGCCACCACGGCCGGGGTGCCGTTGAAGCCGCCTGCCTCCTTGAAGCCGGGGTCGTTGTCGACGTTGGCGAAGGCGTCCTGCAGCGGCTTGTTATAGGTGCCGTTGCGGATGTCGTTGGCGAAGTTCTCGCCGGTGACGCCGACGTCCTTGCCCAGCTGGATCAGCTGGTCCTTGGTGTAGCCGGCGCCGTTCTCCTTGGGCTGCTTGGCGTACAGGCTGGCGAAGAAGTCCGGGAACTTGCTCGGGTCCGCCTCGGCGATGGCCATCGCGGCGTTGGCCGAGTCCAGCGAGTAGCCCTCCGGCTTGGACAGCTTCACCAGCATCGGCAGCATGTGGTAGCGGACCTTGAGCTCGCCCGCGTTCAGCTTGTCCTGGATCTGCTTGCCGAAGTTCTCCTCGAACCCGCCGCAGCCGGGGCAGAGGAAGTCCGCGTACAGGTCCACGGTGGCCTTCGCGGAGTCCTTGCCCGCCACGATCACCGCGTTGTCCCGCTTCACCGGGTAGGTCGGGTTGACCTTGACGGCGGGGATCGCGGTGGAGGTGGTGGCGCTGTCGGTCTTCGCGGTGAAGTAGATGCCACCGAAGACCGCGGCCGCGATGACCACGACGGCGGCCACGCCGACCCACATCTTGGTGCGGTCTGCCTTGCCGCGGGCGGCCGCCATCGCCTTGGCCGCCGCGGCGGCATCCTGCTTGCGCTTGCGCGCGTTGCGCTCGGCACCGCCCACGTTTCTGGTCCTTTCCAGCGACGAACCGGCCACCGTCCGGCGGCCTCCGCGGCAGCCTAATCGGCGGCGGATGAGAACGCCGTGAGTCGAATGCCGATTTTCGCACGGCCGGGCTACGGTGAATTTCATGACCGCACCGGAAAGCAGTGGCGCCGGGGAAGTAGGGCACGTGCACTCCGATGTCTCCGGTGGCTGGCTGCGGCCGGCCGTCTTCGGCGCGATGGACGGCCTGGTGACCAACATCGCGCTGGTCGCGGGCGTGGGCGGCGGCGGAGCGGGCGCCGGGGTGATCCTGCTCTCCGGGATGGCCGGGCTGGTCTCCGGGGCCTTCTCCATGGCGCTGGGCGAGTACGCCTCGGTGGAGACGCAGAACAACCAGGTGCGGGCCGAGGTGGCGGTGGAGCGGGCCGAGCTGCGCGCGCACCCCAAGGCAGAGCAGCAGGAGCTGGTCGAGTCCTACCTGGCGATGGGCCTGACCGAGGACACCGCCCGCCGGGTGGCCGCCGAGGTGCACCGGGACCCGGAGCTGGCGGTGCGGGTGCACATCACCCAGGAGCTGGGCGTGGACCCGACGGAACAGCCCTCGCCCTGGCTGGCCGGGATCTCCTCGTTCTTCTGCTTCGCCGTCGGCGCGCTGTTCCCGCTGCTGCCCTACCTGCTGGGCTTCGACTCTCTGCTGGCCGGCCTGCTGGTCGGCGGGGTCGGCCTGGTCATCGCGGGCGCGGTCGTGGCAAGGTTCACCACCCGGCCGTGGTGGCTCAACGGGCTGCGGCAGCTGATGTTCGGCGCGATCGCGGCCGGCGCCACCTACCTCGTCGGTTCACTCATCGGGGTGAGCGTGGGGGGCTGAACGGAGTTCCCTTGAATTACCGTCGGAACTTTCCCGGATGAACGCCACGGGTATGCGGGGATACCGCCGGATGACCCTGAACTGGCCGTTTTCCGCCCGGACCCGGATTTCACCCAAACTGTTTATCAACAGCGTGTAGCTCCAGACCCGTCAGTCGGACGGAGTACCCATTCCCTAGACCGGGTGACGGCCTGCACACTCCTGGCACACGTGGGGGGCCGGTTGCGAGGGCGCCGGTCCCCCACGTTCCCAGCTTCTAGACCTCGGGCTGACGCGGTTTTCCGGCCACCCGCTCGCCCAGTGGCAGCTCCGGCCCCTCGTCCAGGCAGCCGCACTCCGCGGCCAGCGCCGTGCCCCGATGGGTCTCCTGCGCCGGTTCCGCCTTGCTGGGCAGGGTCTCCGGCGCGGCCAGCCAGACCAGCGCGGCGAGCAGGCTGAGCAACCCGGTGACCGCGAACGCGGCCTGGAAGGAGATCGTCTCGGCGATCGCCCCGGCGGCCAGCGGGCCGATGATCGCGCCGATGTCGGCGGTCATCTGGAACCCGGCCAGCACCGGACCGCCGCGGCCCCGGTTGCCGATCACGTCGGCCACCGCGGCGCTCTGCGGCGGGTTGAGCAGGCCCGCGCCCAGCCCGGCCACGAACGAGGAGGCCAGGAACATCGGCACCGAAGTGGTGAAGCCCAGCCACACCGTGCCGATCGCGGTGATGACCAGCCCGATCAGCACCAGCGGCTTGCGGCCCTGCCGGTCGGCCAGCCAGCCGGAGAGCAGCAGCATGGCCGCGTTGCCCACCGCGAACACGGTCATCGCCCAGCCGGCCATGCTCGGCTCGCTGAGCAGCACCGCGGA
Source organism: Crossiella sp. CA-258035 (assembly GCF_030064675.1). Lineage (GTDB taxonomy): Bacteria > Actinomycetota > Actinomycetes > Mycobacteriales > Pseudonocardiaceae > Crossiella. The sequence goes on from NZ_CP116413.1 coordinate 7,952,192, forward strand.
GACGAACAGCGGGATCAGCGAGACCCGGACGCCGAAGACCGCCCAGCCGTTGGCGAAGCTGGAGGCCAGCGCGGCCACGTAGGCACGGTGCCGCAGCGCCTCGCGCACGGTCAGCACCGGGCCGTCGTCGTCCTTCACCGGCGCGGCCAGGGTGGAGCGGCGCAGGAACAGCCAGGCCACGAAGGCGGCCAGCACCAGCGCGGCGGCGTAGCCGAGGAACGGGGCCTTCAGCGAGACCGAGACCAGCAGGCCGCCGAAGATCGGCCCGATCACGTTGCCCAGCAGGAAGCCGGTGCCCCACAGCCCGGAGGCGCGGCCGCGCAGGTTCGGCGGGCTGAGCCGGATCAGCAGGGCCACCGCGGAGACGGTGAACATGGTCGAGCCGGTGCCGCCGAGCGCGCGGAAGAGCAGCAGCTGCCAGTAGGAGTCGGCGAAGGCGCAGGCGCCGGTGGACAGCGCCACGATCAGGATGCCGATCAGGTAGATCGGGCGTTCGCCGAACCTGGTCACCAGCCGGCCGCTGACCGGCGCGAAGGCCAGTCGCATGAAGGCGAAGGCGCTGATCACGATGGAGGCCGCGGTGACGCCGACGTCGAAGCTGGCCGCGTAGCTGGGCAGCGCGGGGGCCAGGATGCCGAAGCCGACCGCGATCACGAAGCTGGCCACCACCAGCACCCAGACCTCGGCCGGCAACCGCTGTGCGTTCTGGTCCTGGGACTGCTCGGCCGAACGCACGCTGCCTCCATGATCTTCGTTAGCGACACTAAGTAGGCGCAACGAGGATAAGCGATCTAGGCAAGGCGATATTCCGTTGTCACGCAACGAGTTCGGTTGATCTCAGTGGGTGACGGAGCGGCCACGCCAGCTCGCGGTGCCGCGCAGCACCTGGGCCGTCCCGGCAGCCAGCACGCTGCCCAGCGCGGTCCAGGACAGCGGCGCGAGCAGCGCGGTCGCCCTGGGCTGGCCGAAGAACCGGGTGAACAGCAGCTGCGCGTAGGCCTGCGCGGCCCAGCCGACCAGCCCGGCCACCGCGATCTTCGGGTCGCGACGGGCCAGCCCGGCGACCGTGGCGACCACCGGCGTGAGGCCGAACAGCGGGCACACCACGGCGCCCGCGACCAGCAGGGCCAGGTTGCCCTCGCTGCCGACCACGAAGCTCTTGCGCAGCGACCGCCACAGCTGGCCGAACCCGTCGTGGCCCTGGGCGCTCAGCTCGTCGGTGGCGTCCACGATGAGCACCCGGCCGCCGGTGTCCCTGACCCTGGTGGCCAGGTCGACGTCGTCGGTGGTGGACCCGGCCAGCGCGGCCCAGCCGCCGATGCGCCGGTACGCGCTGCGGCGCAGCAGCAGGCACTGGCCGATGGCGAGCACCCGCCTGCGGTTCCCGTTGGGCGGCACCACCTCGAACATCGCCACGATCGCCGAGGGCAGCAGCAGGCTGGCGCCCGCGCTGGGGCGCATCGCACCGGGGCTGGACACCAGGTCCGCGCCGGATGCCTCGGCGGCGGCCAGCAGGCGGCCGATGAGTCCGGGTCCCGCCACGCCGTCGGCGTCCATGAACAGCAGCCACTCCGCGGACTCGCCCGCGGCGCGCGCCCCGGCCGCCATCGCGGCGACCTTGCCGGACCAGCCGGGCGGCGGCCCCTCGCCGCGGACCAGGGTGACCCGCTCGTCCTGAGCGGCCTGGGCGGCGACCAGCTCCGCGGTGCGGTCGGCCGAGGCGTCGTCGACCACCACGATCCGCAGGTTCGGGTGCCGCTGGGCCCGCAGGGCGGCCACCCCTCGGCCGATGGTCGACTCCTCGTCCCTGGCCGGGATGACCACGACGACCTCGGCCGGGCCCGCCGACGGCTCGGCCGGGAGCGGGTCCACCCTGCGCATCACCCGCGCGGAGTTGACCATCCGGCCCACCGCCGCGACCGCGACCGTGATCGCCAGTCCGGTCCCGATCCGCCCCAGTGCGCTCATGGGATCGAGTCTGCCAGGGCAGACTGTGTCGTTGTGGAGCTGCCCGACCTGCCGGTTCGCCCGGCGCTGCCCGAGATCGTCCGCACGCTGACCGCGCACGGCGCGGCGGTGCTGGTCGCGCCGCCCGGCACCGGGAAGACCACGTTGGTGCCGCTGGCGCTGGCCGAGGGCGGGGCACGGGTGGTGGTGGCCGAGCCGAGGCGGCTGGCCGCGCGGGCGGCCGCGGCGCGGATGGCGCAGCTGCTGGGTGAGCCGGTCGGGGAGACCGTGGGGTACGCGGTGCGCGGGGACCGCAAGCGCTCGGCGCGCACCCGGATCGAGGTGGTGACCTCGGGGTTGCTGGTGCGGCGGTTGCAGAACGACCCTGAACTGTCCACTGTGGACATCGTGGTGCTGGACGAGTGCCACGAGCGGCACCTGGACGCGGACCTGCTGCTGGCGCTGCTGCTGGACGCGCGGGCGGGGCTGCGCGAGGACCTGCGGCTGCTGGCCACCTCGGCCACGGTGGCCGCCGAACGGGTGGCCACGCTGCTCGGTGACGCGCCGGTGCTGCGGGTGCAGGCGCGCACTTTCCCGACCGAGACTCGTTACCTGCCGCCGGTGCGCGGGCAGCGGGCCGAACAGGCCGTGGCGCGGGCGGTGCGGGTGGCGCTGGCCGAGGGTGACGGGGACGTGCTGGCCTTCCTGCCGGGGGTGGGCGAGATCAACCGGGTGGCCTCGGCGCTTGCCGGGCTGGACGCGGATGTGCTGCCGCTGCACGGCAGACTGCCCTCGGCGGCGCAGGACGCGGCGCTGCGGCCGGGACCGCGGCGGCGGGTGGTGCTGGCCACCGCGGTGGCCGAGTCCAGCCTGACCGTGCCGGGGGTGCGCGCGGTGGTGGACGCCGGGCTGGCCCGGGTGTCCACTGTGGACCATCGCAGGGGCATGTCGGGGCTGGTGACCACCAGGGTGTCCGCGGCGGTGGCCGAGCAGCGGGCCGGGCGGGCCGGGCGGGAGGCGCCGGGGCGGGTGTACCGCTGCTGGCCGGAGCACGAGCAGGCCACCCTGCCGCGCTATCCCGAACCGGAGATCCGGCTGGCCGACCTGACCAGGCTGGCCCTGGAGCTGGCCTGCTGGGGCACGCCGGACGGGTCCGCGCTGTCCTGGTGGGATCCGCCGCCTGCCGGGGCGCTGACCGCCGGGCGCACCGTGCTGCACGCCCTCGGCGCGCTGGACGCCGAGGGCGCGGTCACCCCGCGCGGGCGGGAGCTGGCCGAGCTGGGCACCCATCCGCGCTTCGCCAGGGCGCTGGTGGACGGCGCGCGGCGGGTCGGCTCGCGGCGGGCGGCCGAGGTGGTCGCGGTGCTGGATGACGACACGCTGGCCGCCTCGGCCGATCTGGGCATCTCGTTGCGGCGCCTGCGAGACGAGCGCGGACCGGCGCAGAGCCGGTGGCGGCGGGAGGCGGACCGGCTGGCCCGCTCGCTGCCGGACTCACCGGGCGGCCGGGACGATCCGGCGCTGATCGCCGCGCTGGCCTACCCGGAACGGTTGGCGCGCAAGCGGTCCGGGCAGACCGGGGTGTACCTGATGGCCGGTGGCACCGCGGTCGAGCTGCGCGGCGCGGCCGACGGGCTGGGCGAGGCGGAGTGGCTGGCGGTGGCGGTGGCCGACCGGGAGCCGGGCCGCACGCACGGGCGGATCCGGCTGGCCGCGGTCGCGGACGAGGCGCTGGCCCGCCGGGCCGGGGCGAACCTTCTGTCCACTGTGGACAAGATCGGCTGGGCGGACGGCGACGTGGTGGCCAGGCGGGTGGAGCGGCTGGGCGCGATCACCTTGTCGGACAAGCCGTTGCGCGATCCGGACCGGGAGTCGGTGCGGGCCGCGCTGATCGACGGGTTGCGCAAGGAGGGGCTTGAGCTGCTGCGCTGGACGCCCGACTCGCGCGGGCTGCGGCAGCGGCTGGCCTTCCTGCACCGGGTCTTCGGCGAGCCGTGGCCGCCGATGGACGAGGAGAACCTGCTGGCGGGCCTGGAAACCTGGCTCGGGCCGGAGCTGGCCACCGCGCGGCGGCGGGCCGACCTGGCCAAGGTGGACGCGGGCCAGGCGCTGCGCAGGCTGCTGCCCTGGCCGGTGGCCGGCCAGCTGGACGAGCTGGCCCCGGAGCGGATCGCGCTGCCCTCGGGCAACCGGGCCCGGCTGGACTACGGCGAGGAGACCCCGGTGCTGCCGGTGAAGGTGCAGCAGGCCTTCGGCTGGACCAGCACGCCGCGGATCGCCGACGGCCGGGTGCCGGTGCTGCTGCACCTGCTCTCCCCGGCCGGTCGCCCGTCCGCGGTCACCAGCGACCTGGAGTCCTTCTGGCGCAACGGTTATCCGCAGGTCCGCGCCGAACTGCGCGGGCGGTACCCCAAGCACAAGTGGCCGGAGGACCCGGTCAGCCCCTGAGCAGGTGGGCGGCCAGCGCGGTGCGCGAGGACAGGCCGGTCTTGGCCAGGATGTTGGACACGTGCGTGGTCACCGTGCGCTCGCTCAGCGCCAGCCGCGCCGCGATCACCCGGTTCGGGCAGCCCTCGCTGACCAGCTGGGCCACCTCCCGTTCCCGCGCGGTCAGCTGACCGGGCGCCACCCGGCCGGCCGCCCTGGACACCCGCCTGCCCAGCCCGCGCTGCACCCGCACCGCCGTCTCCAGCGCCCGGCTCGCCCCGCACTCGGCGAACAGCGCGCAGGCGGTGTCCAGCTCGGCCAGCGCCTCCGCGCGCTGCCCGAGCCCGGCCAGCGCCGTGCCTGCCACCAGGTGCGCCCGGCCCAGGCTCGGCCGCAGCGGCGTCTGGGCGAAGCACCCGGCCGCCGCCCCGGCCAGCCGGGCCGCTGCCGGCCACTCGCCACCGGCCGCCAGCAGCCGCGCCTCGGCCAGCTCCGCGTAGGCCACCGCGACCGGTTCGCGGGCCAGCGCCCGGCAGCGGCGCACCCAGTCCGCGGCCTCCGCCAGCGCGCCCCGGCGCACCGCGCTCTCGGCGAGCTGCTCCAGGTGGAACGGTGGCAGCCGGTCGCGCACCTCGTCCAGGAAGTCAGCAGGCACCGGCAGGTCCAGCGCGCGGCGCGCCTCGGCCAGCTGCCAGCGCACCTGCGCCCACCACGGGTGGTCGCCGGCCGGGGCCAGCTCGACGGCCCGCTCGGCGAACTCCAGCGCGGCCGCCGGATCGCCGCGTTCGCCGGCCAGGTGGCCGCGCAGCACCATGGCGTAGGCCAGCACCGGCGGCCTGCCCAGGTGTTCGGCGAGCTCGTCCACCTCGTCCAGGTTCGCCACCGCCTCGGTCCAGGCGCCGGTGAGCACCTGGGCGAAGGCCTCGCGCAGGTGGCTGCGCAGCAACACCAGGCGCTGCCCGGTGGCCCTGGCCACCTCCCGTATCCGCACGCTCTGCCGCCGGGCCTCGGCGTAGCGGGTCAGGTGCAGGGTGATCCCGGCGCACTGCTCCACCACCGGCAGCCACTCGGCCAGCTCCGCGGTGGTCGCCTCGTCCACCAGCGCGACCACCCGGTCGCCTGCCCGCCGCGCCGCCTCGGGCGCACCCTCGGTCCAGTGGTCGTAGGCCAGCAGCGCGTGGCAGGCCGCGTGGATCACCGCGGCGCCCTTCGGCAGCGGGGCGCCGATCACCTGCCCGGCCAGCCGGACGGCCTCCCGCCGGTCGCCGGTGTTGTGCATGGCGTAGGCCAGTTCGCAGCGCACCGCGGCCAGGTCGACCGGGTCGCCGTCCGGCCAGCTGGCCAGCGCCCTGCGCAACAGCGCCCGCGCGGTCAGGTTGCGGCCGAACATCCGCTCCACCGCCGAGTACCGCACCAGGGTCCGGGCCGCGGTGTGGTCGGCCGCGCCCACCACCTCCTGGAACAGCGCCATGCCCGCCTCGGCCTGACCGGCCGCGATGAGCACGTCGGCCAGTTCCAGCCGCCCGTCCAGCTCCGGGCACAGCCGCTGCGCGGTGGCCAGCCAGCGGGCCGCGGTCGCCGGTTCCCGCAGCCGCACCTCGCGCGCGGCCCGCACCAGCACCTCGGCCGAGGCCCGGTCCCCCGGCCGCGCGGAGAACTCCAGGTGCCGGGCCCGGTCCGGGGCGGCGGCGCGCTGGGCGAGCAGCACCCCGGCGATCCGGCAGTGCGCCGCCAGCCGCCAGCTGTGCGGGGCGGCGCGGTAGACGATGCGCCGCACCACCGGGTGCCGGAACTCCAGCAGCGGCCCGTCCTCGTTGGCCCGCAACAGGTCCGCGGCCAGCGCGTCGTCCAGTCCCTGCCGCACCAGCGCCTCCGCGAGGCCGCTGGCCGGGGCCACCAGGTCGGCGGTGATCCGCTCGCCGACCACCGCGGCCGCGCGCAGCACCAGCGCGCCGGTCTCACCGAGTTCGTCCACTTCGGACAGCAATGCGGCCACCGTGCCCGCCGGCGGCTCAGCAGCCAAGGCCAAGAGGTGGCAAGGGTTCCCGCCGCTGGCCGCGTGCAGCTCGGCCATCCGGCGCGCGCCGATCGCCAGGCCGAGCAGCTCCGCGCCGTCCCGCTGGGACAACGGCCCCAGCTCGATCCGCGGCCCGTTCGCCCGGTCCAGCACCGCGCGCACGGCCGGGGCCAGCTGCCGCGGGCGGTAGCAGGCCACGATGGTCAGCCAGGCCCGGTCCGGGCAGCGCACCAGCCTGCCGAGCAGCGCGAGCGTCTCCGCATCGGCCCGGTGCAGGTCGTCCAGCAGCACCACCGGACGCCGGTCCGCGGCCAGCGCCTCCCGCAGCGAGTTGCCGCACCGGACATCCGGCCGCACGGCCCGCGCCCGGTCGACCAGCGCGGTCTTGCCGATCCCCGGATCCCCGGTGACCTGCGCGATCCGCAGCACCCGATCCCTTGGTGCGTCGAGGAATGCCACCAGCTCGGCCAGCTCGCCGCGGCGTCCTACCCAAGACATGACTCCCCCTCGGCTCCACCGTAGCGAGTGGACACACCGGGGCCGCGAGTCCTTTCGGGCAGACCTATGGCCATACGCAGTTCCTACGAGGTGGTGCCCGGGTGCACCGGATTGTCTTGCCCGGCACCATCCCGAGGAAGGACGTCCCCTTGCGAAAGTCGAACAGAGTCCTGCTGACCGCGCTGGCCGCGGTCAGCCTGCTGGCCGCTGGTGGCCAGCTCACCGCCACCGCCGGCGGCACCACCGATCCCAACACGGGCTACCCGATCAACTCCTACACCGACGCCACCGGCCGGATCCGCGTGACCGTGTACAGCCGGACGAGCGAAGTCGGCCACGTCATCCGCGACCACAAGGTGACCCCGCAAGACGTGGACGAGGTCGCCGTCGGCGGCGGTGCGACGGCCTCGAACCAGGGCTACGGCTCCCTGCTCACCGCCTCACAGCTGTTCGGCAACTTCGCCGGCTGGCAGGCGAGCTCCAAGGACCACCTCCAGGGCAGCCCGCACCGGCTGACCACCTACGTGATCGGGATGAAGATCGCGGGTATGTCCGCCGCCGAGCTGCGCGGCAACCTCAAGCTGCAAGAGGACCCCAGCGGCGTGATGTCGCACCCGGAGGCGGAGGCCCCCAGCCCGGGGACGGAGAGCTGGGTGCTGCTCGGCGGCGGCTTCCGGGCGGACTACCACGGCGCGGGCAACATGGCGACCGCCTCGTTCCCGGCCACCAACCACTCCTGGAAGTCCCGCTCGAAGGACCACATCGCCAGCGACCCGGCCAACCTCTACTCCTGGGGCGTCTACCTCAGGAAGCACCTGCGGGTCGGGCAGGTGCTGCAGGACATCCCGCGGCCCACCGGGTCCGCCTTCACCGGGCAGCCCAGTGCGACCGCCAACGTGCCGGACGGCTACGTGATGACCGGCGGCGGCGCCGAGGTCAAGTGGCAGGGCGAGGGCAACCTGCTGTGGCAGCTGGAGCCCACCGCCAACGGCTCGCGCGGCTTCCGGTCCAGCGCCAAGGACCACCTGCACAACTCCGCGGCCACCCTGGAGGCCTACGTGGTGGGCATCCGGATGGCCTGATCCCCGCTCACTCCTCGTTGGCGGCGCGCAGCACCTGCGCCGCCAACGCGGTGCGCGAGGGCAGCCCGGTCTTGGCCAGGATGTTGGACACGTGCGTGGTCACCGTGCGCTCGCTGAGCACCAGGCGTTCCGCGATGGCCTTGTTGGACAGGCCCTGGCTGACCAGCTCGGCGATCTCGGTCTCCCGCACGGTCAGCTCGCCTGGCGAGACCCTCGGCGCGGACTTGGCCACCCGGCGGCCCTGTTTGCGTTGCAGCTTCACGGCTTGCTCGACCCAGCGGTGCGCGCCGCACCCGGTGAACAGCACGATCGCCCGGTCCAGCTCGGCCAGCGCCTGGGCCCGCTCACCCAGCTCGGCCAGCGCGGAGCCCAGGGTGAGCTGGGCCTTGCCCACGTTGAGCGGCATGCCGTCCGCGGCGAAGGCGGCCATGGCCGCGCGGGCGAGCCCGGCGGCCGCGGCGGCGTCCTTGCGGCCCAGCGACAACAGGGCCTCGGACAGCTTGGCGTGGCCGATGGAGCCGCGGACCAGCTCGTGCGCCAGCATCCGGCAGTGCGCCAGCGCCTGCTCGGCGTAGTCGAACTCGCCGAGGGCCACCGCGTGCGCGATCAGCTGCTCCAGCTGGAAGCTCGGCAGCTCCCACACCCGCCGCGACGGGTGGTCGTAACCCAGCTCGGGGAAGTCCGCGACCAGGTCCACCGGCCGGCCCGCCACCCGGCGGGCCTCGGCCAGCTGGAACACCGCGGGGCCGATGGAGCGCAGCTCGTGCTTGCGGGCGATCTCCACCACGTCCTCGGCCAGCCGCACCGCCCGGTCCAGGTCACCGCGGTCCACCGCCACCTCGCTGGTCAGCAGCAGGCTCAGCGCCAGCTCCAGCGGCTGGTCGACCAGGGTGGCCACCTCGATGGCCTCCTCGGCGAACTGCTCGGCCTCGGCCAGCTCGCCCAGCATGTACAGCGCGGTGGCCGCGCGCAGCTGGCTGCGCAGCACCGCCAGGTGGTGCCCGGTGCCCGCCACCGCGAGCACCCGCTTGGCCAGGCGCAGCGAGTCCTGGTAGCGGCCGAGGAACAGCCCGGCCCAGTGGCTGTGCTCCACCGCGAGCAGGTGCTCGGACAGCTCGTCGTCGGTCAGCTGGTCGAACCCGGCGGTGGCCTCGTCCAGCAGGCCGGCCGCCGCCGGGATGTCCCTGGCCCGGAACCGGTTGTAGGCCAGCAGTCCGCTTGCGCTGGCCCGCAGGCCGCGCACCTGCGGCACCGGGGGTGTGCGGGTGACCGCGAGGGCGTGCTGCTCGGCCACCTCCTGGTTGCCCAGCGCGTGCTCGACGTAGGCCAGCTCGTGGTGCAGGGTGGCCGCGGTGACCGGGTCGGACTCGTCGATGGTGGCCAGTTCGGCGCGCAGCACCGGCGCGAGCGCCTGGAAGCGGCCCAGCCAGCGCTCCACCGTGGACCACAGCACCACCGCCCTGGTGTGCGCGGACGAGCCGCCCGGCGGGCGGCCGCGGATGAGGCGGCGCAACACTTCCACGCCCTCCTCGGTGCGCCCGGCCGCGGTGAGCGTGCAGGCCAGCTCCAGTTGCAGGGCGAGCCGGTCCGCCACGGCCGAGGCGGGCACCAGGCCCAGCGCGGCGGCCAGCCAGCGGGCCGCGGTGGCCGGGGCCCGGAAGCGGACCCGGTTGGCCGCATCCACCAGCACCCGCACCGCGGCGGTGTCGCCGGGCCGGGCGGTCAGCTCCAGGTGCCGGGCCAGGTCCTCGGGCACCGCGCCGCGCCGGGCCAGCACCTCGGCCAGCCTGCGGTGCGCGCCGTCCCGCCAGCTCAGCGGGGCCGCGTCGTAGACCAGGTGGCGCAGCAGCGGGTGCCGGAACTCCACCGCGCGGGTGCCGGTGCCGCCGCGGAAGATGTCCGCGGCCAGCGTCTCGTCCAGCGCGGCCCGCACCTGGACCACCGGCAGCACCGCGGTGACCGCGACCAGCTCGGCGTCCACCGGCTCGCCGGCGACCGCGGCGGCCCGCACCACCAGCCGGGTCACCGGGGTCAGTCTGTCCACTTCGGACAGCAGCGCGGCGCGCACGTGCGCGGGCAGCTCCTCGGTCAGCTCGGCGGGATTGTGCTGCCAGACCGCGGGATCGGCCGAGGCGGCCAGCGCCTGGAGGTAGAACGGGTTGCCGCGGCTGGCCCGGTGCAGCCCGGCCGCCCTGGCCCGGCCAGTGCCCGGCCCGAGCAGCTCGGCGGTGGCCTCCTCGCTCAGCGGACCGAGCTCCAGCCGGTGCCCGCGGCCGTCGCTCATCGCGCGGGCCAGCACGGTGTGCCCGGCCACCGACAGCTGCCGGGGCCGGTGCGCGACCACGAAGGTCAGCCTGCCCCGGCCCGGCCTGCGCACCAGGTGGTCCAGCAGCTCCAGCGAGGCCACGTCGGCCCAGTGCAGGTCGTCCAGCACGACCACCAGCCCGGCCCGGCCGACCACCGCCTCCAGCGCGGCGCGCACCGCGCGGTGCAGCACGTGCCGCTCCGCGCCGAGGTGGTCGCCGACCTCCTCGGCCGCCACGCCGAAGGCCGGGAACACCGCGGCGCAGCGGGCCACCGCGACCGCGCCCAGCCGCTCGTACCAGGCGGGTCCGAGCGCGGCGAAGTGGTCGTCCAGCGCGTCGGCGAAGACCCCGAACGGCCGGTCGGTCTCGAACTCGCTGGCCCGGCCCACCAGCACTTCCTGGCCCTTGTCCCGGGCGGCCGCGGCCAGCTCGGCGAGCAGCCTGCTCTTGCCGATGCCGGGCTCCCCCGCGATCTGCACGAACCGGAAACCCGGCGCGGGCGGACCGTCCACAATGGACACCAACTCGGCCAGCTCCGCGGCACGACCGACGAACCGCGTCCTGCCCGGCTGCGAACGGACCCGCACAGCTTCCCCCCGGCGCTCACGACCCGGTGACCCCAAGGAAGCACCGTACTGGTGCGGCCGTACCAGTCACCACTGGCTCAGGTTCCTCTATCCCAGTGTGCCCATTCGGGCGTACCCCGGGGAAACCGATGGGGCCGGACCGGGTCCCGCGGCGACGGGTACGTACTTCTGCCGAAGCACCCGGAACGCGACCAGGGATTCGCTGTACGGGCAAGCCGCACACCGAGCAAGGGGGAAACACCATGCGAGTCCTGCCCAAGCTGACCGCGCTGACCGCCGTCGCCGCCGCACTGGTCGTGGCGCCGGCCGCGATGGCCACGCCGACGCCGGTCCCGGCCAGGTCGATCACCCTGGACGCGGCCTCCTTCAGCGGTCAGCTGCCCGCGCCGGGCGCCACCCTGACCAGGGCCACCGTCTTCTTCCACACCAACGACGAGGACAAGGACCACGACACCCACATCACGGTGACCACCTTCGACCGCAACGGCACCACCGCGGCCAGGGTGGCCAACGCCTTCGGCGACTTCGACGACCACAGCGACAACGGCCCGTTCGGCATGTACATCCACAACCCGAGCCGCTGGGAGCTGTTGCAGGGCGGCAACCTGCACCTGCGCATCGACCCCAACGGCAACGACACCTGGCGGTTCAACTTCCGGGTGGACCTGCAGTTCTCCGACGGCAGCCAGCTCTCCTCCTGGGGCGACCGGCTCCAGCTGAGCCAGAGCGACCGCGCCCGCAACTTCCCGATCTCCTGAGTCAGGCGGGCCGCATGCCGTCCAGCACCTGCTGGCGGTAGGGCCGCATCGCCCGCGCGCTGTTCCAGCCGACCGCGCCGGTCACCCGACCGGCGCGGCGGTACAGCGCGACGAACTTGCGCGACTCGAGATCACCCTCGACCACCTCGACCTCGTCCTGCGCGCCCGGCAGGCCGAAGCCCTGGATCTTCAGGTCGTACTGGTCGGTCCAGAAGTACGGCAGCGGCTGGTAGGGCTCGGCGCCGTCGTTGCCGACGAGCAGGTTCTTCGCCACCGCGAGGGCCTGCTCGGTGGCGTTGGTGCGGTGCTCCAGCCGGACCTGCTCGCCAAGGCCCAGGTGCAGCCAGCTGGCCACATCGCCCGCGGCGTACACCCCCGGCGCGGCCTGGCAGGTGGCGTCGCACTCCACACCGGCGGTCCCCGCGGCCAGTCCGCTGCCCTGCAACCAGCCCACCGCGGGGGTGGCGCCGATGCCCAGCACCACCACGTCGGCGGGCAGCTCGGTGCCGTCCTCGAGCAGCACCGCGGTGACCCGGCCCAGCGAACCGGCCAGGCTGGCCACCCCGACCCCGGTGCGCACCGGCACCCCGTGGTCGGCGTGCACCTGGGTGATCATGCCGCCGATCCTGGTGCCCAGCACCCGTTCCATCGGCGCGGCCAGCGGTTCCACGATGGTCACCTCGGCGCCGAGCTTGCGCGCGGTGGCGGCCACCTCGCAGCCGATCAGCCCGGCGCCGACCACGACCACCCTGGGCCCGGCCAGCAGTTCGGCCCGCAGCGCCAGGGCGTCGTCCAGGGTGCGCAGCACGTGCACCCCGGCCAGCTCCTGCGCGCCGGGCAGCGAGCGGGCGGTGACGCCGGTGGCGATCACCAGCCCGTCGTAGCCCAGCCCGCCGCCGTCGGCCAGCTCGACCCGCCGCTGCGCGAGGTCCAGGCCGGTGGCGGCGTTGCCCAGCACCAGTTCCACGTCCAGGCCGTCGAGGTGGTCCTCCCCCCGCAGCCGGGCGCGCTCCGGCGCCCAGTCCCCGGCGAGGACCTGCTTGGACAGCGGTGGCCGGTCGTACGGCAGGTGCGGCTCCGCGCCGACCAGCGTGACCTTGCCCTCGAACCCGCCCCTGCGCAGGGCCTCCACCGTGGTCAACCCAGCGGCCGAGGCACCGACCACGACGACCTGACGCAACACCGTGTCTACTCCACTACTGAGATCGCGGCCGCGGGACAGCGGCTGACCGCATCATCCACCAGCGGGCGCTGGGATTCACCGGGAGCCGGGTCCAGCAGCAGCACGATGCCGTCCTCCTCCCGCTGGTCGAACACCTCCGGCGCGGCCAGCGCGCAGTTCCCCGCGCCGCAGCAGCGGTCCTCATCGATCAGCACCTTCATCGCCGGAACCCTCCTCACCAGCGCACGGGCAGCTCGTGCACGCCGTAGATGGCCATGTCGGTGCGGAAGGGCACCTCCGAGATCGGGACGGCCAGCCGCAGGGTGGGGAACCGGGTGAACAGCGTGCTGAACACCACCCGCAGCTCCATCCTGGCCAGCTGCTGGCCGAGGCACTGGTGCGGGCCGAAGCCGAAGGACAGGTGCGCCACCGGCTGCCGGGTGATGTCCAGCCGGTCGGCCTCATCCAGCAGCGCGGGGTCGAAGTTGGCCGCGGACACGCTCAGCGCGACCAGCTCGCCCTTCTTGATCAGCTGCCCACCGATCTCCACGTCCTCCAGCGCGGTCCGCTGCAGGGCCAGGTGGATGATGGTCAGGTAGCGCAGCAGCTCCTCCACCGCCTTGTCCGCCAGCTCGGGCTGCTCGCGCAGCAGGGCCAGCTGGTCCGGGTTCTCCAGCAGCACCGCGGTGCTCAGCCCGATCATGTTCGCGGTGGTCTCGTGCCCGGCGACCAGCAGCAGGAAGGCGAAGCTGACCAGCACCTCGTCGTCGAGCAGCTCGTCACCGGCGTCGGCGCGGGCGATCAGGTCGGAGAGCAGGTCCTCGCCGGGGTCCAGCCGCTTGGTCTTGACCAGCACGCCCAAGTAGCGGTCGAACTCGTCCACCGCGGCCTGCCGCCGCTCGAAGGTGATGTCCAGCCGCAGCAGGTCCGCGGTGACCGTCTGGAAGTGCTCGCGGTCGGCGTAGGGCACGCCGAGCAGCTCGCAGATCACCAGCGAGGGCACCGGCAGCGCCAGCGCCTCCACCAGGTCGACCACGCCGCCCTTGGCCGCCATCGCGTCCAGGTGCTCGTCCACGATCTGCTGGATCCTCGGCCGCAGGTGCTGCATCCGGCGGACGGTGAACTCCCTGGTCAGCAGCTTGCGGTAGGCCGGGTGCTCCGGCGCGTCCATGCTCAGCAGCATGCCCCGGCGCGGCGGCGGGGTTTCCTGCTTCTGCGACGAGAAGACGAACCTGCGGTTGCGGACGGTGAAGCGCGGATCGGTGAGCACCGCCCGGATGTCGGCGTGCCTGGTCACCATCCAGCCGGTGTCACCGCTGGGGAAGGACACTCGGCTGATCGGCTGCTCGCCGTCGCGCACCTCGCCGATCTCCTGGGGCGGGTGGAACGGACACTGCCGCTGGGTGGGGAACGCCGGGGCGGACATGGTCTCGGTCATCGCGGGAGCCCTCCTCGTGGGAACGACTCCAGGTCACCAGTGCCACCTGCCGGTTCACCGAATGTCACCTGACAGTTTGCTGACGTCGTGCTCCCCGCGCGGGATGACCACGGTGAACGCCGCGCCCTGCCCCGGCTGCGAGTCCACCCAGACCGACCCGCCGTGCGCCTCGCTGATCGCCCGCACGATGCTCAGCCCCAGCCCGGCCCCACCCCTGCCGCGCGAGGAGTCGCCCCGGTAGAACCGCTCGAACACCCGCCCCAGTTGGTCGGGGGACAGCCCAGGTCCCTCGTCGGCGACCACCACGCCGACGCCCTTGGCCCCGACCGCGCGCACCGAGACGTGCACCGGCGACCCGGCCGGGGTGTGCTGCAGGGCGTTGCCGAGCAGGTTGCGCAGCACCTGGCGCAACCGGTTGGCGTCCCCGCGCACCACCGCGTCGATCGTGCTGACCACCAGGTTGATCTCGCGTTCCGGGTCCACCACCCGCGCGTCGGCCACCGCGTCCGCGGCCAGCGCGGCCAGGTCCACCGGCTCGGCCAGCAGCGGGCGGCCCTGGTCCAGGCGGGCCAACAGCAGCAGCTCCTCCACCAGCGAGTGCATCCGGGTGGCCTCGTCCTCGATCCGGGTCATGGCCAGCTCCACCACCTGCGGATCGTCCACGCCCTGGAGGTAGAGGTCGGCCCAGCCGCGGATGGTGGTCAGCGGGGTGCGCAGCTCGTGCGAGGCGTCCGCGACGAAGCTGCGCAGTCGTTCCTCGGAGCGCTGCCGGGCGTCGAAGGCCAGGTTGACCGCGTGCGCGAGCTGGTCCACCTCGGTGTTGCCGCCGGTCACCCCGATCCGCCTGGTGTGATCGCCCGCGGCGATGGCGGTGGCGTTGGCGGCCATGTCCCGCAACGGTTTCAGCCCGACCCACAGCACGCACAGGGACAGCAGCGCGATACCGCCGACGGTGACCAGGGTGGCGATGATGCCGTACCCGGCCAGCCCGGCCAGCGTCTCGTGGTCCGGGCGCAGCGAGGTGGCGGCCACGATGGTGTGCGCCGAGCGGCCGTCCGGCGTGCTCAGCGGTTGGCTCAGCCCGATGACCAGCGCGCGGTACTCCAGCTCGGGATCACCCTTGCTGCGCACGGTCCGCGGCTCACCGCCGGGGCTGCGGCGCTGCTCGTCGGTGAGCTCCGGTGGCGCCTCCTCCCGGCCGCCCGGCCGCGCCACCGGCACCTGCTCGATCACCTGGCCGTTGCCGTCGACCAGGGCGAAGTAGCTGCCACTGGGGCTGAGCGCGCGCATCGCCTCGATGGCCTCGGCGGTCAGCTCCCGGTGGTCGGAGTTGACCTGCTTGACCCGCACCTCCACCACCCGCAGCGACTGGTCCACCCGGACCTGGAGGTAGTGCTGGAGCCCGAGGTAGGCGGCCGCGTCCACCACCACCACACCGGCGCTGGCCAGCAGGATGGTGCCGGCCAGCAACCGCCCGCGCAGCGAGGCGAACCGCCAGCCCACCGCGTCAGCCCTTGGCCGGGCGCAGCGTGTAGCCGAAGCCGCGAACGGTGTTGATCAGCGGCGGCCCCTCGGCGTCCACCTTCTGCCGCAACCGCGAGATGAACTTCTCCACCACGGCCGCGTCCCCGCCGAAGTCGTACTGCCACACGTGGTCCAGGATCTGCGCCTTGGACACCACCCGTCCGGCGTTGACCAGCAGGTAGCGCAACAGCTTGTACTCCGTCGGCGAGAGCTCCAGCGGCCGCCCGGCCCGGTGCACCTCGTGCGCCTGTTCGTCCAGCACCAGGTCCCCGCACCGCAACGCCGAGGACTCCTCCTGCCCGCCCCTGGTCCGCCGCAGCACGGCCTGCACCCTGGCCAGCACCTCGGCCACGCTGAAGGGCTTGGTCACGTAGTCGTCGCCGCCGAGGGTGAGGCCACGGACCTTGTCCTCGGTGGAGTCCCGCGCGGTCAGGAACACCACCGGCAGCCGCGGCCGGTCCAGCCGCAGCCGCCGGCACAGCTCGAACCCGTCGGTGTCGGGCAGCATGATGTCCAGGATCAGCAGTTCGGGATTGCCGCTCTCCGCCGCCCGCACGGCCTCGGCCCCACTGCCCGCGGTGAGCACCTCGTACCCGGCCAGCCGCAGCGTGGTGGCGAGCAGCTCGGTGATGTAGGGCTCGTCGTCCACCACGAGCACCTTGGTGCCCGCGGTCGCGGCCATCGCGTCCAAGCGCATCTCCCCGCCACCGCTTCCCGTCGTCGGCACCTGCCAAGGCTGCCACGACAACCCATCACCCTGACGCCCGACAGACCGTAGCCTGACCGTTTCCTGACGACCCGGTACTGCACTTCCGGCCCTGGCATGGTCTGGACCAGTCAGGACAGGATGCGACCCATGAGACGGACAGCCACCCTCACCCTGGCCGCCGCGGCCCTGCTCGCGGCCAGCACCACCCCGGCACCCGCCGCCACCGGCACCGCCGCGGCCGCCCACGCCACCGCACTCACCTCAACCGCCCGCCCCACCGCAACCGCCGACGCCACCGCACCCACCGCAACCGTCCAAACCGCCGCACCCGCAGCCCACACCGCCATCCCGCCCGCCGCCTACACCCCGTCCGCCACCGCCACCGCCACCGCCGCCGCTGCCTCCATCCAGCCCGCCGCCTCCCCCTCTCTCGCCGCCGCCCCCTCCTCCCTCGTCACCTGGCCCGTCGGCCCCCGCCCGGAAAGCGCTGTCCAAGCCTGGCGCGCCACCACCTACATCTCCATCCAGGGCACCCCGACCCCCGGCGCCAACGACGGCGAGATCCGCACCCTCGACCCCGCCACCGGCAAGGTCAGCACCTTCGCCACCGGCCTGGACAACCCCCGCGGCCTGGCCTTCACCGGAAAGTTCCTGGCCGCCACCGACTTCACCCGGGTGTGGCTGATCGACCACACCGGAGCCAAGCGCGTGCTGGCCGAGGCCGCCGCCTTCCCGCACCCGGTCGCCGCGCTCAACGACGCGGTCGCCGAACCCGGCGGCCAGGCCGTCTACGTCACCGAGATGGGCGCCAGGGAGAAGATGCGCGACCCGAACGGCGCGCTCTGGCCGACCGACAGCCCGCAGGCCCTGGACATCCCGGCCCGCGCCCGGATCTACCGGATCTCCTTGTCCGGCAAGGTGACCGAGGTCTCCGCGCCGTCCCGCCGCACCCTGATCCACAACGGCATCACGGTGGGCAACCGGCCGGGCACCCTGCTCGCCGCCGAGTTCTTCTACGGCAACCTGGTCGAGATCAACCAGCGCACCGGCCGCCAGACCGTCCTGGCCACCGGCTTCCGCGCCGCCGACGGCGTCGAGCAGGCGAAGGACGGCACCATCTACGTCTCCAGCTACGACCAGGGCGCGATCTGGCGGATGGACCGCGACGGCGAGAACCCCGAGCTCCTGCTCTCCGGCCTGGGCAGCGGCGGCACCGCGGACTTCCTGCTGGACGAGCACAACCGCCGCCTACTGGTCCCGGACACCACCCGCGGCACCGTGACTGTCCTATCACTCAGCTGAACACGTTCTACTCCGCGCCGGAGAACTTCCTTCTTTTGGCAGAACATGACCCACCACAGAAACTATAACCTGTTTCACATTGGCTCCCGACCCTCTGGAGGGCGGCGATGGCGACAGCGGAGTTCGACGTGGTGGTGGTCGGGGCCGGGGCCGCGGGGATGACCGCGGCCCTGACCGCGGCCAAGCGCGGCCTGCGGGCCGTGGTGCTGGAGAAGGCGGCGGTCTTCGGCGGCTCGATGGCCCGCTCCGGCGCGGCGATCTGGATCCCCAACAACGAGGTGCTGCTCGCCGCGGGCGTGCCGGACACCCCGGAGAAGGCGGCCGCCTACCTGGCCCGGGTGGTCGGCGACATCCCGGTGGCCCGCCAGCGCGCCTACCTGGCCAATGGCCCGGCGATGCTGTCCTTCCTGCAGCGCAACAGCCCGCTGAAGTTCACCTGGATGGAGGGCTATTCCGACTACTACCCCGAGTTCCCCGGCGGCATCGCGGCCGGCCGCTCGATCGAGCCGCAGATGATCGACGGCCGGATCCTCGGCGCGGAGCTGGCCAACCTCAATCCGCCTTATATGCCAACGCCACCGGCCACCGTGGTCTACGGCGTGGACTACAAGTGGCTCACCCTCATCGCCCGGCACCCGCGCGGGGTGGCCACCGCCAGCGCGACGGTCGCCCGCGGCATCGCGGCCGGGCTGGCCGGACAGAAACCGCTCACCATGGGCGGCGCGCTGGCCGGCGGACTGCGCGCGGGGCTGATGAACGCCGGCGTCCCGGTCTGGCTGAACACGCCGCTGCTGGACCTGCACGTGGAGAACGGACGCGTCATCGGCGTTGTGGCGCAACGCAACGGCGCGCAGGTCCTGGTGAAGGCGCGGCGCGGGGTGATCGTCGGCTCCGGCGGGTTCGAGCACAACGAGCGGATGCGCAAGGAGTTCCAGGAGGAGCCGATCGGCACCTCCTGGTCGGTGGGCGCCAAGGCCAACACCGGGGCCGGAATCGAGGCGGGCCAACGGATCGGCGCCGCGATGGACCTGCTCGACGACGCCTGGTGGGGCCCGGCGATCCCGCTGCCGGAGGGCCCGTACTTCTGCCTGTCCGAACGCACCCTGCCCGGCTGCATCCTGGTCAACGGCGCGGGCAAGCGGTTCGTCAACGAGGCCGCGCCCTACAGCGACGTGGTGCACGTGATGTACGAGAAGGACGAACCAGGCGCCTCGCACATCCCGGCCTGGCTGATCAGCGACCAGCAGTACCGCAACCGCTACCTGTTCAAGGACATCCCGCCGCTGCTGCCGCTGCCGCAGGCCTGGTTCGACAGCGGCGCGATGGCCAAGGCGGACAGCATCGAGTCGCTGGCCGCCCGGATCGGCATCCAGCCGGTGCTGCTGCGCGAGACCGTCAACCGCTTCAACGGTTTCGCCCGCGCCGGCCGCGACCTGGACTTCAAGCGCGGGGACAGCGCCTACGACCACTACTACGCCGACCCGACCAACACCCCCAACGCCTGCCTGGCCCCGATCGAGCAAGGCCCGTTCTACGCGATGAAGATCGTGCCGGGCGACCTGGGCACCAAGGGCGGCATGCGCACCGACGCCCGCGCCAGGGTGCTGCGCCCGGACGGCTCGGTGATCCCCGGCCTGTGGGCCTCCGGCAACTGCACCGGCGCGGTCATGGGCCGCAGCTACGCGGGCGCGGGCTCCACCCTCGGCCCGGCGATGACCTTCGGCTACGTGGCCGCCAACGACCTCGCCGACACCCCGGCCCGCTAGCGGCCCGGCGCCAGACCGGCCAGCAGGGCGGCCACCAGCCGCTCGGCCACCTCCTCCAGCGACTCCGCCCCCGCGCGGAAGTGACTCAGGAACGCGTGCTGCACACACGCGCCGGTGAGCAGCTCGGCCGCCGACACCGGATCGGCGGCCGGGCTCACCCGTCCGGCCCGCTGCTCCGCGGCCAGGAACCCGGCCACCGCCTGGCTGACGTACTGTGGCCCGCTGCCCTGCTCGCGCAGCACGGCCCGGTGCGCGGCGAAGAGCTCCGGCTCGGCGAACAGCGAGGCCGCCATCGGGAAGGACTCGCCGAAGAACACCAGCATCGCCCTGGCCAGCTCGACCAGCGTGCCGCGCAGGTCGCCCACCCCGACCCACTCGTCCAGCCCCCGCAACCGGAGGATCAGCTCGCCGGGCACCCGCTCCCCGAGCACCGCCAGGAACAGCTCGGTCTTGCCCGAGAAGTGCTTGTACAGCGCGGCCTCGGACAGCTCGGCCGCCTTGGCGATCTCCTTGGTGGTGGCCCGCGCCAGCCCCTTGGTGCGCAACACCTCCGCCGCCGCGTCCAGGATCCGGTCCCGAGTACTCACACGCCCTCCGATCGCCGCCGACGGTTGACAGGTTAGTGAACACTCACCCACCATGGTGGTTAGTGAGCACTCACTAACCACTGGAGGGCACCATGAAGATCACCGTTCTCGGCGCGTCCGGCCGCACCGGAGCCCGCGTCGTCCAGCAGGCATGCACCGCCGACCACCAGGTCACCGCCGTGGTCAGGGACCCGGCGAAGCTCCAGTTCCGCCACCGCAACCTGGTAACCGTGCGCGCCGACGTCCTCGACCCGGCCGCTCTCACCCCACACCTCGCCGGCCAGGACGCGGTCGTCTCCGCCCTCGGCGCGAACAACCTCAAACCCACCACGATCTGCACCGACAGCGCGCACGCCATCCTGCGCGCGATGACCGCCGAGGGCACCCGCCGCCTGCTCGTGGTCAGCACCGCGGGCGCCATCGACGAGGGCGACGGCCCAGTCCTGCGCTACCTGCTGAAGCCGGTGCTCAGCCGCGTCTTCCGGCACCCGTGGGGCGACATGATCCGGATGGAGGAGCTGGTCATGGCCAGCGACACCGACTGGACCATCATCCGCCCACCCCGGCTGACCAACGCCCCGCACACCGGCGTCTACCGCACCGCCACCGGCGCCAACCTCCCCGGCGGCGGCAGCATCCCCCGCGCCGACCTGGCCGACGCCATCCTGCGCGCCCTCGGCAACCCGGCCGCCGTCCACACCGCGCTGAGCGTCGCGACATGAGAAAACTCCTGCGGCGCACCACGATCGCCCGCCCCGCACTTCAACGCAGGCAGGACGTCCTGTCCCCTGGAAACCTTCCGCGCCAACCTGGCCCAGATCCCCGCCAGCGCGGGCGAGGTGGTCACCACCCTGGTCACGACCCGGCTGTCCACCCCGGATCCCGCCCGGTGAGCCCCAGCACCCGCTCCCACACCGAAGCCGACTCCGGCACCGCCACCTCCGGCCCGTAAACCCCCATGTCCCGCCCCTGCTGCGCGCTGACCACCACCTGCCCGTGCACGAACTCGACCAGCCCCGCGTCGAGCTCCACGTCCTGCCCACTGGCCCGCGCCAGGTCCCACGCGTGCACCGCGAGCTCGGTCACCACCATCCCGCCGACCACCTCAGCGGGCAGCTGGTTCTCCCCACCCATCCACGTCATGCCCACCCAAGCCTCATCCCGCCCCCAGGCCGCGACAGTCCGCGAAACCTGCCCCTCCACCGCGCCGGCCCATTCCTCCCCCACCAGATCAACCGCACCCTCATCCGCCCCGGGCGGCGGCACCGACTCCTTCCACCCGGCCCCCGCCAACGAAGGCCCCCAGAACAACAGGTGGTTCAGCAACCGCCGCACATCGAACTCCGCACAAGGCGTAGCCGCCCCCAGCGACGCGGCGGTCAGATTCCGCACAACCCCAACCAACGGCGCCTCAACCAGCGCCACGTACTCAGCAGACATGCCCCCAACCTAGGCACGCCACCACCCCGCGTATTGAACAAACGCGACATAGGATCCCCGCGTGCCCCGGGACCCCCGCGAACTGGCAGGCGCCTGGCAGCAGTACCAGCGCCACACCTACGCCGCCCCGTCCCCCGACCTGGCGCCCTACGTCGAGCGCTACTGGTCAGCCGCCTGGTCCTACCCCACCCCGTACGAGCAGAAGATCGTCCCGTACCCCCACGTCCACCTGACCTTCCAGGCCGGCGCGGTCACCCTCAACGGCATCCGCACCGGCTACCACCTCAGACGCCTGGCAGGCACCGACGAGGTCTTCGGCGTCCAGTTCCGCCCCGGCTGCTTCCGCCCCTTCCTCAACGCCCCGGTCAGCACCATCACCAACAAATCCCTGGACGCCACAACCCTTTTCGGCCCACCCCCACCCCTGACCACCGAGGCGGTCGAAACCTACCTACGCCCCCACCTGCCACCCCCAGACCCTCGAACCGAGGAAGCCGCGGCCGTAGTCCACACCATCGCCACCACCCCCACCCTCACCAAGGTGGAAGACCTTGCCCAGCACCACAGAACCACGGTCCGCCAACTCCAGCGCCTGTTCCACGACTACGTCGGCGCCACCCCCAAGTGGGTGATCCGCCGCTACCGCCTGCACGAGGTAACCCAGCGCCTGGCCAACCACGACCCCATCAACTGGTCAACCCTGGCAGCCGACCTCGGCTACGCCGACCAACCCCACCTGACCCGAGACTTCAAGTCCATCTTCGGCGAAACCCCCACCGCCTACGCCGCCCGCTACTAGCCCTCGATCCCGTTGCGCCGCAACAAAACCGCCGCAACCCCCACCCCGTCAACCAACGTCCCACTGAACGACCCGTCATCACGACGACGCACCCCACAAGACGGACTCCGCTCCTGCAACACCGCCCGCGAGGCCCCCACCACCCGCGCCCGCCCAGCCAGCACGTCATTCCCATCCCCACCCACGATCTCCGCAGGCCGCCGAGGCGTGCCAAGCCCACCCAACATCTCAGGACAAGCAGGCACCGCCCGCCCCCCGTCCACCAGGGCGATCACCTCCGGATCCCCTTGTCCCGCAGGCACAGAGGCACCACGCGACGAGCCGAAAGGCAACGGCGGGCGAGACGAGGCGAGAGGGCGCGGACAGAGCAGCGCCGGGCGAAGCGGCGCGAGGCGAAGGAAGGCGAGACGGCGCGGGACGACGCGGGCCGGGCCGGACCAAGAGCGCGCGGGGCGGCGCGACGAAGCGGCACGGGGCGAGGCGAGGCTGGTCAGCTCGGGGCGGCGCGCGGCGAAGCGGGACAGGCCAAAGCGCCGGAAGCAGCAGCGGCAGCAAGCACCCAACGCAACCCGCACCGGCGATGGGGGTCCGGGGGCAAGCCCCCGGCTGGGGGTCCGGGGATTCGCCCCCCGGTGAGATGACGAAGGCCGAGCCCAGGCTCGCGCTTTCTGCGAGCATGGACTCGGCCTTCGGCCGAGTGGAGGTGCCGGGAATCGAACCCGGGTCCTCTGTCGCTTTGCCAGGACTTCTCCGTGCGCAGTCTGCTGTGTCTCTACTCGGCCCTGTTGATCACGCAGACAAGTCCAACATGACGGGCCCAGTCACTGTGGGCTTCCCCGTTGCTCCCCGTGACCGGGAACGCGGGTAAGTCTCCTAGCTGATGCCGGGCACCGGGTCGGAGACGCACCCGGGCCGACAGCGTTGCTCTTACCGTCAGGCGGCGAGAGCGAACGCGCGCTGATTGTTGTCGGCGCTTGATTTTTTTGCAGCGACGCTTGCGGTGGTCATCTGCCTGCACCGGCACGCTTCCCCTGACTCAACGTCCAGAGTCGAAACCGTTCACCCCCGTGGGTTGTGGATCTGCTTCCACCAAGGATAACGCTTCGGGGGCCGCTGGTCATTCCGGTTCCCCCGCGGAGGTGGGGACAGCCCTACCACCAGGTGACAGGGCTCCTCCATGGTCGGCCGGACCGGCATGCCGCAGGCTTTGCGGTATGACGGAGACCACCGCCCTGCGCCGAGTCGGCGACAGCGTGAAGAGCGCCGCCCGCTCCGCGCTCTACCTGCTGTCCGGGTTCCCGCTGAGCCTGTTCTGGTTCGTGCTGTTCGTGACCCTGCTGGCGGTCAGCGCGGGCACCGCGATCATCTGGGTGGGTGTCTTCCTGTTCATCGCCACCCTCTTCCTCGCCCGCGGCGCGGCCAGCCTGGAGCGGATCTGGCTGGGCATCGTCATGGGCCACGCGGTGCCCCAGCCTTACCGCAGGCTGCCGGAGGGCGGTCCGCTGACCAAGCTCAAGCGACTGGTGACCGACCCCGCCACCTGGCGTGACCTGGCCTTCCTGGTGGTCCTGTTCCCGGTGCGGCTGTTCGGCTTCGTGTTCGGGCTGGTGCTGACCGTGCTGCCGCTGCCCTTCCTCAGCGCGCCGTTCTGGTACTGGACGGTGCCCGGCGGCATCCAGATGAACCTGGCCTTCAACTGGACCATCGACACCCTGTGGGAGTCCCTGCTGACGGTGCCCATCGGCGCGCTGCTGGCCGTGCCCTGCCTGGCCGGCCTGCGCGGCCTCGGCTGGGTCTACGGCCAGCTGGCCGCGGCTCTGCTGCGGCCCAGCTCGGTGCAGGCGCTGGCCACCGAGGCGACCGAGCTGCGGGCCAGCCGGGCCCGTGGGGTGGACGCGGCCGAGGCCGAGCGCAGGCGGATCGAGCGGGACCTGCACGACGGGGCCCAGCAGCGCCTGGTCTCGGTGGCCATGGAGCTCGGCCGCGCCAAGGCCAAGCTGGACACCGACCCGGAGGCCGCGCGGGTGCTCATCGACGGCGCGCACTCCGAGGCCAAGCAGGCCATCGCCGAGCTGCGTGACCTGGCCCGCGGCATCTATCCCGCCGTGCTCGGCGACCGCGGCCTGGACGCCGCGCTCTCCGCGCTGGCCGGTCGCTGCCCGGTGCCGGTGCACGTCTCGGTGGAGCTGCCGCAGCGGCCGCCGACCGTGGTGGAGAGCACCGCGTACTACATCGTGGCGGAGTCGCTGACCAACGTGGCCAAGCACGCGAAGGCGGTCACGGTCGCGGTGACCGTGCAGCGGCACGGGGACCGGGTGCTGGTGGAGGTCTACGACGACGGCAAGGGCGGCGCCACGCCGCAACCGGGGGGTGGGTTGGCCGGACTGGCGGACCGGGCTGCCACCATCGACGGTGTGCTGACCGTGGACAGTCCCGTGGGCGGGCCGACCAAGATCCGGGCGGAGCTGCCGTGCGCGTGGTGATCACCGAGGACTCGGTGCTGCTGCGGGCGGGCATCGAGCGGCTGCTGGCCGATGACGACATCCACACCGTGGCCAGCACCGGGGACGGGGCGGACCTGCTGGACCTGGTGACCGAGCACAAGCCGGACCTGGCCGTGGTGGACGTGCGGATGCCGCCGACCTTCACCGACGAGGGCCTGCGCGCGGCGCTGGCGGTCCGGGAGCACTACCCCGGCTTCCCGGTGCTGGTGCTCTCCCAGTACGTGGAGGAGCGCTACGCGGTGGAACTGATCGGCGGCGGCGCGGCCGGGGTGGGCTACCTGCTCAAGGAGCGGGTGGCCGACGTGGCCGAGTTCGTGGACGCGGTCCGCCGGGTCGCCGCGGGCGGCACCAGCATCGACCCGGACGTGATCGCCCAGCTGCTCGGCCGCCGCCGCGATCCGCTGGAGCAGCTCACCCCGCGCGAGCGCGAGGTGCTGACGCTGATGGCCGAGGGCCATTCCAACCTGGCCATCGCCAAGACGCTGCGGGTCTCCGACGGCGCGGTGGAGAAGCACATCGGCAACATCTTCGCCAAGCTCACCCTCGAACCCACGCCCGACGAGCACCGCAGGGTCCGCGCGGTGCTGACCTACCTAGGCCACCACTGACCAGCTCCGCAACGCCGCCAGCGCGCCGTCCAGCGCGGCCGCCAGCGGCTCGTGCGAGCGCATGCCCTGGCTGAGCAGCTTCCCGCCCTGCAACGCCGCGAGCAGCACCAGCGACAGCCGCTCGGGGTCGGCCTCGGCCCGCAGCAGCCCGTTGTCCCGCATCCGCACCAGCCCGGCCAGCAGGTAGCCGCGCCAGCGCTCCAGGTGCCCGGTCAGCTCGGCGGCCAGCGCCTCGTCGTTGCCCGCGACCTCGGCGGCCAGCGCGCCGACCGGGCAGCCGTAGTGCGGCTGCCCGGCGTAGTGCGCGAGCACCGCCTCCCGCCAGCCCTCCCAGGCCGCCCAGCTGTCCAGGGTGTCCAGCCAGGGCCGCTGGGCCTCGATGAACCGGCCGCTCTGGAAGGCCGCGATCGCGCCGACCAGGTCGCTCTTGCCGCCGGGGAAGTAGTGGAAGAGCTGGCTCTTGCTGGTGCCGGTGCGCTCCCGGATGTCGTCCAGGCTGGTGCCGCCGACGCCGTGCGCGAGCAGCAGGTCGGCCGCGGCCTCGACGATCCGGGCCCGCGTGGCCGCCCCGCGCGCGGTGAGGTTTGCCGAGGTCATGCGCCTGATCCTACCCGCTCTGGACTAGTCGGTCCACTTCTGTGCTAGCTTCTGGACTATACGGTCCACTCAGCTCGGAAGGATCACTCCCATGCGCTTGGCGAACAAGACCGCCCTGGTCACCGGCTCCACCAGCAACCTCGGCCGGGCCATCGCGCTGGCCCTCGCGGCCGAGGGCGCGCACGTCCTGGTCACCGGCCGCAACGCCGAACGCGGCGCGGCCGTGGTGGCCGAGATCGAGGCCGCGGGCGGTCGCGCGGACTTCCTGGCCGCCGACCTCAGCGGCTCGCCGGAAGCCGCCCGGGAGCTCGCCGCCGCGGCCACCTCGCTGCTCGGCCGGATCGACATCCTGGTCAACAACGCGGGCGCGATCGGCGGCTCCAGCACCGCCGAGACCACTGAGCCGCGCTTCGACGAGGTCTTCGGCGTGAACGTGAAAGCCCCGTTCTTCCTCACCGCAGCCATCGCACCGGCCATGGCGGCCCAGGGTGGCGGCGTGATCGTCAACCTCGGCTCCTGGGTCGCTCGCCTCGGCATCCCGATCGGCGCGGCCTACGCCGCCTCCAAGGCCGCGCTGGAGTCCATGACCCGCTCCTGGTCCGCGGAGTTCGGCCCGGCCGGGGTGCGGGTCAACGCGATCTCCCCCGGCGTGGTGCACACCGCGGCCGACCACCCGGCCGTGGGCATGATGAAGGGCACCCCGTACGGGACCATCGGCGCGCCGGAGTCCATCGCAAAGGCCGCGGTCTACCTGGCCAGCGCGGACGCGGAGTTCATCCACGGCGCGGTGCTGGACGTGGACGGCGGCCGGACCGGCGTGGCGGTGATCGCGGCCTGAGTCAGCGGCCGAGCAGCCGGGCCGGGGTGTCGTGCAGCACCGCGCGCAGGAACTCCGGCCCCAGGTCCTGCGCCCAGCCCGCGATCGCCCGCAGCTGCTCGCTGTACTCGTACGGAATATTCGGGTAGTCGGTGCCCAGCGCCACCCGGTCGCCGAACTCGGCCAGCCGCGCGGTCCAGTCCGCGGGCAGCGGCGCGTTCCGCTCGGTGAAGGCCACCCCGACCATGGTGGTGTCCAGGTGCACCCTCGGGTAGCGGCGCACCAGTTCCAGCGCGGCCAGGTAGTCCGGGGTGCCCGCGTGCGCGAGCACCGCGGTCAGCCGGGGATGGCGGCGCAGCACCGTCTCGAAGACGTCCAGCCCGGTGTGCCTGCCGGGCAGCGGCCCGTGTCCACAGTGGATGACCACCGGCACGCCGGACTCGGCGACCAGGCCCCACACCTTGTCCAGCAACGGATCCGCCGGGTCGTAGTCGCCGACCTGCACGTGCGCCTTCAGGCAGCGCACGCCGCGCTCCAGCGCGCGGGCCAGGTAGGCGTCCGCGCCGGGCTCGGGGTAGAAGGTGGCGGTGGGCACCGCGTCCGGCTCCCGCTCGGCGAACTCGGCGGCCCAGTCGTTGAGCCACTCGGCCATGGCCGGCTTGTGCGGGTAGAGCAGCGGCGCGAACCCGATCACGCCGAAGCCGCGCAGCACCGCCAGCCTGGTCGGCTCGTCGAAGCGGTAGCGCACCGGCCAGTCCACGCCGTAGTGCTCGCTGGCCGCGTCGAAGTAGGCCCAGACCTTCGCCAGCACCCGCTCCGGCATGAAGTGCACGTGGATGTCGATGAGTCCGGGCAGACCGAGCCCGCGCACCCAGTCGCGGATCTCCCCGTCGCTGCCCGGCCCGGTCACCACTTGCCCTTGCGGATGCGCCCGGCGACCTTGGCCACCTCGCGCTCGGCGTCCCGCTTGGCCAGGTCGTGCCGCTTGTCGTAGGACTTCTTGCCGCGGGCCAGGGCCAGCTCGATCTTGACCTTGCCGTCGTTGAAGTACATCGACAGCGGCACCAGGCTCAGCCCGCTCTCCTTGAGCTTGCCGATCAGGCGCTCGATCTCCCTGCGGTGCAGCAGCAGTTTCCGGTTGCGCCGGGGCGTGTGGTTGGTCCAGGTGCCCTGGAAGTACTCCGGGATGTGCACGTTCCGCAGCCACACCTCACCGTCATCCACGGTCGCGAACGCGTCGACCAGCGAGGCGCGGCCGAGACGGAGGCTCTTGACCTCCGTGCCGACCAGCACCACGCCGGCCTCGTAGGTGTCGACGATCGCGTAGTCGTGCCGAGCCTTGCGGTTCGACGCGATCACCTTGCGACCGGTTTCTTTGGGCATGGAGAAGACCTTACGTGCGGGGGCTAGGCCGCGTCTGGCGGATTTCGCCCGCGATCGCCGGGCCCAGCCCGTCCCTGACAGTGCCGCCGAACCGACCAAGTACGCCCAGTACGAGATCGGTCCGGCGGCACTGTCAGGAACGACCTGGACTCCGGCGCTCGCGCACGAAATCCGCCAGACACGGCCTATCCAGTTTACTGCCGCACGTACAGCCGCAGCGTGACGTAGCCGGTGACCGCCGAGATCACCACGCCGACCAGGAACAGCCACGGCGAGACGAACAGCACATCGCCCATGCTGATCGCCGGGATCACGCCGTTGCGCACCGGCTCGGCCAGCACGCTGTCCACGATGGTCGACTTGATGATGGCCAGGCCGCTGACCGCGAGGATGGCGCCGATCACGCCCGCCACCACGGCCTCGATGAGGAAGGGCAGTTGGGTGTACCACCGGGTCGCGCCGACCAGGCGCATGATGCCGACCTCCGTGCGTCTGGTGAACGCGGACACCTGGATGGTGTTGGAGATCAGCAGCAACGCGGCCAAGGCTTGCACCAGCGCGATGAAGAAGGTCGCGTTGCGCAGGCCGTTGAACACGTTGAACAGCTGGTCGATCAGCGCCCGCTGATCGTTGATCTTCGAGACGCCCGGTTTGTTGGCGTACTCCTTGGCCAGCGCCTCGAACCGGGTCGGGTCCTTGAGCTTGACCCGGAAGGAGGCGGGCAGCGACTCGGGACGGACGATCTCCACCAGGTCGCGGTTGGTCGCGTAGATCTCCTTGAACCGCTGGTAGGCCTTGTCGCGGCTCTCGTAGGTCACGGTGTCCACGAGCGGGCTCTCGGACAGGCTCTTGCGCAGGGCAGAGCAGATGTCCTGGGCGCAGTCCTTGTCATTGGCGCTGAGATCGCCAGAAAGGGTCACGCCGACCTGGAGCTTGTCGTAGTACTGGTTCTGCACCTTGTCGATGAGCCGCACGATCAGCAGGCCACCACCGAGCAGGCCGAGGGAGATCGCCGTCGTCAGGATCATCGCGATCGTCATCGTGATGTTCCGGCGCAGGCCGGTGATGACTTCGCTGAACACAAAACTGGCGCGCATCGGGCTTCGGCGTTCCTTGGGTAGTCGGGGAGGAGGAGACGGGACCGGAACTACCGGCCGACGCCGTAGACCCCTCGGGCGTCGTCGCGGATGACCTTGCCGAGGTGCAGCTCCACCACCCGGCGGCGCATGGCGTCGACGATCGAGTGGTCGTGCGTCGCCATCAGCACGGTGGTGCCGGTGCGGTTGATCCGCTCCAGGAGCAGCATGATGTCCTGGCTGGTGTCGGGGTCCAGGTTGCCCGTTGGCTCGTCGGCCAGCAGCAGCAGGGGCCGGTTCACGAACGCTCGCGCGATCGCGACCCGCTGCTGCTCACCACCGGAGAGCTCGTTGGGCAGCCGGTCCGCCTTGCCGTCCAGACCGACCAGTTCCAGCACCTCGGGCACCACCTTGCGGATGGTGTGCCGCGGCTTGCCGATGACCTCCAGCGCGAACGCCACGTTCTCCGCGACGGTCTTGTTCACCAGCAGCCGGAAGTCCTGGAACACACAGCCGATGCGCTGGCGGAGCCTGGGCACACGGCGCCGCGACAGCTTGCCGACGTTGTAGTCGGCCACGTGCACGGTGCCCTTGCTCGGGGTCTCCTCCCGCAGCAGCAAGCGCAGGAACGTCGACTTGCCGGAGCCGGACGGTCCGATGAGGAAGACGAACTCGCCCTTGTCCACGTGCACCGACACATCGTCGAGCGCGGGACGGGTCGAGGTCTTGTATGCCTTGGACACGTGTTCGAGCCGAATCACGACGCCGGAGTCTACTCATGCGACGTGTGAGTGCTGTGCGACGCAAGCCCGCAAGCGGGTATTCGGTCGGTTACATGGGGTGAACGGCACTCCGACCACCCCTTTTCCGCCCGCGTGTTGGCCGAATTCGTACGGTGTGTTGGCCGGAATACACGGAGGGTCAACACAAATGACCGTCAGTATCGGCCAACACACCGTACGAATTCGGCCAACACGGCGTACGACAACGGCCAACACGGCGTTCGTGTCGGCCGGTACGCGGGTGGGGGTTGGTCAGCCGGTGCGGCGCCAGCGGATGCCGGCCTCCAGGAAGCCGTCGATGTCGCCGTCGAGGACCGCCGAGGGGTTGCCCACCTCGTAGTCCGTGCGCAGGTCCTTGACCATCTGGTACGGGTGCAGCACGTAGGAGCGCATCTGGTTGCCCCAGGAGCCGCCGCCCTCGCCCTTGAGCGCGTCGATCTTGGCCTTCTCCTCCTGGCGGCGGCGCTCCAGCAGCTTGGCCTGCAACACGCCCATCGCGGTGGCCTTGTTCTGCAGCTGGCTGCGCTCGTTCTGGCAGGAGACCACGATGCCGGTCGGGATGTGCGTGATGCGCACCGCGGAGTCGGTGGTGTTCACGCCCTGGCCGCCGGGACCGGAGGAGCGGTAGACGTCGATCCGCAGGTCCTTCTCGTCGATCTCCACGTGGTCGGACTGCTCGACCACCGGCACCACCTCGACCGCGGCGAAGGAGGTCTGGCGGCGGCCCTGGTTGTCGAACGGCGAGATGCGCACCAGCCGGTGCGTGCCCTGCTCGACCGAGAGCGTGCCGTAGGCGAAGGGCGCCTTGACCCGGAAGGTGGCCGACTTGATGCCGGCCTCTTCGGCGTGTGAGACGTCGAACACGTCGGTGTTGTAGCCGTGCCGCTCGGCCCAGCGCAGGTACATCCGCATCAGCATCTCGGCGAAGTCGGCGGCGTCCACGCCACCGGCCTCCGCGCGCACCGAGACCAGCGCCTCGCGCGAGTCGTACTCGCCGGAGAGCAGGGTGCGGACCTCCAGGGAGGCGATCGCCTCGCGCAGCTCCGCCAGCTCCTTGTCGGCGTCGGCGGCCGAGGACGCGTCCTCTTCCTCCTCGGCGAGCTCGTAGAGCACGCTGAGGTCGTCGAGGCGGGAGCGCAGGTCGGTCACCCGGCGCAGCTCACCCTTCTTGTGGGAGAGCCGGCTGGTGACCTGCTGGGCGCGTTCCTGGTCGTTCCACAGGTCCGGCTGGGCGACCTGCTCGTCGAGATCGGCCACCTCGGCACGCAACTTCTCGAGGCCCATCACCGCCTCCACGCTGGCCAGGGTGGCGGAGAGGTCCTTGATGTCGGCTGCGACGTCGGGGTTCACAGCCATAGAGCGTACTGGGAAGCGGCCGCTCAGGTGACGGGGATGGCGTCCAGCAGCTTGATCACGGCCCGGGTGTGCGCCACGGCGAAGTCCGCGGCAGCCTTGGCGTAGGGGTCGGCGGCGGCCTTGGCCGCGTTGCGGGCCTCGTCCAGCTGGCTGTTGTACGCCTGCTTGGCGGTGTCCACCAGCGCCTGGCGCTGCTTGGCCGGCAACGAGCCGGCGTGCATCAGCCGCAGGATCAGCGGGCTGCGCAGGTGGTCGGGACCGGGCTCGGTGGCCAGCCAGGCCTTGAATGCCTTCTTGCCGGCCGCGGTGATGAGGTACTGCTGGCTCGAGCGCGGCCCCTGCTTGCCGAGCTTGAGCAAGCCGTTGTCGGCCAGCGCCGGCAGTTCCCGGTAGACCTGGCTGCGCGTGACGCTGAAGAACGCACCGAAGCGTTCCGTTGCGGCAGCAACGAGCTGGCCGCCGGTCTTGGGACCGTCGTGCAGCAGGCCGAGGAGAGCCGCGGCAGTCGCGTTCAGTTCTGACACATGTCCAACGGTGCCACGGCTTTCCCCCGCTGTCCACATTGGTCAGCCGTTCTGTCCATTGTGTATGGTCGCGCTCTGGGCCGAACGGGCCTGGTGATCACCCGAATGGCCCTCTGCGGACTGGGACCGCCGGGCGCAGGGATCTGCGGTCGTGCACCAGATGGCGCGGGCTGGGCATGGGTCCGGCAGGCACCTCCACCAGCGCGGGCTCGGCCAGGTGCACCGCCCGCGCCACCGCCGCCGTCAGCGCGTCCGGGTCGGCGGCCCTGGTGGCCTGCACGCCAAAAGCCTTGGCCAGGCTGAGGAAGTCCACGCCTGCCGGGTTCTCGTTGAACACCACGGTGACCACACCGATCCGATAGCGCTTGGCGGTGGCCAGCTCCTGCGGGTTCCACGCCGTCACCCCGTCGCCGAGCAGGGCCACCACCGGCCGGTCCGGCTGGGCCAGCTTGGCGCCGAGCGCGGTGGCGAACGCGCCGCCGAGCCCGCCGTCCTGCCCGGCGGAGAGGAAGGTCCGCGGCTCCAGCACCGGGTATGCCGAGGGCACCACACAGCCGACCGGGCCGACCTCGTCCACCAGCACGCCCTCGGCTGGGATCGCTTTGCGCAGCGCGGAAACCCAGCCCAGCTGCGGCCCGCAGGAGGTCAGCTCGCGGGCCGTCCACGCCCAGATCCGGTCCACTGTGGACACCGGCCACTGGCTGCGCGGCCGGTCCGCCAGGGCCTGCGCCAGCGCGGCCAAGCCCAGCCGGGCGTCGGCATACACCGCCACGTCCGGCTCCCTCGGCCCGCCCAGGTCGTGCTCGTCGGCGTTGAGCAGCACCAGCTTGGTGTGCGCGCCGATCCGGTTCGGCTCGCCGGTGGCGTCCAGGAAGCGGGCCCCGACCGCGAGCACCACATCGGCCGCCCGCAGCAACTGCCTGCCCGCCAGGTGGGGGAAGGCCAGCGGGTGGTCGCCGGGAATCGCTCCTGGCCCGCCGAGGCTGGTCACCACCGGCGCGCCGAGCGCCTCGGCCAGCGCGAGCAGCTCGCCGTCGGCGTCCGCGGCCTGCACACCCCAGCCCGCGTACAGCACGGGTTTGTGTGCCGCGCGCAACAACTTCGCCGCGGCCTCGATCTCGCCCTCATCCGGCCGCACCGGGAGCACGCCGTCGATGCCGGGGTCCAGCAGCCGGATGTCGGCCTCGGCGGCGAGCACGTCCGGCGGCAGCTCCAGCGCCACCGGCCGGGGCCGCCCCGAGCGCAGCGCGCGGACCGCGGTGCGCACCATGGCAGGCACCTGTTCCGGCCGCCTGGCCAGCGCGCACCGGGTGGTCAGCGCGGCCAGCACGCCGGACTGGTCGGGCAGCTCGTGCGGCAGGCCGAGTCCGGCGCCGATGAGGTGCGAGGGCACCTGCCCGGCCAGCAGCAGCACCGGCGTGGACCGGCTGTGCGCGGTGGCCAGGCCGGAGAGCGCGTCCAGCACCCCGGCGCCCGGCCCGACCAGGCACACCCCGATCCGGCCGGAGGCGCGGGCGTAGCCGTCGGCCATCCTGGCCGCGGCCTGCTCGTGCCGCGCGGCGTAGCAGCGCAGTGCCCCGCCGGTGCGCTCGATCGCCTCGGAGGCCGGCGCCAGCAGGTCGTGCGGCACCCCGGACAGCTCGCGGACCCCTTCCGCGAGCAGCTGCGCGACCAGGGCCTGGCCGCCCGTCATGCGCATACGCGGCGCCCCCTCGTGCTCGGTTCGCACCGGCAGTCTTGATCACCGAATGGAGCAACGATTGTTCGTCAGCGCACGCCCAGTGGTTGGCAACGCACACGCTGACCCGGTTCACTGGACGGATACCGGGAGGAGGCCGTCATGCCCGTGCTCGTGCACACCAGCACCGTCAGCGAGCGCGACCGCCTTGACTACTGGCGGGATGCCGGTGAACGGGCCGCGATGCCGATCGAGATCACCGACGCGCGGGCCGAGCACTTCCGGGCGAGCCTGCGCGGCCAGCGCTTCGGCGCGGTGCAGGTCAACGAGATCACCGCCAGCCCGCACGTGATCCGGCGGGCGCGCAGGGGCGGCGAGACCGGTTATGAGCTGTGCAAGACCACCCTGGTGGCGCAGGGCAACTGCGTGCTGAACCAGGACGGCAGGCGCACCGAGCTGGGTCCCGGCGACATGGTGCTCTACGACGGCTCCCGGCCCTACGAGATGGTGATGCCGGAGGACGTGCGGCTGCTCGTGTTGCAGTACCCGCGCAGGCTGCTGGCCACCACCGACGAGGACGACCGGCTGCTGGCCACCCGGCTGCCCACCTCGGCCGGGCTCGGCGAGGTGGTCGCCCAGCTGCTCCGGCACGTGGTGTCCACAATGGACGACACCGACGGCGCGGCCGGGGTGCGGCTGACCGACAACCTGATCGATCTGCTCGGCGTGCTGCTCGGCGAGCACAGCGCGCCGAGGTCGATCGAGCCGGACTCGGCGCGGCGCGCGCTGCTGCTGCGGGTGCTCTCCTTCGTGGAGGCCCGGCTGCACGACCCGGACCTGGACCCGGAGTCCATCGCCGCGGCGCACCACGTCTCCACCAGGTACCTGCACAAGCTGTTCGAGGACCGGCCCGAGTCGCTGGCCGCCTACGTGCGGGCCCGGCGGCTGGAGCGCTGCCGCAGCGACCTGCGGGACGTGGCCCAGGCCGGGCGTCCGGTCGCGGTGCTGGCGGCCTCCTGGGGCTTCCGGGACGCCGCGCACTTCAGCAAGGTGTTCAAGAACGCCTATGGTCTACCGCCGGGTGAGTACCGGCGCTCCTTCACGCAGCGCAGCCAGCAGCGCGTTCCTTAGCCCCCACGCGGGTGGTTCGGCCGACGCGGACCGGTGTTTCCGGCGCACAGGTCTACCCCGGACGGCGCAACAGCCCGGAAGATCACTCGCCGCGGGGCTCGTCCAACGCCGTACGGGCCCCGTCGTCCGCCGACGAGCAGATCCTGTGACGGGGAGGTCCTGCCGTGCACCGCAGTTGGTTCCGAACGAAGCTGGCCGAGAAGAAGACCGAGGTGACCACCAAGGTCAAGAGCAATGTGACCGCGCGGGCGAAGGCGTTGATCCCGCAGCGGCTCACCGAGTCCGCACCACGCGACAACTGCATGGTCTGCGGCAAGAAGCTCAAGCCGCATTCCGTGGCCAACGGCGACGGCCGGGTGTGCTCGCCGGCCTGCGCGCACGCGTGGGTCAAGGGGCTCTGACCACAACGTGGGCGGGCCGGTCCAGCCCCTCCGCTGGACCGGCTCGTACCCCCTCGACCGGCTCTGCCCCGCCTCAGCCGCCGACCCGCAGCGGCACCGAGTCGAAGCCCCGCAGCAGCGCGCCCGGCCGCCGGAGCAGCTCCGCGACGGGCACCGCCAGCTCCAGCTTCGGGTAGCGCGCCAGCAGCGCGTTGAAGGCGATCTCGCTCTCCAGCCGGGCCAGCCGCGCGCCGAGGCAGAAGTGGATCCCGTAGCCGAAGGCCAGGTGCTGGTTGTCCACGCGGTCCAGGTCGATCTCATCCGGGTTGGCGAACTGCCGGGGATCCCGGTTCGCCGCGCTCATCACGAGCAGCAGCAGCGTGCCCGCGGGCACCGGCACCCCGCCGACCTCGGCGTCCACGGTCGCCCGCCGGACCAGCCCCGGGTGCACCGGCCCGTCCAGCCGCAGGAACTCCTCCACCGCGGCGGCCACCAGCGCCGGCTCCTCACGCAGCCTGGCCAGCACGTCCGGCCGCTGGAGCAGCAGCACCGCGCCGTTGCCGATCAGGTTGACCGTGGTCTCGTGCCCGGCGTTCAGCAGCAGCACGCCCATGGCCACCAGCTCGTCAGGGGCCAGCCGGTCCCCGTCCTCGCTGATCGCGATCAGGTCGCTGATCAGGTCGTCCGCCGGGGCCGCCCGCTTGGCCTCGATCAGCCCGCTCATGTAGGCGACCAGACCGTCGATTCCGGCCTCGGCCTCCCGGATGGCCCGCTCGGAGTCCAGGTAGGCCAGCATCTGGTGGGAGAGCGCGCTGAAGTGCGCGCGGTCCTCCGGCGGCACGCCGAGCAGCTCGCAGATCACCAGCACCGGCAGCGGGAAGGAGAAGTCGGCCACCAGGTCGATCTCGGACTGCCCGGCCACCCGGTCCAGCAGCTGACCGGCCAGCTCGGTGATCCGCGGCCGCAGCGCGTCCACCCGCTTGGCGCTGAAGGCGCGCACCACGAGCTTGCGCAGCCGGGTGTGGTCCGGCGGGTCCACGTTGAGCATGGACCGGCCGAGCAACTCCTGGAACTTGCGCAGCACCGGCGCGGTGGGTCCCTGGAGCTGGTTGACGGACTCGGTCAGGTCGCTGCTGAACCGGGGATCGGCGAGCACCTGCCGGACGTCCTCGTGCCGGGTGACCAGATGCCGGTCCAGCCCGTCCGGGAATCCGATCGGGACCACCGGCGCGGTCTCGCGCACCCGCGTGAGCAGGTCGAACGGCTCCGGCCCCATCAGGGTGAGAAATTCAGCGGTGGGCGTCGACATGACACACTCCCCCAGATCCTGGCCCAGACTCTACGGACGTAGAGGCTCTACAGCCGTAGAGTACACGGAACGACGCCGAGGTACTACCGAGCATGAGCAACGAGCAGTCCACCCGCCGCGAAGCGATCGCCGACGCGGCCATCGAGGTGCTCGCCGAGGCGGGCTCCCGCGGCCTGACGCACCGTGCGGTGGACGCCAAGGCCGGCCTGGCCGCCGGTTCCACCTCGTACTACTTCCGCACCCGGCTGGCCCTGCTGGAGGCCGTGCAGGCCAGGGTGAACGAGCGCCAGCTGGCCGTGATGACCGCGGTGGCCGAAGCCCAGCCCCGCACCCCGCTGGAGCTGGCCCAGATGATCAGCACGCACATGCGCGCGGTCCAGGCCGACCCGACCCTGACCATCGCCACCATGGAACTGACCCTGGAGGCCGTCCGGCGCCCGGAACTGCGCCCGGGCGTCGCGGCGGCCAGGAGCCTGTTCGCGGACTGGCAGAAGAGGATGCTGCGCGCCATCGGCGGCGAGCCGTCGGAGGACCTGGCCCAGCTGCTGGCCAGCCTGGGCACCGGGATGATGGTCGAGCTGCTCAGCCTGGGCGAGGCGGTGCCCCCGGAGTTCTTCGACCCGGAAACCCAGGCCCGCAACTTCCAGCGCCTGCTCGGCCACTACTGACCCAGCCCCGCTGAGCCCCACCGCCCTGGCGGCGCAGCCCCCGCGGTCCCCATCCCGGTCGCGGCGGCACTGGCGCACAAACGCAAAAAGAATCCGGCCCCCAGGGCTTAAAACCCTGGGGGCCGGATCTAGTAGCGGGGACAGGATTCGAACCTGTGACCTCTGGGTTATGAGCCCAGCGAGCTACCGAGCTGCTCCACCCCGCGCCGTCTTGCTTTTTTGTTTCCGTCGTTCTTGCTGACAGGAACTACTTTACACCCACGTCCATGCATTTCCAAATCGGGGGGTAAAACCGCCCCTGACCTGCTGGAACTTCCCTCAGCCTACCCGTCCCCGGACGACCGCCGGAGATCGCCGCCCGGCCCCTCCGCCCTCCGAAAAAGCGGAAAGGCCCGGCGAACCGGGCCTGACCACAACATTCAGCTGACGGAAGGTGCGGGGCGAATCACCTGGAGACCCAGAAATGTGACCCACCCCGCACTCCGAATCATCCGCCCGGCGTCGAAGTGGGCGGTGTTGAGGTGCCCGTGCTGGGCGGCGGCGCCTGGCGGGCCTGGTCGAAGCGCTTGGACGCCTCGTCCAGTTCCTTGAGCGCCTGGCCCTGGGTCGCGTAGTCCCCGTCGACCTGTGCCTTCTTGTACTTCGCCCAGGCCGTGCCCATCTCGTTGGCGGCCTTCTGCGCCGCCTCGCTCAGGCTGCCCGTGTTCGGGTTGGGCGGCGGCTGCCCCGGCGTGGTGGTGCCACCACCGGGCTGGCCGGGGTTCGTCGTGTTCGAACCCGCGCCCGCGCCGAACACCTGGTCCAGCGCCTCCGCCAGGGTCGCCTTGAAGCCGACCCGGTTGCCGAAGCTGACCAGCACGCGGGCCAGCTGCGGGAAGGCGTTCTGGTCCTTGCGCTGGATGTAGATCGGCTCCACGTACAGCAGCCCGCCGGCCACCGGCAGCGTGATCAGGTTGCCGTTGACCGCGCTGGCGTTCGGGTTGTTGAACAGCGTCCGGTTCTCCGTCACCTCAGGTGTGGAGAAGAACCTGTTCTGCACCTGGCCCGGACCCTCGGTCTGGGTGTTGGTCGGCAGTCTGAGCACGTTGAGCTGGCCGTAGGTGTCCGGATCGGAGGACGCGCTCACCCAGGCGGCCAGGAACTCCCGTTTCAGACCGGTCAACGCGCTGGTCAGCTGGAAGGTCGGCTTGGCCTGGCCGTTGAGCTGGGCCACCACGTAGTACGGCGGCAGCTTGCCCTCGCGGTTGCCGGTGGCGGTGGAGGTGCCCACCGACTCGTCGGTCGGGTCGTCCGGCACATCCCAGAACTCGTTCTGGTTGAAGAAGATGCCGGGCTGGTCGACGTGGTAGCGGGCGAGCAGGCTGCGCTGGACCTTGAACAGGTCCTCCGGGTAACGGAAGTGCTCCCGCAGCGAGGGCTTGACCTCGTTGTTGCCCTTGACCAGGCCGGGGAACACGCCCCGCCAGGCCTTGAGCACCGGGTCCTGCTCATCCACCGCGTACAGGGTCACCGTGCCGTCGTAGGCGTCCACGGTGGCCTTGACCGAGTTGCGGATGTAGTTGATCTGCGTGTTGGGCAGCCGGGGCTGACCGGGCAGCGAGTCCTGCACCGTCTCGCCGAGCGACATGCGCTGGGCGTACGGGTAGTTCTGCAGCGTGGTGTAGCCGTCGACGATCCACTGGATCCGGCCGTCCACCACCGCGGGGTACGGGTCGGCGTCCACGGTCAGCCACGGCGCGGCCTTCATCACCCGGTCCCGCGGGTTGCGGTTGTAGATGATCTTGGAGTCGCCGCCGATGGCGCTGGAGAACAGGATGTTGCGTTCACCCTCGTTGGCCGCGAAGGCCAGCCGGTTGAACCAGTTCCCGATCGGCACGCCACCCTTGCCGGTGTAGGTGTACTTGCTGGAGTCGGTGTCGTACTCCTGCGGGGCCCCACCGGCGGAACCGACGATCGCGTAGTTGGTGATCTTCTCGCCGAAGTAGATCCGCGGCTGGTCCACGTGGAAGATGCTCTTCGAGGACAGGTCGCTGACCTGGTAGTTCGGGTAGCCGCCCTGGCCGCTGCCGTCCTCGATCGCGGAGTTCACCGTGTTCGCCTGGGCCGCGACGAAGCCGTCGCCGTGGGTGTAGGTGAGGTGGGCGTTGAGCCAGTCCCGCTGGTTCTCGGCCAGCCCCTGCGAGTTCAGCTCGCGGACCGCGACGATGTAGTCCTGGGTCTTGCCGTTGATCGTGTAGCGGTCGATGTCCAGCTTGTCGCCGAAGGCGTAGAAGTTCTTCCGCTGCTGCTGCTGGGTGAACGTCGGCGCGAGCACGTTCGGGTCCAGCAGGCGGATGTTCGGGATGGTGCCCTTGTCCGCCTTGACCTCGGCCTGGGAGGACTCGGACTTGCCGGGGTAGTCGGTGTACTTGACCTTCTCCGGCGTCAGCCCGTACGCCTGTCTTGTCGCCGCGATGTTCCGCTCGATCGACTGGGACTCCCTGGCGATCGGGTTCGGCCGCACCGAGAACTGCTCCAGCAGCAGCGGCCAGGCCGCGCCCAGCAGCACGCTGGAGAGCACCATCAGCACCGCGGCGATCACCGGGATCTGCAGGTTGCGCACGAACGCGCCGACGAAGAAGGCCACCGCGCAGATCACCGCGATGATGGTCAGGATGAGCTTCGCCGGCATCACCGCGTGCAGATCGGTGTAGGTGGCGCCGTTGAACTGGTCCTTGCGGGTGCTCAGCAGCAGCCCGAACCGGTCCAGGTAGTAGGAGATGCCGTAGAGCAGCACGAACACCCCGGCCAGCACGGCCAGCTGGACGCGCGCGGGGGCGGAGAGCTGCCCGCCGCGGCCGGCCAGCCGGATGCCGCCGAAGATGTAGTGCGCGATCAGCCCGACGAAGAACGCGCCGGCCACCGCGACGAACGCCCAGGAGACCAGCCACTCGTAGAACGGCAGGCGGAAGGCGTAGAAGCTGATGTCGTGGCCGAACTCCGGGTCGGTGACACCGAAGGGCGAGGAGTTCAGGAACAGCTGGACGCGTTCCCACTCGCTCTGCGCGGCGGTGCCCGAGACCAGGCCGACCGCGATGGGAATGCCCCACCCGACGATCCGCACCCGGGAGAGCACCGCGGTGCGGTAGCGGGAGACGGGGTCGTCCGGGCCGGCCACCGGCACGAACACCGGCCGGCTGCGGTAGGCGATGAACAGGCTCAGCCCGACCGCGCCACCGATCAGCACGGCGACCGAGACGAACAGCACGATCCGGGTGAACAGCACGGTGGTGAACACCGAACGGAAGCCGACCTCGCCGAACCACAGCCAGTCGACATAGGTGCCGAGCAGCTGGGAGGCCAACAGGAAGGCGCCGAGGACTACCGCGCCGACGATGAGCAGAATCCGACTACGTCGGGATAGCTTCGGCATCCCGACCGGGGGCCGCATGGCCACGTGAGCACGCTCCTGGGTTGCGGTCGATCAGTTTTCAGCGGTCTGGGCCGGATGTCGTCCAGGCCGAGAGCACGGCTGAGCAACGGACAGGCATCGTCCCGTATGTCCAACTCTACGGACGGCCGTTTGGGTTCCTGACTCGCCTCGTGTTATCGAAGTGCGACGATGTGCGCCGTGTCTTCCGCACCCGACTTCACCGCCGCCCTGCCCGCAGCCGCACGAGAGGTGGACGACTTCGTCGCGACCGGTGGCTGGGACCAGCCGCCGCAGCTGTTCGCGCTGGTCCCGACGGCCGCGCTGCTGGAACAGGAACCCGAGCTGGCGGACAGCCTGGACCCCGACGCCATGCTCACCCCGATCGCGCAGGAGAGCCTGCCCGACGGTGACCTGGGCACCGCGCTGGCCCGGATCGTGTGGCCGGCCGCGGTGCAGGGCTGTGTGGTGACCCAGGAGATCGTGGTGCTGCCGCCGGAAGCGGAGGACCAGCTCAACGGCGCGGGGACCGACCCGGAGGAGACCGCGCGGATCGCCGCCGAGCACCCGGACCGCAGGGAGGCCCGGCTGGTGGCCGCGGTGCTGCGGGACGGCACCGGCGCCTGCGTGCTGCGGGTGCGCAAGGCCCCGGACGGGCCTGGCGACGAGCTGGTCGAGCAGCCCGACCTGGCGCCGAACCTGCTGGAAGCGCTGCGACAGACCTTCCAGGACTGAGCCTCGGACCGCCGGCCGGGTTCGCCGAGGACCCGGCCGGTGTGCCGGCGTGTCCGCTCAGCAGGCGGGCGTGGGCTGGTTGTTCCGCAGCGCCTCCAGCGCGGTCACCGCCTGGTCCAACGTGCCGACCTTGATCAGCTTGAGCCCCTCGGGGGCGCGCTGCCTGGCCTCGGCGCAGTTGCCCTCCGGCACCAGGAACACCGAAGCGCCCTGGTTGCGGGCGGCGATCATCTTGAACGGGATGCCGCCGATCGCGCCCACCTTGCCGTCGGCGTCGATCTCGCCGGTGCCCGCGACGGACTGGCCGCCGTTGATCTCGCCGGGGGTCAGCTTGTCCACGATGGACAGCGCGAACATCAGCCCGGCCGAGGGGCCGCCCACGTCCTTGAGCGCGATCTTGATCTGGAAGGGCACGTCCGGCCGCTCCGCCGAGCTCACGCCGAGCACGCCCTGCGGCCGGTCCTCGGCCTTGCCCAGGGTCACCCGCGCGGTCTTCTCCGGGTCGGTGTTGTGCTGGTAGCGAACATCGACCTGCTCTCCGGGCTTGCTGCCCTCCAGCGCGGCGCGCACCTCGGCCGCGGTGGCCACCGGCTTGCCGTTGACCGCGATGATCCGGTCGCCCGGCTCCACGATGCCCTTGACCGCGCTGTTGTCCTCGATCTTCATCGCGAGCACCTTGACCGGGTACTTCAGGTACCGCAGCGCGGCGATCTCGGCGCTGGTCTGGGAGTCCTGGAAGGCCTTGGTGTTCTCCTGGTCGATCTGCTGCTTGGTCTTCTCCGGCGGGAACAGCTCCTCGCGCGGGGCCAGCGCGTAGTCCCCGGACAGCCACAGGCCGAAGGCGCTGAGCAGGGTCATGCCGTCGTTGAGCGAGACCGTGGTCATGGACAGCTTGCCGCCGGTCGGGAAGGTGTTCTCACCGCCGATCTCGACCACCTGGGTGTCGTTGACCTTGCCGAGGGTGTCGTAGACCGGGCCGGGACCGAGTGCGACATAGGGCACCGGCAGCAGGGCGCCGAGCAGGCCGAGCACCAGCACGAGCACGGAACTGAAAAGCAGCGTCCAGGTACGGCGGGTCACGACCACACAGCGTACGGGGCGGGCGACGCCACCGGGTGCACCCACCACGGTCCGCGTACCGTGGAGGCATGACGGACCAGCCGTTCGGCTTCAGCGCACCGGACCCGGACGAGGGCGACGGCCGCAAGCGCTCCGAGGGAGCGGGCGGCCAGCAGAACCCCTTCGGTTTCGGCCTTCCCGGGATGCCACCCGGGGGCATCCCCGGTCTGCCGGGCATGCCGCCAGGCGGCAGCCTCGACATGGGCGCGCTCGGCCAGATGCTCAGCCAGCTCGGTCAGATGCTCAGCCAGTCGGCTGGGCAGTCCGGGCCGGTCAACTACGACGTGGCCAAACAGATCGCCGTGCAGCAGCTCATCGACAGCGGCGGCAACCTCAACCCCAGCGGCCAGCAGGACACCGCGGTCGCCGACGCCGTGCGCCTGGCCGAGCTGTGGCTCGACCCGGCGACCGCGCTGCCAGTCGGCGCGCGCAGCACGCAGAGCTGGTCGGCGATGACCTGGGTCGAGCAGACCCTGCCCGCCTGGCAAAGGCTGTGCGACCCGGTGGCGCAGCGCGTCTCCGGCGCCTGGGTGGACGCCCTGCCGGACGAGGCGCGGCAGGCCGCTGGCCCGCTGCTGTCCATGGTCGGGCAGATGGGCGGGCTCGCCTTCGGCTCCCAGCTCGGCAACGCGCTGGCCCAGCTCGGCGCGGAGGTGCTGACCTCCACCGAGGTGGGCCTGCCGCTCGGCCCGGAGGGCGTGGCCGCCCTGGTGCCGGCGAACGTGGAGAAGTTCACCGAGGGCCTGGGCCGCCCGGCCAGCGAGGTGCTGGTGTTCCTGGCCGCCCGCGAGGCCGCGCACCAGCGGCTGTTCGCGCACGTGCCGTGGCTGCGCCAGCGGCTGATGGCCACGGTCGAGGAGTTCGCCAGCGGCATCAAGGTCGACGTGGCCGCCCTGGAGAACCTGGCGGGCCAGATCGACCCCAGCAACCCCACCGCCCTGGAAGAGGCGATGGGTTCCGGCGTGCTCAACCCGGAACACTCCCCAGAGCAGAAGGCGGCGCTGGCTCGCCTGGAGACCATGCTGGCCCTGGTCGAGGGCTGGGTGGACGTGGTGGTCGGCGACGCGGTCGGCGACCGCCTGCCAGGCGCCGACGCCCTCCGCGAGACCCTGCGCCGCCGACGCGCCAGCGGCGGCCCAGCAGAACAGACCTTCGCCACCCTGGTCGGCCTGGAGCTCCGCCCGCGCCGCCTGCGCGCCGCGGCGGCCCTGTGGCGGGTGATGACCGACCAGCACGGCATCACCGGCCGCGACTCGGTCTGGGAACACCCGGACCTGATCCCCACCGCCGAGGACCTGGACGACCCCCTGGGCTTCGCCGAACGCTGGGGCCAGGACAACGCGGACCTCGACGACCCGATCGCGGCGATCCAGCGCGCCGAGGAGGCGGAACGCCGCGAGCAGGGCAAGGACGAGAAGGACAAGGGCAGCGACGAAGGTCCGGCCCGCGACTGACGAAGGTCGCGAGCGCGGACCGGACCATCCGGCACGCGGCTGACGGCTCGGCTCCGAGCCGTCAGCCCGCGGCCGACGGCACTGGCCCCGGCCGCTCAGTCCGCGCGGCAAGCGGCTTGATTCCAGCCGTCCGGCCCTCGACCGGCAGTTGGCCTCGTCCATCCGGCCCGGCCCAGCGGCCTCGGTCCGGGCGTTCCAGGCCGCGCCCAGCGGCGAGGACCCGACCGCTCAGTCCGCGGGATCAGCGGGCTCGGCCTCAGCCGTCCAGCCCGCGACCAGCGACGTTGGCCCCGACCGCTCCGCCACGGCCAGCGGACTCGATCCGAGCTGTCCAGCCTGCGATCAGCGGCGTTGGTCCCAGCCGCTCCGCCCACGCCCAGCGGTCCCGGTCCCAGCCACTCAGCCTGCGACCAGCGGCATTGGCCCCGCCGCTCAGTCCGCGCGGCCAACGGGCTCGGTCCCGACCGCTTCGCCCGCGACCAGCGGGCTCGGTTCCAGCCATCCAGCCCACCACCGGCGGGCTCACCCCAGCCGCCCAGCCCGCGACCAGCGGCTTTGCCCCCGCCATCCGGCTCGCACCCGGCGGCCTCGGCCCGCCC
The DNA here is from genome assembly GCF_030064675.1 of Crossiella sp. CA-258035. Taxonomy (GTDB): domain Bacteria; phylum Actinomycetota; class Actinomycetes; order Mycobacteriales; family Pseudonocardiaceae; genus Crossiella. The sequence goes on from NZ_CP116413.1 coordinate 7,996,670, forward strand.
ATCCGGCCCCGCGACTAACGGGGCTGGTCCCGGCGGGCCGCGCGCGGTGCCATGAAACGGTGTCCGCCGACCTGCCCCGCCGCGCCTTCCTCCGCGGCGCGGCCGCCCTCCCGCTCGCCGGGACCACCGCGGCCGCCGCCACCCAGCCCGCCGCCGCCAACACCCCCGCCGACCCCGGTGCCGCGAACGCCGCCGAGCCCCCGGCCGCCGACGACGCCGCCCGCACTCGCCGCCGAGTGCGCTTCGGCGTCAACTACGTCCCCTCCCGCAACTGGTGGTTCAGCTGGGCCGACTGGGATCGTGGCTCGATTGCCCGGGACCTGGCCCAGATCGCCGCGCTCGGCATGGACCACATCCGGATCATGTGCGTCTGGCCGGAGCTCCAGCCCAACCCGCACTACGTCCGCGGCGAGCAGCTCGACCGCGTCGCCGAGCTGCTCGACCTGGCCGACCGGTGCCGGCTGGACGTCGAGGTCACCGTGTTCAACGGTGCGGTCAGCGGGCTGCTGTTCGTGCCGCCCTGGCTGATCGACAACGGCAACGGCAAGGTCCGCGACTTCTTCACCGATCCGGACGCGCTGGCCGCCCAGCACCGCCTGCTCGAAGCCCTGGCCGCCCGCATCGGCCGCCACCGCCGGTTCCTGGGCTTCGACCTGTCCAACGAGGTGCACTGGGCCGGCATCCCGCTGGGCCTGAAACCCACCCCGGCCCAGGGCGACGCCTGGCACAACGCCCTGTTCGCCACCTGTGAGCGGGTGGCCCCCGGCAAGCTGCACGTGTCCGGAATTGACCACTACCCCTGGCTCACCGACGCCTACTTCAGCCGCGACGGACTGGCCACCAGCGGCACCGCCTCAGCTGTGCACACCTGGGCGGGCTGGACCAGGGTGATCCAGGACTTCGGGCCGCTGTCCACCCCGTCGGTGCACTACTCGGAGTACTTCATCGAGGTCATCAAAGCCTTCCACCAGGACCTGCGCCGTCAGGTGTGGGTGGAGGAGACCGGTGTGTCGACCAAGTGGATGGCCGCCGAGCTGATCCCGGAGTGGACCGAGCGGTCGATCCGGGCCATGGCCTCCTGCGGCGAGCTGTTCGGTGTCAGCTGGTGGTGCTCACACGACCTCAACCCCAAGCTGTCCGGTTTCAACCCGCTCGAATACGACCTCGGCCTGCTCACCAACACCGGTGCCCGCAAACCCATCGGCGACACCCTGGCCCGGCTGGTCCGCGAGTACGACCGCCACCCGCCGGCACCCCTGCCCCGGCCGGTCGCCCTGGTCCTGCCGGACAACCAGATCCCCGGCTTGGACTTCCTCAAGGCCTTCGCCCGGCTCATCGACCGGGGCATCCGCCCGGCCGTGGTCAAGCAGTCCAAGGCGGCCGATCCGGCCTACCTGGCGGCCCGCCGCATCGAGCGGCTGATCCGGCCGGAGGAGGCGTGACGACCTAGACCGGCTCAGCCCCCGTCCCCGTCGACCTCGATCCCCAGACCGGCCGCCGCGGCGAGTCCTTCCAGGAAACCCATCGCGCGGTCGGTCTTCGGATAGGCCCGCACCAGCTGCCAGAACTCGGCGCTGTGCCCGTGCACCAGCAGGTGCGCCAGCTCGTGCACCAGCACGTAGTCCAGCACCCAGGACGGCACGTCGCGCAGCCGCTCGCTGACCCGGATGGATCCGTCGCCCGGCGAGCACGAGGCCCACCGGGTGCGCATCGGCGGCACCCAGCGCACGCTGCCCGGCACCGCCTTGCCGTCCAGGTACTTCGCGGACAGCTCGGCACACCTGGCCAGCAAGACCTCGTCGGAGGAGCGGGCGGGCGAACGCCGCCGCGTCTCGTTGCGCTGGAGCTTGCGCAGCATCTCCTCGACCCAGTGCTCCTCTTCAGCCCGGCTCATCCGCGCCGGGAGCAGGACAACGATCTTGTCCCCCTCGCGGTACGCGGTGACCGTGCGTCGACGCCGCCAGCTGCGGCGTACCTCGACCTGCGCCTTCGCCACGGGGTTCACCGTACGGCCAGCACCGACATTTTGGCGGCAGCCATCCACAGGCAAGGTCGGGTGAAGCGGGCACACCGTGGCTGTGTCGTTCCGGCGGTTCCCAGAAACCACAGGTAGCGTGGCCGCGAGTCGCGAGCGAGGCGGGCGGGCCGAGCTCAGTCAACCCCGGTCGTGGGAGATCGGGGCCACAACAGCCAAGGGAGGTCGCCGTGGCCGAGAGCTACAACGGCTACTGCGTGAAGTGCCGGGAGAAGCGGGACTTCGAGGGCCAGGTCGAGGAAAGCAACAACCGTCGGATGGCCAAGGGCACCTGTCCGGTGTGCGGCACCAAGATGACCCGAATTCTCGGCAAGGCGACTGTCTGACCGAACAGACCGTCGCCACAACCCGCGACACCACACGAACCGAGGGGCGGCTCACCACGAGCCGCCCCTCGCTCGTGCCCGCGTCTACCAGCCCAAACCCCACTCCCACACCCCCGCCGCCAATCTGTGGATAACCCACCCCCCTGTGGATAGCTTTTTTCCACTTTCGCCCCCGCCCTGCCACGGTGGCCACATGACCAGCACCCTCCTGCCCACCGCACCCCTACCCCCGGCCACCAGCGCCGATCCCCCGCAGACCCGCACCAGGCCGCGGATCCTGCCCTGCCTGCCGGTGCTGCGCCGCGAGGACGACGCGGTCCAGCTCGGCCTGGACCGCAGACACGGCGTGCTGCTCGACCGCCTGTCGCCCGACCAGGTGAAAACCGTGCTGCGCCTGGACGGCGGGCACACCGTGGCCGACCTGCACGACCTGGCCCCGCCCGCCCAGGTCGACCAGGTGCTCGACCTGCTGGAGGAGGCCGGGCTGCTGGACGAGCCGGTCGGCCCCGGCGCGGGCGGACGGCTGCGCAGCGACCGGGCCACCTGGGCCTTACGCACCGGCTCGCCGCCGGAGACGCTGATCGCGCTGCGCGAGCACGCCGCGGTGCTCGTGGTCGGCGGCGGCAGGCTGGCCACCGGCATCGCCGGGCTGCTGGCCACCGCGGGCGTCGGGCACGTCCGGGTGGAGACCCGCGGCGCGGTGGACGCCGACGACCTGGGCTGCGGGTTCACCGAGGCCGACGTCGGGCAGCCGAGGGAGGCGGCCGCGCGGGCGCACCTGCGGCGCTGCTCGCCCTCGGTGCGCACCGAGGCGCTGTCCGCCCGCCGCCGTCCCGACCTGGTGGTGCTCACCGACTGGCACGCGCCGGACGCGGTCCGGCTGAACCAACTGATGGCCGAGCGGGTGCCGCACCTGGCCGTGCGGGTCAGCGAGGGCGTCGGGTACGTCGGGCCGTTCGTGCGCGCGGCGCGGGGCGCCTGCCTGCAGTGCGTGGAACTGCACCGGGGCACGGTCGATCCGCACTGGCCGCGGATGTCGGCGCAGCTGCTGCGGCAGGTGCCGCCGCCGGAGCTGAGCTGTGCGCAGGCCACCGCGGCGCTGGCGGCCACCCAGGTGCTGCTCGCGCTGTCCTGGCCGGAGACCGGGCGGGTGCCACCGCCGAGCTGGTCGGCGGTGCTGGAGATCGACCCGATCAACGCGTCCATGGGAAAGGAGGTGCTCAAGCCGCATCCGGATTGCCCCTGTGGCGCAGGCTCACCCCATGCTGATTACATGTAGTCAGACAACTAGGTGGGCAGGGCCGCCGCGACGGCCGGGTCCGTTCTGACCGCCGTCGACCTCGGGGGAGAATCGCTCGGTGACCGAGATCCCGCGCCGTGCCGTCGCTCGCACGGCCAAGCTCGCCAGCCTGCCGCTCGGCGTGGCGGGACGTGTCGCCGCCGGCTGGGGCAAGCGCCTCGTCGGCCACAGCGCCGAGGAGATCAGCGCGGAGATGTCCGCCAAGACCGCCGAACAGCTGTTCGCGGTGCTGGGGCAGCTCAAGGGCGGGGCGATGAAGTTCGGCCAGGCGCTGAGCGTGTTCGAGGCGGCCATTCCCGAGGAGATGGCCGCGCCGTACCGCGAGGCGCTGACCAAGCTCCAGTCCGCCGCGCCCGCGCTGCCGGCCAAGACGGTGCACCGGGTGCTCGCCGAGCAGCTGGGCAGCGGCTGGGCCAAGCGGTTCAGCGAGTTCTCCGACGAGCCCGCTGCCGCGGCCAGCATCGGCCAGGTGCACCGCGCGGTGTGGCACGACGGGCGCGAGGTCGCGGTCAAGGTGCAGTACCCGGGCGCGGACGAGGCGTTGCTCGCCGACCTGCGCCAGCTGGAGCGCTTCAGCAGGCTGTTCCAGGCGGTGGTGCCCGGTATGGAGGTCAAGCCGCTGCTCACCGAGCTCCGGGAGCGGATGGTCGAGGAGCTGGACTACCGCAACGAGGCGGACAACCAGCGCGCCTTCGCCACCGCCTACGCCGGGGACGAGCGGGTGTTCGTGCCCAGGGTGGTGGCCAGCGCGCCCAGGGTGATGGTCACCGAGTGGGTCACCGGCACCCCGCTGTCGGCGATCATCCGGGACGGTGACCGCGAGCAGCGGAACGCGGTCGGCGGCAGGCTGGCGGAGTTCCACTTCTCCGCACCGGCCCGCTCCGGTCTGCTGCACGCCGACCCGCACCCCGGCAACTTCCTGGTGCTGCCCGACGGCAGGCTGTGCGTGCTGGACTTCGGCGCCTGCGCCCAGCTCCCGGATGGTCTGCCGGAAACCCTGGGCGTGGTGACCCGGTTGGCTCTGGAGGGCCGCTCCGACGACATGCTGACCAGGCTGCGCGACGAGGGCTTCGTCCGCCCGGACGCGGAACTCGACGCCGAGGACGTGCTCGCCTACCTGGGCCCGTTCGTCGAGCCGCTGCGCACCGAGCGGTTCCACTTCACCCGGTCCTGGTTGCAGGGCCAGGCCGAACGGATCAGCGACCTGCGCGGCCCGGACTTCCGCACCGGCCGGTCCCTGAACCTGCCCCCGCAGTACCTGCTGATCCACCGGGTGACCTTCGGCTCCATCGGCATCCTGTGCCAGCTGGACGCGGAAACCTCGCTGCTGAACATCGTCACCCAGTGGCAACCCGGCTTCGCCGACGAGAGCTGACCAGCCCCGCCACCAACGGGACAGGTGGACGGCTCGCGGCGAAGGCACCGCGCGGCCACGAGGGCAGGGTGAGGTGAAGGGCCGGCGGCGGCTCCGGCAGGGCGGCGGGTCCGGGCGGCGGGCGGCGGAAGCGGCGAGGGACCGGGCGATTTCGCGCAGCGGGAGCGGCTGAGCGCCGGGCGACTCCGTGCGGTGCGGTCCCGGGCCGGTGGGGCAGGTGGTGCTGGGTGGGCTGGCTGGCCGAGGAGGGCTGGGTCCGGGGCAGGATCACCAGTACTCGTCGGGCAGTTTGCCCTCGATGTCGCGCACGTGGGCGCGTGCGCAGTCGGGGCACAGCCAGCGGGTGCCGCGGGTGGTGCGTTCCGCGGACCAGGCGAGGCGGACGGCTGGGTTGGCGTCTTGGTCTTGCCGGTGGCCGCAGCGGATGCACATCGGTGTGTCGGGCTCACCCATGTGCCTGACGGTAGCGCCTCAGCCGACCAGCGCGGCGTCGTGGGCGATGAGGGCGGCCTGGACCCGGTTGTCGCAGCGGAGCTTGGTCAGCATGCGGCTGACGTGGGCCTTGATCGAGCTCTCGCTCAGGCACATCACCCTGGCGATCTTGGCGTTGGCCATGCCCTTGGCGACGTGCACCAGCACCTCGCGTTCCCGCTTGGTCAGGGCGCGGACCCGGTGCGAGGCGCGGTCCCTGCGGTCGGCCTCGGCGCCCGCGACGTGGTCCACCAGGCTGCGGGTGGCCGCCGGGGACAGGATCGCGTCGCCGGCCGCGACCACCCGGACCGCGTTGACCAGTTCCTCCGCGCGGCCGGTCTTGGGCAGGAAGCCGACCGCGCCCGCGCGCAGGGCCGGGAGCAGCAGGTCGCCGGCGGCTGGGGCGGCGAGCATGACCACCCTGGTCACCGGTGAGTGGCGGCGGATCATCCGGAGCGCGGCCAGCGCGTCCGTGCCGGGCATGACCGCGTCGAGCAGCAGCACCCTGGGCCGGTGGGTGCGCACCAGGTCGACCGCGCCGGGGCCGTCCTTGGCCTCGCCGACCACCACGATCTCGGTCGCGCGGTCCAGCACGCCGCGGACGCCGGTGCGGATCAGGAGCTCGTCATCGGCGATGCCTACCGTGATCAAACCCGTGCGTTCAGTTGTCGGGACACTGGATCGCTCCGATGTGTTGTCTCCTCGATGAACTGGCGCTGTTCTTGTCATCAGCGTCATCTCTGCACCCCTACAGATTTTCTTGCCTGTGGACAGGTCTCCGAATCCCATAGATCGGATGGGTTAGTCTGACTGGAATCCTGACTGACTGGCTAGTCATCCAGTCGGCCGAGTCCGCTCAACGTGCCGGAGTGGCGACGAACAGTGACGGCGGGGCCGCTTGCCGAACCGTTACCGAGGCCTTCGGCGGGTTTACCGACGGGTCTTCTCGGTATGCACCCGATCGGCCGTGCGCGGCACGGCCGGACGGCTGTCGTTCGACTGGGCCGAACCCGGAGCGCGGTGGCGGGATTGGTCAGCTGGGGGCGGAGCCCAGGTGCACGGTGTCGCCTGCCAGCCAGTAGGTGTCCTCGCGGTTGGCGACGTAGGCATCGTCGGCCGGGTCGAGCAGGCGGAGCAGGGTGGTGCGGTCGGTTTCGGACAGGGCGTCGATGGTGACGTCCTTGAGCCAGTTCAGGCGGTGCACCACGGCGGCGCGCAGGGACTCGGGCAGCGGGGCCGGGTGGTCGGTGATGAAGCTGCGGGCGGTGACGCCGGTCAGGCCCGCCTTGGCCAGGACCAGGTTCCAGCCGTAGGGCAGCGGGACCGCGCCGTCGAGGTCCTGGCGGAGGCGGCAGAACCAGGCGTCGCGGGTGGCGGCCAGGCGTTCTTCCAGGCCAGGGATGCCAAAACCGAGGTCCCAGGGCAGCACGCGGATGGGCAGGCCGCCCTCGACCATGGCCAGGGTGCCGCCGGGGCGGAGCAGTGCGGCCAGGTCGTCGACGGCTCGCTGCTGGTCGGGCAGGTGGTGCACGACCCGGCTGGCCCAGACCAGGTCGGCGCGGGGCAGGGTGGCCAGCACCGCCGGGTCGGCCAGGTCGCCGGGGACCTTCTCGATCTTCACCACGGCCGGGTCGATATCGGACTGGGCGTGGGTGGCGGCCACGCGCAGCAGTTCTTCCTTGGTGTCGAAGAGCACCAGGGTGCCGCCGCCGCGGGCAGCCAGCGCGCGGGCCAGGTGCGCGGACATGCCGCCCGCGCCGCAGCCGATGTCGAGCACGACCTCGGTGGACCCGGTGACCAAGGATTCAGCCAGGGTGCGGTGGGTGTGCGCGGTCAGCTCGTCGTGCTGGCGGAGGCGGGCCAGCCACTCGCCACTGTCGTAGTCGGCCATATGAAAACCATACCCATTAACGCCGACAGGCGTTGCTCCACGGGGAAGCAACGCCTGTCAGGGGTTGTCGGAGTAGGGATCGGGGTGGGCTTCAGGACGCGGAGAACCTCTCCGCGCGGCGGGCCGCCCACCTGGACAGCGTCCGCCACCGGCGTGCCGAAGCCAGCTCGCAGGCAAGCCTGCGTTCGGCCGACACCCGTTGGGCCTCCTGTATTCGTACCTTCGACAGTTCTTCGTACAGATGCATCGTCTTGAATCCTCGGCTCGGTCGTTCGATGTTCATGATCAGGAAGGTGGCATCGCCGCTGGAGTTCACGCCGCCGCCTCCTCAGTACCGGTCGCGACCTGGGTCGCGGAGGTCTCGACGCGGTCGGTCTTGCGCGGACGGCCGCGAGGCCGCTTCTTCGCGATGACCACACCGCGCTCGAAGATCTCGCCGCCCCAGACGCCCCAGGGCTCGCGGCGGGTCAGCGCACCGGCCAGGCACTCGGCGAGCACCGGGCAGCCGGCGCAGAGACCCTTCGCGGCTTCGAGGTCGGCGGGGGTGTCGGCGAACCACAGGTCGGGGTCGTTGACGCGGCAGGGCAGGTTGAGACCTGCGCCTGACGCGTCGTCCAACAGGTCAGTCACACCGGCGGAGGTGTCCCAGCCGGTAGGGGCCACGTCGCGAGTCGACGGAGCAGTGACGGTAAACAAGGTTTTCTCCTTCAGTACCAACGGTTTTGTGCTGGTTTTCTGGGTGGGACGACAAAAAGGCCGCGGTCCCTGGTGGGGGGTCCGCGGCCTCGAGAGGTCGGTCATTCCTGACCTGGGGTCAGGGACTTCTCTCCAACGCGGACGTACGACGCTCATCGGTGTTCGGCACATCGACGGCAGCCGGGATCAGGGTGGTAACGGTGGCGGGGGTCCAGGCAGCGAACACACCGGTCCCCTGGAGCTGGACATAACGCGGGGCGGCAAGGCCGACCCTCGCATTCACGCCGAAGCCAGCGCCCTTGAAGACGCCGTTACCATTGATGCCGTGGCCAGACGGGCCGAATTCTCCGGTCAAGGGGTGGGCCGGAGTACCGATGATCATCAGTTTCTTCACGACGTCCACCCCCTTCCCCAGTAGGCGAGACCGAGTCTCGCGGGCTCGGGGCTCTTCGCACCCGGCTGTTGCAGGTTATTGCTGAGTCCTACGGGCATGCAACCGCTTTTTACAAAATGCTTCTCAACTGCCCGATCGTGTGTCTTCCCCGTGGTCAGACGATTGCGCGCCGTGCACGAGCGCGAGCACGTCGGCGCCGAAGCGGGTCAGCTTGGTGGCGCCGATCCCGGAGATCGACACCAGCGCCGCGTCGTCGGCGGGCCGCTGTTCGGCGATCGCGGTGAGGGTGGCGTCGGTGAAGACCACATAGGGCGGGACCTTGAGTTGCTTGGCCCGCGCACCCCGCCAGGCGAGCAGTCTGGCGAGCAGCTCTTCGTCCACAGTGGACGGACATCCAGCGCACCGGCCGAGCTTGATCGCGGTGGTGCCGACCAGCGCGCCACCGCAGCCGCGGCACCCCGGTTTGACCGGTTGCCGAGACAGTGTGTTGCCGGACACAGCCCTGGCCGGCAGGGCGGCCGGATGGTCCTCCGGCATCAGCCCGTTGAGGAAGCGGCTGCGCCGCCGGTACCGCTTGCCGCCCTCGGCCCGCGACAGCGCCCAGGACAGCCACAGGTGCTCGCGGGCCCGGGTGATGCCGACGTAGAACAGCCGCCGCTCCTCCTCGATGGCCGCGAGGTCGGCGGCCGAGTCGCCGATGGCGTGCTGGATCGGCAGCGTGCCCTCGACCAGGCCGACCAGGAACACCGCGTCCCACTCCAGGCCCTTGGCCGCGTGCATGGAGGCCAGGGTGACCCCGGCGACGGTGGGCGGGTGCTGGGCCTCGGCGCGGGCCTCGAGCTCGGCGGAGTAGCGGCGCAGGTCGGCCTCGGGCAGGGCGGTGAGCAGCTCGTCGGCGACGCCGACCAGGCCGGAGAGGGACTCCCAGCGTTCGCGGGCGGCGCCGCCGGCGGGGGGCTGGGGGGTGAGGCCGAGGGGGGCGAGGACCTGGCGGACGACGCTGATCAGGTCGAAGGAGGCGGCAGGGCGGGGCGGGGGTGCGGCTTCAGCGGAGGGCGGGGCGGGCGGGGTCTGCGCGGAGTGGTGTGGGAAGGCGGCGTCGACGGGGTGGGGTGGGAACTCGTCGTCGGCGGAGCGGGGGCGGGGGCGGGTGAGCACCGCGGCGCGGATGGCCTGCATGGCCTGGCGGACCTCGGGGCGGTTGAAGAAGCGCTCGCCGCCGCGGACCAGGTACGGGATGTCCGCTTCGGTGAGGGCCTGTTCGTAGACCTCGGACTGGCCGTTGACCCGGAACAGCACCGCGATCTCGCTGGCTGGCACGCCCGCCTTCATCAGCTTGCCGATGCGGCGGGCCACCGCGCGGGCCTCGGCCGGTTCGTCGTCGAACTCGGCGAAGTGCGGCCTGGGGCCCTTGGGGCGCTGGCCGATGAGCTTGAGGCGGGAGCCGCTGGGGCGGTCGCGGGCGGCGCTGATCACCTGGTTGGCCAGGGAGACGACCTCGGGGGTGGAGCGGTAGTCGCGTTCCAGGCGGACGATCACCGCTTCGGGGTAGCGGCGGGGGAAGTTCAGCAGCCAGTGCGGGGCGGCGCCGGCGAAGGAGTAGATGGTCTGGTTGGCGTCGCCGACCACGGTGAGGTCGTCGCGGCCGCCGAGCCAGGCCTCCAGCACGCGCTGCTGGAGCGGGGTGACGTCCTGGTACTCGTCCACCACGAAGCACCGGTACCGGTCGCGGAACTCGGTGGCGACCTCGGGGTGTTCCTCGAAGACCGCGGCGGTGTGCAGCAGGTAGTCGTTGAAGTCCAGCATCCGGGCTTCGGACTTGAGCTTCTCGTAGGTCTGGTAGACCGTGACGATCTGCTCGGCCGCGGCGGGCAGGTCGCGGGTGGCCTTGGCCGCGGCGGCCGGGTAGTCGACCGGGGCGACCAGCGAGGACTTCGCCCAGTCGATCTCGCCTGCCAGGTCGCGCAGCATCTCGGTCTCGGTGGACATGCCCGCGCGGCGGGCGGCCTGGGCGATGGCCCGCATCTTGCCGTCGATCAGCTGCCACGGGTCGCCGCCGATCACCCTCGGCCAGAAGTAGCGCAGCTGCTTCATGGTGGCGGCGTGGAAGGTGCGGGCCTGCGCCTGGTGCACGCCCAGCTCGCGCAGCCGGGTGCGCATCTCGCCGGCGGCGCGGCTGGTGAAGCTGACCGCGAGCACCTGGCCGGGCGCGACCAGGCCCCGGTGCACCAGGTAGGCGATGCGGTGGGTGATGGTGCGGGTCTTGCCGGTGCCCGCCCCGGCCAGCACACAGACCGGACCCCGTGGAGCCTCTACCGCCGCGCGCTGTTCCGGATCCAGTCCCGCAAGAAGCGTCTCGGCGTCACCCACCGCCTCATCCTCGCATTGCCGCCCAGCTGTCCAGCATGCGGCGCGCGATGGAGGTCTCCGGCGGCAGCCGCAGCCCCGGGATCTCGCCGTCGTTGGCGATGGCCTCGCGCACCTCGTCCCGGTGCACCCACATCGCTTCCTCGATCTCGCCCTCGGCCGGGGTCAGCGTGGCGCCGGGGTCGGCCAGCGCGGCGAAGCCGACCATCAGCGAACGCGGGAACGGCCACGGCTGGCTGGCCAGGTAGCGCACGTCGCGCACCTTGACGCCGACCTCCTCGGCGACCTCGCGCACCACACAGGCCTCCAGCGACTCGCCGGTCTCCACGAACCCGGCCAGCACCGAGTAGCGCTCCGGCGGCCAGATCGGCTGGCGGGCCAGGATGACCTGGTCCGCGCCGTCGTGCACCAGGCAGATCACCGCCGGGTCGGTGCGCGGGTACTCCTCCCGGCCGCAGCCGGTGCAGCGGCGCGCCCACCCGGCCCGTTCGGGCTTGGTGGCCGCGCCGCAGCGCGCGCAGTAACCGGAGTTCCGGTGCCAGGACAGCAACCCGACCGCGGTGGTGAACAGGCCGGCGTCGGTGTCGTCGAGCAGGGCGCCGGACATCCGGAGGTCCTGCCAGTCCTCGTGTTCCAGCCCGTCCCCGGCGGGCACGGCCCAGTAGGAGCGGCCGTCCTGGGTGCCGAGCAGCACCGCGGTGTCCCCGGGTTCGGGCGAGTGCTCGACTGCGGCGCGGTACCGCAGCGCCGCACCGCCTTCGAGCAGCTCGACCCGGCCCCGGCCGTCCACCACGAGCAGCTGCGCCTCGCGCCAGAGTTCGGCGAGGCGGGCCGGGTCGTCCCGCAGCAGGTCGTCGCGATCGACGGTGGAGCGGGACAACGCGGGCAGCCGGTCGAGCTGGAACTCCTGGGTCACGGCAGGACAACACCGCCGAGCGCGCCCATTGTTCCGGCCAGCGCGTCCGCATCGCCCACCACGACACCGGTCCAGGCGTCCGGGGCGAAGAACTCGCGGGCCGCCTCGGCCACCTCCTCGACCGTGACCTGGGCCAGCCTGCGCTGGTGCGCGCGCAGCCAGTCGAAGTCCAGCCCGAAGGCGGTCAGCGACAGCAGCGTGTTCGCCAGCCCGGCCTGGGATGCCTCGGCGATCAGCTGCATGCCGATCAGGTAGTTGCGGGCGGAGTCCACCTCGGCCTGGGTCGGCGGCGAGACCACCATCCGGCCCAGCTCGTAGCGGATCTCCAGCAGCGCGGCGGCGCTGACGTCGCTGGCGGTGTCGGCGTCCAGCAGCAGGGTGGCGTTGCCGGGGGTGTACTCGAAGGCGGAGCGGGCCGAGTAGGTGAAGCCCTTGTCCTCGCGGATGTTCTCCACCAGCCGGGAGGAGAAGTAGCCGCAGTACACCAGGTTCGCCAGCTGCAACGCGGCGTACTTCTCGTGCCCGCGCGGCACGGCCTGTGTGGACAGCCGGAACTGGGACTGCACGGCCCCGGCCCGGTGCACCAGCCGCAGGTCGCCGCCCTTGAGCTCGGGCAGTGCGGGCAGCGGGGTCGCGCTGCCCTCGCCGCGCCAGCCGCCGAGCTTGTCCGCGACCAGCTCGATCATCTTGTCCGGGTCGACATCGCCGACCAGCACCAGGATCGAGCCGCGCGGCAGCAGGTTGCCCCGGTGCAGCGCGCGCACCTGCTCGGCGGAGACCTCGGCGACGTCGGAGTGCAGCGGCACCTCCTTGGTGAAGGGGTGGTCGCCGTAGCGGTGCTTCTGCAGCGCCTCGCGGGCGATGGTGCCCGGTTCGCTGCGGGCCAGCGCGATCGCGTTGACCAGCCGCTCGCGCTCGCGCAGCAGCTCGTCCTCGGGGTAGCTCGCGCCGGTGAGCAGGTCGCCGAGCACGTCCAGCTGCACGTCCAGCCCGCTGGCCAGGCCCTCGCCGCTGAAGGAGAGCCGCTCCGGGTCGACGGTGGCGCTGATCGAGGAGCCGACCAGGGCCAGCTCGTCGGCGATCTCCAGGCGGCTGCGCCTGGCGGTGCCGGTGGTCACGGTGGCGGCCAGCAGCTCGCCGACGGCCGGGTGCTTGGGATCGGCGCCGGCGAAGGGCACGAACAGCCGCATGCCGACCAGCGGCACGGTGGCCCGCCTCGCGGCCACCACCCGCAGGCCGTTGTCCAACGTTGTGTCCACAATGGACACTTCGGTGGCCACGTTCTGCTCGCCCAGCGGCGGCAGCGGGCGCGGCCCGAGCTCGGTGCGGCCGATCTCTTCAGCCGTGCGGAAACGACGCTCCACAGTGGACTCGGTCACTGGTCTCCTCCGGCGTTGAGCACGAGCACGGCGCGGGAGTCGGGGCGCAGCGCCTTGGCCGCGGTCACCACGTCCTCCTCGCTGACCCCGGCGATCCGCCGCGGCAGTTCGCTGATCAGCTCGGCCCGCCCGAACAGCAGCTCGGCTGCGCCCAGGGCGAGGGTGCGCGACATCAGCCGGTCGTGCTCGGAGTACAGCGCGGCGGCCCAGCGGGCCTCCACCCTGGCCAGCTCGTCGGTGTCCGGGCCGTCGGAGGCGAGCCGGTGCAGCTCCTCGTCCAGCGCGCCCAGCACCCTGGAGACGTCCACAGTGGACGGGTGGATGGCGGTGACGGTCAGCGTGTCCGGGTCCCGCGCGTCCAGCGCGCTGCCCAGCAGGCCGCACCGGGCGCCGACCTCGACCACAAGCTCCTCGTCCTGGGTCATCCGGCGCTGCAACCGGGAGGAGTCCCCGTCGGTGAGCAGCGCGGTGAGCACCACGTAGTTGAGGTAGGAGTCCAGGTCGGTGGACGGGTCGGGCAGCCGGTAGCCGACCGCGACGCCCGGCAGGGTGGCGTGGGAGTCGGTGTACTCCCCGCGCAGCTCGCCCTGCGGGAACGGCTCGGCGAAGGACGGCCGCACCGGCACCGGGCGGGCCGGCACGTCGCCGAAGTGCTTGCCCACCAGGTCGATCGCCTCGGCCAGCGCGAAGTCACCGGCGACGGTGAGCACCGCGTTGCCAGGGGCGTAGAAGGTGTCGAAGAAGGTCGCGCAGTCCTGCAGGCTCGCCTGCTCCAGGTCGGAGAAGTCCCCGTAACCGTTGTGCGCGTTGGCGAAGGTGGAGTACAGCACCGGCGGCAGGGTGATCCACGGGAACCCGCCGTAGGGCCGGTTCAGCACGTTGAGCCGGATCTCCTCCTTGACCACGTCGACCTGGTTGCGCAGGTTCTCCTCGGTCAGCTTGGGCGCGCGCATCCGGTCGGCCTCCAGGAAGAGCATGCGCTCCAGCGCCGCGGAGGGCGCCACCTGGAAGTAGTCGGTGTAGTCCGGATGTGTCGAACCGTTGAACACCCCGCCGGAGCCCTGGACGTGCCGGAAGTGGGCGAGTTTCTCCAGGCTTTCGCTGCCCTGGAACATCAGGTGCTCGAACAGGTGCGCGAAACCGGTCCGGCCCTCGGGCTCCGATCGGAAGCCCACGTCGTAGTGCACGCTGACACACACCACGGGAGCCGTGCGATCAGGCGCGAGCAGAACGCGCAGCCCGTTGGCGAGAGTCACCCGGTGCAGCTGGGGATCTGACATGACGTAAGACTACGGGCCTCAGCGCAGCGCGCGCAGGTGCCCGGCCTCGGCCAGCACCCCGTCCACCGCGGCCAGGAACAGCGGGAAGTGCGCCGCGAACCGCCGGAGGTCGGGCGTGGACTCCTCCCCTTCGGCCGACTCCCCGTACCAGTAGAGGCCGGGGGTGCCGTCGGCGTCGGACTCCAGGGTGGCGAAGGCGCGCAGCCAGCGGTCGGTCTCGCCGAGCACCACCGCGTAGGGCAGCGAGCGGGAGAAGACCATCTCGCGGTCGGCCGGCGGGATGTCGTCCACCTGGACCGTGTGCAGGTAGCCGCGCAGGCCGCGGACCTGGGCCAGCAGCGCGCTGCCCCGGCGGGTGCGGGCGGGCATGGAACGGGCGCCGACGGCCAGCGCGATGCCCGCCACCACGACCGCGAGGCCGAGCACGGCGTAGGTGGTGGTGAAGGCCAGCACCAGGGTGGCCGCGATGCCCGCGCCGGTCAGGCCGAGACCGACCCACCACCAGCGGGTGCGCTCGGTGTCCGGGCGGCGGGTGAACCACTGCCGCTCGACCACGTCGGTGTAGAGCGCGTCGCGCACGCCGGTCAGGTCCAGGCCGCCCTGGCCGCGCAGCTGGGAGAGCAGCACCTGCTCGCGGTCGCCGGTGAACAGGGTGTCGTAGACGGCCCGCTCGTAGTCGGTGAGGTAGTCATCCGGCGGGTTGCGGCGCACGATCCGCCAGTTGGCCACACCGCTGCCGCCGTGGATCTCCTCGATCCACAGGTAGTTGCGCACCGCGAGGTCGACCACGGTGGCGGAGACGTCCACGACGTCGACGTGCTCGTCCACCACGGTGCCGACCTGGCCGGGCAGCACGCCGTCGGGGGAGGCGAAGCTGACCCGCTGCTGCTCGTCCGCGAGCAGCACCTGCACCGGGCCGACGTCGCTGGCCAGCGCCTTGGCGTCGCGGCCGCGGGCGAACCAGAGCAGGCCGACGCCGCCGAGCAGCAGCAGCGCCAGGCCGCCGAGCCCGGCCAGGGTGACCGGGGTGAGCGCGAAGGCCTTGGCCAGCGTGGAGCCCTGGTCGAAGCGGGCGTTGGCCGGCACGGTGCCCGCCTCCAGGCCGACCGCGAGGTCGATCCGCTCGCCCTGCTTGAGGCCGATGTTGCGGGCCGAGGCGGCCTCGCCGGCGACCACCTGGGCGTTGGTGCACAGGGTCGCCGAGCCGGGCGCGCCGGCCAGGCAGGTGACCGAGGTGGGCGGCTTGGGCGAGACGAAGCTGATCTCGACCGAGTCGACGTCGGCGCTCCAGCCGCCGGAGACCTGCCAGCGCACGTCCTGGGTGTCGCCGGAGTCGCTGACCGCGCCCTCGACGGTGTAGGTGACCGTGGACTGGCCGCCCTCCAGCCGCAGGGTCAGCTCCTCGGCGTTCTGCTCGACCCGGCCCTTGCCCTCGACCTTGGCCCCGCTCACGGTGAACACCCGCTCAACCGCGTCACCAGCGCCGATGCGCAGCGGGACGGTCCGGCTGACGCTCTGGCCTTCCGGCACCGCGACCCGTTCGGTCACACTGAGCTTGCCGTCCCGTTCCAGCCGGAGGGACACCTCGGCGGCCACTGTGCCGGGCAGTCCCTGCGGGCCGGTCGGCTCACCTCCGCCCGAGGGTGGCGGGGGCACAGCGAGGAACGCGACAGGTGCCAGCACGGCCGCGGAGAGCAGAGCGCCCCAGTTCGTCAACACGGCAGCGGAGGATAGCGGCATCGACCTATGCTTCGGGGCATCGAGTGGGAAAAGAGGGGTGAGCACGCGATGACGGCGCCTTCAGGGCCGGGTCAGCCGCCGGAGCACGGCGGGAGCGCGGGCTCGGGCTACCCCGCGTACCACGACCCGTATCCGGCCTACGCCGACTACTCCGGCTACCTCGACCCGGAGCCGCCGAAGCCGCCGCGCCGCCGCAAGAACTCGCCGCTGACCATCCTGCTGGTGCTGGTCGTGCTGGTCGGGTCGGTGGTGGTCTACGCGAAGGTGACCGCGAACAACGCGGCCGAGCCGGACACCTCGGCCCAGTCCTCGCCGAACAGCCCCGGCACCACCGCGGCCCCCGGCTCCACGCAGCCCTCGCCCGCCCCGCTGCGGCCGCGGCCGACCCGCAAGCTGGAGGACCACCCGCTGATGGTCGACGGCGGCAAGCTCGCCTTCGCCCAGTGCGACCTGCCCAAGATCGGCCGGGCCACCGACCAGCTGCGCGCCTACTACCTGGCCGGGCTCGACTGCCTGCAGCGCGCCTGGACGCCACTGCTGGAGGCGGCGAACCTGCCCACGCACAAGGTCGAGCTGGACACCTCGGCCGACATCACCGAGACCGCCTGTGGCAAGGCGGACAAGGACG
Source organism: Crossiella sp. CA-258035 (assembly GCF_030064675.1). Classification (GTDB taxonomy): domain Bacteria; phylum Actinomycetota; class Actinomycetes; order Mycobacteriales; family Pseudonocardiaceae; genus Crossiella. Next base: position 8,013,468 of record NZ_CP116413.1, read on the forward strand.
AGCAGTTCGTGGCGATGTACTGCTCGCGGAACTCGATGATCTACATGCCGACCAAGCGGCTGCTGCGGGTCTACGGCACCAGCTCGCCCGGCGGGCACCTGGCCACGCTGGCGCACGAGTACGGCCACCACGTGCAGTCGCTGAGCGGGATGCTGGCCGCGGCCGGGCAGAAGCAGGAAGAGGCCGGGGAGGGGACCCCGGGGTCAGCGGAGTTGTCCCGCCGCCTGGAAATGCAGGCAAACTGCTTCGCGGGCATGTTCCTTGCCGCTACGGTCGGCCGCGGCACCGTGACCAAGGCGCTGGCCGACAAGGCGGTCAACGACTTCCGGCAGGCTGACGACTCCCCCGACAGCCAGTCCAGTCACGGCACCGGCAAGAACCAGGGAGCCTGGGCCAAGCGGGGTTACGCGTCCGGCAACGCGAAGGACTGCAACACCTGGGCGGCCAAGCCCGCAGACGTGAAATGAGCTGAGCACCGAGCATGACCACGCCGCCTCCCCCCGGCTCGTGGCCGCCACCGGGACCCGGACCGCAGCCCGGTCCGCGCGCCGGCTGGCCACCGCCCGCGCCGGTCGCCCCACCGCCGCGCCCCGCCCCGGTCGCCCCGCAGGGCACCCGCCGGATGCCGCCGCCCGGCGCGGTGCAGCCGCCGCCGATGCCCTCGGGCCCGCAGCACCGCCCGCCGATGCCGACCGGCCCGCAGGGCAGGCCGCCCGGCCCACCGCCCGGTGGTCCGCGCCCGCCCGGTCCGCCGATGGGTCCGCCCATGGGCGGGATGCCCGGTGGCGGGTTCGCGCCGCCGCCGCGCGCGGTGATGCCGCCGCCGATGGCCGCCCCGCACAGCGCGCCACGCCCCGGCGGTCCCGGTGGCCCTGGTGGGCCGCCCCCGCCGTGGCTGCCGCCGCAGCAGGCCTGGCCGATCGGCTTCCCGCCGCCGCGCCGGAAGTCCTCCGGCCCGGTGGTCGCGCTGGTGCTGGTGGGCGCGCTGGTGCTGGGTGTCGGCCTGGTCGCGATCGCGATCGGCAGCAGCCGGCGGACCTCGGTCGCCGAGCCCGGCTACACCTTCCCGAGCTACACCGGCCTGGCCCGTCCCACCGGTCGCAGCACGACCACCACGACGACGACCACCACCGGCAGCACCTCGGGCCGGTTCACCACCACCCGCGCCAGCACCTCGACCAGCAGCGCCCCGCCGCAGCCCCGCCCGGTGCCCAGGCTCAAGGACAACCCGCTGCACCAGGTGGGCAAGCCGGTCGCGCCGGCGAACTGCAACCTGCCCGCGTTCAAGTCCAGCCCGGAGGCGCTGCGCGCCTTCTACGGCGCGGCGGTGAAGTGCATGCACGAGGCCTGGGCCCCGGTGATGCGCGCGGCGAACCTGCCGGATGACCCACCGGGCCTGGAAGTCGTGGTGGGCAAGGACAACAGCCCGTGCAGCTCCGGCGGCTACTCCAGCGGCGCGTTCTACTGCGGGCGCAACCACACGATCTACATGAACGCCAGGGTGGAGCGCAACGACGGCCAGAACGTGCAGGCCGGTCCGAGCCTGGGCGTGATGGCGCACGAGTACGGCCACCACGTGCAGTCGATGAGCGGCATCCTGGGCGCCGCCTGGGACCTGATGTACGACGCGGGCCAGACCTCGGCCACCGGCCTTGAGCTGTCCCGCCGCAAGGAGCTCCAGGCCAGCTGCTTCGCCGGCATGTTCCTGGCCGCCGCCTCCGGCCGCGCCTCGGTCAACCGCAACCTGGCCAACGCGGCCATCGCCGACCTCGGCCAGCGCGGCGACTGGCCGAACAACAAGCGCCCCCGCGACCACGGCTCCCCCGGCAACAACAAGGCCTGGGCCAACCACGGCGCCAAGTTCAACAACAGCCGCGACTGCAACACCTGGGACGCCAAGTCCGACATCGTGAGCTGACCAGGCAAGAGACCCAGCGACAACTTGCCGCGTTGGGAGGCGTGGCGCGCCAGCGACACGCTGGGCTTTTTGACCCAGCGACGGGTTTGATTTTTTCGCGTCGTGCGTTCGTGCCCCCGACACTCCGAAGCTTGCTTCGCGTGTGCCGGGGGCACGAACGCACGACTCAGGAGCGAAAAAATCCCGCGCGCGGAGCGCGCCAATGTCACAGGCCTGAAAACCCAGCCCCCAGTCCCAGCCTCAGCCCCTAGTCCCACCCCAGCGTCCGCGCCAGGTCCGCCAGCATCCGCTGCACCTGCGCCGTCACCCTGGCCGGGTTCCCGGGCGCGACCGTCGTCCACGACGACCCGTCGTAAGTCCCCCGCTGCTCCAGCAGGTACCGCCCGCGCTCGGTGTCCAGGAAGCTCACCGTGTGCGCCGCCAGGTGCCGCCGCCCGGCCCGATCCCGCATGGCCGCGGCGAACTGCCCGCCGCCGATGATCCCGCTGAGCATGTGCCCCAAGGCTTCCGCGTCAGCGGGCCGGACCCGGCGGGCGCGCAGGGCGGCGGTCAGGTCCTCGGTTCCGGTGTAGGCGCGGCCGCAGGCCTCGTCGAAGACGGCGCTGGGCACGCTGACCGAGCGGCCGGGGCCGCCGCGCAGAGCAGGGGCGACCGAGACGATCAGGCGGGGCAGGGCGGTGCCGAAGGCCGGGCGCAGGCGGATGAGGTGGTCGGTGCGGATGGCCAGCAGGCCGGCGTCGCCGGAGGCCACCGCGACCGCCCACACCTCGGGCTGCCGGGAGACCTGCACGGTCACCTCGCGCTGGGCGCCTGCCAGCAGGCGCAGCGCCGGGACCAGGTCGTCCTCCGGCGGCGCGGGTGGTCCCTGCCGGGCCGGGCCGGGCGGGCCGGCCAGTGCGGGCGGTGGCGCGCCCAGGTCCAGCCGTTGCCAGGTCAGGGCGAACTGGCGCGGGTCGAGTCTGAGTTCGGCGCGGCGCGTTCCCGCGGTCACGGCAACGTCCCCATGAGGCTGCCCCTCTCCGCTGTGTTGCGACGGTGCGGAGGGTGAGACGGGAAACGGGACGTGCGGGTTCCCGATGAACGAGGTTCCCTGTGCGGACCTATGAACGGCGGGGCATCGGCAGCCGGACCCGGAGCAGGAAGCCGTAGAGCGCGCCCGCGACGCAGGCCAGGGCGAGCAGCACCGAGCTGAGCCTGCCCGCCAGCCCGTTGCCGGTCGGCGTCGCCCCGGCGGGCAGCACCACCAGCTCGCCGGCGGCCACCGGCACGGGCAGGGCGACCCGCAGGGTCTCGCCCTGGCGGTGGCCGCAGCCGTCCAGCTTGGCCTGGCGCTTCTGGCCGTCGACCTCCAGCTCGACCACGTCCTGCGCGGCCTGGCCAGTGCACGGCGATGAGGTGACCACGACCGCGCTGACCTCGCGGGTCCGCGCCTGCGGCGGGGTGTCGCCGAGCAGCGGACGCAGCCAGACGACCAGCGCGGTGCCGAGACCGACCAGCCCGACCGCGAGCAGGATCAGTCCCCAGCGCACGGGAGCGGGTCGGGGAGCCACCCTGCCGATGGTGGCAGAAGGCTCCCCGTACCGGTCAACCGGCGCGCTACCGCTTGGCCGGGACCTGGCGCAGCCGGTCGGCCTTGAGCACCGCGCCGCTCTCCACCGCGTCGCCGCGCACCGCGACCACGTCGCCCACCTTGGGCTTGTCCTGGATGCCGGAGAGGTCGACGGCCTGGGCCAGTCCGGTGCGGGCCAGCACGGTGGCGCGGTCGCCGTCCAGCTTGGTCACGGTGCCGGTGAGGTGCGCCTTCGGCACGGTGACCCGCAACGCCTTGTTGTCCTTGGTCACCCGGACCGCGACCCGGTGGCCCGGCTTGAGACCGGTCAGCTCGGCCACGCCGTTGCCGTGCACCCTGGTGCGCGCGTCCGCCTCCACGGTCACCTCGCCGCCGCCGTCCCTGGTGACGGTGAGCTTGCCGGTCTCCACCGACTTCACCGTGCCGAGCAGCACGGTGGTGCCCTCCTGCTGGCGGCGCTTGTCCTTGGGGCCTTTGGCCGGGTGCGCGGCGGCCTCGGCCGCGACCGGCTCGGCGGCCAGCCGGACCTCGCCGGCGGGCTGGGCCTGGCCGGTGAGGCCGCCGAGCAGCACGGCCCCGATCGCCGCGCCCGCCACGCCGACCACCGCGACCACGCCGAGCGCCTTGAGCCCCTTGCGGCGGGGTGGCGCGGTCTCGGCTGACGGCTGTTCCGGGACGGGCACGATCAACGGCTCCTGGTTCACGGTTCCTCCACGACGGCTGTGCGCACCTGCGGCTGGTGCGCGATCCGCCAGCAGACGCTCCTCGCCGAAGCTGAACCCAGCCTGAAACACCCGGTTCGGGGTGGGCACCTTCAGCCATGCTTCAGCCTGGTGGGACCACAATGGGACCGGTGAGCACCGCTGCACGAGTTCTGCTCGTCGAGGACGCCGAGGCCATCCGGGTCGCGGTGGCCTCCGCGCTGTCCGCCGCCGGGTACGCCGCCGAGGCCAGGCCGGACGGCCGCACCCTGGAGGCGGACCTGGAGTCCTTCCGGCCGGACCTGGTCATCCTGGACGTGATGCTGCCGGGCCGGGACGGGTTCGCGCTGCTGGACGTGGTGCGCAGCCGGTGCGACTCGGCGGTGGTGCTGCTGACCGCGCGGGACGGCGTGCACGACCGGGTGCGCGGGCTGCGCGGCGGCGCGGACGACTACGTGGTCAAGCCGTTCGAGCTGGCCGAGCTGATCGCGCGGGTGGGCGCGGTGCTGCGGCGGCTCAACCGGGTGCCCTCCACCACCCAGATCGCCGACCTGGTGATCGACGCCGACGGCGGCATCGTCTCCAGGGGCGGGGCGAACATCGAGCTGACCGCGACCGAGCTGCGGCTGCTGTCCTACCTGGCCGCCCAGCGCGGGCGGGTGGTGAGCAAGACGCAGATCCTCACCGCGGTGTGGGGCTATGAGGACTACGACGCGAACCTGGTCGAGGTGCACGTGAGCGCGCTGCGCCGCAAGCTGGAGGCGCACGGGCCGCGACTGCTGCACACCGTGCGCGGCCTGGGCTACGTCCTGCGCGCGAACGAGCCGTGACCGGCGCCGAGCCGCGACCGCTGCGCACCGGCTCGCTGCGGCTGCGGGTGTCCTGGGCCTCCTTCGGCGTGTTCGCGCTGGCGGTCATCGCGCTGATCGTGCTGGTGGACTGGCGTTTCGGCGTGCAGTCGACCAGGGAGCTCAAGGACCGGATGCAGGCGCGCGGGGACCTGGTGGTCAGCGCGGCCCGGGACTACCCGAGGGACAACCAGTACCTGGCGGTCAAGGCCACCGGCAACGGCATCCGCGGCACCGTGGTGCTGCCCAACGGCCAGGAGTTCCACGGCCCCAACCTCGGCGAGCTGGTCGACCCGGTGCGGGTGGAGCGGCAGCTGCCCGGCAAGCGCAAGCTCATCATGGTCGCCGACCGCACCGAGACCAGCGCGGCCCAGCGCAGGCTGCGCCAGCTGCTGACCCTGCTCGGCGTGGGCACCCTGCTGATCGCGGCCCTGGTGCAGGCGCTGGTGATCCGGCTCTCGCTGCGCCCGCTGGACCGGATGACCAGCCTGGCCCGCTCCATCGCCGGTGGGCACCGCGGCGGCAGGCTGGCGCCGACCAAGCGGAACACCGACATGGGCCGCTCCGCCGCCGCCTTCGACGAGATGCTGGACGCCCTGGAAGGCGCGGAACGGCAGGCGCGGGAGTCCGAGGAACGGGTGCGCCGGTTCCTGGCCGACGCCGCGCACGAGCTGCGCACCCCGCTGGCCGGGGTGCAGGCCGCGGCCGAGGCGGTGGTGCAGAGCAGCCCGGAGACCAGCTTCGAGGAGCGGGAGCGGCTCAACGTGCTGATGGCGCGGGAGGCCAGGCGGGCCAGCAGGCTGGTGGAGGACCTGCTCTCCATCGCCAGGATCGACGAGGGCCTTGAGCTGCGCTGGGAGCCGGTGGACCTGCTGGCGCTGGCCCGCTCGGAGGCCGAGCGGATCCGGCTGCTGGCCAACCACGTGCAGGTGGTGGTCGCGGGCACGCCCGCGGTGGTCTCCGGGGACACCGACCGGCTGGCCCAGGTGCTGGCCAACCTGCTCGGCAACGCCCGCCGCTACTCCGAGCGCGGCGGCGTGGTCACGGTGCAGGTCGGGCAGCACGGACCGTGGGCCTACGCCGAGGTCGCCGACGCCGGGCCGGGGGTGCCGCCGGCGGACCGGGAGCGGATCTTCGACCGGCTGGTGCGGCTGGACTCGGCGCGGGACCGGGGCTCAGGCGGGGCGGGGCTCGGCCTGGCGATCGCGCAGGGGATCGCGCGGGCGCACGGCGGCAACCTGGAGTGCGTGGAACCGCCGCCGGGTCAGCCGGGGGCGTTGTTCCGGCTGCTGCTGCCGATCCGCCCGGCGGAGCTCTGAACGCGGTTGCGCTGAATTCTGAAAAAGTTCAGAATGGACTCATGGCGACGACCGAGGTGCAGTGGAGCGATCTGCAGCGTGACCCGAAGAGTGTCGCGGCGCTCGCCGACGAGGGCGAGGTTCGCGTCCGGCGACGTGACGGCGTGCCCTTGCTGCTGACCCGCGAGGACCGGTCCCAGTCCGCCGCCGACGGCGCGGTCACGGCCGCGCGGGCGCTGCGCAACGTGCTGTCCCACCTGCCGCGCGAACTGGCCGCCAAGGCGCTGCTGGAGGAGTTCCCCTGGGTGGATGTGCTGCCGGAGGAGGAACAGGCGCAGTTCGCCATGGACTTCGCCAGGGCGTTCCAGGCATCCGCGGAGCTCGGCCAGTGGGCGGTGCTGGCCCAGACCGTTCTGGAATGGCGCAACACCGCGATGGTGCACGCCGATCCCGAGTTGGCGAAGAAGCTCTCCGGACCGTTCGTAGGTGACTTCGGCGCGGTGCCCGCACCGACGGACTGCTGAGCCGTGGCGGCCAAGAAGGGCGATCGGGTGCCACCGCCCGCCCCGCCTGGCGGCTGGGAAGCGCGGTTCGCCAACGCGGACGCGGCCAAGGGCTGGGAAGAGCTGTGCCGGTGCGCGCGGTCGAACACCTGGGAAGCCTGGATCGTGCTCACCGAGCGACCGACCACACCCGAGAATCCCCAGCGCCAGCACCGGCTCAAGGGTCAGTACGGCACCGCGCAGGTCAACGGGCAGGCGCTGGAGCAGTGGCAGTACGAGGTCACCTCGGGCGGGCGCATCTGGTACTGCCCCGCCCCGGACCGGCGAGTGGTCTGGGTGACCTACGCCAGTCCGAGGCATCCCAAGGCGACCGGCTGACTCACTCCGGGCCGGCCGGGGTGACCTTCTTGACGTACAGCAGCCGGTCCCCGGTCTCGATCGCGTCCGCCTCGGGCGCGTCCACCCGGTACAGCTGACCGCCGCGGACCACGCCGAGCACGATGTCGGAGATGTGCCGGGGCGAGCCGCCGATCTCGCTGGGCTCCACGTCGCGTTCGGCGATGGCCAGGCCGGCGTCCGGGGTGAGCAGGTCCTCGAACATCTCCACGATGGACGGGGTGGTGGTGGCCATGCCGAGCAGGCGGCCGGCCGTCTCGCTGGAGACCACCACCGAGTCGGCGCCGGACTGGCGGAGCAGGTGCACGTTCTCCGCTTCCCGGACCGAGGCGACGATCTGGGCCTTGGGGGCGAGCTCGCGGGCGGTCAGGGTGACCAGCACCGCGGTGTCGTCCCGGTTGGTGGCCACCACCACGGCCTTGGCCTGCGGCACGCCCGCGATGCGCAGCACGTCGGAGCGGGTGCCGGAGCCGTGCACGGTGACCAGCTTCTGCTGGGTGGCGGCTTCCAGGGACTCGTGCTCGGTGTCGACCACCACGATCTGGCTGGGGTCCACCCCGTCGCCGAGCAGCGCGCTGACCGACGAGCGGCCCTTCGTGCCGTAGCCGATGACGACCACGTGGTCACGCACGTTGGCCCTCCACTTCTGGATCTTGAAAGCCTGGCGGGAGCGCTCGGTGAGCACTTCGAGGGTGGTGCCGACCAGCACGATCAGGAAGAGCACCCGGAGCGGGGTGATCACCAGGATGTTGGTCAGCCGGGCCGAGTCCGAGACCGGGGTGATGTCGCCGTAGCCGGTGGTGGACAGCGACACGGTGGCGTAGTAGATGGAGTCGAGCAGGGTCAGCCCATTCTCGTCCACGTCCCGGTAGCCGTGGCGGTCCAGGTACACGATGACCACCGTGATGGCCAGCGCGATGGACGCGCCGATCACCCTGGTGACGATCGAGCGCACCGGACCGCGGCCGCCCTCGGGGATCCTGATGACCCCCACCAGGTCGTGGTCAGGACGGTCGGTCAGCTGGCTCACCGACCACCGACGCCGGATCATGCGGCACTCCCCCGATCGGTCAGGCCGGGCGCGCGGGCGCCGGCGGTGCGCACCAGTGTGGCGAGTGCCTCCGCGTGCCCGTGCAGCGAGGCCAGGTCCACCCGCTCGTCCGCGCCCGGACCCGGTCGCGCGGTCAGCGGCGGCAGGGCGGGCAGCGGCCGTGCGCCCAGCGCGGTGCTCAGCAGCGGAGCGGCCTGCGCGCGCACCGGTTCGGCGGCGCCGCACAGCACCAGGTCGGCCGCCAGCTCCGCCGGGTACTCCCCGAGCAGCTCGTACAGGCTGGCCGCGGAGGGCAGGCCCGCGCCGTCGGCGAGCAGCCGCAGGCCCACCTCGGGCGCGCGGCGGCCGGTGGCGGCCAGGTGCGCGCGCACGCCCAGCCGCAGCGCGGCGGTCCGGCCGCGGCCGCCGCGCACGCCGAGGCCGTGCAACTGGCCCTCGCGCACGGTCGGCTCGAACGGCGGGAACCGCCAGTCGGCCAGCGCGGCCGGGGCGGGCACGTCGTGGTGGGTGTAGAGCAGCAGGGTCGGCGCGCCGGGATCGGCTGGCCACTCGGCGTACACCGAGGGCACGCCGCGCAGGTCCCAGCGGCGGATCCGCGGCCAGCCGTCGCGGTCCAGGCGCAGGGCCAGCGCGTCGGCGGAACGGGTCACATCGGTGCGGTGCGCCGGGTCGGCGCTGATCGCGGGGATGGTCGTCCAGTCACGCAGGTCCGCCAGGAAGGTCTCGGCCAGGGCCTTGACCGCCTGTGCTTTGGCGGCACCCGCGCCCGGATGGTGGTCGTCGGTCACGGCGAAGCAGGCTAGGGCATCGGCGCGGACGGCCGCCGCCGACACGACCTATGCTCACCGGCATGAAGCGTGCCAAGGCCGCGGTTGTGCTCGCCGGGTTCCTCAGCGGGATGGGCGCGCTGCACTTCGTCCACCCGAAGCCCTTCGACGAGCTGGTGCCCAAGGCACTGCCCGGCGGACCCCGGACCTGGACCTACCTGTCCGGGGTCGCCGAGCTGGCGGTGGGCGCGGCGGTGGCCGTGCCGAAGACCCGCAGGCTGGGCGCGCTGGCCGCCGGCGCGCTGTTCGTCGCGGTGTTCCCGGCCAATGTCAAGATGGCCTGGGACTGGCGGCACAAGCCGCTCAAGCAGAAACTGGTCGCCTTCGGCAGGCTGCCGCTTCAGGTCCCGCTGGTGCTGTGGGCACTGCGGGTGCGCCGCAACGCCGGTCAGTAGTAGAGGACGTCCCAGTGCGGCGGGTTGGCCTCACGGGTGTAGATGTTGCCGGCCGCTGACACCCACTGCTCCACGCCGAAGGTGGGCTGGCGCTGGGTGAAGCTGCGCCGGATGTAGCCCTCCACGCAGTCCGCGCGGCGGATGTCGACCTTGTAGCCGTTCCAGTGCGAGTAGGTGCCGCTGCCGTGCCCGGTCTCGGTGCCGCCGGTGAGGTGCACGGCGCAGCCGCTGGCCCGCTTGAGCGTGATGACCTGGTCGATGGTGCCGGAGTAGATCTGCTCGAAGGAGGTGCAGCTGGGGTCGAGCCGGTTCGAGCAGTTGCCACTGGAGGACCAGGTGATCCCGGCCGCGCGCAGCCGGGCGGTCGCGGTGGCGTGACTGATCTTGACCCCGCTCCTCGGCTCCGCGGGCAGGTCGAACCCGGCCAGTCGAACGTGCTCAGGGGTGCGCTGTTCGGTGGACGGGACGGCGGTGGCCGCGGCGGTCGGGGCGGTGAGCAGGCCGATGGCCGACACGGTGACGGCTAACAGGCCTCCGAGAATTTGTGTACGCATGGGTCTCCTAAATCGCAGGGGAGCGAAACCATGCGCCACCGAATGGTTGGTTGGTAACAAGTTGACCGAGAGATAAGAAAAAACCCTCCATCCAGGGCAACCCATTGCGCGGAATGGACGAAAACGGTGCTCGGCCAGGCGGCCGCCGCACCGATCAACGACCGATCGGCCTAGGATGCCGGGGTGCCGCCACTCCAACACGCCGCTTCGGCGCTCGGCTGGCACGGCGTGGTCATCCCCGATGTCGCCGTGCTGGGCCAGCAGGTGTCCGCGGTGGTCCGCGTCCTGGACCACGTGCACCAGTGGCGCACCGAGCACGGCTGGCCGCCGGAGCCGGACCCGTCCTGGTTCCGCTCCTGGTTCGAGCCGGACTTCCACGACCAGATCCCGGTGCCCGCGGTGGAGCTGCTGGGCGTGCTGGTGATCGAGTCCTCGGTGGAGTCGGCGCTGAACTCCTGCGGCACCCTGATGACCCTGGCCCCGTGCGCGGTGGTGCTGCCCGCGCCGCAGCCCGCGGACGCCTGGCCGCTGATCGAGCTGGACTACTACGGCATCGGCGTGGTCACCGCGGACACCGACGGCGCGGACGTGCTGATCGCGCCGGAGGACCGCTCGCGGGAGTTCGGGCCCTCGCTGTTCGGCCGCTGGTTGCAGGAAGTGCTCTACGAGCAGGCGCTGAAGCTGACCACGCAGACGGTGCGCACCCGCAACTGAGTCCGGGAGCCCTCCCAGCGCACCGGGCTTACCGTGCCGCCATGCTCCGCACCGCGCCGGTCGCCCTCGGGATCGCCCTCATCCTCGCCGGTTGCGCCGCCGAACCGGTCCCGCCGCCCGCCCCCACCTCCTCGACCGCGCCTGCCACGCCGACCAGGGAGATCACCCCGAAGGACCTGCTGCGCGCGCAGGTCCGCGGCTCCACGGTGGACATGGCCACCTCGGCCTGCCGCCAGGGCGTGGCGGCGACCGACCCGGTGTGCGGCGAGGCCCTGACCGCGGTCGAGCAGACCGTGGCCAAGGTGCAGGAGGCGCTGGGCCAGTGGTTCAAGGGCCGCGACCTGACCAAGGCGAACGAGGTGGCCGCCTCGGTGGCCAAGTCGGTGGGGCTGGTGCGGAAGATGAACTGCTACGGGATGAACGGGCCGGAGCGCAAGCCGGGCAAGAACGAGTCGGAGCTGTGCGGCTCGATCGGGCGGATCGCGCTGTTGCAGTGGCTGAACTACCAGAGCACGGTCGAGCAGCTCTAGCGCAGCGGGATCGAGCGGACCAGGTCACGCAGGCCCTCGGCGTCGAGCAGGTCGGCCGGGCGCAGGGTGACGTCGGCGCGCACGTAGTGGAAGGCGGCGCGCACGGTGTCCAGCTCCGCGCCGGAGAGCGCGGCCCAGGCCAGGCGGTAGGCGGCCAGCTGGACCGACAGCGCGGGCAGGTGGTCCTCATCGGGGACCGCGCCGGTCTTCCAGTCGACCACGGTCCAGCCGCCGTCCGGGTCGGCGAAGACCGCGTCCATCCGGCCGCGCACGGTGATGCCGTCCACCTCGGTCTCGAACGGGACCTCCACGTCGTGCGGGGTGCGCTCGGCCCAGTCGCTGGCCAGGAAGGCGCGCTGCAGGACGTCCACGTTCTCCTCGGTGGGCAGGTCGGCGTCGGCCGCGCCGGGCAGCTCGTCGAAGTCGAGCAGCCGACTGGCCTGGAAGCGGTTCTCCAGCCAGGCGTGGAAGGCGGTTCCCCGGCGCGCCAACGGGTTCGGCGGGAACGGCAGCGGGCGGCGCAGGCGGCGGGCCAGCGCGTCCGGGTCCTTGGCCAGCTCGACCAGCTGGCTGACCGAGAGCTGTTCGGGCAGCAGGACCTGTTCGCGGCGGCTCGCGGCGGCGGCGCGTTCGGCGAGCAGGACGTCGACGTCGCGCGCCCAGCCCTCCGGGTCGAACCCGGTGGCGGGCGCGGGTTCCGGGGCCGGTTCGGGTTCGGGCTCGGCGGTGGCCTCCGGTTCGGGTTCCGGCGGCTCGGGCGGCTCCGGCTCGTCGAGGTAGGGGTCCTCCGGCAGGTACTCGTCCTCCTCCGGCGGGAGGTAGTCGTCGTCCGGGGGCAGGTACTCCTCGTCCGACGGGGTGGCGAGCGGTTCCTCGTCGGCCGGTTCCTCCACCGGCGGCCGGTACTCGTCCACAGTGGACAGTGCTTGGCGGACCAGGTTCGCGCCCTCGGTGACCGCGGAGCGCCTGCGCGCCAACGGGTCCACCGGCCAGGTGAGGCTGTTTCCCTGCGCCGCCAGCGGGTTGGCCTCGTCCTCCTCGGGGCGCTCGGCCCAGTGGTGCACGATGCCGACCCGCTCGCCCGCGGTGACCACCTCGTGGATCTCGGTCAGGAACTCCGAGGGGCCGCGCGGTTTCTCCCCGGTCTCGCCCCACCAGTGGCCGGAGACCAGCAGGGTCTCCTCGGAGCGGGTCAGCGCCACGTAGAGCAGCCTGCGCTCCTCGGCCAGCCGCCGTTCCTCGAACTCCTCGGAGTGCACGGCCAGGGCTTCCTCGATCTCCTTGCGGTTCTCGCAGGAGGCCAGGTTCAACCCGGGCAGGTCCTGGGCGTCGCCGCGCAGCACCGCGGGCAGCTGGTGCGGCACCCGCAGCCAGGAAGCGGACTTGCGGCGGCCCGGGAAGACGTCCTTGACCAGGTGCGGCACCGCGACCACCTGCCACTCCAGGCCCTTGGCCGCGTGCGCGGTGAGGATCTGCACCCGGTCGGGGGAGACCTCGACCTCGCCGGGTTCCAGGCCGTCCTCGGCGCGTTCGGCGGTGGCCAGGTAGTCCAGCAGGCCGTTGAGGGTGGGGTTGGCGCTGCTGCGGGCGAACTCGGAGACCACGTCGGCGAAGGCGTCCAGGTGCGCGCGGCCCACGCCGGAGAGGCGGGACAGCGACTCGATGTCCAGCAGCAGGGTGCGTTCCACATCGGCGACCAGCTCCCCGAGCGGCTGGTCGCCGCGGCGGCGCAGCGCGGCCAGCTCGCCGCCGAGCCTGCGGATCCGGCGGTAGCCCTCGGGGCTGTAGTCCTCCGGCGGGCCGGGATCGTCCAGCGCGTCCACCAGCCCGGCCTGTTCGGCGTGCTCGCCGGGCAGCGCGTCGGCCAGCGCGTCCAGTGGGTCCGGGCCGCCGCGTTTGCTCTCCGGGGTGGCCAGGTGCCGGGCCCGGCGCCACAGCGCGGCCAGGTCGGCCACGCCCAGCCGCCAGCGGGCGCCGGTGAGCAGGCGCATGGCCGCGGTGCCCGCGAGCGGGTCGGTGAGCATGCGCAGCGCGCTGACCAGGTCGCGGACCTCGGGCTCGTCCAGCAGGCCGCCGAGGCCGACCACCTCCACCGGCAGGCCGCGTTCGCGCAGCGCGGCGGCGATCCCGGCCATGTCGGCCCGCCTGCGCACCAGCACCGCGGCCGTCGGCGGCGCACCGGTGGCGTCCACTGTGGACTCCCAGCGGGCGGCCACGGTGTCGGCCACCCAGTCCAGCTCGGCCCGGATGTCCGGCAGCAGCGCGATCCGCACGTCGCCGACGCCCGCGCCGTCCCTGGCCCGCAGCTCGGCCACGCCGGAGCGCAGCTCGGCGGAGACCTGGTTGGCCAGCCGCAGCACCTCCGGCGGGTTCCGGAAGCTGGTGAGCAGGCCGTAGGTCGTTGCGGGGACCCACTTCCCGCGTGGGTCGCGGGCCGGGAAGTCGGTGGCGAAGCGGGGCAGGTTGGCCGCGCTCGCGCCGCGCCAGCCGTAGATCGCCTGCACCGGGTCGCCCACCGCGGTGACCGGCAGCACCGGCCGGCCGGACCCGCCGAACAGGCCGCGCAGCAGCACCCGCTGGGCGTGGCCGGTGTCCTGGTACTCGTCCAGCAGCACCGCGCCGTAGCGCTCCCGCTCCAGCGCCACCACGTCCGGGTCGGACTCGGCCAGGGTGGCCGCCAGCGACATCTGGTCGGCGAAGTCCATCGCCGCCTCTCGTCGCTTGCGCTTGGCGTATGCCTCCACCAGCGGCAGCAGCGCGACCCGGAGCCGCTGTGCGGCCACGATCTCCTGCAGGGCCACCGGCAGGCCCTCGCGCTGCCGGGGCGCCCTCGGCGCGTCCTCGATCAGGCGGCAGAACTCCGCGGCGTGCGCCCGCAGCTGGTCCGGGGTGACCAGGTGCTCGCCCAGCTCACCGGCCAGGGACAGCAGGTACTGGGTGACCGTGGCCGGCACCTTGTCGGTGTCGATGTCCTCGGTCCACCCGGCCACCACCCGGTGCGCGAGCTGCCAGGCCGCGGTCTCGGTGAGCAGCCGGGCCCCCGGCTCCACCGGCAGCCGCAGCCCGTGCTCGCCGACCAGCCTGCCCGCGTAGGCGTGGTAGGTCAGCACGGTCGGCTCGGCGGCGGTGACCGCGGCCCTGCGGTCGCCGCTGGGATCGAGCCGTTCCAGCAGGCCGGAACCGGCCAGCCTGCGCAGCCGGGCGCGCACCCGGTCGGCGAGCTGGCGGGCGGCCTTGCGGGTGAAGGTCAGGCCCAGCACGCGTTCCGGGGTGACCAGGCCGTTGGCCACCAGCCAGACCACCCTGGCCGCCATGGTCTCGGTCTTGCCCGCGCCCGCGCCCGCGATGACCAGCGCGGGCTCGGCGGGCGCGGCGATCACCTCGGCCTGTTCCGGGGTGGGCGGGTGCAGGCCGAGCGCCGCCGCCACCTCGTGCGGGGTGGCGAGTTCGGTCACTCGCTCACCTGCCTGCCGGAATCCTGTGTGGGACAACAGGTCTTGGCCGGGCAGCGGGAGCAGTCGGTGTTCTCGGTGGCGGTGAAGGTGGGTCCGATGCAGGCCTGTCCCGCCGCGTAGACCGCGTCCAGCCAGACCTTGACCTTCTCCCCGTCCAGCGGTGGCTGGTTGCGCTCGGCCGCGCCGGACTTCTTGTCCGGCTTGGCCACGTAGAGCAGCCTCGCGCCGCCGGGTTCGTCCCGCAGGCCCAGGGAGGAGAACGCGCCGAGCGCGGCGGCCAGCTGGTAGACGGCCAGCTGCGGGTGCTCCTCGGCCTCCTTCTTGCTGACCGCGGTGCGCGCGGTCTTGATGTCGACCACCACCGGGCGGCCCTCGCCGTCGGTGTCCAGCCGGTCCACCCGGCCCTTGACCCGCAGCCACGGCCCGCCCTCCTCCTTCGGCGGCAGCTCCACGGTGATCTCGTGCTCGACCGCGACCTGGGTCAGCTCGGCCCGGCTGCGCACCAGCCAGGCCCGGAAGGAGTCGACCATCTGCTCCACCCTGGCTCTTTCCTTGCGGGAGAACCAGGGCGCGCCCGCGTCCACCGCGGCCCAGGCCTCGTCCAGGGTGCGTTGCAGGGCTTCCGGATCGGCGCCGGAGGCGGCGGCCTGCACCAGGGCGTGCACCAGCGAGCCGGTGATGGAGGCCAGCTCGGCCGGGTCCTGGCCGCCGTGCCGCTCCACCATCCAGCGCAGCGGACAGCGGGATAGAATATCCACAGTGGACGGTGAGATGCCGACCGCTTCCACGTCTGTCCACAGTGGACGTTCGGTGCTGGTCTCGCCCAGGCCGTACCAGGAGTCCGGGTGCGCGCCGGGCACCCCGGCCGCGGCCAGCCTGGCCAGCTGGGTGGCCGCGCGCTGCCGCTGGTCGGCCTCGGCCCGCGGATCGCAGACCGCGCGGCGCAGGTCGCCGACCAGGTCGGCCAGGATCAGGCCGCGACTGGGCTGGAACACCGGGCGGACCGCGTCGGCCTCCTCGCTGCCCTCGAAGTCCGCGCCGTCCAGCTCGTCCAGGAACCGGGACGGGGTGTCGTCCTCGCCGCGCACCGCGCTGACGATCAGCGACTGCCGGGCCCGGCTGGCCGCGACCAGCAGCAACCGCCGTTCCTCGGCCAGGATCGGGGCCACCGCGGAGACCTTGTCCTCGGCGCGCACCCCGGAGAGCAGGTCGACCAGCCGCTCCACCCCGAGCAGCGAGCCGCGCAGCCGCAGGTCCGGCCAGATCCCCTCCTGCACCCCCGGCACCGCGACCACCGCCCACTCCCGGCCGACCGCGGCGTGCGCGGTGAGCAGCGCCACCGCCTCGCCCTGCGGCGCGGCCGGGGCCAGCGTGTCGCCGGAGATCTGTTGCGAGGCAAGGTAGTCGGCGAACCCGGCCACCCCGGAGCCGGG
Organism: Crossiella sp. CA-258035; assembly: GCF_030064675.1. Lineage (GTDB taxonomy): Bacteria > Actinomycetota > Actinomycetes > Mycobacteriales > Pseudonocardiaceae > Crossiella. Next base: position 8,029,661 of record NZ_CP116413.1, read on the forward strand.
CAGCCGGTCGGCGTAGCGGGCGGCCGCGTCGAACAGCTCGACCACCGAGTCCAGGTCCCGGTCCGCCTGCGCGCCAACGGGCCCGTGCCGCCCGGCCAGCGACAGCCAGCGCTGCTCCAGCCCGCTGGCCTGCCAGACCTGCCACAGCACCTGCTCCACGCCTTCGCCCGCGGCCACCGCCTGCCGGGCGATCCGCAGCAGCATGGCCACCCGCCGCGCGGGCTCGGCGGCCTCGTCCAGCGCCACCAGCTTCTCGTCCACGTTGAGCGCCTCGACCAGCAGCTCACCGCTGGCCCGGTCGCCACCGGCGGCCAGTTCCAGGCGGCGCAGGCCGCGGCGGAGCTTGCGCAGCGCCAGCGGATCGCCACCGCCGAAGGGCCCGGCGAGCAGCGCGGCGGCCAGGTCGGGGTCGAGCAGCGCGGGGTCGGCCGCGCAGCGCAGCACGGTCAGGAACGGCCACACCGCGTTCTGCTGGGGCAGCGGCAGCTCGTCCCCGGGCACCGCCACCGGCACCCCGGCGGCCAGCAGCGCCCTGCGCAGCACCGGCAGCGTGTTCCCGGTGCTGCGCACCAGCACCGCCATCGCCGAGTAGGGCACTTCCTCCAGCAGGTGCGCCCGCCGCAGCTGGTCGGCGATCCAGGTCGCCTCCTGCGCCGCCGAGGCCAGCACCTTCACCTGCACCGACCCCGGATCGCCGTCGGTCCGCCCGCGCAGCTCGCGCTGCGGTCCGGCGCCGGGCAGCCGGCCGGCCAGCCTGCGCACCGCGGCGCGCACCGCGGGCGCCATCCGGTGGTCGTGGGTGAGCACCACAGTGCCGCGCTCGCCGGGCACCTCGGCCAGCAGCCGACGGGGGTCCGCGCCGCGGAAGGTGAACACCGCCTGGTCCGGGTCCCCGGCCAGCACGCACTCCTGCGCCGCGTCGCCCAGCCGGCGAACCAGCGTGTACTGCAACGGATCCAGGTGCTGCCCGTCGTCCACCAGCAGGTGCCGCACCCGGGCCTGCTCGGCGGCCAGCAGGTCCGGATCGGTCTGCAGGGCCAGCAGCGCGGAGCCGACCAGCTCGGCCGCGTCCAGCGCGGGCGCGGCGGCCTGCGGACCAGCCGAGCCGACCACCCCGCGCAACAGCGTCACCTGCTCGTACTGCAACCCGAAGGTGCCTGCCGCCACCCACTCCGGCCGCTCGTGCCGCTCACCGAGCTCGATCAGCTCCTCCGGCCCCACCCCGCGCTCGGCGGCCCGCAGCAGCAGGTCCCGCAGCTCGGCGGCGAACCCCGGCAGCCCCAGCGCGGGCCGCAACCGCTCCGGCCAGTCCGGCGCGCCCGCCTCGATGTCCCCGGCCAGCAGCTCCCGCACCACGGCGTCCTGCTCCGGCCCGGACAACAACCGCGGCGGCGGCAGCCCGTCCCTGGCGGCCTGCAACCGCAGCACCGCGAAGGCGTAGGAGTGCACGGTGCGCACCAGCGGCTCGCGGATCGTGCGCAGCCCGTCGGGCTGGTCCGCGGTCAGCCGCGCGGTGATCCGGGCCCGCAGGGTGATCGCGGACTTCCGGCTCGCGGCCAGCACCAGCACCCGCTCCGGATCGGCCCCCCGCCGGATCCGGTCCGCGGCCACCTCGGCCAGCAGCGTGGTCTTGCCCGTCCCCGGCCCGCCCAGCACCCGCAGGAACCCGCCGGTGTGCGCGAGCACCGCACGGGCCGCGTCGTCCCACCTGGGCGGCGGAACCGGCTCGGCCGTCCGGCGAACCAGCGCGGGCGGACGGAGGGACACCGTGGCATCGAATCACGCCGGGTGGTCGGGCGGGTGAACTGACCCCCGGCGCGTTCCGCTAGCGGAAGCGGTCGGTGACGTCCCGGGCACGCAGGAGCACCTCGGCGAGGTCCACCGGCACGCCAGCGGCGACCACCTCGGTCCCGCGCCCGAAGCTGTGCGGCAGCAGGGTGCCCCTGGGCACGAGCAGCTCTCGGTGGCGCTTCTTCAGGACTCGTTCCGCGGCGACGACCTCGGCGTGCGTGGCCTGGAGCACCAGGCGGACCTCCGCGCCCTCCAGTTGATGGGTGCGGATGCGCTGGGCGTTGCCGTGCCCGAACTTGAGCAGCCCCTGGAACTCGACCAGGTAGAGCAGGTGCGGGTCGTGGCGCCGGGCGTGGTGGGTGCGCGACCCCGGCTCCGCTGGGCAGAACCGGCACTCCACGCGCACCTTCTTCAGCAGCGCGACCATCCCGCAGGCCTGGTGCCGGCCCCAGAACCCGTGCGAGCTGACCCGCTTGCCGGCCTCGCGCGGGTGGTTCCACGGCAGGCCCCAGTAGTCCCCGGCGAGCAGGGTCCAGCCCGGCCACTCGTACTCGGCCGAGCGGGCCAGCACGATCCCCCTGGCCCGGCGCTCGGCGAGCAGGCGGATGCCGAGGCCCCGCGTGCGCTCATCGAGGCAGACCGGGCACCTCGGCTTCCAGGTGGCCCGGAAAGCCCTGGTGGTGCCGCAGCGGCGACACCCGTAGATCCTGATCTTCGCCCCGTTCGGCTCTGCCTCGAGCAGGTCCATCTGTCCGGCCACCAGCGCGGCGCACGGACGGCAGTGCACGAAGTAGGCGATGTCCGGACCGCGGTCGCCGGTGTTCGCCCTGCCTGGCATCGGCACGCCGCAGTTGGCGCAGTTCTTCGGCCACTCCCCCATCCACCGATGGTGCCAGCCGCACCCGGGGCGCACGAAACCCACGCGTCCGGCATTGCCCTTTCGGGCACTGTTGCTGCACTGATTGCGCGCACAACCGAAAGCCCAGACTTGGCGGATCATCGGATGTGTCCAGTCGCGATAACACACGTTTTGCAACACGCTCTGCGACATAGGTCACGAAAGCTCGTTTGGCGTAAGGGGAACTCGTTCTGTGCACCGTTGCATTCCCGGGTCTGCGGCGATCGGGTCCGGATGGTGCCGAGTGTTCGCACAAAATGCCGATTGCTGGTCACAGCGCGCTGCGTGAACCCCCGAATCGTGTGGTCATGCGGCTTGCAAAATTTGTCGCCAGACAAAGAACAAGTCCCCCGGTCAGGTGACTTCACGCGGGCGAACGCGCGGTGCTAGCTTCGCCATGACCGGACGTTAATGCGTGGCCTGCCCCACTCGGACCTCTAGCCGAGTGGCTGCGCCACGCCATTGAGCAGCGCAATTTTCCCAAACGTTTCCATTTTCTTTTCCACTCTATTCTGCCCTTTTTCGCATGCATAGAAATTGGTGGTGTACGCGGTGACTGAATCGTTGGAGTCCGACGTCCGGACCGAGAGCAACGGCAACGGCAACGGGCACGCCCAGCTCAGCCTCGGTACGGCTGCGGCGCGGAACCTGGCGACGACGACCAAGTCCGTCCCGCAGATGCAGGCGATCTCCTCCCGGTGGCTGCTGAAAGTGCTGCCCTGGGTGGAGGCCAAGGGCGGCGCGTTCCGGGTCAACCGGCGGCTGAGCTACACCGTCGGCGACGGCCGGGTCACCTTCACCTCGGTCGGCGACCAGATCCGGGTGGTGCCGCCGGAGCTGTGCGAGCTGCCGATCCTGCGCGGGTTCGGCGACGAGGAGGTGCTCATCGCGCTGGCCCTGCGGTTCCAGCAGCGGGAGTACCAGCCGGGCGACGTGATCGTGGAGTTCGGCAACGAGTCCAACGAGGCGTTCCTGATCGCGCACGGCAAGGTCAACAAGCTCGGCCTCGGCGAGTTCGGCGACCAGACCGTGCTGGGCACCATGGCCAACGGCGACCACTTCGGCGACGACTCGCTCACCGACCCCAGCAGCATCTGGGACTACACCGTCAAGGCGGTCACCCCGGTGACCGTGCTGGTGCTGGAGCAGCGCGGCTACGACGAGATCGTGCACCAGTCCCCCGCGCTGCAGGAGCACATCGCGGCCTACGTGGCCGGCCAGGCGCGCAAGGGCAACCCGCACGGCGAGGCCGAGATCAAGGTGGCCTCCGGGCACGAGGGCGAGGTGGCCCTGCCCGGCACCTTCGTCGACTACGAGCTCACCCCGCGCGAGTACGAGCTCAGCGTGGCGCAGACCGTGCTGCGGGTGCACTCCAGGGTGGCCGACCTCTACAACCAGCCGATGAACCAGCTCGACCAGCAGCTGCGGCTGACCATCGAGGCGCTGCGCGAGCGCCAGGAGCACGAGCTGGTCAACAACAAGAGCTTCGGCCTGCTGCACAACGCCGACCTCAAGCAGCGCATCCACACCCGCTCCGGCCCGCCCACCCCGGACGACCTGGACGACCTGCTGGCCACGGTGTGGAAGGAGCCCGGCTTCATCCTGGCCCACCCCAAGGCGATCGCCGCCTTCGGCCGGGAGTGCAGCAGGCGCGGCATCTACCCGACCGCGATCGACATGAACGGCAACAAGGTGCCGTCCTGGCGCGGGGTGCCCATCCTGCCCTGCAACAAGATCCCGGTCACCCAGAACAACACCAGCTCGATCATGCTGCTGCGGGTCGGCGAGCACAACCAGGGCGTGGTCGGCCTGCACCAGACCGGCATCCCGGACGAGTACCAGCCCGGACTTTCGGTGCGGTTCATGGGGATCAGCGAGAAGGCGATCATCTCCTACCTGGTCAGCGCCTACTACTCGGCCGCGGTGCTGGTGCCGGACGCGCTGGGCATCCTGGAGAACGTGGAACTCGGCCGGCACGATGGCTGACCAGCCCTTCGAGCTGCCGGACTTCTACCTGCCGCACCCGGCACGGTTGAACCCGCATCTGGAGTCGGCGAGGGCCCACGACAAGCAGTGGGCGCTCGAGATGGAGATGATCGGGTCGACGAAGGACGGCGGACCGGAGATCTGGAGCGAGGCCTACTTCGACGGCATGGACATGGCCGGGCTGTGCGCCTGGGCGCATCCGGACGCGCCCGGCGACCGGCTCGACCTGGTGACCGACTGGTACACCTGGGTCTTCTACTTCGACGACCACTTCCTGGCGTTGTTCAAGAGGACCAAGGACCAGCAGGGGGCCAAGGCCCACCTGGACCGGCTGATGGCCTTCATGCCGCTGGACCTCTCCGACCCTCCACAGTGGACGAACCCGGTGGAGCGCGGACTGGCCGACCTCTGGAGGCGCACCGCACCGCACATGTCGATGGACTGGCGTGCGCGGTTCGCGGTGAGCACGGAGAACCTGTTGGTGGACTGCGTGTGGGAGCTGGACAACATCGCCAACGGCCGGGTGCCGAACCCGATCGACTACCTCGGCATGCGCCGCAAGGTCGGCGGCGCGCCGTGGTCGGCGGGCCTGGTCGAGTACACCGAAGGCGCGGAGGTCCCGGAACGGGTGGCGCACAGCCGCCCGCTCCGGGTCCTCCGGGACACCTTCGCCGACGGGGTGCACCTGCGCAACGACATCTTCAGCTACCAGCGGGAGACCCAGCAGGAGGGTGAGGTGAACAACGGCGTGCTGGTGCTGGAGACCTTCCTCGGCTGCGGCCCGCAGCAGGCCGCGGACACCGTCAGCGACATCATCACCTCGCGGCTGCGGCAGTTCGAGCACACCGCGCTCACCGAGCTGCCGCCGCTGTTCGCCGAGCACGCGCTCAAGCCCGCCGAGCAGCTCGCGGTGGCCAAGTACGTCAAGGGGTTGCAGGACTGGCAGTCCGGCGGGCACCAGTGGCACCTGCGCTCCAACCGGTACATGAACAAGAACGCGCCCGTGCCTGGCGCGCGGCGGGCCGGCCGGTTCCTCAGCGGGGTCGGCACCGGCTCGCTGCCGATCGGGGGCGGACATGCCTGATGCCACCACGATGCTGGGCCTGACCGGACCCGGCATGGGCCTGACCCGGATGTCGGCCTTCGCGCCCCCGGTCAACACCGAACCGGTGCAGCCGCACGGGGTGCACCTCGGCGGCGGCGCGCTGCCGGAGTTCTACCTGCCCTACCCGGCCAAGACCAGCCCGCACCTGGAGCGCGCCAGGAGCTTCGCCGCGGACTGGACCAGGCGGATCGGCATCGGGCGCTGCGGGGTGTGGACCGACCACTGGGCCGACGCCCAGGACTTCGGGCTGTGGGCCGCGCTGAGCGTGCCGCACGCCCCGGCCGGGGCGGTGGAGCTGGTGGCGGCCTGGGGTGTCTGGGGCTTCCACTACGACGACTTCATCGACGACCGGTTCAAGCGCACCCGCGACCTGGCCGGTGCACGGTCCTATGTGGACAGACTGATGACCTTCCTGCCCGCGCAGCTGTCCGCGATGCCGGTGCCGGCGGACCCGGTGCAGGCCGGGCTGGCCGACCTGTGGACCCGGATGGCGCCGACGCTGCCGCCCTCGGGCCGGGCCGCCTATCCCGGGCAGCTCGGGGAGTTCCTGCGCGGACCGCTGTGGGAGATCCACAACGTGCTGCTGGGCCGGGTCCCGGATCCGGTGGACTACCTGGAGATGCGCCGGGAGACCGGCGGCGGGATGTTCGCCTACGGGCTGGCCATGGCGGCGCTGGGCGGCGACCTGCCCACGGCGGTACGGGAGCACCGGACCATGCGCGCGCTGGCCGAGATCTTCGCCGAGGCGCCGGGGATCCGCAACGACGTCCTGTCCTACGACAAGGAGGTCCGGGCGGGTGACACGCACAACGCCGTGCTGATCACCCAGCAGTTCCTGGGCTGCGACCGCGGCCGGGCGGCCGCGATCGTGAACGACCTGCTCACCGAGCGGATCAAGCAGTTCCAGCGGCTGGCCGCGGTGGACGTGCCGCGGCTGGCCAGGGAGCTGGAGCTGGACGCCATCGATCGGGCATCGCTGGCCGGCGTGGTGGACGCGCTGCGCGACTGGCTGGCCGGCGACCACGTGTGGCAGTCGGGCAGCCCGCGCTACCGATGAACGAGTTTTCTGTTGCACCTGAACGACAATGGAGGAGTCGCACGATGACCACAGTCCAGCCACGGGAATCCGAGACGGCCAAGCCGGTGCTGCGCAGCGCCTACCAGCGTTCGGTTGCGGAGTACTGGAACGCCGAGCAGGACCCGGTGAACCTCCGGCTCGGCGACGTCGACGGCCTCTACCACCACCACTACGGCCTCGGCGACTACGACCCCGCGGTGCTGGAAGCCCCCGCCGACCGACGGGACCAGGCGATCATCGATGAGATGCACCGGCTGGAGACCGCGCAGGCGGAGGTGCTGCTGGACCACCTCGGCGACGTCAAGCCCACGGACAAGCTGCTGGACGCGGGCTGCGGCCGCGGCGGCACCAGCATCATGGCCAACCTGCGCTTCGGCTGCGAGGTCGACGGCGTGTCCATCTCGCAGAAGCAGGTGGACTTCGCCAATGAGCAGGCCCGCAAGCGCGGGGTGGCCGACCGGGTGCGGTACCACTTCCGGAACATGCTCGACACCGGGTTCGAGACGGCCTCCCGCAAGGCCATCTGGAACAACGAGAGCACCATGTACGTGGACCTGCACCAGCTCTTCGCCGAGCACGCGCGGCAGCTGGAGATCGGCGGCCGCTACGTCACGATCACCGGTTGCTACAACGACGTCACCGGCGGGCGGTCCAAGGCGGTCAGCCAGATCGACCAGCACTACACCTGCAACATCCACCCGCGCAGCGCGTACTTCAAGGCCATGCAGGCCAACAACCTGGTGCCGATCAGCGTGATCGACCTGACCGCGGCCACCATCCCGTACTGGGAGCTGCGGGAGAAGTCCTCCGTGGCCACCGGCGTGGAGGCCCCGTTCCTGCAGGCCTACCGCGAGGGCAGCTTCCACTACCTGCTCATCGCGGCCGACCGGATCTGACGCCATGTCCGAGGCAGTGACCCCCGCCCCGACGCGCCCGGCCTGGCTGGCCGGGCCGTCGGGGCTGGGCACCTCCGCGGCCCGCGTCGCCGCCGTGTTCGGCCAGGAACCGCCACCGGTGGCGGTGGCCGAGCCAGCGCCACCCCCGGTCCCGGAACCGGCGGCCAGCGGCGATCCCGCCTACGCGTACCGGTCCTGGGGCGAGGGGAACTTCTCACCGGTGTACGTGCCGGTGGTGGAGCGGATCAACCCGGCGCTGGGCACCGAGGTGGACCTGCGGGTGGTGGACTGGGCGCTGGCATGCGGGTTCTCCGAGGAGGAGAGCGAGCTGATGGGCAAGGGCGGGTTCGGCAGGCTGGCCATGCTCACCCATCCGGACTCCGAGGACCCGGACCAGCTGCTGATCTCGGCGCGGCTGAACGCGGCCTGGTGGGCCGCGGACGACCTCTACGCGGACAGCACCGAGCACGGGGCCACCCCCGTCGAGCTGCCCGGCAGGCTGATGCTGGCCATGGCCGCGATGGACCGGGTGCCCGACGCCAGGGAGTTCACCCCGCCACTCGAAGAGAAGATCGCCGGTGAGCGGGTGCTGGTGGCGCTGCGCTCGGGCATCGAGCACCTGGCCGCGCGCAGCACGCCCGCGGTGGTGCAGCGGGTGAACTACTCGACCTTCGCCATGTTCGTCAGCTGGACCGCCTACGCGGCCTGGCGGCACACCGACTCCTACCCGCCGGCCTGGGAGTACCTGGCCGCCCGGCAGCACGACAACTTCTACACCTCGATGACGCTGATCGACGCGGTCGGCGGCTACGAGGTGCCGGCCAACCTGTACAACGCCCCGGAGGTCCGGGAGGCCGCGTTCCAGGCGGGCCTGGCCAGCGTGCTGGTCAACGACCTGTTCTCGGTGGCCAAGGACGCCGCGGACGAGCTGCCGGTGTGCAACATGGTCCTGCAGATCGCCGCCGACCGGGGCTGCTCCATCGAGGAGGCCACCGAGGTGACGGTGGAGCTGCACAACGAGGTCGTGCGCGACTTCGAGGCCGGGCACCGGCGGCTGGCCGCGGTGCCCTCGCCGGAGCTCCAGCGGTTCCTGCGCGGCCTGCGGGCCTGGATGGGCGGCGGTTTCGAGTGGCACCACACGAATCCGCGCTACCGGACCTGACCCACTGTTTTCTTCAAGTTCGATTCCTGTTGACCTGTAACGAGACTTGGCGGTGTGCACGGTGACAGAAGCGTTGGAGTCCGACGTCCGGACCAATGGCAACGGGAACGGCAACGGCGCTCAACTGAGCCTGGGCACGGCGGCGGCGCGGAACCTGGCGTCGACCACCAAGTCCGTGCCGCAGATGCAGGGCATCAGCCCGCGCTGGCTGCTCAAGGTGCTGCCCTGGGTGGAGGCCAACGGTGGCGCGTACCGGGTGAACCGCCGGATGACCTACTCGATCGGCGACGGCAGGCTCACCTTCAGCAACATCGGCACCCAGATCCGGGTGGTGCCGCCGGAGCTGTGCGAGCTGCCGCTGCTGCGCGGGTTCGAGGACCAGGAGGTGCTCGCCGCGCTGGCCGACCGGTTCGAGCAGCAGGGCTTCGAGAAGGGCGAGGTGCTGGTCACCCAGGGCCGGCCCGCGGACCGGGTGATCCTGGTGGCGCACGGCCGGATCACCAAGCTCGGCGTCGGCGAGTTCGGCAACACCACCTCGCTGGGCACCCTGGTCGACGGTGACCACTTCGGCGACGAGGCGCTGCTGGGTGAGGCCACCTGGCAGTTCACCGCCCGCGCGGCCACCCCGGGCACGCTGTTGTCCTTGCCCCGCAGCGTGTTCCAGCAACTGGTGGAGCAGTCCCCCGCCCTGCGCGAGAAGGTGGCCGCCTACCGGCTCAGCCCGCGCAAACCGCAGAACGCCAAGGGCGAGGCGGAGATCGACCTGGCCTCCGGGCACGAGGGCGAGCACGAGCTGCCGGGCACCTTCGTCGACTACGAGCTCTCGCCGAGGGAGTACGAGCTGGCGGTGGCGCAGACCGTGCTGCGCGTGCACACCAGGGTCACCGACCTGTACAACCACCCGATGAACCAGCTGGACCAGCAGCTCCGGCTGACCATCGAGGCGCTGCGCGAGCGCCAGGAGCACGACATGCTCAACAACACCAGCTTCGGCCTGCTGCACAACGCCGACCTCAAGCAGCGGGTGCCCACGCACAGCGGCCCGCCCACCCCCGACGACCTGGACGACCTGTTGTGCCGCAGGCGCAAGACGAAGTTCATGCTGGCCCACCCCAAGGCGATCGCCGCCTTCGGCCGGGAGTGCAACAAGCGCGGGGTCTACGCCGAGATCCTGGACTTCGAGGGCACCAAGGTGCAGGGCTGGCGCGGGGTGCCGATCCTGCCCACCAACAAGATCCCGATCACCGAGACCGGGTCCACCTCGATCGTGGCCATGCGCGTCGGCCAGGAGGACCAGGGCGTGATCGGCCTGCACCAGACCGGCATCCCGGATGAGTACCAGCCGGGGCTGAACGTGCGGTTCATGGGCGTCAACGACAAGGCGGTCACCTCGTACCTGGTCAGCGCCTACTACTCGGTGGCGGTGCTGGTGCCGGACGCGCTGGGTGTGCTGGAGAACGTCGAGATCGGGCACTGACGAACATGGTGAGTGTGGAGACGACCCCGGTTCTGGGCACGGACACCATCGGTGAGGTGCTCGCCTGGAGCCGGGGCATGATCGAACCCGCCATGCGGGAGGCGGTGGAGCGACTACCGCAGTCCATGCGGCGCATCGCCGGGTACCACTTCGGCTGGTGGGACGAGCAGGGCAGGCCGGGTGAGGGCAGCAGCGGCAAGGTGATCCGGCCGGCGCTGGTACTGCTGACCGCGGAGGCGGTGGGCGGCATCCCGGCCGCCTCGGTGCCGGCCGCGGTGGCCATCGAGCTGGTGCACAACTTCTCGTTGCTGCACGACGACGTGATGGACGGCGACACCACCCGGCGGCACCGGGCCACCGCGTGGAGCGTGTTCGGGCTGAACGCGGCGATCCTGGCCGGGGACGCGCTGCTGGCGGTGGCGATGGAGGTGCTGGGCACGAGCAGGCAGCCCAGCGCGGCGGAGGCCACCAAGGTGCTCAGCGGGGCTGTGCTGGACCTGCTGGACGGGCAGTACAACGACCTGTCCTTCGAGGACCGGGCCGACGTCGATGTGGACGAGTGCGTGGCGATGGCCATCGGCAAGACCGCCGCGCTGCCCAGGGCGGCCTGCGCGCTGGGCGCCATGTTCGGCGGCGGCAGCCCGGAGCAGGTGGCGCGCCTGACCCGCTTCGGCGAGGACGTCGGGCTGGCCTTCCAGCTGGTGGACGACCTGCTCGGCATCTGGGGCGACCCGGCGGTCACCGGCAAGCCGGTCTACTCCGACCTGCAGAACCGCAAGAAGTCGCTGCCGGTGGTCTTCGCGCTGACCTCCGGCACCCCGGCGGCCCGCGAGCTGGCCGCGCTGTACCAGCGCACCGACCCGCTGGAGCCCGCCGAGCTGGCCAAGGCGGCCGGGCTGGTGGAGGCCGCGGGCGGGCGGGCCTGGGCGCAGGAGAAGGCGGACGACCTGCTGGCGCAGGGGTTGCAGCACCTGGCGGCCAGCTCGCCGCGGTCACGGGCGGGCGGCCAGCTCACCATGCTCGCCCGATTGATCACCCAACGGGACCGGTGAGGCTTTTCGCCGCACACCAAGGGTTCTGGGCCGTTCGCGCGCTTTCACCGCGCGGACGGCTCAGTTCCGTTTTGTCCCCCGATAGAGTGGATGGATGCTCAACGAGGCCGCGCTCGCGGTGGGGCGGCAGGTCGTCCGGCACACCGTGTGCACCTGGCTGGGCCAGCGCAAGGCGCAGTCGGACCGGCACACGCCGCTGTCCGAGCTGATCGCGGTCGCGGTGCCGGACGCCTTCTCCCGGCGCAAGCTGGAACGCAGGCTGGCCGACATCGGCGACCAGGCCGCGCACCGGCTGCGGCCCTGGTACGACGTGGAGTTCAAGGACCTGCCCGAGCACGAGCGGCGGGCCGCGCTGGACGCGGTGGCCGACGCGCTGGCCGAGGCCGACCTGTCCGACCGCACCCTGTTCGAGGCGGACCTGGACCCGGCCAAGCTGGCCAGGCTGGTGCGCGAGCGGGTGCCCTCGGCGGTGGTGCGGGCCGGGCTCAGCGACGCGGCCGCGGACCTGTACTCGGCGGTGCTGGACGAGAGCTGCATGGCGCTGGTCAGCGTGGTCCGGGAGCTGCCGGCCTTCAGCCAGCGCGCGGACCCGGAGTTCCTCGGCCGGTTCACCGCGGTGGCGGAGAAGATCGAGCTGGTGCTGCACCGGTTGCCCAGGACCTCGCTGGACGCCCCGCACGGCCGCGCGCACGACGCCGAATTCCGGCGGCGCTACCTGGGCTACCTGAGCGAAACGCTGGACGAGCTGGAGCTCTTCGGGGTGGACACCCGGCGGTACCGGCCGCACACCTCGGTGTCAGTGGCCTACCTGAGCCTGAGCGTGACCCGCTCCGGCGGGGAGGACGAGGACTTCTCCGCCTCGGGCTGGCGGGCGGCCGACGGCGGGCAGCGGGTGGAGTCCGCGCTGGCCGACCGGTCCCGGACGCTGCTGCGCGGGGACGCCGGGTCCGGCAAGACCACGCTGATGCAGTGGCTGTCGGTCTCCGCGGCCCGCGGCACGTTTACCGGGAAGCTGGCGCCGTGGAACAACCTGGTGCCGTTCCTGGTGCGGCTGCGCGGTTACGCCGATGCCGAGCTGCCCGAGCCGCAGGACCTGGTGGCGGCCAACGCCGGGCCGATCGCCGGGCTGGCGCCGACCGGCTGGGTGCACCGGCTGCTCTCCGACGGCCAGGCGCTGCTGCTGGTGGACGGGGTGGACGAGCTGACCGCGGACCGGCGGCCCAGGGTGCGGCGGTGGCTGAAGGGCCTGCTCGCGGCCTACCCGGACCTGCGGGTGGTGGTCACCGCGCGGCCCAGCGCGGCGGACCGGAGCTGGCTGGACGCCGAGGGGTTCCGCGCGGTGCGGCTGGAACCCATGACCCCGCTGGACATCGCCGAGTTCACCCGCCGCTGGCACGAGGCGATCCGCGGCGCGGCCCTGCCCTGCGAGCCGGAGGAGCTGGACGAGTACCGCACGACCCTGTTGCGCCACTTGGAGTCCCGGCCCGCGCTGCGCATGCTGGCCACCAACCCGCTGCTGTGCGCGCTGTTGTGCGCGCTGAACCTGGACCGCCGCAAGCAGCTGCCGCCGGACCGGATGAAGCTGTACGAGGCGGCGCTGGAGCTGCTGCTGGACCGCAGGGACGCCGAGCGCGAGGTGCCCGCGGCGCAGGAGCTCGCGCTGGAGCCCGCGACCAAGCTCGGCGTGTTGCAGTACCTGGCCTGGAGCCTGAGCATGTGCGGCCGCACCCAGCTGGACCTGGACGCCGCGATCGGGCACGTGGGGCGGGCGCTGGCCCGGATGCCCTCGGTGGAGCTGCACCCGGCCACGGTGTTGCAGCACCTGCTGGAGCGCAGCGGGGTGCTGCGCGAACCGGTGGAGGGCAAGGTCGACTTCATCCACCGGACCTTCCAGGAGTACCTGACCGGCAAGGAGATCGCCGACCACCACCTGGTCGGTTTCCTGGTCCAGCAGGCACATCTGGACACCTGGCGGGAGACCGTGGTGCTGGCCGCCGGGCACTGCTCGGTGCCGCTGCGGGCCGAGCTGCTGGACGGCATCCTGGACCGCGCGGACGCCGAGCGGCGGCACGCGCGCAAGCTGCGGCTGCTCGCGGCGGCCTGCCTGGAGACCACGCACACGGTGCCGGAGCAGGTGGCGGCGCGGGTGGACGCGGTGCTGGACCAGCTGGTGCCGCCGAGGGACAGCCGCGAGGTGCGCTCGCTGGTGCTGGCGGGGGAACAGGTGCTGCGCAAGCTTCCGTCCACTTTGGACGGTTTGAGTGACGCGGTGGCGACGGCCTGCGTGGAGACGGCGGCACTGGTCAACGGGCCAGGCGGACTGCGGGTGCTGAGCCGGTACGCCTCCGATCCGCGGATCTCGGTGCAGCGGGACCTGGCCTGGGCCTGGCGGCACTTCGACCCCGAGGAGTACGCGGTCCAGGTGCTGGCCAACGCGCCGCTGGCCGACGGCAGTGTGCTGGTCAACGAGTACAACCAGCTGCCACACCTGCACCACCTGCGGCACCTGCGCTGGACCCGGATCAGCATGATCGACTCGAACCGGACCGACCTGGACTTCCTGGCCGGGGTGCCGCACCTGCGCTCGCTCAGCCACGCCAACGATCCCGATGCCGACCTGCACGAGCTGACCGAGCACCCGCGACTGGCCTACCTGCGGCTGCACGAGCGCTGCCGCAGCCTGGACTTCCTCACCGCGCTGCCCAGGCTGCGCACGCTGAAGCTGACGCCACCGGAGGGCCTGACCGACCTGTGGTTCCTGGCCGACCTGCTGGAGCTGCGCGAGCTGGACCTCAACGGCTGTGACGAGCTGACCGACATCACCGGCCTGGCCACCTGCAAGGATCTGGACACGCTGAGCCTGAGCCAGGCGTTCGCGCTGACCGACCTGAGTCCGCTGGAGCTGCTGCCCAAGCTCACCGACCTGACGCTGGACCTGCTGACCGCGCTGCCGGACCTGTCCGCGCTGACTCCGCTGATGCCCCGGCTCACCCGGCTGTGTCTCTTCTACCTGAACGTGCCCGATCTTGAACCGCTGGCCGGGAGCGCGTTGAGCGAGCTGTACCTGGTCGGACTGCCGGAGGTGGACCTGGGTCCGCTGGCCGAGCTGTCCGGCCTGCGGCTGCTCGACCTGGCCGACCCCGGCGTGGTGTACGACCTGGCGCCGCTGGCCGGGCTGAGCCAGCGGATGGCGCTGCGGCTGCTCGTGGACCAGGAGGTCCGCAACGAGGACAAGCTGGGTCCCAACATCCGGATCGTGCGCCAGTAGCCCTGTCGGTGCCGTGCGCCAGAATGGCGGCGTGGACGAGGAAACCATGGAACGGGTGCGCAGCGCCGTGCAGTCCATCCCGGCCGGACAGGTGGCCACCTACGGCGATGTGGCCGATGTGTCGCGGGCGCCGTCGCCGCGGCTGGTGGGCCGGGTGCTGGCCGAGGACGGGCACGACCTGCCCTGGCACCGGGTGTTGCGCGCCAACGGGACCTGCGCCCCGCACCTGGCCCGCGAGCAGCTGGAGCTGCTGCGGGCCGAGGGGGTGCTGGCCGACGACGGGAAGGTCAACCTGCGCAAGTACCGCTGGGAGGCGGTGCCAGGGCCGGAGGAACCTCCCGCCCTGTTCTAGATCCGTTCGTCGGTCGCGCCCAGGTGCGGCACGTGCTGCGGCTGGACCGTGGCCAGGCGACCCGCCTGGTAGTCCTGCACCGCCTCGATGATCTCGGCGCGGGTGTTCATCACGAACGGGCCGTAACGTGCGACCGGCTCGTTGATCGGCCTGCCGCCGAGCACCAGCACCTCCCAGCCCTGCCCGCTGGCCGACGGCTGGGTGTCGGCCGCGCGCAGGGTGACCGCGGAGCCGTGGCCGAGCACCGCGAGCTGACCTTCCGCCAGGGGCTTGGCCTCCGCGCCGACCGTGCCACGGCCGGCGAGCACATAGACGAGTGCGTTGAAGTTCTCCGGCCAGGGCAGGTCGAGGCGGGCGCCGGGGCTGACCGTGGCGTGCAGGTAGGTGATCGGGGTCCAGGTGACGCCGGGACCGGCGTGCCCGTCCAGCTCACCCGCGATCACCCGCACCAGCGCGCCACCGTCCACACTGGACACCAGGCCGACGTCGCGGGCACCGATGTCCTGGTAGCGCGGCGGGGTCCACTTCAGCGAGCGGGGCAGGTTCACCCACAGCTGCACCCCGTGGAACAGCCCGCCCCTGGTCACCAGCTCCTCGGTGGGCAGCTCGCTGTGCAGCACCCCGGCGCCGGCGGTCATCCACTGGGTCTGGCCGTCCGCGATCACCCCGCCGCCACCGGTGGAGTCGGCGTGCTGCCAGGCCCCGTCGATGACGTAGGTGACCGTCTCGAACCCGCGGTGCGGGTGCCAGGGCGCGCCCTTGGCCTCCCCCGGCGCGTACTCCACCGCGCCGAGGTGGTCCAGCATCAGGAACGGGTCGGCCATGGCCAGGTCCACCCCGGGGAAGGGCCGCCGGACCGCGAAGCCCTCGCCCTCCACCGAGTGGGCCGCGTGCACCGTGCGCAGCACCGGCCGCCAGGCGGTGAGCTCCTGGGGCAGCTCGGGCAGGCGGGGCAGGGTCAGGGTGTCGGCGGTGACGGCTGGCATGGCTGCCTCCTCGGTCCCCGGCCACCTCATCCAGCGGCCGCTGCCCCCGTCAACTAAGTTGATGGTTCAACTATTCCATCCTGGTCTGGGTGAGCCGCCAGTGGTTGCCGAAGGGGTCGCGCAGGCCGACGTCGATGCCGTACTCGTGCTGCTCCGGCTCGCCGATGAACTCCACGCCCTTGGCCGAGAGCTCGCGGTAGGTGGCCCAGACGTCCTTGGTGCCGAAGCCGCCGGGACACAGCAGGCCGGCGGCCATCAGCTGGCGGAGGTGGGCGGAGCTGGCCTCGTCCACCAGTGGCGGCACCGGCAGGTTCAGCGCGATGGGCACCTGCGGGGCTTCCGGGGCGGTGACCGACACCCAGCGCATGTGCTCGAACTGGACGTCGCCGTGCGGCGCGAAACCCAGCTTGTTGACGTAGAAGTCCAGGGCCTGGTCCTGGTCGGCGACCCAGACGTGCACCATGTTGACGGCAGTGATCATGCGGTCACGGTAGCCAGGCCGGGTGCGCCGGGGCTTCTCCAAAACTGCTCTTCGCGCGGCCGGGTCATCGACCGGACGAAGCAGCCGGGCACCGGGCCGTAGCCGGGGTGCGCGCGGGCGCGGTAGGCGCTCGGGCTCTCGCCGACGAAGCGGCGGAACTGGGTGCTGAAGGAGCCGAGGCTGGTGAAGCCGACCGCGAGGCAGACCTCGG
Organism: Crossiella sp. CA-258035; assembly: GCF_030064675.1. Lineage (GTDB taxonomy): Bacteria > Actinomycetota > Actinomycetes > Mycobacteriales > Pseudonocardiaceae > Crossiella. The sequence continues at coordinate 8,046,404 of NZ_CP116413.1, forward strand.
TGACGCTGGTCCGGCCGGCGCGGAGCAGGGTTTTCGCCCGTTCCATCCGGCGGGTGAGCAGGTACCGGTGCGGGGTCTCGCCGAAGGCGGCCTTGAAGCGGCGGCTGAAGTGGGACGGGGACACGGTGGCCGCCCTGGCCAGGGCCGGGATGTCCAGCGGCTCGGCGTAGGCGGTGTCGATCAGGTCGCGGGCCCGCAGCAGGTGGCGGGTCAGTGGCGCGTCCATGCGGGCATTGTCGCGCCGGGATCAGACAGTCGCGGCCAGGTAGCGCTGCACGACCAGGTCGACCACCCGGTCGTGCGCGCCCAGCGGTTCGGCCACCACCGCGTGCCCTGCCACCCGCAGCGCCTGGTGGAACAGGCCGGGGGCGAGCAGCCAGGAGGCCACCGAGACCCGGCGGCCGGTGCGTCGGGCTGCCTCCAGCGCGGTGCCCAGGCCGGGGGCGGCGGTGGTCACGTAGCCGATCTCGACCGGCTCACCCAACCGGTCGCTCAGCAGGGCGGCGGCCGCGCGGACCTCGGTCAGCGCGCCCTCGTCCGAGGAGCCCGCCGCGCCCAGGACCACCGCGTCTCCCGATCGCCAGCCCGCTTCGACCAGGCGCAGGGCGGCGAGCGCGACAAGTTGAGGGGCCGCGCCGAAGGCCGGGGTCACCGTGACGTTTCGGCAGCCGCTGGCCACCACTTCAGCGGGCACGTCCACCCGGACGTGGTAGCCGCTGGCCAGGAACGCGGGCACCACCACCGCGTCGTCCACCAGCACCTCGGACAGCCGGGGTTCGCGGACGTCGGCGTAGGCGACGGTGACCGGCTGCCCGAGCCTGCGCGCGGTGGCCGCGGCCAGCGCCTCGGTGACCAGCGCGCCAGCCGGGTCCTTGGTGCCGTGCGCGACGAGCACCAGCGGCCTCATCGCAGCGCTCCGGCCGGGGTGTCCAGCGGGACCCGGTAGCCGCGTTTGACCACGGTCTGGATCAGGCGGGGTTCGCCGAGGGCGGTGCGCAGCCTGCCCACCGCGGTCTCCACCGCGTGCTCCTCGCCGCCGGTGGGCAGCGCGGCCAGCAGCTCGGCCCTGGGCACCACCTTGCCGGAGTGCCGGACCAGCGCGCGCAGCACGGCCATCGGCGCGGGCGCGACCGGGCGGTACTCGCCGTCGACCAGCACCGCCTGGCCGCGCAGCTCCAGGTCCTTCCCGGCCACCCGGAGCCGGGGCGCGCGGGCGGCCAGCTCGGTGCCGAGGTGGCGGGCCAGCGCGCCGATCCGGCCGCGGTCCGGGGCCACCACCGGGACACCGGCGGCGACCAGTGGGGCGGCGGTGATCGAGCCGACGCAGGCGACCAGCACCTCGGTGCGCAGCGCGTCGACCAGGTCGGCGCGGCGGCCGCGGAGTTCCGCGTGCGCCAACAGGTTGGCCGCGGCCGGTGCGCTGGTGAAGGCCAGCGCGTCCACCTGGCCGAGGCCGATCGCGTCCAGCAGCCGGTCCAGCGGGGCCAGGTCGGTGGGGCGGGACCAGCGGTAGACCGGCACCGGCACGACCTCCGCGCCCGCCGCGCGCAGCGGTTCGACCACCTCCGGCACGGGCGCGCCGTGTTCCTGCACCGCGATCCGGCGGCCGCGCACGCCGGTGGCCAGCAGGTGGGCCAGCAGGTCCGCGTTGGACTCCGAGGCGGGTGAGAACGCCTCGGTCAGTCCGGCGGCCCTGATCGCGCCGCGCGCCTTGGGGCCGCGAGCGAGCACGGTGGCGCCGGCCAGCCGCTGCCGCAGCGCGGCGGCCAGGCCCCAGCCCTCGGCGGCCTCCAGCCAGCCGCGGAAGCCGATCGCGGTGGTGGCCACCACCACGTCCACCGGGTTGTCCAGCACCGCCCTGGTGGCGCCGATCAGCTCGGCGTCATCGGCCAGCGGGGTGATCCGGATCGCCGGGGCGTGCAGCACGGTGGCGCCCCGGCGTTCCAGCAGTGCGGCCAGCTCCTCGGCCCGGCGAGCGGCGGTCAGGCCGATCGTGAACCCGGCGAGGGCGGGCAGCGCACCGTCCACATCGGACGGTGTGCTGTTCACGGCAGCTCCACGTAGACGGTGCCCGCGTCCACTTTCACCGCGTAGCGCGGCAGCGACACCGCCGCGTTGTCCAGGCACTCGCCGGTGCGCAGGGCGAAGGGCTGCTTGTGCATGGGCGAGGTGACCACCGGCTCGCCGGCCCGGTCGCCGACGATGCCGCGGGAGATCACCGCGGCCTGACTGAACGGGTCCACGTTGCCCAGCGCGTGCACCTCCCCGTCGTGCGTGCGGAACAGCGCGACCTGCGCGCCGCCCGGCAGCAGGGCGGCGGCGCCACGTTCGGGGAGCAGGGCGGTGTAGCGGCACACCGGCACCCAGGCGTCGACAGCGGTCATCGTGCGGTCACCTCCGGTATACCCAGCCGCACGGGCACCGGCTGCCCGCGCTCGCTGCGGAACGAGATGCTCGGATCGGGTGTGCCGGGCGCGTTGACGAAGGAGGCGAAGCGGCTCAGCTTCTCCTCGTCCTCCAGCACCCCGCGCCACTCGTCCGCGTAGTTCTCCACGTGCTTGGCCATCGCGGTCTCCAGCTCCTCGGCGATGCCGAGGCTGTCCTCGACCACCACCGCGCGCAGGTGGTCCAAGCCGCCGTCCATGGCCTCGATCCAGCCCGCGGTGCGCTGCAAGCGGTCCGCGGTGCGCACGTAGAACATCAGGAACCGGTCGATCAGCCGGATCAGCGTCTCCCGGTCCACGTCGGCGGCCAGCAGTTCGGCGTGCCGGGGCGTGAAGCCGCCGTTGCCGCCCACGTAGAGGTTCCAGCCCTCCTCGGTGGCGATCACGCCGAAGTCCTTGCTCCTGGCCTCCGCGCATTCCCTGGCACAGCCGGAGACCCCGGCCTTGATCTTGTGCGGGGAGCGCAGGCCGCGGTAGCGCAGCTCCAGCTCCACCGCCAGGCCGACCGAGTCCTGCACGCCGTAGCGGCACCAGGTGTCGCCCACGCAGGACTTCACCGTGCGCAGCGCCTTGCCGTAGGCGTGCCCGGACTCGAACCCGGCATCCACCAGCCGTCGCCAGATCAGCGGCAGCTGGTCCACGGTGGCGCCGAACAGGTCGATCCGCTGGCCGCCGGTGATCTTGGTGTAGAGGTCGAAGTCCCTGGCCACCTCGGCGATGACGAGCAGCTTGGCCGGGGTGATCTCGCCGCCGGGGATGCGCGGCACCACCGAGTAGGTGCCGTTGCGCTGGATGTTGGCCAGGAAGTGGTCGTTGGTGTCCTGCAAGGAGGCCTGCTCGCCGTCGAGCACGTGCGGGGAGCCCAGCGAGGCCAGGATGGAGGCCACCACCGGCTTGCAGATGTCGCAGCCGCGGCCGGCGCCGTGCTTGCCGACCAGCTCGCTGAAGGTGCGGATGCCGGTGGCGCGCACGATCTCGAACAGCTCGGCGCGGGAGTGCGCGAAGTGCTCGCACAGCGCGGTGGACTGCTCCACCCCGCAGGCGGTGAGCAGCTGCTTGAGCATGGGCACGCAGGAGCCGCAGCCGGTGCCCGCCTTGGTGCAGGACTTCAGCGAGGGCACGTCCGCGCAGCCGTTCTCGGTGATGGCGCACCGGATCTGCGCCTTGGTCACCGCGTGGCAGGAGCAGACCTGGGCGTCCTCGGGCATCGCGCCGATGCCGACCCCGCCGCCGGCGCTCGGCCCGGCCAGCAGCGCGCCGGGCTCGCCGGGCAGCGCGCGGCCGACCAGCGGGCGCAGCAGCGCGTAGGCCGAGGCGTCACCGACCAGCACGCCGCCGAGCAGGGTGGACGCGTCATCGGAGACCACGAGCTTCTGGTAGCGGCCGGACACCGGGTCGCTGTGCACGACCTCCAGGGCGTTGGGTGCGGTGGCGTGCGCGTCGCCGAAGCTGGCCACGTCCACGCCGAGCAGCTTGAGCTTGGTGGAGGTGTCCGCCCCGGTGAACTCGGCCGCGCCGCCCAGCAGCCGGTCCGCGACCACCTCGGCCATCGCGTAGCCGGGCCCGACCAGGCCGTAGACCTGGCCACCGGCCAGCGCGCACTCGCCGATCGCGTAGACGTGCGGATCGCTGGTGCGGCAGGCGGAGTCGACCGCGATGCCGCCGCGCGGCCCCACGTCCAGCCCGGCCGCGCGGGCCAGCTGGTCCCGTGGCCGGATGCCGGCGGAGAACACCAGCAGCCCGGTGTCCAGCTCGCCGCCGTCGGAAAGGGCCAGCCGCAGACCGGGCTCCACCCGCTGCACCGACACTCCACAGTGGACGTTGATGTCCAGGCTCTCGATCTTGCGCCGGAGCAGCGCGCCGCCGCCCTCGTCCACCTGCACCGGCATCAGCCGCGGCGCCAGCTCCACCACCGAGGTGTCCAGGCCGAGGCCGCGCAGCACGTTGGCCGCCTCCAGGCCGAGCAGCCCGCCGCCGACCACCACGCCGGAGCGCACGCCCTCGGCGGCGACCCGGATCTCGTCCAGGTCGGCAATGGTGCGGTAGACGAAGCAGCCGGGCAGGTCGTGGCCGGGCACCGGCGGCACGAACGGGGCCGAGCCGGTGGCCAGCACCAGCGCGTCGTAGCCGATGATGCGGCCGGTGCTGGTGATCACGGTCCGCTCGGCGGTGTCCACCGCGGCCGCGGGCTCGCCCAGGCACAGCTCGACGCGGTCGTCGCCGTCGAACTCCGCGCCGGGCAGCCGCAGCGCCAGCTCATCCCAACTGTCCACATAGGACGAGAGTGCGACCCGGTCGTAGGCGGGGCGCGGTTCCTCGGCGAGCACCACGATCCGCCAGGTCCCGGCCAGGTCGCGTTCCCGGACCGCCTGCACCAGGCGGTGGCCGACCATGCCGTTGCCGACGACGACGAGCGTGCGAGTCATGCACTTCCTCCTCATCCGCCGGTGCCGGGTCCTGCCGCCATGGTCACGAGCGGCCGTGTCGGACCCGGGTCACCGGTGTTGCACCCGCGTTACGAAAAGCTCCCGCTCCAGGTCAGAGCGGTGTGCGTCACACTCCGGCGTGCGCGAGGCTGGGCACCCGCACGGCGAGCACCCGTCGCCGCAGGTAGCACCACCAGGTCACGGCCAGGCAGAGCCCGTAGAAGGCCAGGAAGGTGTACAGCGCCGGGGCCAGCGAGCCCGAGCCGGTCAGCGACATGGCGAAGGCCCTGGTGATCAGGAACCCGCCCAGCGCGCCGACCGCGCCCGCGATGCCGATCACCGCCGCGGCCTGCCGTTTCGCCTGCGCGGGCTCGGCCACCCTGGCCGCGAAGATGGCCGGGATCATCCGGTAGGTGGAGCCGTTGCCCACGCCCGCGGTGATGAACAGCCACAGGAACGCGCCCAGGAACAGCGGGAAGCTGTGCTGCGCCAGCCCGGCCAGCACCCCGGCCACCCCGACGCCCATCGTGACGAAGGTCCACAGCGTCACCCGCCCGCCGCCCCACCGGTCGGCCAGCCAGCCGCCGAAGGGCCGGGACAGCGAGCCGACCAGCGCGCCGAGGAAGGCGAAGTACCCGGCCTTGGACTCCGGGAAGGTGGAGTTGATCAGCAGCGGCAGCGCGGCCGAGTAGCCGATGAAGGAGCCGAAGGTGCCGATGTAGAGGAAGGACATCACCCAGGTGTGCGGCTGGAACACCGCGGCGGCGTAGGAGCGGAAGTCCGAGCGGGCCACGGTCAGCGAGTCCATGAACAGCCAGGCGCAGGCCGCCGCGATGATGATCACCGGCAACCACATCAGCCCCGCGTAGGCCAGGTTGATCCCGGTGCTCGCGGAGATCACCAGCGGCACCGCCAGCTGCACCACGGCCACCCCGAGGTTGCCGCCCGCCGCGTTCAGCCCGAGCGCGAACCCCTTGCGCGACTCCGGGTAGAAGAAGGAGATGTTGGCCATCGAGGAGGCGAAGTTGCCGCCGCCCAGCCCCGCGGTGCCCGCCACCACCAGGAACATCCAGTACGGCGTGGCCGGGTCGGAGACGCACCAGGCGAGCAGCCCGGTGGGGATGAGCAGCAGCGAGGCGCTGATCGCGGTCCAGGCCCGCCCGCCGAAGCGCGGCACCGCGAAGGTGTAGGGCAGCCGGAGCAGCGCGCCGAGCAGGTTGGGCACCGCGACCAGCCAGAACAGCTGGTCCACGGAGAAGGCGAAGCCCGCCGCGGGCAGGCTGACCGCCACCACGCTCCACAGCAGCCACACCGAGAAGCCCAGGTGCTCGGCCAGGATGGAGAAGACCAGGTTGCGGTTCGCCACCCGGCGCCCGGTGCGCGCCCAGAACCCGGGGTCCTCGGGTTCCCAGTGGTCGATCCAGCCTCGTCGGGCGGTGCGGTCAGCGGTGGTCACGGCGGCCTCCGGTGGTTGGGGACACGCCGAAGTTAGGCAGCGCGGGTTACCCGGGGCGTCGCCGCGTGTGACACGGCCGCGAACTCCTCCGCACGGGGCCGGGGTGCCGGGTGTGAGGCCGGCCCTAGCTCTCCTTGGCCGGGGCCTGCTCCTCCACCACTTCCTCCAGCGGACCCGGCTGGCGCTGCCACTTCAGCTTGACCTCGAAGTGCCCCTGCACCCCGGTCCGCGCGATCACCGCGCCGGCCTGGGCGTCCAGCTTCACGCCGAACTTCAGCTCCACCTCATCCGGCCCCATCTCCTGGAACTGGCGCAGCGCCGCCTCGGCCGCGGTCCGCACCTCGCTGAGCGCGTCGGTGAAACCGGCCCTCGCCTTCTGCAGCACCTGGCCCGGCCGGGCCGCGCGGACCACGCCCGGCTGCTCCTCCAGCTCCACCGTGACCTCGCCGCCCCCGGCCAGCTCGAAGCGCACCAGCTCGCTCATCCGCACTCCTCCATCTCACCGTCCACAAGAGACGGTCACCCAGCTGTAGCGGCGGTCCTGGTCGTCCTGCAGGGTCCGGCGCACCTGTTCCAGCCGCCTCAGCAGCTCGTCCAGCTTGGTCCGGTCGGCAACGTACTCCAGCGCCGCGCGGTAGAACATCGTGCGCAGCTCCACCGGCATCAGGTCGGAGCCGTCGAAGCACAGCGTGTCCTGGCCCGCGAGCCGCTCGCGCAGGCGGTCGGCCAGCGCGGGCGGGCCCGGTTGCGGCCAGGCGTGCCCGGCCAGGTGCTGGAGCAGCCGGGTGGCCGCCGGGTTGTCGGTGAAGCGGGCGGCCAGGTCGGCGGAGAACGGACTGGCCTGGGCGGCCCCCGGGAAGGCGGGGAACGGGCGGAAGTCGAAGTGCTCGCCGTATTCCGGGACCGGGGCCGGGCGGCCGCCGTAGCCGGTGGCGATGAAGGAGGCCTGGTGCTCGCGGCGGCAGCCGGGCGGATCGTCGAACATGGCCCGGCCCGCGTCCCAGAAGTCGGTGAACAGCGCGGCGGCGGCGCGCGGGCCGAGCACCCGGCCGAAGTCGGTCCAGGCCTGGCGCACCCGCTCATCGGTCCACGGCAGGTCGCCGGCCACCCAGCGCTGGTAGACCTCGGAGCCCGCGCGTTGCAGCAGCAGGTTCTCCACCCAGTCGGTGCCCGGCCAGCCCGAGGTGGCCCCCGACTCCAGGCCCAGGCACCAGTCACCGGCGGCCAACAGCTCCTCCGCGCGGTCCGGGCCGGGAGACCGCGAGAAGACCAGGCCCTTGAGGTCGACCTTGACCGGCACCGCGTACTGCTTGGCCAGCCCGCCCTGCCGCAGCCGCCGCCACTGCTCGTTGTCCGCCGCGGGCGCGGTCTCCACCGGCCGGACCTGCCCCTGGCGGATGTAGGGCATGAGGTCGCCGAAGCCCGGCAGCACCGCGATGTCCGGCGGCCGCCCGCCCGCGACCTCGGCCTTGAGCACCTGCCCGAGCGCGCGGGTGCCCCGGTACTCGACCCGGATGCCGGTGTTCTTGCGGAACTCGTTGAGGATCTCGGTGAAGGTCGCCTCCTCGGGCCCGGTCCAGGAGGCGAGCAGGCTCACCTGGGCGTCGGCGCGCGGCGCGGTGCAGCCCGCGGCCAGCAGCAGCGCCGCGAGGAAGACCAGCAGTGCCCTGGTCATCGGCGCACCCACGTCCCGTACTCGGCCAGCCTGGCCCGGAAACCCAGCGCCACCAACAGCATCACCAGCACGGCCAGCCCGGGGATGGCCGGCCACCAGGCCCCGCGCCCGCCGACCTCGCGCACCTGACCGGCCAGCTCACCGGCCTTCCTGGTCAGCTCCGGCTCCTCGAGGCCGTCCGGCGGCAGGAGCTGCCCGGCCAGGAAGGCGCGCACGGTGGGGCCACAGTCGGGGCACTGCCGCTGGACCAGCTCGGCCAGCCAGCGCTGCCCCTCGGCGTCGATCTCGTCGTCGTGCCGCTGCCGATCCTCGGTGAGCCGGGCCAGCCCGGCCTCGGCGGCGTCCATCCGCTGCTGGGAGCTGAACACCACGCTGGTCAGCGTCAGCAGGGTGACCACGGCCAGGCTCGCGCCGAGCAGCCACGGGTTGAGCCTGCGGCGGAACCGCCTGGCCAGCACCAGCTGGGTGGCCAGCAGCAGCAGGAACAGCAGCCCGCCCGGGACCGCCCAGGACAGCACCCGGACCGCGGTCGGCTCGGCCGCGTCCAGCGCGGCGCCGAACGCCTGCCGCTGCAACTCGGTGACCTTGTCCAGCTGGCCCAGCACGCCGTCGGCGCTGTGCAGCAGGCGCGATGCCTGCCACAGGTCGGCGGCGCCGAGCACCGGTCCGTTGCCGGGCAGCCGCTGCTGGGTGGCGGCCTGTTCCACCGAACCGGAGTAGGCGGCGAGCAGGCTGTCCACCAGTTGCAACTGCCGGAGGCCCTCGTCCCCGGCCAGGTTCAGCCCGGCCACCCTGGTCAGGCTCTGCGCGGCGATGGCGAGCTGGTCCCGGTAGCCGTCCCCGGCCCCGGTCAGCGCGGCCGCGCCGGTGCGGAAGCTGCGCATGGCCTCCCGGTCGGCGTTGAGCAGCGCGGTGCGCGCGGTGCCGACCTCGCGCAGCACCGGCACCGCCTGGCCGCTGGCCCGCTCGGCCGCGGCGTGCACCTCCAGGTAGGCCAGGGTGGCGGCGAGCAGGGTGAGCAGGGTCAGCCCGAGCAGCGCCGAGCGCAGCGCGAGCAGCAGTCGCCGGGTGTCCAGCCGCATCAGTCCAGTGCCCCCTTGCACTCCTCGCAGAACCGGTGCGCACCCGGCCAGACCAGCTCGCACACCGGGCAGCGGCGGTCCGGCAGCGGCTCGCTCGCGGGCACGGGCAGCTGCTGGCCGGGCACGACCGAGATCCCCGAACCGCCGTCCAGCCAGTTGATGTCCACTTTGGACAGTTCGTCCGTCAGCCTGATCCGCCCGGCGGCCGCGTCCTCGATCTCGGCCAGCTGGCCGATCCGGTCCAGCTGCTCGGTGTTGCCGGAGGCGGTGGCCAGCCGGACCGCCTCGCCGAGCAGGTCGGCGGCCGCGGCCCGGTCGCCGGCGTCGAGTGCCTCGCAGCCCTCGATGACCAGTCGCCGCAACCGTTCCTGCCCCCGGTAGTGCCCGACGTAGGGGTCGACCTGGCTGAACCGGGCCTCGTCCTCGGTCCAGTGCACCAGCAGCGGTTCCGGCTCACCGACCTCCTCGGCCGCGGTGGTCCCCGGCGGGACGGCCAGCAGCCGCACCGAGCCGACCGGGACGTCCTGCCCGTGCGGCGCGCCCGCCGGGCCGACCGTGAGGCCGAGGTTGAAGTGCCGCAGGTCCGCGCTCCACGAGCCGGTGCTGAACTCGGTGAGGCCCTCGCCCACCGCCACCGCCTCCGCGGTCAGGTCGGCCGCGACCGGGAACACCTGCCGCAGGAACCGGATCTCCGTGCCGGGCCTGGTCTGCACCCGGATGCGCACCTCGGGCACCACCTTGCGCATCGCCTCGGCGACCATGCCGGTGAAGTCCTCGGCCAGGTCGGCCTCGGCGCGCACCGCGTCCGCCCGGCCGCGCAGCGCGGCGGTGATCCGGCGCAGTTCCGCGGGCTTCCAGTCCGCGCCGATCCCCCTGGCATCGCAGGTGAACTCGCCCGCGCACGCCCGCAGCGCCGCTTCCAGCTGCTCGGGGGTCTCGCCGACGTTCTGGCCGTCGGTGAGCAGGATCGCGTGCCGGATCGCGCCGGGATGCGCGGCCAGCAGGTCGCGGGCCAGCAGCAGCCAGCTGCCCATCGCGGTGCCGCCGCTGGCCACCATGGCCGCCGCGGCCTGCCTGGCCTCGGCCCGGCTCCGCTCGTCAGCGGTGGCCATCCTCGGCGCCAGCGGGTACAGCAGGCTGGCCGTGTCGGTGCCCGCGACCAGCGCGAAGCGCACGCCGTCGCGCAGCGCGTCCACCGCGGCCGCGGTGGCCCGGCGAGCAGCCGCGATCTTGCTGGGCGGCAACGACATCGAGCCGGAGCAGTCCACCATGATCACCTCGGCCGCGGCGGGCGGGGTGTCCGCGCCCGTCAGTCCGGTGCCGTCCACCACCAGTACCACCGAGAGCAGGTCGTCGGTGGTGGACAGCCAGCGGTGGGCGTGCACCTTGGTCCGGAAACGCATGCTCACCTCCAGGATCTCGGTCGGACCGCGTTGGCCAGGTCGACCAGCCGAACCACCTCGGCGGTGCTGCCCGCGTGCCCGGCCAGCCGCCGGTAGGAGCTCTCCAGCAGCCGGCGCAGGCTGGCTTCGGTGGGCGCGGGACCCAGTGCCCTGCTCTCGCCCAGCTCGGCGAACTCCTTGCCGCGCAAGGCCACCGCCTGCACCAGCGCGGTGAGCCGGGTCCGGCCGGAGCCGGTGGGCTCGCCCGCGTCCAGGTACAGCTCGGGCAGCCGGACTGCCGCCGCGCGCACGTCCGCCGCGGCGGGCGGCACGGAACCGATGACGCCGCACAGGATGCGCAGCGCGGCGATCCGGGCGGCCGCGTGGTGCAGGGACACCTGCGGCACCTCGTCCAGCACCCGCACCGCGTCCGCCCGCTTCCCGGCCCGCAGCCGCAGCCTGGCCAGCCCGAAGGCCGCGCTCACCCGCAGCCGGTCGCGCTGCCACACCGCCTGGTAGCGGCCCTCGGCCTCCTCGGCCTCGCCCTGGTGCTCGGCGCAGAAACCCAGGGCCAGCTTGGGCGCGGCCTCCCCGGCGAGCAGTCCGGTGATCTCGCGCAGGCAGGCGGTCGCGGCCGGCAGGTCGGCCCGGGCCAGCGCGACCAGCGCCTGGTGCCAGGTGATCCGCCAGTTCGCCCCGGCCGGCCGGTCGTCCGCGCGCACGGCCTCGGCCAGGGTGTCCGCGGCCAGCTCCGGCCAGCCCAGTTCCAGCTGCGCCCGGCACTCGGCGAGCAGCACCCCGGCCGAACGGTGCTGCGCGGTACCGAGCTTGGCCAGCAGCGCCCTGGGCTCCTCCGCGCGCACCGCGGTGAGGAAGGCGGCCGCCGGGTCGGCCGGATCGGCTCGCGGCACCGGCAGCCTGGTGGCTCCCTCGGCCAGGGTGGGCAGGCCGAAGTCCAGTGGCGCCAACGGATCCTGCCCGGGGTCGGTCCACACTTCCAGCAGCGGCACCGCGCCCAGCCCGGCGTCGAGCACCCGGGGGCTCGGCCGGAACAGCGTTCCCGGCAGCGAGCGCTCCCGGCCGTCCCGCAGCGACTGCACCTCGAACAGCAGCCCGGTGAGCTGGTCGGCCAGCTCGGCCGCGGAGCCGAACCGGCGCTCCGGCACCGGATCCGCGGCCCGCTCGATCAGCGCGAGCAGCGAGTCCACCGGGTGCGCCAGCGGCCCGCGCGGACGGCGGCGGGTCTCCAGCGTCTTGCCCTCCGGGGTCACCTTGAACAGGCTCTCCAGGGTCTTGCCCACCGAGTACAGGTCCGAGCCGACGCTGAGTCCGCGCGTCGCGCGTTCCTGCTCCGGCACCTGGTAGCCGCTGGTGCCCACCGCGGGCGTGCTGTGGTCGCCGATCCGCCGAACGCCGCCGAAGTCGATCAGTTTGATCCGGTCCACCCCGCGGATCACGTTGCTGGGCTTGAGATCGCAGTAGAGCAGCTTCCGGTCGTGCAGGTAGCGGAAGGCGGCCAGCACCTCCAGCAGGTACATCAGCACGTGCTCCAGCGGCAGCGGCTCCTCCTGCCGCAGCGCGCGCAGCCGCAGCTCGTGCAGGGACAGCCCGCCCACGTGCTCCATCACGATGTACTGGTTGTCCTGCCCGGCAACGGGATCGGGGTGCCGGACGAAGTTGATGATGCGCACGATGTTCGGGTGGTCCAGCACGGTCAGCGCGTGCCGCTCCCGTTCCGAGAGCGCAGCCGCCGCGGCCGCCGCGCCACCGGTGTTGATCAGCCCCTTGAGCACCACGTGGCAGCCGAGGTGGTTGTCCCAGGCCAGGTACACCCAGCCCTGGCCGCCGCGGGGCAGGCAGCCGCGCACCTCGTAGCGCTGCTCCACCACCACGCCAGGGGTCAGCTTCGGCGAGAAGGAGTAAGGCGCCCCGCAGTTGCCGCAGTAGCCCTCGGTGCGGCCGGGCCTGCCCGCGTAGCCGCGGCCGACCGGTTGGTGGCACTCCTCGTTGCCGCAGTGCCGTTCCCGCTCGGGCACCGGCCGCGGCTCGGCCAGCGTGGACTCCGGGTCGGGCACGCTCAGCCGGGGCAGCTGGAGGAAGTCGCCGCTGGTCCAGCGCATGCCGGGATCAGTCATCGCGCACCAGCCGCACCACCGCGCGCAGGTAGTCCTGCACCGCGGCCTCCGCCTCGGCCAGCACGCACGGCCGGATCATGGTGCGCCGCAACGCCTCCCGGTACCGCGCGTCCAGCCCGGTGTCCTCGGCCAGCCCGTGCTCGGCGGCCATCCGCTGATAGGCCTGAACCAGCCCGCGCAGCTCGCGCAGCCGCTGCCGCCGCACCAGCAGCCGGTTGCGCGCCTCGGTGGCCTTGCGCAGCGCCCGGTCCACCCGCGGCGCGCACTCGGCCAGCCGCGGCCCGCGCTCGGCCTCGGGCAGCCTGCGCACCGCGCTCAGCCAGGGCCGCAGCCTGCTCGCCCGGTCCGGCGGATCCGGCTCCCCGGCGAACCGGGGCCCGTCCTCGCCCCACAACCGCCGCACATCCGCCTCCAGCGCGGCCAGCGCGGCGATCCGCGCGCCGAGGGTGTCCGTCCGCGGCGGGGAGGCCTGCGCACCGGAGACCGTGCCGGGCGCGCGGATCGCGGCCAGGCTGGGCGAGTCCGCCGCCCGGTACCCGGCGACCACCGCGGCGCCCCGCTCCGCCAACGGGTTCAGCACCTCGGTGACCAGCGCTTGCGGCTCGGCCGAGGCGTCCACCCCGACCAGCACCACGGTCATCCCGCCCGCGGGCGGCTGCCCGGTCCGCTCGGCGATCAGCCGGGCCGCCTCGGCCGCGGTCCGCCCGGCCACGTCGATGACCACCAGCGCCGAACCCAGCCGGGCGGCCAGCGCCAGCAACGCCTCCGACCGCGCCGAACCCGCCTCGCCGGTGATCACCACCAGCACGTCGCCCGGTCCCCGGTGCGGCAGCCAGCCGTCCAGCTCGGGCAGGCGCACCGGCGGCAGCGGCGCGCGGTCCACCCACTCGGTGACCACCGGCAGGTACCGGGCGATGGTGCGCACCGGCTGCATCCAGGCCACCACCGAGCCCTCCGCGCTGTACTCGCTGACCACCAGCCCGACCACGTCGCCGCTGGCCTCGTCCAGCACCCCGGCCCCGCTGAACCCGAGCCGCACCCGGTTGCCCGGCTGCAGCGCGTCCAGCTGCACCCACTCCGCGCCCGGCCCGGCCGCCCTGGACAGCTCGGCCCGCGCCCACATCCCGTGCGGCGCGCCGACCGGGAACCCGTAGGCGGCCACCGGACGACCGGGCGCGAGGCGCCCGTCCCGCAGCCGCGCGCCCCAGGCCGCGGGCAGCTCCCCGGCCAGCTCCAGCAGCGCGAGGTCGCCGGTGCCGTCCTCCTCCAGCGGCGCCAGCTGGTCCTCGACCACCCTGGCGGGCAGCGGCTCCCGGCCGCCGTGGCCGCTGAGGTCGACCAGCACCTCCGGGCCTGGCAGGACGTGCGCGCAGGTCAGCACGTACCTGCCGCCGAGCAGGGCGCCGGCGCCAAGGACCCGGCCGTCCTCAGCACACAGGCGCAGCCGCCAAGGCTGCTCCGCCCGTGTGCCGACTGCCTGGTCCCCAGTGCCAGCCCCCACCCGCCCGACAATACGTTGGGTAGCCGACCGATGTCGGTCGGTCAGCGAAACCGCAACACTCAGGCGGCCACCGGCATGCCGGTCAGCCCCCGGAACGCGGCCGATCGGCGGAACACCGGCTCGCCGGTGCGCCGCAGGTTCGGCATCCGCTCCACCAGCGCGCGCAGCGCGATCTCCCCTTCCAGCCGGGACAGCGGCGCGCCGATGCAGAAGTAGCGCCCCGCGGTGAAGGTGAGGTGCTCGGCCGCGTTGGCCCTGGTGATGTCGAAGCGCTCCGGCTCGGCGAAGACCTCGGGGTCGTGGTTGGCCGCGGCCAGCAGCACCAGCACCGGGGTGTCCGGTGGCAGCACGTGCCCCTCGATCTCCACCTCCTGGTGGGTGAGCCGGGGGACCATCAGCGTGGAGGAGTCGAACCGCATGGTCTCCTCCAGCGCGTTCGCCGACAGGGCGGGATCCTCCTTCAGCCTGGCCCACTCCCCGGGGTGGTCCAGCAGCGCGTTGACCGCGTTGCCCATCACGTTCACCGAGTTCTCCGAACCGGCGATCAGCGCGGTGACCAGCAACGCCTGCATCTCGCTGACCGGCACATCCTGCTTCGTCGCGGAAAGCAGGAGGCTGCCGATCATGTCCGTGGGCTTGTCGTCGACGCCCTCGGCCCTGCGCTCGGCGATCAGCGTGGCGAACAGCTCCTTCAGCTCCACCAGCAGCGCGCGCAGCTCGCGGATCTTGGCCACGCCGTTGAGCTGGTCGGTGACCAGGCCGACCCGCATCGCGCACCAGCCGAGCCGTTCCCGGTGCCGCTCCGGCACGCCGAGCACGTCGGCGATCACCAGCAGCGGGATGGGCTGGGCGAAGTCGCGGACCAGGTCGAAGGAGCCCTGGCGCTGCGCCTTGTCCAGCACCTCGGCCACGATCCGCTCGATCCGCGGCCGGTACATCGTGTTGGCACTCGGCGAGAAGCTCGGGTTCATCAGGCCGCGCATCCTGGTGTGCACCGGCGGGTCCACGCCCATGAACGGGTCGAGGTCCAGCCCTTCCAGCGCGGTGGCGATGGTCCCGGCCGAGGACCGGTTCTGGGTGTCCCGCACGCCGAAGCGCCGGTCGCGCAGGATCGAGTTGGCGGTGCCGTGCCGGGCCGTGGTCCACAGTCCGGCCTTGCTGCGCACCAGCGGCGCCTGCGCGCGCAGCCGGGCGAAGTAGGGATAGGGCGAGTCACCGGCGCGGGCTCTGGTCAGTTCACCGGCCGGATCCCCGAACTGGCGTAGCAGCCAGGCCCCGAAGCGGTCGGTCTGGAGACCGGCGGCGAGTCGGAGGTCGGTCGCGAAAGTCATCTGGCTCCCCTTTTTCCGGGCAGCCGCCAGCGCTGGACGTGCTCCCCAGAAAACGTGTCAGAATCGGCGGAAGAATCCGTACGCAAATTGACCCGGATTGGTGTAAATGCGTACTACTTCTGTATAGCAGGGGAGCCTGAAGCTAAAAATGGCACGGAAGAGTGGGACCCGGGACGATCTTCGGCCCGGGTCCACTCGGGTGTGTCACACCTTTCGCCGGGTTCTCACGCGGCTACCGGAAGTGCTTTGAGGCCGCGGAAGCCAACCGAGGTCCGGTACACCGGGCTGCCGGCCCGCCGCAGGCTCGGCATCCGCTCGGCCAGCGCGCGCAGCGCCACCTCGCCCTCCAGCCTGGCCAGCGGCGCGCCGATGCAGAAGTACCGCCCGGCGGCGAAGGTCAGGTGGTCGCCGGCGTTGGCCCTGGTGATGTCGAAGGTCTCCGGATCCGCGAAGACCGCCGGGTCGTGGTTGGCCCCGCCGATCAGCGCCATCACCGGGTCGTTCGCCTTGAGCCGGTAGCCCTCGACCTCCACGTCCTCGTGCGGGAAGCGCATGGTGAACAGCGTGGTGGAGTCGAAGCGCATGGTCTCCTCCATCGCGCCCGGCGCCAGCGCGGGGTCGGCCACCAGCTTGGCCCACTCGCCGGGGTGGTCCAGCAGGTTGTGCACCGCGTTGCCGAGCAGGCTGACCGTGTTCTCGGTGCCCGCGACCAGGGTGGCGATCAGCAGCGCCTGGATCTCCCGCAGCGGCACCTCCTGCCTGGTGGAGGCCAGCAGCAGGGTGCCGATCATGTCGGCAGGCTTGTCATCGATGCCCTCCGCCCGGCGCTTCTCCACCATCTCGCCGAACATCGCCTTGGTCTCGGTCATCAGCTTGCGGATCTCGCGCAGCCGGGAGAACCCGACCAGCGGGTCGGTCAGCAGGCCGATCTGCTTGGCGATGTAGGCCATCCGGGCGTGGTAGCTGGCCGGTGCGCCGATGATGTCCGCGATCACCGCGTGCGGGATGGGCTCGCCGAAGTCCTGGACCACGTCGAACGGGCCGCGGCTGGGCACCCGGTCGAGCACCCGGCACACGATGGCCTCCACCCTGGCCCGGTAGACCTTGTTGGCACTCGGTGAGAACGAGGGCGCCATCAGCGCGCGCATCCTGGTCTGGCCGGGCGGGTCCAGGCCGAGGAACTCGTCGATCTCCAGCTCGGCCAGCGCCTTGGCCAGCACCGCGGCCGAGGACTCGCCCTCGTTGGTGCGGACGCCGAACCGGCGGTCCCGCATGATGGCGTTGGCCGTGCCGTAGCGCGCGGTCACCCATACCCCCGACTTGCTGCGCACCATCGGCGCCTGTTCCCGCACCGTGGCGAAGAACGGGTACGGGGACTCGCCGGTCAGCGGCCTGGTCACTTCCCCGAGCACATCGCCGAACTGGCGCAACAGCCAGGCGCTGAGCTGCTCGGCCCGCAGAGTGGCGGCCAGGCGTGCGTCACCCATGATTGTCATGCTTTCCCCCAGAGGAAATCAGCCATGGGCGGGCTGAGTCCTGTATAGCACGGGGAAACTCGCGCGGAGAATAACTCGATTAGGTTATGCGGACCTTTCTGCCGGTCCGCCGTCCTGGGCGCCGAGCCAGTCCAGGATGCCGCAGACCGCGTCCGTGCAGCCGCCGCAGCCGGTGGTGGCCCTGGTGCCCTTGGCCACCGCGCCCAGGGTGCGCGCACCGGTCTTCCAGGCGGCCACGATGCGGCCCTTGCTGACCGTGTTGCACCGGCACACCACCGCGGCGGCGGGCAGGTCGGCCGGGCTGGCCGCGCGCGGGGTCTCCAGCGCGGCGCGGCCGAGCAGCAGGCCGAGCCGGTCGGCGGGCGCGGGCAGGCCGCGGTCGTAGAGCTGGGTGATCAGCGCGGCCGCGTCCGGCGCGCCGAGCACGATCGCGCCGGCCACCTTGTCCTCGCGCAGCACCAGCTTGGCGTAGCGGCCGCGGGCCGGGTCCTCCAGCCGCAGCACCTCCGCGCCGGGCGCGTCCACCTCGCAGTGCACCTCGCCGAGCGCGGCCAGGTCCACGTCCCTGGCCTTGAGCCGGGTGACCACCGGGGTGCCCCGGTAGCGGGCGGCCGGATCAGTTCCGGTGAGCAGGTCGGCCAGCACCGCGGCCTGCTCCCAGGCGGGCTGGACCAGGCCGCCGACCGTGCCGGGGTGGCTGGCGCAGTCGCCGATGGCGTGGATGCGCGGATCGTTGGTGCGCAAGGAGTCGTCGATGAGCACGCCGCGGTCGCAGGCCAGTCCGGCGGCCTCGGCCAGCCTGGTCTCCGCGCGCACCCCGGCCGAGACCACCACCAGGTCGGCCGGCACGCTGCTGCCGTCGTCCAGCTTGAGCCCGTCGCCGGGCACGTAGCCCGCGGCCAGCACGCCCAGCCGGAACTCGATCCCCAAGGCCCCCAACGTCTTGCTCAGCACCCGCCCGGCTCCCGGGTCGAGCTGCCGCTCCATCAGGTGGCCGACCGGGTGGATCACGGTGACCAGGTTGCCGCGCCCGGCCAGGCCCCTGGCCGCCTCCAGGCCGAGCAGGCCGCCGCCGAGCACCGCGACCGGCGCGCCGGGCTTGGCCGCGGCCACGATCCGGGCGCAGTCGGCCAGCGTGCGGAAGGCGACCACACCTTCGGCGGGCCGCCCGTGCTCGTCGGTCAGCCCGTCGGTGGGCGGCAGCCAGGCCCGGCTGCCGGTGGCCAGCACCAGTGCGTCGTAGGGGAGTTCCGCGCCGTCGGAGAGCCGGACCACCCGGTTCGGGCGGTCGATCGCGGTGACCGTGACCCCGGTGCGCAGGTCCACCTGGTGGGTCTGCGCCCAGTCCTGCTCGTGCAGCCGGACCGCGGCGGCCTCCAGCGAACCGGCCAGCACGCTGGAGAGCAGCACCCGGTTGTAGGCGGGCTCGTCCTCCTCGCCGACCACGGTCAGCGCGATCCGCTCACCTGCGGGGTCGCGGCGGCGGACCTCCTCGGCCACCCTGGCCCCGGCCATTCCGTAGCCGATGACGACCACCCGGCGTGCGTTCATGTCAGGGCCTCCAGTCGAACCGCACAGACCTTGAACTCGGGCATCCGGCTGGTCGGGTCCAGCGCGGGGTTGGTGATCAGGTTGGCGCGCTGGTCGCCGGCGAAGTGGAAGGGCAGGAACACGGTGTCCTGGCGCAGGCTGGGCACCGTGCGCACGGCGGCCAGCACCACGCCGCGCCGGGACACCACCCTGGCCCGCTCGCCCTCGCGCAGCCCGGCGCGGGCCGCGGTGTCCGGGTGCACCTCCACGAACACCTCCGGCACCGCGTCGTTGAGCTCGGGCACCAGCCGGGTCTGCGCGCCGGACTGGTAGTGCTGCAACACCCGTCCAGTGGTGGCGTACAACGGGAACTCCGCATCCGGCGGCTCGGCCGGGCCCCGGTGGTCCACCGGGATGAAGCGGGCCCTGCCGTCCGGGGTGTTGAACCGCTCCAGGAACATCCGGGGGGTGCCGGGGTGCCCGGCCGAGGGCACCGGCCAGTACAGCTCCTCCCCGGCGCGCAGCCGGTCGTAGTCCACGCCGGAGTAGTCGGCCGGTCCGCCCTTGCTGGCCGCGCGCAGCTCGGTGAACGCGGTCTCCGCGTCAGTGGGGAAGCGTTCGGCGGGCTGGCCGAGCCGGATGGCCAGCTCGGCCAGCAGGTCCTGGTCCCCGCGCACCCCGAGCGGCGGGCGCAGTGCCCTGCGGCGCAACAGGATCCGGCCTTCCAGGTTGGTCATGGTGCCGTCCTCCTCGGCCCACTGGGTGACCGGGAAGACCACGTCCGCGCGGGCCGCGGTCTCCGAGAGCACGAAGTCGGCCACCACCAGCAGGTCCAGCGCGGCCAGCCGCTCGGCGACCCGGTTCGAGCGCGGCGCGGAGACCAGCACGTTGCTGCCGAAGACCAGCAGCGCCTTGGGTCCTTCCGGCTGGCCGAGCGCGTCGAGCAGCTCGTAGGCGGAGCGGCCGGGCCCTGGCAGCTCCTCGGGGTCGATCCCCCACACCTCGGCCACGTGCGCGCGGGCGGCCGGGTCGGTGATCAGCCGGTAGCCGGGCAGCTGGTCGGCCTTCTGCCCGTGCTCGCGGCCGCCCTGCCCGTTGCCCTGGCCGGTGAGGCAGCCGTAGCCGGAGCCCGCGACCCCGGGCAGGCCGAGGGCCAGGCACAGGTTGATCCAGGCGGAGACGGTGTCCGCGCCGCTGGCGTGCTGTTCCGCGCCCCGGCCGGTGAGCACGTAGGCGCGCTCGGCCTGGGCGAGCAGCCGGACCGCGGCCCGCTGGTCGGCCACGCTGACCCCGGTGACCCGTTCCACCTGCTCCGGCCACCAGCGCGCGGCCAGCCGCCAGGCCGCCTCGAAGCCGGTGGTGCGCGCGGCCACGTAGCCGGCGTCGAAGTGCCCGTCGGCCACCGCGAGGTGCAGCAGGCCGAGGGCCAGCGCCAGGTCGGTGCCCGGGGCGGGTTGCAGGTGCAGGCTGGCCAGCTCGGCGGTGGGCGTGCGGCGCGGGTCGATCACGATCAGCCCGCCCCGGTCGGCGGCGTTGCGCAGGTGCTGGGTGAACGGCGGCATTGTTTCGGCCACGTTGCCGCCGACCAGCAGCACCGCGTCCGCGCTGGCCAGATCGGTCACCGGGAACGGCAGCCCGCGGTCCAGCCCGAAGGCCCGGTTGCCCGCCGCGGCGGCCGAGGACATGCAGAACCGGCCGTTGTAGTCGATCTGCGAGGTGCCCAGCGCGAGCCTGGCGAACTTGCCCAGCAGGTAGCTCTTCTCGTTGGTCAGCCCGCCGCCGCCGAAGACCGCGACCGAGTCCGGGCCGTGCTCGGCACGCAGCGCACGCAACTTGTCAGCGACAAGGTCCAGGGCGTAGTCCCAGGTCACCGGCCGCAGCACGCCGTCTTCCCGGACCAGCGGGGTGGTCAGCCGTCCGGGGGTGGTGAGCAGGCTGCCCGAGGTCCAGCCCTTCTGGCACAGCCCGCCCCGGTTGGTCGGGAACTCCCTCGGTTGCACCACGGGAGCCGTTGCGGTCCCACTGACCGCCATGCCGCACTGCAACGCGCAGTACGGGCAGTGGGTGGCGGTGGCGGTGGCGATGGCGGTCACCCCCACGACGCTAGGTCCGGCCGGTAACCCGCGGATGGCCCCCGGTTTCGTTTGTGCCACCAGCACCGCACAGTCCGGGGGTGCGCCCGGTGAGGCTCAGATCAGGTCGAGCAGCACGTTCGCGGCGCGGTCCAGGCCGGTCAGGGACTGGGCGGTGGAGCGCGGGTGCAGCGCGTGCACGGCCAGCCGGAACAGCAGCGCGCGCAGCAGCACCTGCGGCCAGTCGATCAGGTGCGACCAGCGCTGCGGCAGGCCGTTGTCCGCCCCGCCCCAGGCCAGCGCGTCCACCACGACCACCCCGGCGGCCCACTCGGCCGGCCGCCAGTACGGGCTGAAGTCCATGATCCCCGGCGGCGCGTTCCCGGCGAAGAGCACGTTGCCGAACAGGTCGCCGTGCACCACCTGCGGCGCCAGCTTGATCGTCCGCCGGGACCCGGCCAGCGCGCCGAAGAGCCTGCCGCCCTTGTCCGGGGCCAGCGGCACGCCGTCCTCGCCCCAGGCCATCCGGTCGGCCATCGCGTAGATGTCCCTGCGCTCCTCCAGGAAACGCGGCTTGGGCAGCTCGGCGGTGGCGTTGTGCAGGCGCAGCGAGACCGAGACGACCTCGTCGTGCCGGGGTTCGGGCTGCCCGGCGAGGTGGCGGGTGGCCGACCAGCCGGAGACCACCCAGCGCCCGTCGCTGGAGCGCAACGGCCTGGCCAGGCGCAGGTTCTCCACGTCGAGGCTGTCCAGGGTCTGCGCGACCCAGGCGGCCTCGGAGGGGTTCATGGCCGGGCGGATCACCGCGTCACCGCACAGCCAGGCCGGGCCGGAGCCGACCAGCTCAGGCTCCGCGGTGCGGGCGCCGAAAGCCGCGCGCACGTGGGCGGGCGGCGGTTCCGGGGTGGCTGTCACGCCAGGGACGCTACCCGCTGGCGCGCGAGTTGTGTGGGAGGCGATGTGACGTTCCCGTTGACCCACAGTGGGAAAGTCACACCGCCATGATCACGTACCGTCAGTAGGTCGGCAGGCTCGGGTCGATCTGCCTGGCCCAGGCGAGGACTCCGCCGCCGACGTGCACCGCGTCCCGGAACCCGGCCTGGTGCAGAGCCGCGAGGGCTTCCGCGGACCGAGCCCCCGACTTGCAGTGCAGCACGATCTGGCGGTCCTGCGGCAGTTCGGAGAACGCCTCGCCGGAGAGGATGCGGTCCTTGGGGATCAGCACCGAGCCGGGGATGCGCACGATCTCGAACTCGTGCTGCTCCCGCACGTCGACCAGCAGGAACTTGTCCTCCCGGTCGATCTTGTCCTTGAGCTCCTGCGGCGTGATCGTGCTGCCCGCGGCCGCGTTCTGCGCCTCGTCGGAGACCACCCCGCAGAAGGCCTCGTAGTCGATGAGCCCGGTGATCGGGTCACCCTGCGGGTCCTTGCGGATCTTGATCGTCCGGTAGGTCATCTCCAGCGCGTCGTAGACCATCAGCCGCCCGAGCAGCGTCTCGCCGATACCGGTGATCAGCTTGATCGCCTCGGTCACCATGATCGACCCGATCGAGGCGCACAGCACCCCCAGCACGCCACCCTCGGCGCAGGAGGGCACCATGCCCGGCGGCGGCGGCTCCGGGTAGAGGTCCCGGTACTGGATCCCCTCCCGGCCGTCGGACGGGTTGGCCCAGAACACACTGGCCTGTCCCTCGAAGCGGAAGATCGAGCCCCACACGTAGGGCTTGCCGAGCAGCACGGCCGCGTCGTTGACCAGGTAGCGGGTGGCGAAGTTGTCGGTGCCGTCCAGGATCAGGTCGTAGTCGCGGAAGACGTCGAGCACGTTGCCGGACTCCAGCCGCAGCTGGTGCAGGTTGACCTTGACGAACGGGTTCAGCTCCGCGATCGCGTCCCGCGCCGACTCGGCCTTGGGCCGGTCGATGTCGGACTGCCCGTGGATGATCTGGCGCTGCAGGTTGGACTCGTCCACCACGTCGAACTCGACGATGCCCAGCGTGCCGACACCCGCCGCGGCCAGGTACATCAGCGCGGGGCTACCGAGCCCACCGGCGCCGACCACCAGCACCTTGGCGTTCTTGAGGCGTTTCTGCCCGTCCACCCCGACATCCGGAATGATCAGGTGGCGGCTGTAGCGGGCGACCTCTTCCTTGGTCAGCTCCGCGGCTGGCTCCACCAGGGGCGGCAACGTCGAGCCCGACATGGGCGCTCCTCCTAGTCCGGTGCACGGGGGCCCGGGTTCCGGCCTCCTTCGGGTGCAACGACCTGGATACACCACTTCTTCCAGCCTGGGACGTCATCCCAGTGGGTGGACACGAACTCCACCCGAGTGCCGGTGCTCGCTCAGGTGACCGGCCAGGGGTTGGGGCGGCAGACCTTGCCGTCCTTCGGCACCGCGTTCTTGTCGCCGCCGTCCACCTGGTTCAGCTCCCACACGTAGTCGTTGGCGGTGCCGAAGGACTGCTGCATCATCACCGGGGCCAGCGCGCCGTTCTCCGCGCACGGCTTGTGCCGCTGGCCGAAGGCGTGCCCGATCTCGTGGTTGATCGCGTACTGGCGGTAGAGCAGGAAGTCGCTCTCGAAGGCGACCGCGCCGTAGCGCCACCGGGCCAGGTTGATCACCAGGCGTTTCTTGCCGCTGTTCCAGCAGGAGGCCTCGTACTTGATGGAGAAGTTGCAGTAGTCGGGGCGGCGCGCGGTGTCGGAGGTGGTCAGGCTGATCCTGATGTCGGCGTTGCCGGAGTCGACCCGCTGGAGGCGGACGTTGCCGCCGCCGATCCAGCTGCGCTCGTCCTGCAGGGTGCCGTCCACGGTCTTGGCGAAGGCGTCGTCGCCGCCGTAGGTGGAGGCGTCGATGCCGTTCTCGATCTCGACGGTGTACTTGTACAGCTTCCCGCCCTTGCCGAAGACCGGTGTCGTGCCGCGCAGCACGTTCCAGGTGCCGCTGCCCTTGTCCTTGTACTCCTTCATCCCCGGCAGCTCCGCGCTGGGGATGTTCGCGGTGAGCTTGCCGGAGGGGGCCTCGCCCATGATCTGCGGCTCCGGCTCCTCGCCCGCGGGACCGGTCGGGATGGTCTCCTTCGGCTGGGCCGCGTTGTTCGGAGCCGGGTCGTTGACGTTCATCAGGGCCAGCACGGTGAGCACCACCAGCACCGGCACCGCGTAGAGCCGCCAGCCGTAGGTGCCCAGGATCCCGCTCTTCTTGCGCTGGGGCGGCGGGGTGTCCTGTTGGGCGGGGTCGGGGCGCCAGGAGGCGGCCAGCGGCTCGCCGCCGGTGCGGCGCTGGCCACGCTGGTACCGCCCGTCGTCGGAGCTGCCACCACGCCGGGTCACGGCGTCACGGGGTCCTTGCGTCGTCCGGGCCACGCTCCCCAGATTGCCACACCCGGCGGCCCGAGCCGGTACTCACCACACCCGCACGGACGGGTGCCGGTCACAGGTAACCGTCCAGCTCGCGGCCCAGCAGCTGGGAGAACTCCAGGCGCAGCGTGCCGAGGTAGGCCAGCACCACCTGGTCGGCCTCGGCGTCGGAGACCGGTCCGCTCCAAGCTCCGGGGGCGAACACCGAGCCGAACCGCCAGCCCGCGGGCACCCGGTCGATCAGCAGCACGCCTTCGGGCTGCTCGAAGGAGTCGTCGTCGAAGCTGAAGCTCGGCCGGTTCGCCACCGGGGTGGCCAGCCAGTGCCGCAGCGCGCCGGCCAGCTTGACCACCGGGAAGTCCTGCTCGGCGTAGAGCTCCCGGCCGTCCTCGCACAGCCGCAGGTCACCCTCGACCAGCTCTTGCACTTGCGCAACGGAATGCCCGTTGAGGCCCGCGCTCTGCAACGCGGTCAGCTCCAGCTCGACCATCACCACTCCCCGCGGTCCACGGCTTCCATCATGCCCAGGCTGGCCCGCGCCACGGTCAGCGGCTTCTCCATCTGCGCCACGTGCCCGGTGCGCGGCAGCACCAGCAGCCGGGCGCGGGGCAGCAGCCGGACCGTGCGCGGCGCCTTGCGCACGCTGACCAGCCGGTCCTCATCGCCCCAGATCACCAGCGTGGGCGTGGTCACCTTCGGCAGCAGCCGCCACAGCGAGCCCTGGCTGAACTCCAGCCAGCTGCGCAGCAGGCCCATCGTGGTCCGGCCCAGCGCCTCCCCGGCCCAGCGCATGTCCCGGCGTTCCAGGTACTCCGCCTCGGCCTCGGCCATCCGGTGCTCCGGCACCAGCTCGGGCTGGGCGAAGCACAGCCGGACCAGCTGCTCGGCCCGCTGCCTCGGCGTGACCTCGGCCAGCTGCCTGCGCACCCTGCGGCCGACCAGGGGCAGCATGGCCAGCACGAACCTCGGGTCGGAGAGCCTGCGCGGGTCCGGCCGCAGGTCCGGCACGGCCGGGGAGACCAGGGTCAGCGTGCGCACCAGGTCCGGGCGGCCCGCCGCGACCAGCAGCGAGACCACGCCGCCGAGGGAGTTGCCGAACAGGTGCACCGGGCCGCGGTCCAGGCCCTCGATGAACCTGGTCATCAGGGCCGCGGTGGAGCGGACCGAGTAGTCGTGGCCGTCCAGCGGCTCGGTGCGGCCGAAACCCGGCGCGTCCGGCGCGAGGCCGTTCATCCGGCCGGACAGAAGATCGGACAGATCGGTCCAGTTGGTGGAGGAGCCGCCGAGGCCGTGGATGTAGACCGCGGTCTCCTCGGCGGGACCCGGCGTCTCGCGCACGTGCAGGCTCACCCCGCCCGCCGTGCGCACCTGCCCTGGCCAGGGCTTTCGGCTGAAGTCGGGCTCCGGCAGCTGGGTAGTGGACAGCGGAGCGCGGCCGAGAGTCGCCCGTACCGCGCCACCGGCCGTCGTCAAGGACGGTTTGGTCATCAGACCAGGATGCGTCACGGACCTGAGATCCGCCTGAGTGGGAAAGGCATGCCCAACCGGGGACTACTTGCGAGTAAGGTTTCCCTTCGAACGAGCACCAGGGTGTGGAGGGCAGCATGACCGACACGGCGCAACCGGGCACCGACCAGGTCGTGCGCGGCGTACGACTGCCGCGTACCGCGCGACGCGCCCAGTTGCTGGCCGCCGCCCAGGACGTCTTCGTGGCCAACGGCTACCACGCCGCGGCCATGGACGAGATCGCCGAGCGCGCCGGGGTCAGCAAGCCAGTGCTCTACCAGCACTTCCCCGGCAAGCTGGAGCTGTACCTGGCGCTGCTGGAGACGCACACCGACGCGCTGGTGCAGCGGGTCCGCGGCGCGATCGAGTCGACCACGGACAACAAGCTGCGCGTGCACGCCGCGGTGGCCGCCTACTTCGAGTTCGTCGACGGCGAGGGCCAGGCGTTCCGGCTGGTCTTCGAGTCCGACCTGCGCCGCGAGCCCGCCGTGCAGGACGCGGTGGACCGGGCGACCGCCTCCTGCATCGACATCATCGCCGAGGTGGTGGTGGCCGACGCCGGCCTCACCGCCGACCAGGCGAAACTGGTCGCGGTGGGCCTGGTCGGGCTCAGCCAGGTGACCGCGCGGTACTGGCTGGACGGCGAGCGGGCGATCCCCAAGGACGAGGCCATCGGCCTGATGTACACGCTGGCCTGGAAGGGCATCGGCGGCGGCTTCCCGCTCCAGCACTGAGACGGCACGGCGCGCGCCGATGTGCTCGGCGCGCGCCGTGATCACACCTGTGCGTGGACCTCGCTGACCACGTTGACCAGTCGCGCGATCCGCTCGGTGACCTGCACCGACCGTTCCAGCGGCAGCATGTGCCCAGCGCCGGGGAAGACGATCAGCTCGGCCTGCGGCAGCTCGCGCGCGATCACCTCGGCGCAGCGCTGCGGGGTCAGCCGGTCGTTGCTGCCGGCCAGCACCACCACCGGCAGCCGGCGGAACGCGGCCAGCGCCTCCCGCCGCTCGTGCAGGAAGAGGTCGTCCAGGTAGCCGGTCAGCGTCAGCGGGCTGGTGCCGGCGATCACCGCGGTGGTCTCCCGCACGTCGATCTTCTCCGGCTGCCGCCCGAACAGCATCCAGCGCATCGCGGGCCGCAGAGGCGTCGGGTACTTGCTCAGCCGCCGCACCCTGCGCTTGACCAGGGCTTTCCCGAACGCGCTCTGGCCGCGGATGACGGTGCGGCCCAGCGGCGCGGGCAGGCCCAGGGTGCTGCCGCTGAGCCCGCCGCAGGCGGTGGCCACCAGCGCGACCGCGGCGACCCGCTCGGCGAAGAGCTCAGGGTGCCGCTGCGCCAGCGCCATCGTGGTCATGCCGCCCATCGAGTGCCCGGCGAGCACCACGGTGCCGTGCGGGACCAGCTCGGTGAGCACCTCGGCCAGGTCGTCGGCGAGCTGCTCGATGGTGGTGCCGCCGGGCTTGGCCTGATCGGACTGGCCGTGGCCGCGCAGGTCGTAGCGGAGCACGCGGATGTCCCCGCACCGGCCGGGCAGCGCGTGCGCGACCCGCCGCCAGCTCTGCCGGTCCAGGGTCCAGCCGTGCACCAGGACGACCGTGACGGGGGCATCCGCGCGCCCCTGCTCCTCGACGGCAAGGCAGGCGCCGTCGCGGGTGGTGAAGGTGAACACGCCCATCTCACTCACTTCCCGAGGAATCCGGAGGCCTGCCACAGCTTGCGGCCGGGGTTGCCGATCAGTCCGGCCTCGTCCAGGAAGCTGACGATCCGCTCCCCGGCCCAGCCCATCGTCTCCCGGAAGTGCGGGTTGCCCAGCGCGGCCCGGCGGGCCTCCTTCGGGTCCAGCCCGACCTGGCGGTAGACCTCCGGGTGCACCAGCGAGCGGGAGACCACGAAGGCGGCCCGCGCGGTGACGAAGCGGTGGTAGCGCAGCGCGGCGCCGGAACACGTCTGCATCGAGCGCAGCAGCTCCTCGCGGGCGTAGCGCACGTGCCGGGCCTCCTCCAGCACGTGGATGCGGTTGACCATGCGCACCAGCGGCTGCACGGAATCGTCCGCGGTGGACTCGCGCTGCAGGCGGTCCAGGATCTCCTCGGCGATCAGGATGCTGGCGAACATGGACGGGCCGCGGCCGATGGTCTTCATCAGGTTGCCCAGCGCGTGCGGCAGCCGCTGCGGGCCGTAGGCCGGCACGTCCAGCTTCTCCACCAGCCGGGCGAACATGATCGAGTGGCGGCACTCGTCGGCGATCTCGGTCAGCGCGTACTGCACGTGCCGCTGCTTGGGGTCCAGGTGGTAGACGTGCCGGACCAGCAGCTCCATCAGGATCACCTCGAACCAGATCCCGACGCTGGCCACGCAGCCGACCTCGTGCTTGGACAGCTCGATCCGCTGCTGCCTGCTCATCCGCTCCCACAGCGGGGTGCCGTAGAGCGAGACCCGGTGCTCCGGCACGAAGAACTTGTCCTCGGCCAGCGGGGCGTCCCAGTCGATGTCGACGTCCGGGTCGTAGGAGTTCTTCGCGGATGAGTTGAGCAACCGCTCGGCGGTCTTCTCCCGGTCCGGCACCTGCAAGCTCCGGCTCATGGCGTCGTCACCCTCCTACTGGATGAAGTGTTACCCGAAGTAACAGCTACCAGTGGTAACGTCCCGTGTATGGCGGATTCTGTCAAGGGCCAACCGAGCAAACGGGGCGACGCCCGGCGCGAGCGCTGGAAGGAACACCGCAGCGTGCGCCGCGCGGAGTTCGTGGAGGCGACCATCAGGGCGCTCGCCGCCCACGGCCCTGACGTGGGCATGGACGAGATCGCGGCCGAGGCCGGGGTCACCAAGCCGGTGATCTACCGGCACTTCTCGGACAAGGCCGACCTCTACCTCGCGGTCGGCGCGCGGGCCACCGATCTGCTGATGGAGCGGATCGTGCCCGCGATCGAGCGCAGGGGCAGCCCGCGCGAGCGGATCGCCGCGGTGGTGGACGCCTACCTGAGCACCATCGAGGAACGCCCCGAGCTGTACCGCTTCATGACCCGCCGCTCCTTCGCCGACCGCCCGGTCGACGCGGACCCGGCCAGCCGCACCGAGGCGATGATCGCCTCCCGGCTGGCCCGGCTGCTCGGCGAGTACATGCGCCTGCTCGGCCTGGACTCCGGCGCGGCCGAGCCGTACGCCTTCGCCGTGGTCGGCGCGGTGGAGAAGGCCGGTGACTGGTGGCTGGAACGCCAGACCATGAGCCGGGAGAACCTGCGCGACTACCTGGTCAACATCGTCTGGCACGCCATCGACGGCTTCACCAGGATGGGCGGCGTGATCATCGATCCCGACATGCCGCTGGACTTCGACCTGCCCGCCGCCCAGCTGCGGATCGTGCGCGGGGACGGCGAGACCGAGCAGCGGGAGACCTCATGAGCGAGCACGACCACGAGCACGAGGAAGAGGGCTACCAGGGCGCGGCCACCCTGCTGGTGGAGGGCGCGGAGCTGCCGGTGGAGGTGCGCCTGCGCGGGCACTTCGAGCCGATCGACGGCCGCTACCACTGGTACGGCCGGATCGCCGCGCACACCGAGCTGACCGAGCTGGTGCAGCAGCGCCGCCCGGCCGCCACCCTGCGCACCCCGGCAGGCGAGGCCGAGGGCGGCCTGTCCGACCCCGACCCCTGGGGCCGCTACCGGATCACCGGCCTGGGCCGCCCGCCGTTCGAGGTGGACGACCTGAACAAGGTCCCGCCGGCGGAGTAGGAGCCGAGACGCAGCGCGGCCCGGTGACCGAGTTCACGGTCACCGGGCCGTTCGCTGTTCTGCCTGGCCTCAGCTACCGACGGCGAAGCCCACCCGGCGGCCGTCGGAGACGCCGATCTCCACGTAGGCGACCCTCGCGGAGGGCACCACGTACCGCTTGCCCTTGTCGTCCACCAGGCTCAGCAGGCCCTTGGTGTCGCGCAGCGCCTCGGAGACCACGGCCTCGACCTCGTCCTGCGACAGCGCGCTCGAGACGACGAGCTCCCGCGGGCTGTCCGCGACGCCGATCTTGACCTCCACACCGACCTCCGTGTGCTCAGAGTATTCGTACTGATCGTCAGCCTAGTCGCGTCCGCCTGGCGTGCGGGGACCGCCCGCTCCGCCCTCGGCGAACACGATCGCGCGTCAGCCCAGGCCGAGCGCGGTCATCCGCTGCGAGTGGCCGCTCTGCAACCGCTTGAACAGCGCCGCGATCCCGGACAGGTCGCCGGAGGCGCGCACCAGCAGCTCGGCCAGCGCGTCCCGCTCGGCCACCACGTACTGGGCCTGGGTGAGCGCCTCGCCGAGCAGGCGGCGGCCCCACAGCGCGAGCCGGTCGCGCACCTTGCGGTCGGCCGCGCAGGCAGCCTGCACCTCGCGCTCGGCGAAGGCGGAGTAGCCGGTGTCGGTGAGCACCTCCAGCACGAGCTCCTTGCTCGGCGACTCCAGCCAGCCCGCGATCTCGCGGTAGAAGTCGGCCGCCAGTCCGTCGCCGACATAGGCCTTGACCAGGGACTCCAGCCAGTTGTGCGGGGCGGTGGAGGCGTGGAAGGCGTCGAAGGGGGCCACGAACGGGGTCATCGCCGTCTCCACGGCCACCCCGCGCAGCGCGAGGTGCTGCTCCAGCAGCCGGTAGTGGCCGATCTCGGCGGCGGCCATGGTCGCCAGCGCGGCCCGGCCGGACAGGGTTGGGGCGGTCCGCGCGTCCTCGGCCAGCCGGTCGAAGGCCGACAGCTCGCCGTAGGCCAGCACACCCAGTAGATCGACGATGCCGGCGTCGGCACTGCCCGTCTCGGTCATGCGGGAGAGCGTATCCGGCCACGACACCCCCTGGAGAAGCGTTCCAGCGGCTAGAATGCCTCCGGACGCCCTGTGCGCGCTGCCGAGAAGAACGATGAGGACACTGCGCGGCGCGGGGCCACGTGATGACGGCGACAGCAGTCGCCCAACGGAAAGGTGCGCGTACGCCTCGCCCTCCCGTGCCGCTGGCAAGAGTGACCGACCCTGGTCACCGCCCGGCCCGGTCGAGCGCAAACGCTGGCTGTACGTGCTGGTATGAGAGAGGCGATCACGCTGACCTTCGACAACAACACCGCCGACCTACGCGAACTTGATCACAGCGAGGCCGGCCTGCCCGAGGAGGACAACACCTCCCACCCGCTCCGCGGAGACGCCCCGGTCACGCCGGACGCGCCCACCTTCGCCGAGCTCGGCGTGGACGAGCGCATCGTCCGCGCGCTGGCCGAGGCCGGCATCGAGCGGACCTTCGCGATCCAGGAACTGACCCTGCCGCTGGCCCTGCGTGGTGAGGATCTCATCGGCCAGGCGCGCACCGGCACCGGCAAGACGCTGGGCTTCGGCGTGCCGCTGCTGCACCGGCTCACCCTGCCGGGCGACGGCACCCCGCAGGTGCTGGTCGTGGTGCCCACCCGCGAGTTGTGCCTCCAGGTCACCCAGGACCTCAAGGACGCGGGCAAGCACCTGGGCGTCCGGGTGCTCGACGTCTACGGCGGCCGCCCGTACGAGCCGCAGGTGGCGGCGCTGCGCAAGGGCATCGACGTGGTGGTCGGCACCCCCGGCCGCCTGCTCGACCTGGCCGAGCGCCGGGACCTGGTGCTCGGCAAGGTCCGCGCCCTGGTGCTGGACGAGGCCGACGAGATGCTCGACCTGGGCTTCCTGCCCGACATCGAGCGGATCCTGCGGATGGTCCCCGACCAGCGGCAGACCATGCTGTTCTCGGCCACCATGCCGGGCCCGATCATCACCCTGGCCAGGACCTTCCTCACCCAGCCCACGCACATCAGGGCCGAGGAGGTCGACGCCGGGCAGACGCACGAGCTGACCGAGCAGTTCGCCTACCGGGCGCACTCGCTGGACAAGATCGAGGTCGTCGCCCGGGTGCTCCAGGCCACCGACCGCGGCCTGACCATGATCTTCACCCGGACCAAGCGCACCGCCCAGAAGCTCGCCGACGACCTGGCCGAACGCGGTTTCGCGGTCGCCCCGGTGCACGGCGACCTGGGCCAGGGTGCGCGGGAGCAGGCGCTGCGGGCCTTCCGCAGCGGCAAGGTGGACGTGCTGGTCTGCACCGACGTGGCCGCGCGCGGCATCGACGTCGGCGGGATCACGCACGTGATCAACTACCAGTGCCCCGAGGACGAGAAGGCCTACGTGCACCGGATCGGCCGCACCGGCCGGGCCGGCCGCACCGGCGTCGCGGTTACGCTGGTCGACTGGGACGAGGAGGCGCGCTGGAAGATGATCAGCGACACCCTCGGCCTCGGCAAGCCGGAGCCGGTGGAGACCTACTCCACCTCCGAGCACCTGTTCACCGACCTGAACATCGACCCCAAGTCGACGGGCAGGCTGCCACTGTCCCAGCGGACCAGGGCCGGCCTGGACGCCGAGCACCTGGAAGAGGACGCGCCCAAGCGCGGCCGCGGCCGCAAGCGCACCGGCAGGGCCGCGGGCAGTGACAAGCCGGCCGGCGGCAGCCCGGACAAGCCTGAGTCGGATGACCCGGGCGCCCGCCCGGCCACCAAGAGCCGCAGCCGCAGGCGCACCCGCGGCGGTCAGAACGTCGAAGGCGAGGCCACCCCCGCCGAGACCACCGACACACCGGAGGCCGCGGAGACCAAGACGCGGACCCGCACCCGCACCAGGTCCCGCGCCAAGACCGAGCCCAAGGCCGACTCCGTGACCGAGACCCCGGCCCCGGTCGAGGTCCAGGCCCCGGTCGAGGCTCCGGCAGAGGCCCCCGCCGAGCCCAAGGCCCCCAGGAAGCCGAAGGCGACCAAGGCCAGCACCGCGGTCACCTTCGCCGCCCCGGAACTCCCGGCCGAGGCCCCGGCCGACGCCGAGGCCCCCGCCCGCAGGCGGCGCCGCCGCCGGACCGGCGAGACCCCGGCCGAGTAAGCACGCCACCAGGAACGGCCCTTCCCGTCGGGGAGGGCCGTTCCGCGTACCCGAGCAGCCGAGGAGGCTACGGTGGTCCCCGTGCCGCCCGAGCAGAACGCCGCGCCCGAGGACCCCACCAGCGCCGCCGAGCAGCCCAGCCCCGCAAAGCCGCCCAGCGCCGCCGCGACCCCGGCCCCCGCCGAACCCCGGGACGACACGCCAAGCGCCGCCACCCCGGCGGTCCCGGCCAAGCCCCAGAGCGAGCCGCCCAGCGCCGCCGAGGCCCCGGACCAGGCCACCGCCCCGCCGAGCGAGGCTCCCAGCGCTGCCACCCCGCAGGCCGCGGCCGCTCCGCCGAGCGAGGCCCCCGGCACCGCCGCGGCGCAGAGCGCGCCCCGTGACGCCACGTCGAGCGAGGCCTCCGGCACTCCCGCGGCCCAGGACACCGCCGAGCCGCCGAGCCAGGCCCCCGAAGCCGCCGCGTCCCCGGACGCAACCGCCCCGGAAGCCGCCGCGCCCCTC
This sequence comes from Crossiella sp. CA-258035, assembly GCF_030064675.1. Lineage (GTDB taxonomy): Bacteria > Actinomycetota > Actinomycetes > Mycobacteriales > Pseudonocardiaceae > Crossiella. Next base: position 8,079,209 of record NZ_CP116413.1, read on the forward strand.
GCCCCCCACCCCCACCCCCACCCCACCCCAGCCCCGCTCCTTCACCACCCGCTGGGACCTCATCGCCGCCGTCCTGGTCACCGTCGCCGTGCTCGTCTCCGCCACCGTGATCTGGGCCTTCAGCGACGCCCGCGCCACCGTCTCCCAGACCGCCAGCCAGCCGCTCCCCTTCCTCGACGCCCCCACCACCCCGCCGCCCACCCTCGGCGAGGTCTGGCGGGCGCCGAGTCCGGCGACCCAGACCGTGGTGGCCACCGCTCAGGTGGTGGTGACCGCGGAGGACGGGGCGGTGCTCGGGCGGGATCCGCTCAGTGGGCAGGAGAAGTGGCGGTACCAGCGGGATCTGCCGTTGTGCACGGTGGCGCCCGCGTTCGGGCAGATCCTCGCGGTCTACCAGCGCGGGGACACCTGCAGCGAGGTGACCGCGCTGGACCCGGCCACCGGCAAGCGGGGCGCGCAGCGCAACGGCGACGCCGAGGCGGGCACCCGGCTGCTCTTCGACGGGGTGCACCTGACCACCACCGGCAAGACCTACCTGGAGGGCTGGCGCTCCGATCTGGTCAAGACCCAGGAGTACGGCCAGGTCAGGGCCATGATCCAGCCCGGCAAGCAGCCCAGGACCGGGTGCACGTTCGGTTCGGTGGCGGTGGCGCCGAACCGGGTCGCGGTGATCGAGCGCTGCCCGGACGACCCCGGTGACCGGCTCAGCGTGTTCAAGCCGAACCCGAAGGACTGGGACAAGCCCGAGGTCTCGGTGAGCGTGGTGCTCAACGGGTCCGGGGCCAGGGTGGTCGCGCTCGGGCCGGACCGGGTGGCCGCGGTGCTGCCCGACCCGGCGCGGCTGGCCATCTACGACGGCAACGGGGCCCCGGTCTCCGAGCAGCCGTTGGACCTGCCGGCCAGTGACCTCCAGGGTGATCCGGACGGTGGCGTGGTGCCGACCACCACGGTGCTCAGCGCGCGCTGCGCGGACGGCTCGGCCACCCCGTTGACCTTCGCCGCCACCTCGACCTGTCCGACCGGCGAACCGGCCACCACCTCGCCCGCGGTCATCTACTGGTGGACCGGGTCCCGCACCATCGCGCTGGCCTCGGCCACCACCGCTCCACTGTGGACGATGGAGGACACGCTCGGCCCCGGCACGCTGTTCGCGGGCAGGCTGGTGGTGCCGACCCCGGCCGGGCTCACCGTGGCCGACCCCAACACCGGCAAGGTGCTCGGCCGGATCCCGGTGGACCGGCGCGGTTACCGCGGGCTGGTGACCTTGTCCAGCTCCGGTCCGGTGCTGGTGGAACAGCGGGGCGGCACGCTGGTGGCGTTGCGCTAGCTTCTCGCGCTTTCCTGGCTGTGGTGAGGCAGACTCAGCACGTGAGCGTGTTGCCGTACTCCCAGCTCAGCCCACACCGAGCGCGCCGGGTCGACCTGCAGGGCGACTACGGGCCGATCGCCGCGCTGCACGCGGTCCCGGCGGCCGACGCCGACCGCGGTGCGACCGCGGTGCTGGTGCCGGGCTACACCGGGTCCAAAGAGGACTTCGCGCCGCTGCTGGACCCGTTGGCCGACGCCGGGTTCGCGGTGCACGCCATCGACCTGCCCGGCCAGTACCAGTCGCCGGGCCCGGACGACCCGCAGGCCTATCTGCCTGCCGCGCTCGGCGCGGTGATCGCGAAGCTGATCACCCAGCTGGGCGCGGGCGGGCGCAAGGTGCTGCTGCTCGGCCATTCCTACGGCGGCCTGGTCGCCCGTGGCGCGCTGCTCTCCGGTGTGCGGGTGGACGGGCTGACCCTGTTGTCCTCCGGCCCGAACGAACTGCCCGAGGGTGAGCGCCGCCGCGCGCTGGAGGCCGGCGAGCCGCTGCTGCGCTCCGGCGGCGTGCCGGCGGCCCAGCAGCTGCGCGAGGCGCGGGACGCGGCCTCGCCGAACTGGGAGCAGACCCCGGAAACGCTGAAGGAGCTGCTGCGCGCCCGGTTCCTGGGTTCCAGCGCGGCCGGGCTGCTCGGCATGGCCGAGGGCCTGCGCCGGGAACCGGACCTGGTCGGGCGGCTGGCGGCGGCGCTGCGCACCGCGGGCACCCCGGCGCTGGTGGTCTGCGGGGAGCACGACGACGCCTGGTCGGTGGCCACCCAGCGGGACATGGCCGACCGGCTGGACGCCGACTTCGCGGTGGTCGCCGACGCGGCCCACTCGGCCAACACGGAGAACCCGGAAGCCCTGCTGGCCACCCTGCTCCCCACCTGGCGGGCCTGGCTCGCCTAGAGTCGCGGGCGTGCTCCGCCACGTCACCGCGACCCGATACGTCACCCCGCTGCGGGAGGGTGGTTCGCTGCCCGGCCTGATGGAGGCCGACGACCTGGGCACCTACGTGGTGAAGTTCCGCGGCGCCGGCCAGGGCCGCAAGACGCTGGTCGCCGAGGTGGTGGTCGGGGAGCTGGCGCGGGCGCTGGGCCTGCCGGTGCCGGAGCTGGTGACCGCGCAGGTGGACAAGGCGATGGCGCCGAGCGAGCCGGACGAGGAGGTCCAGGAGCTGCTGCGGGCCAGCCACGGCCTGAACCTGGGCATGGACTTCCTGCCGGGCGCGCTGGACTTCGACCCCGGCGCGTTCACCGCCGAGCCGGAGTTCGCCGGGCGGGTGCTGTGGTTCGACGCGCTCACCGGCAACGTGGACCGGTCCTGGCGCAACCCGAACATGCTGTACTGGCACGGAGAACCGCAGCTGATCGACCACGGCGCGACGCTGATCTTCCACCACAACTGGCCCGGCGCCAGGGACTGGGCGGGCCGCCCGTACAACGCCGCCGACCACCTGCTGATCGGCTTCGGCCCCGAGGTGGCGGCCGCGGACGCCGCGCTGGCCCCGCTGGTCACCGAGGAGCTGCTGACCGAGGTGCTGGCCAAGGTCCCCGACGACTGGCTCGAGGACGAACCCGGCTTCCTGAGCACCGGCATCGTGCGCGAGGCCTACGTGGCCGCGCTCACCGGACGCATCGCGGCCCGTGAGGCTTGGCTACCAGGCCTGGTGGAAGCGGCGCTGAACCGGGGAAACGACCGGGTGGTCCCGGAACGGGGCCGCAACCGGCCCGAGTGGCTCAAGCACCTGCCGGGAGACGCGACATGACCGGGCGGCGCTATCCGTTCGAGTACGCCGTGCTGCGCGTGGTCCCGAGGGTCGAGCGCGGCGAGGCGATCAACGCGGGCGTGCTGGTCTACTGCCACCGCCTGGACTACCTGGGCTCCCTGGTCCACCTGGACCACGACCGGCTGCGCGCCCTGGATCCCAGCGCGGACCCCGAGGCGATCACCTCGGTGCTGCGCTCGGTGGCCGGGGTGTGCGCGGACCCGGCGGTGGGCCCGGCGGCCGGGCAGGGGCTGGGGCAGCGGTTCCGCTGGCTGACCGCGCCGAAGAGCACGGTGGTGCAGCCCGGCCCGGTGCACACCGGCCTGACCACGGACCCGGCGGCGGAGACGGAACGGCTGCTGCGGCTGCTCGTGCTGCCCTGACGGCACAGCGGCGGTGCGCCGCCAGCCGCCCCGGTCCGCGTCGGCTAGCGCCCAAGCGCCGCCGTCAGCTCCGCTCGCCCGGACACCCCTAACTTGCGATACGCGTTGGTCAGGTGCATCTCCACCGTGCGCACCCCGACCGTCAGCTCCGCCGCGATCTGCGGGTTCGACCGCCCCTCCGCCGCCAGCGCCGCCACCCGCCGCTCGGTCCCGGTGAGCGCGGCCGGACCGGTGTGCTCGGCCCGCCGTTCCCGCCCGCCCGCCGCGCGCAGACCGGCCCGCGCGCGCCGTCCAGTCCCCGTTGCCCCGCACTGCTCGGCCACGGCCAGCGCCCGGCGCAGCGTCTCCCTGGCCGACTGCTCCGCGCCCAGCCGATGGCGCAGCAGCCCCAGCTCGGTCAGCACCTCGGCGTGCACCAGGCCCACCTCGGCCTGCTCGACCACGGTCAGCGCCTCGGCCAGCAGCGCCTCCCCGGCACGGCCGCCGGTGACCGTGCCCGCCAGCCGCAGCACCGTGCCCAGCGTCCAGGGCAGGCCCCACTCACGCGCCGCGGCCAGTTCCGGCTCGATCGCGCGCAGCGCCTCGGCCTGTCGCCCGGCGGCGTGCAGGGCCAGGGCCTGGTAGCCGCGCCAGGGGATCACCGCGGGGTTGCGCACGCCCCAGGCGGCCAGCCGCCGGCCGCACTCGGTGAAGTCGGCCAGTGCGCCGTCCAGGTCGCCCAGGGCCAGCCGGAGCCTGCCGCGCACGTCCAGCACGTGGTTGAAGTGCCACAGCTCCGGCAGCTCGCCGTCCAGCCGCATCCGGTAGAGCAGCTCCAGCGCGTCCTCGGTGCGGTCCAGCGCGAGCAGCACGTCCAGGTAGTGCGCGTACCGGTGCGCGGCCAGCGGCTGCCAGCCGGGATCGCGGTCGCCGATGGACTCCTCCGCGTCGGCCAGCGCCAGGTCCAGCCTGCCCTGCCGGTGCCGGACCTGCACCCGCAGGCAGGTGGAGAGCGCGTAGCGCAGGAACGAGCCCTGCCGCCGCGCGTGCGTGACCGCCTCGCTGGTCACCGCGGCCGCCCGGTCCAGGTCGTCGCAGCGGATCAGGGTCATCACCGCGGACATGTGCGGGCCCCAGTGCTCGGTGTAGAGCGCCTGCCCGGCCAGCGCCCGCCGGGCCTGCGCCAGGGCCACCTCGGGTGCGCCGAGCCGGAACACCTCGTGGCAGGCGCGCATGCCGAGCAGGCCGGAGTCGGCGTCACCGGTCGGCTCGGCCAGCCGGGCGGTGATCATCGGCGCGGTGGCCGCGTGCTGCCAGGCCAGGAAGTACAGCTCGCTCTGCAGGTAGCCGTGCGTGCTGGTGCCCTCGGCCTGGGCGACCGCCGCGGTGATCAGCGACAGGCCCTCCGCGCCGCGGCCGACGGTGAGCAGCGCCCGCGCCAGGTCCACGGTCACCGCCGCGCCGCGCTCGTGCGCGGTGGTCAGCGAGCGCACCGCGGCGACCCCGTCGAAGTGCAGCTGCGCCCGGCCCAGCTCGGCGTGCAGCTCCGGCCCGGCCGCCGGTCCCTCCTCGATCGCCCTGGCCAGGTAGGCGGCGCTGGTCTCCGGCGCGCCCCTGGACCTGGCCAGCGCGGCCGCCGAGCGCAGCGCCGCCACCCGCCAGCCCTGGCCCGCGGGCGCCACCGGCAGCAGGTGCGCGGCCACCTGGTCCGGCCCGGCCCGCTCGAACCCCGGCGCGCGCGCCTGCATCAGCTCGGCCACCCGCTCGTGCAAGGCCGAGCGGGCCTGCGCGGACAGGTCCCGGTAGACCACCTCGCGCACCATCGGGTGCACGAACCGCGGCCCGTCCACCGCGAACAGCCCCAGCGCGACCAGCCGCCGCACGCACGCCTCGACCTGGGCCGCGCCCAGCCCGGTCAGCCGCTGCACCTGAGCCGCCGTGGCCGCCGGGCCGAGCACCGCGACCGCCTCGGCCACCGTGCCGGTCTCCGGTGGGCTGCGCCGCAGCCGCCCGAGCACGCCGGAGGCGATCGCGGCCACGCCGAACTCCGGCACCAGCCCGGCCTCCGCCGCCGCGCCGGTGACCCGGTGCGCGCGCAGGCCGCGCAGCAACTCGGTCAGCAGCAACGGGTTCCCGCCGGTGGAGTCCAGGCAGGCGGCGGCGAACTCGGCGGCCACCGGCCCGCCCAGCTCCGCCCGCGCCAGGTCGGCCACGGCCACCGCGCTCAACGGCTCCGGCCGCAGCACCTGGCAGAGCGGACTGGCCAGGATCTCCTCCACCGCACGCGGATCGGCCGGTGTCTCGCCTTCCCGGACCGCGAGCAGCAGGCCCACCGGCAGCCCGTCCAGCCGCCGGGCCAGGTAGGCCAGCCAGCGCAGCGAGGACAGGTCGGCCCAGTGCACGTCGTCGACCACCACCAGGAACGGGCCGTGGTCGGCGAACCCGGCCAGCAGCCAGTACAGCCCGTGCAGCGCCGCGCCGAGCGCGTCCGGCGGCACCGCGTCCACCGGGCCCGGCGCCTCCTCCAGCACCGGCCGGGCGAACCGCGCCGGTCCGGCGAACAGCTCCGCCCGCCGCGCCGCCCCGGCCGCGGCCAGCCTGGGCTCGATCAGCTGCCGCACCACGCCGAAACCGAACTGCCGCTCCAGCTCGCTGCCCACCCCACTGACCACCGGCAGCCCGGCCTCGCCCGCCCGCGCCCGCACCGAGCGCAGCAGGGTGGTCTTGCCGATGCCGGCGGGCCCGTCCAGGACGACCAGCGCCGAACCCCCGCCCCGCACCCGGCGCACCAGGTCGTCGAGCGCGGCGAGCTCCGCCCCGCGTTCCAGCACGGTCCGTTCCGGCATGCAGTCCCCTCAGCTTTGTGCCGATGTTAGTGAGCAGCCGTTGGTGATGCCGATCACATTCGTTTTTCGAGTCGCCACCGGGCCGAAGGACTTACCGAACGGATAGCCCCTCGGCCGCAGGTCAGGTCCTTGGTCCCGGAGCGCGGAAATTCCTTCTGCCACAACGGCAAACCCCACGGTTGTCACGGAGGCCGGGCACTGTCTGGATGGGACTCGACCGTGGCAGCAGCGGCCGGGCGCGGGGAGGGCGACCGGCATTCGGGAGGGACGACCGGGGTGCAGGTGGCAGTGACCGGGGGTACCGGGTTCGTCGGCGTTCGCCTGATCCGGCGGCTGCTGGCCGAGGGCCACACCGTGCTCGCCCCCGCCCGCACCGCCTCTGCCGCCGCCCGCCTGCGGGCCATGGGAGCCACCCCGGTCCCGGCCCTGGCCGCGCTGGGCAGCGCCGAGGTCGTCTTCCAGACCACCCGGTCCGCCCTGCCCCGCCACCCCCGCCTGGTGCTGCTCAGCTCCGACGCCGCCGTCCAGCACGGCCGCCCCCTGGTCAACGCCACCGAAGAGCTCCCGCTCCGCCCGCACTCGCCCTCGCCGGTGGCCGCCGCCCAGGCCCGCGCCGAGTCAGCCGCGCTGGCCCGTGGCGCGGTGATCGTCCGGCCGAGACTGCTGTGGGGCGCGGGTGATCCGGCGCTGCCCCGGCTGTGGGCCGCGGTGCGCGCGGGCCGGTTCAGCTGGGTCGGCGGCGGCAGCCAGCTGACCGACACCACGCACGTGGACAACGCGGTGCACGCGCTGCTGCTGGCCGCCCGGCACGGCCGCCCCGGCGAGACCTACTTCGTCACCGACCAGGATCCGGTGGCCTACCGCCACTTCATCGCCGACCTGCTCGCCGCCGACGGCCTGACCGCCCCCGCCCGCACCGTCTCCTACCGCCGCGCGCACACCCTGACCACGCTCAGCGAGGCGGCCTGGCGCGCCCTGCGCCTGCCCGGCAGCCCGCCCCTGGACTACCTGACCCTGTGGCGCGCGGGCCTGGAGTGCACTGTGGACACTCGCAAGGCACGAGCCCAGCTCGGCTACGAACCGGTCCGCTCCCGCGGCCAGGGCCTGGCGGAGCTGCGGGATGCCCTGTCCTGCAACGCGTAGTAGGGCCTGCCCCACCAGGAACCGGCGTGCTGCCCGGATCGCGCGGACAAGACCGGACACACAGGATGAACCCATGACCTTCAACCGGAACACGGTGCGCCGCGCCGCGGTCGTCCTGGCCGTGGGCGCGGTGTGCGCCACCCTGACCGCGGGCACTGCGGGCGCGATCGTCGGTGGCACCAAGGCGGCGGGGCACTACCCGTTCATGGCCTCGATCCCGATCTCGCTGCCCGGCACGGACCTCAACGGGGTGTGCGGAGCCTCGCTGGTGCACCCGCGCTGGGTGCTCACCGCGGCCCACTGCCTCGACCCCGGGGTGGGCGCCAAGCCGGACGGGACCGTGCGGATCGGCAGCTCCCGCCGCTCCACGGGAGGCTCGGTGCGCGAGATCGAGTTCTCGGTGACGCACCCCGGCTACCGGCAGGGCGAGCCCAACCGGGACGACGTCGCCCTGGTCCGCCTGGACCGCCCGGTGCGGCAGCAGCCCATCCGGATCGCTGACGAGCCCGGCAGACCCGGCACCCCGACCCGGCTGCTCGGCTTCGGCACCGTGGTCGACGCCGAGCCGCTCAAGGCCAAGTTCCCCGAACGCCTCCAGCAGCTCGACACCCGGATCGGCGCGCGGACCGAGTGCGCACCCGGCTTTGCGAGCGACACCCGGCTGTGCACGGTGAGCCGGGTGCCGCGGGCCATGGCCTGCTTCGGCGACTCCGGCGGACCGCAGATCCGGCGCGGGAAGCACGGCCGCTGGGAGCTGGTCGGCGTCACCTCAGGCCCCGGCGACGGGCCGGGCGACTGCGCGAACGGACCCGGCCTCTACAGCAGCGCGCCCGCCTACGCGGACTGGGTCAAGCGGACCATCGCCGCGAACCCGGGCGACTGAGCTAGCTCCACCACCACAGCCACAGCGCGATCGCGGCCACCACGAACACGCCGATCCCGGCGCACCAGGCCCCGGCCCCGGTGCGCCGGTCGGCGTAGGACTGCAACAGCACCGCGGCCACCGCCGCCAGCAGGTGCCCGAGGACCGCGACCCAGCCCGGCCCCGCCCAGGACTCGGTGGCGGCGAAGACCTGCGCGCCGATCACCAGGACCGCCAGCAGCACCACCATGGCCGCCACCGAGCCGCTGAGGCCGCGGAGCACCGCGCCCAGCCGCACCCGGCGGGGCCGTTCGTCCAATGCTCCGGTCATGGCGCCAGCATCGCCCACGGCTCGAGCTCCGGTGCGGCCGCCTGGCCTTCCGGGCAGTGCCTGCGGAAGTCGCACCAGGAGCAGTGCCGTCCGGTCACCGGCGGGAACAGCGCGTCCCGGTCGCCACCGGCGGCCAGCTGCTCCCCGGCCTCGGCCAGCTCCTGCGCGGCCTCCTCGGCGCGGCGGACCTGCCGGGCCAGCGACTCGTCGGTGTGCTCCCAGGCGGCCACCTCGCCGGTGGGCAGGTGGTGCAGCTCGACCAGGTGGCAGGGACGGCGCAGGGTGCGGGCGGCGGCCAGCGCGTAGAGCGCCAGCGCCTGCGAGCCCCTGGCGTCGTCGGTGGTCAGCGCGTGCCTGCCGGTCTTGTAGTCGACGATGACCAGCTCGCCGTCCCGCTCGTCGATCCGGTCCACCCTGCCCTCGGCCACGATGGTCCCGGTCGGCGTGGACACCCAGCGCTCCAGCCCGACCGGCTCGATGGTCACGTCCAGGTTCCGCACGTACTCGTGCACCCAGCCGCGGGCCCGCTCCCGGTAGGCGCCGGCCTGCTCGCCGTCGGCGAAGCCGTCGCCCTTCCAGTGCTTGACCACCAGCGACTCGGCCTGTTCCGGCGTGCGCCTGGCCACCGGCAGGTCGAAGAAGGCGCGCAACGCGTTGTGCACCACCGCGCCCAGGGTGTTGTGCGCCCAGGCGCCGCCGCGCGCGGGCGCCGGGCGGTCCAGGTAGTTCATCCGGTAGCGCCGGGGGCAGCCGGTCCAGGTGGCCAGCTTCGCCGGCGTCACCCGCACCAGCTTGCGCGGCATGCCTTCGAGTTCCAGTCCGAGCTGAGCCACGCCACTCACCGTACTCAGCCGAGCACGGGCACCGCACTCGCCTTCGACACCAGCGCCTCCAGCTGCTCCGGCGCGGTGCTCTCCGCGCCGAGCCGGACGGTCTTGTTGGTGCCGTGGTAGTCGCTGGAGCCGGTCACCACCAGGTTCTGCTCCTCAGCCAGCGCGCGCAGCTCATCCCGGTCGGCGGGCTCGTGGTCGGGGTGGTCGACCTCCACCCCGGTCAGCCCGTGGCCCACCAGCTCCCTGATCACCTCGGCGGTGACCACCGGGCCGCGCCGCCGGGCGAAGGGGTGCGCGAACACGGTCACCCCACCGGCCGCGGCGATCATCTGCACCGCGCGCTCCACCGGGGTGTCGGTGCGCGGCAGGTAGTAGGCCCCGCCGTCGCGCAGGTACCGGGCGAACGCCTCGTCCACCGTGTCCACCAGCCCGGCCGCGACCAGCACCCTGGCCAGGTGCGGGCGGCCGACCGAGGCGTCGGGGGCGAGCCCGGCGAACATCGCGTCCGGGTCCACCGGCAGCCCGTCGGCGGCCATCCGCTCGGCGATCAGGCGCAGCCGGGCGCGGCGCTCGGCGCGCAGCCGGGTCTGCTCGGCCACCACCGCGGGCGCTGCCGGGTCGAACAGGTAGGCCAGCAGGTGCACGGTGACCTTGCCGCCGCGGCCGTCCGGCGCGATGCAGGACAGTTCCGCGCCCCTGACCACACGAAGGCCGGCCGGGCGGGCCTGCTCAGCCTCGGCCCAGCCGGCCGTCGTGTCGTGGTCGGTGATCGCCACCGCGTGCAGTCCGGCGGCCGATGCCGCGGCCATCAGCTCGGCCGGGGTGTCGGTCCCGTCGGAGGAGGTCGTGTGGGCGTGCAGGTCGATGAGCACACCCACGAGTGTGGACCATTCAGCCGATGATCTTCTTACCGGCCGTTTGCTTCTTCGCCTTCATCATGGTGAAGCGCTCGGCCTGGGCCTTCTTGTCACCGAACACCAGCTCGGAGATGGCGTCGTTGATCTGCTCCGGCTTCGGCAGGTACTCGATCTTGTTGAGCGCCTGGATCTGACCGGCCGACTCGACCACGATCGTGCCGTAGCCGAGCATGCGCCCGGTCATGGTCCGCTCGAAGGTCAGGTCGGTCACCTTGGTCACCGGCATCATGGCCACCTTGGTGGTGAACACGCCGCTGGTGATCATGAAGCGCTTGTCCGTGATCACCAGCCGCTCGACCCACCAGTCGATGACGATGTAGGCGAACCGGAGCAGGATGACCAGCGCCGCGTACCACAGGAGGTTCTGGATGATCCAGGCGTCCGGTGGCAGCAGGTAGGAGATCATCACTGCTCCGGCGAGCAGCGCCATCGCCTCGAAGATGTCCCAGAGCAGACTGGCCCAGTGCCGGCGCACGCGGATGACGCGTCGCTCGGTGTCGAGCAGGTACTCGTCGGAGTCACGAGGCGAGAACACGTGTGGCTACCTCCGGCCGCTAGTTGAACAGCGACCGGACGAAGGTGATGATCGACTCAGCCGCGCCACGAAGCGTGCCGAGGATGCCGGTGACGCCGTCGGCTGCTTGTGTTGGCTGTGTGACGAGCAAGAAGAGAACCAGAGCAACACCTGCGAAGATCAGGATCTTCTTCAAGTTCATGTAAACCAACCCCGTCCGCTAACGGCCTTGTTGGCGCCTGCGGAACCGTTGTACCGCACTCCGCCGCGCTATGGCAGATTTGTACCGCACTTGGGGCAGCGGATCACGTGGCCTTCCCAGGTGAACTACTCTCCGTGTTCATGCCGGAGGCCCAGGACCAGCGCGTCCGCTGTGTCGGCGCAGTCGTCTTCGACCCGATCGGACGCATTCTGTTGATACGCCGCGGCCGGCCCCCTTCGGCCGGTTGCTGGTCCATCCCCGGCGGCCGGGTGGACCCCGGCGAAGATGATCACAGGGCCGTGATCAGGGAGTTGTCCGAGGAGACCGGCCTGACCGGCACGATCGATCGCTGGATCGGTTCGGTAGACCGGCCCTCACCGGCGGGTATCTACGAGATCCACGACTACTCCGTCCGCGCCGAACCCGGCCTCATCCGGCCTGGTGACGACGCCTCCGCGGTGGCCTGGATCGACGGTGTGATCTTCGACGCACTGCACAGCGCAGGGTCCCTTTCGCCCGGTTTGGCGGAGGCGCTCGCCGAGTGGGGAGCGCTCCCCGCCGGAGCCGTGGCCGGGACCGTGCCGGCCTAGTTCGGACCGAGCCAGGTGAGTCCCCGGGTCAGCCGATCGGCGGTAGCCAGCCTGCGCACCCGGACCTCGCCGCCGGTCCAGTTGATCACGCTCAGCACTCGGTCCGCCTCGGCCAGGTGAGCCGCCCCGTCGCGCGGTTCGCCGGGAAACGCCTGGTAACCCTCTTGGCTGACCCACCACAGTGGACGGTGACTCGCGAGCGTGCGCAAGGCGTCCAGCCAGGCCGCCGCGAACTCGGCCGGACGCCCGTCCAGCAGCCCGCAGCTTGTCACCACCAGCGGGTGCTCGGCCGGAATCCGGGCCGCCGCGTCCGCCAGTCCGGTGACCGGGTCGGCCCGCCGCAGCGGCGGCTTGGCCGCGACCACCTCGTCCGCGGCCAGCCGCAGCAGCCGCAACCGGCGCGGCTGGTCCGGCCAGACGCAGGCCTCCAGCCAGGTCAGCTCGTCCTCGTCGGCCACGTCCACCGGATCGGCGTCCAGGCCGATCCTGGCCGCGATGGCCGGCAGCTTGGCCTGCTTGCCGAAGCCGTCGGCCGGCTTGGCCGCCGCCTCGGTGACCTGGCAGTCCAGCACCAGCCGGGCGGTCTTCTTGCCCCGGCTGATGTCCGGGCCACCACCGGCCACCGCGTAGCGGAAGCCGTAGCGGTCCGGCACCAGCCGGAACCCGGCCCCCGCGCCGGCCTCCAGCAGGCCGATCGGGGCCTTGCCCGCCTCCTTGGCCACCACGGCCAGGCCCGGGTAGAGCAGCGCGGCCGGGCGGACCAGCTCCTCCCGGACCGAGCGCTCGGCCAGCAACGGGCGGATCGCCTCGGCCCGCTCCAGCACGAAGGCGCGGAACAGCGGCCACAGCTCGCCGTCCGGGCCGTCCGCGCCGCCGAGGGAGGAGTAGTAGCGGGTCAGCGGGTGCCAGGGCTCGCGGAAGAGCACCCGCTGGGCCGCGGCCAGGAACAGCTCCGGCGAGGCGTCCCCGACCAGGGCGCTCACCTCGGCGTCCCCGGCCGCACCGGCGCTCAGGCACTCGTACAGCGGGGAGGCCGCGGCCTGGGCCGCGGCGAACTCGCGCAGCCTCTCGGCGGCAGGCGCGCTCACCGCGCTCAGGCCTTCGGCTCGGGGCGGCCGGGCTGCTCGCCGCCGCGGGCCTCGCCGTAGGAGCGCTTGGGCACCATCACCTTGCGCCGGAACACGCAGACCACGGTGCCGTCCTGCTTGTAGCCCTTGGTCTCCACGTAGACCACGCCGCGGTCGTCCTTGGACTTGGACTCGGTCTTGTCCAGCACCTCGGTCTCGCCGTAGATGGTGTCGCCGTGGAAGGTCGGCTTGACGTGCCGCAGCGACTCCACCTCCAGGTTGGCGATGGCCTTGCCGGAGACGTCGGCCACCGACATGCCCAGCAGCAGCGAGTAGATGTAGTTGCCGACCACCACGTTCTTGCCGAAGTCGGTGGTCTCCCCCGCGTAGTGCGCGTCCATGTGCAGGGGGTGGTGGTTCATGGTGAGCAGGCAGAACAGGTGGTCGTCGTACTCGGTGACCGTCTTTCCCGGCCAGTGCTTGTACACCGCGCCGACCTCGAACTCCTCGAAGTACCGCCCGAACTGCACGCTGCCTCCCAAAGGTGGTGGCCGATCGACCATGACCGGGGAGGACAGTCTTGCCCGGGTACGGGTAGTCTCGACAACCGGTCTGTGAGCGAATCCACCGTTCCGGCCATGGCCCCGAGGAGGTGAGACGCGATGGGTACAGACAGCAACCCTCCCAGTACCGACCGCGTCCTCGCCGGTGGGCTCGCTACAACGAGGTAGGACCCATCGACCGGTCGGGACGCGCTATCGCGCCGGAGCCCCAGCCAGGTTCTGGCGGCACACCCGTGTTCGCGTCGCGTTCGACTGGAGCCTTCCATGTCCGTTCTGCCCACGCTCGGCCTGCGCGGCCGTGCTCCTCGTAACGGAAGTGCCATGCCGCAGCAGATCCCGGTGCCGCTGTCTGCCTACGTGGTGGACTGCGGCGTGTACGTCGACGGCAAGCGCCTGCCCGGTCGCTGGACCCACACCGGCGCGGTGGAGGAGGTCCGCAAGCGCGGCTCCGGCTTCGTCTGGATCGGCCTGCACGAGCCGGACGAGCAGCAGATCCAGAGCATCGCGGAGACCTTCGGGCTGCACGAGCTGGCGGTGGAGGACGCGGTGCACGCGCACCAGCGGCCCAAGCTGGAGCGCTACGACGACAGCCTGTTCATGGTGCTCAAGACGGTGCGCTACGTCGCGCACGAGTCGCCGACCACGGCGAACGAGATCGTGGAGACCGGTGAGGTGATGGTCTTCGTCGGCCGGAACTTCGTGATCACGGTCCGGCACGGCAAGCACCAGGCGCTGGCCGGGCTGCGCGCCGAGCTGGAGCAGGACGAGGAGAAGCTCGCCCTCGGCCCGGCCGCGGTGCTGCACGCCATCGCCGACCACGTGGTGGACACCTACCTGGACGTGACCAGCGCGGTCGAGGACGACATCGACACCCTGGAGGTGGAGGTCTTCGACCCGCGCAGCGCGGTGGACCCCGAGCAGATCTACCTGATGAAGCGCGAGGTCATGGAGCTGCGCCGGGCGGTGGGCCCGCTGGCCACCCCGCTGCGGCGGCTGGCCGAGGGCTACATCCCGCTGGTGCCGGACGAGGTGCGCACCTTCTTCCGGGACGTGGACGACCACCTGACGACCGTGCACGACCGGATCATCACCTTCGACGAGATGCTGACCACGCTGATCGACGCGGTGCTGGCCAAGATCACGCTGCGGCAGAACAACGACATGCGCAAGATCAGCGCCTGGGTGGCCATCATCTCGGTGCCGACGATGATCGCCGGGATCTACGGCATGAACTTCGACATCATGCCGGAGCTGAAGTGGACCTACGGCTATCCGGTCATCATGTCGGTGATCCTGGTGGCCTGCCTGGTCCTGTACCGCATCTTCCGCCGCAACCAGTGGCTGTGACGACATGTTGCTGAAGGCAGTGCGCAGCCTGCGCACCTGGATCGTGCTCCTCGCCGCGGTGTGGATCACCGCGGTGATCATGATGATCAGCTCGCAGCCGGAGCGCGGCGCGGCGAGCGTGCAGGAGCTGGCCGAGCGGGTCACCGACGCGCTGCGCGCGGCCGACTCGGAGCGGCTGGCCGAGGTGGTCTCGCTGGCCGAGGGGGCCGAGGACGCCGCCCAGGCCACCGTGTCCGGCTTCGCCGAGGCCGGGGTGAGCGAGATCAGCACCAAGGCGGAGCTGTTGCGCGGGCGGATGCAGCTGACGGTCAGCTACCTGCGGCCCGACGGCGGGCGGGGCACCCTGCACCTGCCGACCGTGCACGCGGACAACCGGTGGCAGGTCACCCCCATCCCGCTGCCCTGAGGGCTGTGTGACAGGACACCGCGGTCATCCGACCTTCGGATGGTCTGTTGGTAGGTAGCGGCGCGCATCATCGGGTTTCCTCTCCCAGCCGCCAGGGGGTTCCCGGTGTCCCGACTTCGCCTTGTGCTGCCCGCGCTCGCCCTGCTCGCCTGGCTCGTGGTGGGCGCGATCGGGTGGCCTGACCTGGGGAAACTGTCCCAGGTACAGCGCAATGACAATGCCTCCTTCCTGCCTGCCAGTGCCGAGGCGACCAGGGCCGCGGACGAGCAGAAGCGGTTCACCGAGGCCGATGTGCTGCCCGCGGTGCTGGTCTTCGAGCGCGGCTCTGGGCTGACACCGTCCGATCAGGACGCGATCGCGCGCGCGGTGCAGCGGGTGTCCACTGTGGACGGGCTCAAGGGACCGGCTTCGCCGGTGGTGCCCGCGCCGGACGGCAAGGCGGCGCAGGCGCTGGTGCCGGTGGACGGCAGCGACGGGTTCCGGGCCGGTGAGACGGTCAAGGTGTTGCGGGAGAAGGTCAGGGACGGCCTGCCGGAGGGGCTCAACGCGCACGTGACCGGACCGGCCGGGATCGTCGGGGACTTCGCGGCCACCTTCGGCGGGATCGACGGGCTGCTGCTCGGGGTCACCGCGGCGGTGGTGGCGCTGATCCTGGTGCTGGTCTACCGGAGTCCACTGCTGCCGGTGGTGGTGCTGGCCTCGGCCGGGCTGGCGCTGCTGGGCGCGGCGGCGGTGGTCTACCGGCTGGCCAGGGACGAGGTGCTCACGCTGAACGGGCAGAGCCAGGGCATCCTGTTCATCCTGGTCTTCGGCGCGTCCACGGACTACGCGCTGCTGCTGGTGGCGCGGTACCGGGAGGAGCTGCGGCAGGCGGGACCGAGGCTGGCCATGCGGCGGGCCTGGCGGGCCTCGCTGGAGCCGATCTGCGCCTCGGCCGGCACCGTGGTGCTGGGCATGCTGTGCCTGCTGTTCAGCGACCTCAACTCGAACAAGGGGCTCGGGCCGGTGGCCGCGATCGGCATCGGGACCTCACTCCTGGCCTCGCTGACCTTCCTGCCCGCCGCGCTGATGTTGCTGGGGCGCGGCGCTTTCTGGCCGCGGAAGCCGGTGGCGGCCAAGGACGGGATCTGGGGCAGGGTGGCCGGGCTGGTGGGTGCCAGGCCGCGCTGGACCTGGGTGCTGACCACCGCGGTGCTGCTGTTCGGGGTGGCGTTCGTGCCGCAGCTCAAGGCGGACGGGGTGGCCCAGACCGACGTGTTCCTGTCCACAGTGGACTCGGTGTCCGGTCAGCAGGCGCTCGGGCGGCACTTCCCAGGTGGCAGCGGCTCGCCCGCGGTCATCGTCACCGCGGAGAAGACGGCGGAGCAGGTGGTGTCGGCGGCCCGCGGGGTGCCGGGGGTGGCCGAGGTGGCCGCGCTGCCGAAGGTGGTCGACGGGCGGGTGGAGGTCAACGCCACCCTGCGGGACGCGGCCGACAGCGAGGCGGCGATCGAGGCGGTGCGGGCCCTGCGCACCGCGGTGCACGGGGTGCCGGGCGCGGACGCGGTGGTGGGCGGGCCGACCGCGGCCCAGCTGGACGTGCAGGACACCGCGTTGCGGGACCGGGCGCTGATCATCCCGTTGGTGGTGCTGGTGATCCTGGTGGTGCTGGCGCTGCTGCTGCGCTCGCTGCTGGCCCCGCTGCTGCTGATGCTCACCGTGGTGCTGTCCTTCGCGGCCACCCTCGGCGTCTCCGCGCTGGTGTTCAACCACGTCTTCGACTTCCCCGGCGCGGATCCCGGGGTTCCGTTGTACGCCTTCGTGTTCCTGGTCGCGCTGGGCATCGACTACAACATCTTCCTGATGACCAGGGTGCGCGAGGAGGCCGCGCGCCGGGGCACCGAGGCGGGCACCCTGGTCGGGCTGTCGGTGACCGGCGGGGTGATCACCTCGGCCGGGGTGGTGCTGGCCGCGACCTTCGCCGCGCTGGCGGTGCTGCCGATCCTGTTCCTGGCCCAGATCGCGTTCCTGGTGGCCTTCGGCGTGCTGCTGGACACGCTGGTGGTGCGTTCGCTGCTG
Source organism: Crossiella sp. CA-258035 (assembly GCF_030064675.1). Classification (GTDB taxonomy): domain Bacteria; phylum Actinomycetota; class Actinomycetes; order Mycobacteriales; family Pseudonocardiaceae; genus Crossiella. The sequence goes on from NZ_CP116413.1 coordinate 8,096,365, forward strand.
GTGCCCGCGCTCGCGGTGGACCTGGGGCGGGCGATCTGGTGGCCCAGCAAGCTATCCCGCGCGCGGAAGGTCTCGGTGCTCAGTGACGTCGCAGCAGTGCGGCGAGCGGCGCGCTCACGGTGACGGCGGCCGCGGCCACCAGCACGGCGGTGTGCAGGCCGCTGGTGAAGCCGCGGCCACCGTCCAGGATCGAGCCGAGCACCGCGATGCCCACCAGCCCGCCGAGTTGACCGGCCACCTGCTGCACCGCCGAGGCCAGCCCGGCCTCCGTCGGCGGCGCGGAGGCCAGGATCGCCTCGGTGGCGGCGACCAGGGCCAGCCCGCCGCCGAGGCCGAGCGGCACGGTGGCCAGCGCGACCGCGCCGGCGCCGGAGAGCACGTCCAGCGTGGTCATGGTGAACAGTCCGGCCGCGACCAGCAGCAGACCGGCGACCGCGGGCGGAACCGGGCCGTACCGGCGGGTCAGCGCGCCGCCGAGCGGAGCGCTGAGCACCACCACGCCGGTCACCGGGACCAGCCACAGCCCCGCGGTCACCGGGTCGAGGGCCTTGAGGTTCTGCAGGTACAGGGTGAGCAGGAACAGCACACCGAACAGCGCGCCGAAGGTCACCGCGACCAGCGCCACCCCGGCGCGGAACTGCCTGGGGCGCACCAGGTCCAGCACCTGGCGCAGGCGCAATGCCTTGTCCGTGCGGGACTCCTGGACGAAGAGCAGGGTGAGCGCGATGGCCAGCAGGCCGACCGGCAGGTTGACGTAGAAGATCGCCGACCAGCCGCCCGCGGCCACCAGCAGGCCGCCGAGCAGCGGTCCGGCGGCCAGGCCGAGCGCGGCCACCGCGCTCCACACGCCGATCGCCGGAGCCAGCGTGCGCGGCGGGAAGCTGGCCCGCAGCAGGGCCAGCGCGGCCGGTTGCAGCATGGCGCTGAACACCCCTTGCAGCGCGCGCAGGGCGATCACCAGCCAGACCTGCCCGGCCAGCGCGATGGCCAGCGAGGTCAGGGTGAAACCGGCCACCCCGCACAGGAACACCGCGCGCCGCCCGTACCGGTCGGCCAGCGCGCCGGCCGGGAGCAGGGCGAGCGCGGTGGCCAGCAGGTAGGCGTTGGCCACCCACTGCAAGCCGGTGAGCGAGGCGCCGAGGTCGGCGGCCAGGTCGGGGCCGGCGATGGTGAGCGCGGTGCCGTCCACACCGGTCATCACCGAGCCGACCGCGACCGCGGTGAGCACGAGCCAGGGCGAACGGGTCAGTTCCTCGGTTTTCACGAATTCCCACTAACGTCGAATTGAGGTTCTCGTATGCACAGTGAACGCTGGCGCGACGACCGCGTGGTTGACATCCAGGTGAAATCTTCCGCGTTACGCCGGGAGGCCGAACTCACACTTCTGGTTCCCCGGCACTGGCGCGAAAGCAAACAGGGCTGGCCGACGCTGTACCTGTTGCACGGCGCGGGCGATGACCATACCTGCTGGCTCCGCTGGACAGATATCCTTCGGTTGGCCGACGAGGCCGGGATTCTGGTCGTGATGCCGCCGGGCGGCCGGGTCGGGCTGTACAGCGACTGGCTGGCGCCGGATCACGTGGGAACGATCCCACACTGGGATGAATTCGTTTTCAGTGAACTTCCGGAGCTGCTGGAAAAGCATTACTGGGCCAGCGAGGTCCGCGCCGGGGCCGGGGTCTCGATGGGCGGCTACGGCGTGCTGCGCGGCGCGCAGCGGCACCCCGGCTTCTTCCGCGCGGTCGCCTCCTTCAGCGGACTGCTGCACACCACCCGCCGCGGCATGCCCGCCTTCGCCCGCGCGATGCTCCGCCGCGAAGGGGAAAAGGCCAGCTCACTGTGGGCCTCGCGGGCACACTGGCTGGCCGAGGACCCCTACCGCAACGCCGAGCTGCTGCGCGGCACCCCGCTGCACCTGTCCACCGGCGACGGGCGGCGCGGCCCGCTGGACCGGCGGTTCTCCGGCGGCTCGGTGCTGGAGTGGATCATCGGCCCCGGCACGCTCGACCTGGCCGCGCGACTGGGGCAGCTCGGCATTCCGGTGAGCCTGCACGCCTACCCGGGAACGCACACCTGGCCCTATTGGCGGCGCGAACTGAACACTACCTTTCCTTTTCTGCTCTCCGCACTACGAAAGTAGGGTCTGGCACGTGCCTGGGTTCACATACCCAGGGAGGTTGCATTCCTAACGATCCGTTCGACAATGGATTCACACCGGCCATTCGACGACGCACGGCCGCTCCCCCAGCTCCCTTCCCCGAAAAGGGTGACTCCCCGATGAACCACATCGAATTCGCCGTGCCGGCACAGCACGACTTCACCGGGTCGATGCCGCTCACCGGTTTTCTGCACCGAAACGCCAGCAGCGACCGCCCGGCATTCACCTTCGTCGACTACAACGAGGACCGGGCCGGGATCGCGCACACGCTGACCTGGCGCGAGCTGGACCAGCGGGCCCGCGCGCTGGCCGCGCAGCTGCGCCAGACCACCGCGCCGGGCGCCAGGGTGGCCATCCTGACCCCGCACGACCTCAACTACGTGGTCGCCTTCCTGGGCTGCCTGTACGCGGGCGTGATCGGCGTGCCGCTGTTCGCGCCGGAGGTGAGCCTGCACGGGTCCCGGCTGGTCGGCGCGCTGGCCGACTGCGATCCCGAGGTGTGGCTGGCCACGGAGAACGCGCTGCCGCAGGTGCGCAAGCTGCTCGACGGCGAGCTGGCGCCCAGCCCCAAGCAGGTGCTCGCGGTGGACAAGGTGGATCCGTTGGCGGCGGCGGGTTTCCGGCCCGCGCTGGTGTCCATGGACGACCCGGCCTACCTCCAGTACACCTCCGGCTCCACCAGGGCGCCCAGCGGCGCGGTGATCACGCACCGGAACCTGGTGGTGAACTCCGCGCAGATCGCCGCCGCCTACGGCATGGACGCCAGTTACACCTGCTCCGGCTGGATCCCGTTCTTCCACGACATGGGCCTGATGTCGATGCTCGCGGTGCCGGTGCTGCTGGGCGCGCACTCGGTGTTCTGCACCCCGTTCGCCTTCCTGCAACGGCCGGAGCGCTGGCTGCGCCAGCTGGCCGCGCACCAGAACACGCTGACCGCGGCGCCGAACTTCGCCTATGACTACACGGCCGCGCGCACCAGTGACGAGTTCAAGTCCACTGTGGACCTGTCCGGCGTCAAGATCATGATCAACGGCAGCGAACCGGTGCGGGCCAAGACGATCGAGCGGTTCAACGCCGCCTTCGGCCCGGCCGGGCTGGCCCCCGAGGCGCACCGCCCGTCCTACGGCCTGGCCGAGGCCACCGTGTACGTCACCGCCACCGGACCCGCGGGGCCGACCGTGCTGAGCGTGGACCGGGCCGAGCTCAGCGCGGGCAGGCTCACACCGTCCACTTCGGACACCGCGCTGGAGCTGGTCGGCGCGGGCACCGGCATCGCCTTGCAGGTCCTGGTGGTCGACCCGGCCACCGGCGCGGCGCTGCCCGAGGGCGCGGTGGGCGAGGTGTGGGTGCACGGGCCGAACGTGGCCGACGGCTACTGGCAGAAGCCCGAGGAGTCCGCGCAGGACTTCGACGGCCACCTCACCAGCGGCCCGGACTCCGCCCCCGAGCGCGGCTGGCTGCGCACCGGCGACCTGGGCGCGCTGCACGATGGCGAGCTGTTCATCACCGGCCGGGCCAAGGACCTGATCATCATCGACGGCAAGAACCACTACCCGCAGGACATCGAGGGCACCGTGCACGAGGCGCACCCCGCGGTCCGGCGGGACTACGTGGCCGCCTTCGCGCTCACCGAGGGCGCGGAGGAGCGGGTGGTGGTGATCGCCGAGTACTCCCGGCACGTGCCGGAGCCGGAGCGGGACCCGGCCGCGGTCGCCCTCGCGGTGCGCCAGGCCGTCTCGGCCCACCACGACCTGCGGCTGGCCGACTTCCGGCTGGTGCCGCCCGGCAAGGTGCGCCGCACCTCCAGCGGCAAGATCGCCCGCGGCGCGACCAGGGACCAGTACCTCAGCGGGGCATACGGAGAGCTGCTATGACCACCAGGCGACAACTCCAGGACTGGCTGCTGCGCCGGGTGGCCGAGACCGTCGGCCGCAGCCCCGAGGAGATCGACGTCCACCAGCCGCTGGACAGCTACGGGCTGTCCTCGCGGGACGCGGTGGCGCTGTCCGGTCAACTGGAGGACCACCTCGACCGCAGTCTTCCGGCGACGCTGGTCTGGGAGCACCCGACGATCGCCGGAATCAGCGCGGCCCTGCTCGATGGGGCCGCGCCACGGGCCGCTGACGCCGTCCCGCCCGCGGCGTCAGCGGCCCCGCAAGCCACCGAGCCGATCGCGGTGGTCGGCCTCGGCTGCCGCCTGCCCGGCGGGGTCGACGGCCCGGAAGCCTTCTGGGACCTGCTCTCCAGCGGTCGCGAGGTCATCTCCGAGGTGCCCGAGCAGCGCTGGGCCGGGCACGCCGGTTCGCCGGAGGCGGCCGAGGTGCTGGCCCGCACCACCCGCTGGGGCGGCTACCTGACCGACATCACCGGCTTCGACGCCGACTTCTTCGGCATCAGCCCGCGCGAGGCGGCGGGAATGGATCCGCAGCAACGACTTCTGCTGGAGGTCAGCTGGGAAGCCTTGGAGCACGCCGGGATCGCGCCCGCCGGGCTGCGCGGCAGCCGGACCGGGGTGTTCGTCGGCATCAGCGGCAACGAGTACGGGCAGCTGGCGATCAGCGAGGCCGAGCGGATCGACGCCTGGAGCGGCACCGGCGCGGCGCTGAGCATCGCGGCCAACCGGCTCTCCTACGTGCTGGACCTGCGCGGGCCCAGCGTCGCGGTGGACAGCGCCTGCTCCTCCTCGCTGGTCGCGGTGCACCTGGCCGTGCAGAGCCTGCGCGCGGGCGAGAGCGAGGTGGCGCTGGCCGGTGGGGTGAACCTGTTGCTGGGCCCCGGTGTCACGGTCAACTTCGACCAGATGGGCGTCACCTCGCCGGATGGCCGGTGCCGGGCTTTCGACGCCGCGGCCAACGGCATGGTCCGGGCCGAGGGCGCTGGCGTGGTGGTGCTCAAGCGCCTGGCCGACGCCCGGCGGGACGGGGACCGGGTGCTCGCGGTGCTGCGCGGCTCGGCGGTCAACTCCGACGGCCGGTCCAACGGCATCACCGCGCCCAACCCGGAGGCCCAGGAAGCCCTGCTGCGCACGGCTTATGCCAACGCGGGCATCGCACCGTCCGAAGTGGACTACGTGGAGGCGCACGGCACCGGCACGCTGCTCGGCGACCCGATCGAGGCTGGTTCGCTGGGCGCGGTGCTCGGCGCGGACCGCGATCCCGGCGCGCCGCTGCTGATCGGGTCGGTGAAGACCAACGTGGGCCACCTGGAGGCCGCGGCAGGCATCACCGGGCTGATCAAGGTGGTGCTGTCGCTGGCCAACGACGCCATCCCGGCCAGCCTGCACTTCACCGAGCCCAACCCGCACATCCCGTTCGACCGGCTCGGCCTGGCGGTGGCCGCCGAGTCCCAGCCGTGGCCGCGTCAGGACCGCCCGGCCCGCGCCGGAGTCTCCGGTTTCGGGTTCGGCGGCACCAACGCGCACGTGATCGTCGAGGAGGTAGCCGCGACTGCCTCCGTTTCGACGGTGGAGGGGCCGGACGGCTACCTGTTGTCCGGCCCCTCTCCAGAACGCATCCGGGACAGCGCGGGACGGCTGGCCGAGTGGCTGGCCACCGCGCCGGCCGAGCTCGGCGTGGTCCGCGATGCGCTGCACCGGCGGTTCGCCGGGCCGAGCCGGGCGCTGGTCACCGCCGAGAACAAGGCGGAACTGCTGGAGGGCTTGCGCACGCTGGCGGCAGGCCGGGTCGCGCCGAACATCGCGGTGAGCCGGGGTGACCGGCTCGGCGCCGGGGTGGTGTGGGTGTTCTCCGGGCACGGCTCGCAGTGGGCGGGCATGGGCGCGGAGCTGCTGGCCACCGAACCGGTGTTCGCCGACGCACTGTCCGAAGTGGACGAACTGGTGCGCGCGGCGGCCGGGTTCTCGCCACTGGAGCTGTTGTCTGCCAAGGCCGAGCTGAACGGTTTCGCCGTGGTGCAGCCGACCCTGTTCGCGGTGCAGGTGGCCCTGGCCGAGCTGTGGCGTGCTGCCGGGGTGCGGCCGGACGCGGTGATCGGGCACTCGGTGGGCGAGGTGGCCGCGGCCGTGGTGAGCGGCGCGCTGTCGCTGGCCGACGGGGTGCGGGTGGTCACCGCGCGGTCCCGGCTGGCCGCGGAACTGGCTCAGCCGGGGGTGATGGCCGCGCTGGAGCTGCGCGCGGACGAGCTGCCCGAGCTGGCCACTGGACTGTCCGATGTGGACATCGCGGTGCGGAACGCGCCCGGCCAGACCGTGGTCGCCGGACCGGCGGCGGCGGTGACCGAGCTGGTGGCGCGGGTGGAGGCCAGCGGGCGGATGGCCCGGCTGGTCAAGGTGGACGTGGCCAGCCACTCCGCCATGGTCGAGCCGGTGCTGCCCGCGCTGGCCGCCGAGCTGCGCGGCCTGCGCGGCCGCAAGCCGGAGATCCCCTTCTACAGCACGGTGTCCGAGCAGCCGAAGTTCGACTCCGGTTACTGGGTGGCCAACCTGCGGCAGCCGGTGCGCTTCGCCGAGGCGGTCTCCCGTGCGCTGGCCGACGGGTACGGCGTGTTCCTGGAGATCGCCCCGCATCCGGTGCTGGCCCAGGCGATCACCGAGACCGCGCGGGCCGAGGAGGCCGATCCGGTGGTGCTGGCCAGCCTGCGCCGCCAGGAGCCGGAACGCAGGCAGCTGCGGCACGAGCTGGGCCGGTTGCGCCTGGCCGGGCATCCGCTGCCCAAGGCCGGGGGCGGGTTCGCCGAACTGCCCACCACGCCCTGGCGGCACCAGCCGTACTGGGTCGCGCCGAGCCGCCGCCGCGGCGGTGCCACGGCGGGACATCCGTTGCTGGGTACGCACCTGGAGCTGCCGGAGGACGGTCGGCACCTGTGGTCGGCCGAGGTCGGGCTGGAGGCGCTGCCCTGGCTGACCGACCACCGGGTGGACGACGTGCCGGTGCTGCCGGGCGTGGCCTACGCCGAGATCGCGCTGTCCGCGGCGAGCGCGGCCTTCGGGCTGCCGGTCGGGCAGGTGCAGGCCAGCGACGTGGCGCTGCACCGGCCGCTGGCGCTGGGCGCGCGCACCGGACTGACCACGGTGCTGATCCCCGGCGGCGGGCTGCGCGGCCTGGTCAACATCTACAGCCGGGCCGAGGACGACAGCTGGACGCTGCACGCCACCGCCAAGGTGGCCGCGGCCGAACCGGCGGAGGCCAGGCTGGAGCCCTTCGACGGCTCGGACCTGTTGTCCGGCCCGGGAATCGAGCGGGCCGAGCTGTACCGGCGGCTGCGCGCCCTCGGCCAGCAGCACGGCCCGGCCTTCGCCGGGGTGACCGAGGTGCACGCCACCGGCGACGGCACCGCCGCGGCCAGCGTGGTGCTGCCCGAGCAGGCCCCGCCGAACTCGCGGTTCGCCGCGCACCCCGCGGTGCTGGACTCCTGCCTGCAGGTGCTCGGCGCGGCGCTGCCACCGGTGGCGGACAACGAGCTGCACCTGCCGATGGAGTTCGGCGCGGTGCGGGTCTACGGCGAGGTCAGCCAGGGCGGCCTGTGCCAGGTCCGGGTCTCCGGCGAGGGGGGCGGCGTGCTGGCCGACGTCCAGCTCAGCGATCCGGACGGCAGGCTGGTGCTGGAGATCAACGGCGTGTTCGTGCGCAAGGTGCGCCGGGCCGAGCTGACCGTGCCGCTGGGCGAGCTGCTGCTGGAAACGGTGTGGCAGCGCGCCGATCTGCCGCCCGCCCCGGTGGGCGGGACCAGCGGCACCTGGCTGGTGATCGGCGAGGACGACCGGCTGGTCTGCGACCTGGCCGACGGCCTCGCCGCCTCCGGCAGGCACCCGATCCTGCTGTCCACTGTGGACATCACCGCCGAGCTGCTGGCCGAGGTGCTGGACCAGGCGGCACCGGCCGGAATCGTGCTGGTGCAACCGGATCCGGACGGCCCGGAAGGCCTGGACGCGGCGCTGCGCCTGACCGTGGCCGCCTCAGCCGTGGTCGGCGCGGTCGCCGAACGCGGCCTGACCCCGAGGTTGTGGCTGGTCGGCGGGGGCGGGGCCGATGTGGTGGGCGCGGAGCTGGTGCGCCCGGCCGCGGCCGCGCTGCGCGGACTGGCCAGGGTGCTGGCCTTCGAGCAGCCCGCGCTGCGGGCCAGCTGGGTGGACGTGGACGCCACCGCGGCGGTGGCCGAGTTGCTGGCCGAGTTGCTCGGCGGCGGCACCGAGGACGAGGTGGCCTGGCGCGGCGGGGTCCGGTACGCGGCCCGGCTGCGGCGGGCGAGCCTGCCCGAACCGGCCGAGGCGCCGGTGGTGCGCTCCGGCGGCGCGTACGTGGTCACCGGCGGACTCGGCGGGCTCGGCCTGGTGCTGGCCAGCTGGCTGGTGGAGCGGGGCGCGGGCAAGGTGGTGCTCAACGGCCGGTCCAACCCCGGCACCACCGCGCGGCAGATGATCACTGAGCTGCGCGCGGCCGGTGCGGTGATCGAGGTGGTCACCGGGGACATCGCCGAACCCGGGGTGGCCGAACGGCTGGTCGAGGTCGCCCAGAACGGCTCCAGCCTGCGCGGCGTGGTGCACGCGGCCGCGGTGCTGGACGACCGGGTGCTGGGCCGCCTGGACGCGGAGAACGTGCGCCGGGTGTGGCGGCCCAAGGCCTACGGCGCCTGGCGGTTGCACGAGGCCACCAGCGGGCTGCCGCTGGACTGGTGGCTCGGCTTCTCCTCCGCGGCCGCGCTGCTCGGCTCGCCCGGCCAGGCCGCCTACGCCGCGGCGAACGCCTACCTGGACGCGGTCACCGCCCGCCGCCGCGGCGAGGGCCAGCAGGCGGCCACCATCAACTGGGGCACCTGGGCCGAGGTCGGCCTGGCCGCGCAGCGCGAGGTCGGCGCGGTCGCCGCGATCACCCCGGACCAGGGCGTGGCCGCGCTGGAGGCGGTGCTGGCCTCCGGCCGCCCGGCCACCGGCGTGCTGCGCCTGGACGTGCGGGCACTGGCCGAGCTGTTCCCGGAGGCGGCCAGGACGCCGTTCTTCGCCGAGCTGGTCCCGGCCGCGCCGGTGGCCGAGGTCGAATGGCCCGGGGTGGACGCACTGTCCACAGTGGACTCAGCGGAGGCCCGCCGGATCGCGGCCGGGCAGCTGCGGGCCAGGGTGGCCGGGCTGATGGGCTTCGCCGCCGAGTCGCTGCCCGCGGAGTCGCCGCTGACCGGGCTCGGCCTGGACTCGCTGCTGGCGGTCCGGGTGAAGAACGCGGTGCAGCACGACTTCGGCCTCACCCTGCCCACCGCGCTGCTGCTGCGCGGTGCGAGCCTGGCCGAGCTGGAGACCTGGCTGTTCAGCGAACTTTCGCTGGGGGCACGGGAGTCCGGCCCCGCGCAGCCGGTCAGGGTGCCGCCGAGGGACGCGGCCGAACGGTTGGTCAGCGCGGTGTGGCAGGAGGTGCTGCGGCGGCCGGTCGGGGTGACCGAGACCTTCGAGTCCGCCGGTGGCACCCCGGTGCAGGCCGAGCGGATCGCCGGGCTGCTGGCCGAGCGCAGCGGCCGGGTGCTGCGGGTGGACGAGCTGTTCGCGGTGCCCACGGTGGAGGGCATGGCCCGCTGGGTGCGGGAGCGCGAGGTCGGCAGCGGCCAGTCGCCGCTGCGGGTGCTGCGCAGGGACGGCGGCCAGCCGCCGCTGTTCTTCTTCCACCCGGCCGGTGGCGACACCGCGGTCTACCGGCAGCTGGTCGACCTGCTCGACCCCGACCAGCCCGCCTACGGCCTGGACCGGGTGGACCACGTGCGCGAACTGCCGGAGAAGGCGGGCTGCTACCTGGACCACGTGCGCGCGGTGCAGCCCAGCGGCCCCTACCGGCTGGCTGGTTGGTCCCTCGGCGGGTTCCTGGCCTACGAGGTGGCCCAGCAGCTCACCGCGGCCGGCGCGGAGGTCGAGCTGGTGGCGATGATCGACTCGCTGAACCCGCTGCCGCTGCCGGCCGGCCTGGACGAGGTGCGGCTGGCCGAGCTGCGGTTCCGCCGCTTCGCCGATTTCCTGGAAGCCAGCTACGGCAGGCGGATCGAGCTGCCCTACGACGTGCTGGCCCGGCTGGACGACGAGGAGCAGATCGACCTGCTGATCGAGCAGATGACCGCGCACCAGCTGGTCAACGTGGAGGTGAGCACCGCGATCCTGCACCACCAGCGCACCTCGTTCCTGGACACCAGGGTCCTGGAGCGCTACCAGCCTTCGCGCTACGACGGCCGGGTGGTGCTCTACAGCGCCGCGGACAAGACCCCCGGTGGCCTGAAGGACCCGCGCTTCGACCGGGACGACGCCCCGCTGGGCTGGGACGAGTTCGCCCCGGCGCTGGAGGTGGTCCGGGTGCCCGGCCACCACCTCTCGGTGCTGGACCCGCCCAACGTCGAGGTGATCGGCGCGCACCTGAGGCAGCTGCTCCGCTCACTCAGCTCAGCCCCGAACCGCCAATAACGGCCAACACCCCGTCCCACAACGGCCAACACGCCGCAGGCTTCTCAAGCCCCGCGGCGTGTTGGCCGTTCTCGTACCGGGTGTTGGCCGTTGTGGTCAGACTTCCGGGTCGGACTCCACGACCCGCCAGCTGACCGAGCTGATGCCCGGTTCCAGGCTCAGGCGGCTGACCGCGGACTCCAGTTCGGTGCCCTGCTTGCCCTTGCCGGACAGCCGCGCGGTGACCTCCACCTTGCCGGAGGCGCCCAGGTCCTCGCTTTCCAGGCCCTGCAACACAAATCCGGCCGTGGTCACCGACTGCACGACCAGCGCGCGGATGTGCGCCTCCTCGGCGTCCCGGCAGACCGCCTTGAAGTCGTACAGGTAGCGCCGGTCGGTCTCGGACTGGGTGCGGTCGACCTTGCGGGCCAGCGAGCGCAGCACCACGTTGGCCAGCACGATCGCCGCCGCCCCCGCCGCGGCGTGCGGGAACAGCCCGGCGCCGGCCAGGCAGCCGACGCCCGCCGCGCCCCAGATGGTGGCCGCGGTGTTGATCCCGCGCAGGCTCACCCCATCCCGGATGATCACACCCGCGCCCAGGAAACCGATGCCGGAGACCACCTGGGCGGCGATCCTGGTCGGGCTGCCCTCGCCCGGGGTGAGCACGCTGAGCAGCACGAACAGCGCCGCCCCTGTGGCCACCAGCGCGTTGGTGCGCAGCCCGGCCATCCGGGCCCGCCACTGCCGCTCCAGCCCGATCACCGAGCCGAGCACCAGCGCCGAGCCCAGCCGGGCGGCGACCTCCCACCACAGCAACGTCATGACCGCTCTCCGTCCGCCAGCACCAGCTCCTGCGCCACCGCGTCGAAGTCGAACAGCTCGCCGTAGCGGCCCCAGTCCACCGCCACGGCGAGTTGCCGCATCGCCTCCTGTTGGGTGAACCCGCGGCGCAGCAGGTCGAGGAAGAAGGTCTGCCGCAGCCGTCCGGTGCGGCTGGTGCGCAGCGCGTGCGTGATCATCCCGATCAGCGGCGCGTGCGCCTCGGCCAGCTTGGCGAACTGCCGCTTGCTGGCCGGGATGTCCGCCTCGGCCCACACCTGCCCGTCCAGGGTCAGGTGCGCGCCCGCCCCGGCCACCTCGACCAGGCCGAGCATCCCGGCCGCGTCCACCAGCGGCATCAGGTCGTCGACCTCGAAGGACAGCTGCGCGGCCAGCTCGGGCAGCTCGGCCCGGCCGCCACTGCCCGCGACCAGCTCGACCAGGCCAGCCAGGCCGCCGACGGTGGCTTCGGGCAGCGGGCGCATCAGCGGGGTGCGCGGGTCCGGGACGGTGCGCCCCGCGGCGGAGCCGGTCAGGGCGGTGTAGATCTGGTCCACCACGGCCAGGAACCCCGCCCCGCGCCGATCCCTCGGCCTGGTCAGCGGCACCGTGATCTCCGCGGTGATCCGGCCGGGGTTCGCGCCCAGCACCAGCACCCGGTCGGCCAGCAGCACGGCCTCCTCGATGTTGTGCGTGACCACGCAGATCGCCCTGGTCGGGAACTTCGCGCTGCCCCACAGCGCCATCAGCTCGCCGCGCAGGTTCTCCGCGGTGAGCACGTCCAGCGCGGAGAACGGCTCGTCCATCAGCAGCGCGTCCGGTTCCAGCACCAGCGCGCGGGCGAAGCCGACCCGCTGCCGCATGCCGCCGGAGAGCTCCTTCGGGTAGGCCCCGGCGAAGCCGTCCAGACCGATCAGGTCGATCATCTCCTCGGCCCGCCGCCGCCGTTCCGCGGGCGCGACCCCGCGCGCCTGCAAGCCGAGCTCCACGTTCTCCCGCACGGTCAGCCAGGGCAGCAGCGCGAAGCTCTGGAACACCATGGCGGTGCCGGGGTTCGCCCCGCGCAGCGCCTGGCCGCGGTAGCTGACCCGGCCGCTGCTGGGCTCGACCAGCCCGGCGATGGTGCGCAGCAGCGTCGACTTGCCGGAGCCGGACTTGCCGAGCAGCGCGACCACCTCGCCCGCGCGCAGTTCCAGGTTGATGTCGGCCAGCACGGGCAGGCCGCTGAAGTTCTTGGAGACGTGCTCCAGTGCCACGATGGTCATGTCAGCACTCCGTTCTCAGAGGTGGTAGCGGCGCTGGGCGTGCGCCTGGAGCGGCCGCCAGCAGAGCCGGTTGAGGGCGACGACGTAGGCGCTCATGACCACCACGCCGATCAGGATGTGCGGCTGGTCGCCGCTCTCGGTGGCGGTCTTGATGTAGGCGCCCAGGCCGGTGGCGGTGAGCGTGTCGCCGCCGTAGGAGACGAACTCCGAGACGATCGAGGCGTTCCACGCGCCGCCGGCCGCGGTCAGCGCACCGGTCACCCAGGCCGGGAACACCGCGGGCAGGATCAGCCGCCGCCAGCGCAGCCAGCCGCGCAGCCGCAGGTCCGCGGCGGCCTCGCGCAGGTCGGCCGGGATCGCGCTGGCCCCGGCGATCACGTTGAACAGCACGTACCACTGCGCGCCCAGGCTCATCAGCAGGATGCCGCCCCAGTCCAGGGTGACGCCGGTGCCGATGAGCAGCGCGGTGACGAACGGGAACAGGAAGTTGGTCGGGAAGCTGGCCAGCACCTGCACCACCGGCTGGGCCAGCCGGGACACCCTCGGGTGCAGTCCGATCCACACCCCGACCGGCACCCACACCAGCGAGGACACCGCCACGATCAGCAGCACCCGGCCGAAGGTGACCAGGCCCAGCCAGGCGGCCTCGCCGACATCGGCCCAGCTCGCGGTGCCCGCGAGGTAGCCGACCGCGGACACCGTGCCCCAGCCCAGCAGCGCCAGCACCGCGACCAGCAGCGCCGCGTCGCCCAGCCCGCGACGGCCTGGCGAGGCCTGCCAGTGGTCCCTCGGCCTGCCGAAGACCCTGGCCGCCCGGTCCAGCCCCTCGCCGAGCGGGCGCAGCAGCGTGGCCAGGCGGCGGGGCAGGCTGGAGCGGCGCAGCAGGTCCAGCACCAGGCTGCGCGGCGCGGTGGCCGCCTCCGCCTCCTCGATCCGGAACCGCTCGGCCCAGGCCGTCAGCGGCCGCCAGAACAGCAGGTTCACCGCCAGCACCAGCAGCACCATGGCGCCGATGGCCAGCAGCAGCCGGTCGTCCTGGGCGCGTTCGGTGGCCGCGGCCACGTAGCTGCCGATGCCGGGCAGCGCGTAGCTCTGGTTGAGCACGCTGATCGCCTCGGCGGCCACCACGAAGAACCAGCCGCCGCCGAAGCTCATCATCCCGTTCCACAGCAGCGGGATCACCGTGCTCGGCGCGTCCAGCTTCCAGAACCGCTGCCACCGGGTCAGCCGCAGCATGGTCGCCGCTTCACCCAGTTCCCTCGGCTGCGCGCGCAATGCCTGGTACCAGGCGAAGGTCATGTTCCACGCCTGCGAGGTGAAGATGGCGAATACCGACGCGCATTCCACCCCGAGCGTGGAACCCGGGAAAAGCGCGATGAATCCGGTGACCGTGACGGAGAGGAAACCCAGGATCGGCACCGACTGGAGAATGTCCAGTGCGGGCAGGATGATCTTTTCCGCGCGCCGGGACCGGGCCGCCAGCGTGCCCACCGCCATGGTGAAGACCAGGGAGAGCGCGAACGCGGCGAACATGCGCAGCAGCGTGCGGCCCGCGTAGTAGGGCAGCACCGAGGGATCGGTGCTGATCTGGTCCAGGGAATGGTCCGCGGGCAGCGGCGCGATGGCACCCGCGCCGAGGCGGATGGCCAGGTAGAGCAGCAGGCCGACGCCCAGCGCGACGGCGGCGTCGGTCAGCACGGCGCGACGGCGTGCGGGCACGCCAAGGACAGCGAACATGACGGGATCCGAACTGTGCGAATGCCGGAAAAAGGGCAGCAGAAGTCACCGGCTACGCCAGCTCAGGGCGCACCGGGAAATGAGGAAAGAAAGGAGTCAGAGACGACTACTAGGAGGATCACCGAGAGTCATGGGCGATCACCTCCTAGTGCGCGAAATCAAGCAAACCTTCAGCAGGCTAGCAGCGATTCCGGATCAGCTCCAGCGTTGTTCGTCCCATGTGAACGGGATCCCATGTCCGGAGCCACTGCCCAGGTGCAGCGAAATTCCGGCAGGCCACAACCGGAGCAGCAGGTCGAAGCGGAACAAACCGCCCACCCGTTCCCTGGGCTCGTAGACCAGCAGCGCCAGCGGGCTCTCCTCGGTGGCGCGGGCGGCCGCGTCGGCCAGCACGGTGCGGCCCTGCGCGCGCTGCGCGGGCGAGACGTACTGCCAGACCACCGAGTGCCAGACCACGGTGAGCACGCCCGGCCGCGGCTGGGCCAGCTGCCGCCGCAGCCACTCCGGCCCGGCGGCGCGCTCCACCTTCACCGGGTCGTCCACGGCCAGCCGCATGGCCCGCTGCAACCGGCGCCAGCGGTCCAGCTGGTCCGGCCAGATGAAGGAGGACAGCTGCCGCTGCCCGTCCAAAGTGGACACGTCCACCGGGTTGAGGTCGCAGCCCGCGCGCTCCACCAGCGCCAGCGGCAGGTCCAGGTCGACCGGCGGCAGGCCGGTCCACTCCGGGTCGAGCTGCAGGCGGCTGCGCTTGTCACCGAGCACCCGGCCGTCGGCCAGCCGGTAGCCGACCCGGTGCGGGCGCAGGTTCAGCCCGCCGCTCGCGCCGATCTCCAGCAGCCGGACCGGATAGGGCTCGGCCCGGTCGACCGCGGCGGCGGCCCGGCTCGCGGCCACCAGCAGCCCGCCGTAGAGCGGGGCGGTGCGGCCGGGCTCATTGGTCTGCACGACCGTGGAGCGCACCAGCGCGCGCAGCTCGTCGGCGTGCTCGGCGAGCACCGGCTCGGCGTCCGACCAGAGCTTGCCCAGGTCGGTGGCGCCGCCGACGCTCGGGTAGTGCTTGGCCAGGCTGGGGGCCTTGCCCTCCAGCACCAGCCGATGCAGTGAGCCTGCGAAACGCAGACCGGGCACGGTTCCGCGGCGGTCCCGCTCGGATCCGGCCATCACCGACGCCGTGACGCCACCGGCGGCCAGGTCCTCGGCCGCGGCGGTCAACAGGGCGTGGTTGAGCGGACTCCGCTGGCGGCAACCACGGGCGGCATCCTGGAACAGCTCCACGAGCACAGAGGCGAGGCTAGTCCTTCAAGAACCCTGATCGGCAGTCCCCCCAAGGGTTTTCACCCGGCTGCGGAAAGCCGCGGGCAGGAAGCTCGGCACCCGCGGCCCCCCGGCGAAGGCATCGCTACCGAATGTCGACCGCCACCGCGTTGTACGGCGTGGTCGGCGTGGGCGGAGTGGTGAAGCGGGCGTTCGGCAGGTACAGCCGGTGACCGAACTGGGCCACCGTGGCGGGCACGTCGAACCGCGGATCGGTGATGGACCGGGTCAGCTTGCCGCTGCCGCCGTCCTCGGCCAGCCGGAACTGGGTCACCACGTTGAGCCGGTTCTGCACCACGAACAGCGTGCGGCCCAGCCGGAGCAGCCCGTCACCGTTGGTCAGCAGCGCGCCACCGAGGTCAACCGTCCTGGCCACGCCGGTGCGCGGGTCGACCCGGAACAGCTTGCCGGTGTTGGACTGCACGACCAGCAGCGCGTCCTCGTCCGGCGTGGTGACCAGGCCGTTGGCGTTGACCCCGGTGGCGCCCTGGACGAAGTCGCCGGTCAGCGGGATGGTGCTGAACTCACCGGCAGCGGGCAGCGAGCCGTTGCGGCCCAACGGCAGCCGGTAGAGCACCGGCTTGAACGAGTCGGTGAAGTAGGCGGCCGAGCGGGTGAGCACAACATCGTTGACGAAGCTGGTGCCCGGCTCGGCGAAGGCGTAACTGGCAAGGACCTTGCCCGTTCGGGTGTCCAGCACCCGCGCGTCCCCGCCGTTGCCGCCGGAGACGAACAGCCGCCCGCGCCCGTCCACCTTCAGCCCGAGCGACGGGGTGCCCGGCCCCTTGCTGAACACGCTGCCCCTGCCGGTGGCCAGGTCGACCTTGAAGATCGAACCGTCCACTCTGGACCCGAAGTAGGCGGAGGTCCCGCCGATGGCGATGCCCTCCGGCTGGAACCCGTTCGGCAGCGGGAACTCAGCGGGGAACGGCGCGGTCCCCGCCACCGCGGCCGGCGCCCCGGCCAGCGCGGCCACCAGCACCGCGGTCCCCGCCAGCAGTCTCCGAGCGCGCATCGCTGTTCCTCTCCCAAGCCGTGGTGAACCTGACCCAGCGACCCTGTCGGACCCAGCTGATGACTTGCTGAAGATGTTGGTGGCAGACGGGTTCAGCGGTTCATGGTGCGTGGCCCGTTGCGCGGAACCACACCCCGCCGGATGGAGTCCTCGTGGGTGAGCCGCACCCACTCCTTCACGTGCGGGCGGCTGAGCAGGAAGAGCACCGCGCCGCAGACCGCGAGCATCAGGAAGGTGCCCAGCGCGGGCAGCAGCCCGACCGAGACGCCGCGCATCAGCGAGCGGACCAGGCCGATCGAGCAGATCACGATCGGCAGGCCGGTGGCCATCTGCGACTGCTGGAGGTTGGGGAAGTCCTTGTGCGCGAGGGAGAGCGCGCCGATCAGGTTGAGCAGGCCGGGACCGGCCACGATGACCGAGATCGGGATCATCACGATCAGGCTGCCCTCGCCGCCGATGCTCATGGCCAGGATGACGGTGCCGAAGGCCAGCATGCCGACGGCCAGCAGGTAGTTGAGCACGATCGCGACGGAGACCTCGCTGGGCCGGTTCGCCTGACCGGGGAGCACCTGCTTGCCGGGGCCGGGGTGCGGCGGGCCGGGCTGGTAACCGGGGTGCTGCTGGTAGCCGGGCGGGTAGCCACCGGGCTGCTGGTAGCCGGGTTGTGGCTGGTAGGGAGCCTGCGGCTGCTGGTACCCCGGCGGTCCGTACGGCTGCCCCGGTTGCGGCGGCTGACCCCACTGCGGTGGCTGCGTCATCGTCTCCCCCTGCCTCGACACTGCCCCGGCAAGCTACCGCACCCTGCCGCTGAACGGCCTACTCTCGGCCCCATGGCACGGGTGCTCGTGGTCTCCGACGAGGTGGTGGCCCAGCTGTGGACCGAGCAGGTCCGGCAGCACCGGGTCGACCTCATCCTGGGCGCGGGCGACCTGCCGTTCGACTACCTGGAGTACCTGGTCAGCACGCTGGACCGGCCGTGCGTGTTCGTGCCCGGCAACCACGACCCGGACCTGTCCGGCTACAGCAACGTGCGCGGCCTGTGGACCAGGGACGGCATGCCGGCGCGCTGGCCGGGACCCTCCGGTGCGGCCAACATCGACGGCGCGGTGGTGGACGTGGCCGGGCTGCGGATCGCCGGGCTGGGCGGCTCGATCCGGTACAACGCCGGGCCCAACCAGTGGACCGAGCGGCAGCAGGCGCGCCGGGCCAGGCGGCTGGCCAGGCAGGCGAACTGGCGGCGGGTGCGGGACGGGAAATCGGTGGACGTGCTGCTCACCCACTCGCCACCCTTGGACTGCGGGGACCGGGAGGACCCGCCGCACCGGGGGTTCGCCTGCCTGCACGACACCGTGCACCGGCTGCGGCCCCGGCTGCTGCTGCACGGCCACATCCATCCGCACGGTGAGACGACACCTGATCGTCGGCTGGGCGACACGCTGGTGCGCAATGTTGTGGGCTACCACCTGCTCGACATCGGATCCACCGAGGAGGTTCGGCGTGCGCGGTGACACCGGTTTCCCCCGGGCCGACGCGGAGAACGACTTCCTGCGCGCCCGGCGGCGGCAGGTGCTGGCCAGGCTGGCCGCCTGGCTGCGCAGGGAGCCCGACGACGTGAACATCATGCTGCCCTTCGACGAGGTGGTGGCCGCGCTGGGCCGGGAGAGCGAGCGGCGGCTCGGCCTCCAGGTCATCCGGCTGGATTCGATCGTCGGCAGCGTGGACCG
The DNA here is from genome assembly GCF_030064675.1 of Crossiella sp. CA-258035. Taxonomy (GTDB): domain Bacteria; phylum Actinomycetota; class Actinomycetes; order Mycobacteriales; family Pseudonocardiaceae; genus Crossiella. The sequence goes on from NZ_CP116413.1 coordinate 8,114,765, forward strand.
GACCAGGGACTTCGACCGGCGGTTCCGGCCGACCTCGGCCAGGGTGCGGGAGCGCTGGCAGCGGCTGGCGCTGGCCCAGCGGCGCGGGGAGAGCGTGCCGCCGATCGAGGTCTACCGGATCGGCGACCTGCACTTCGTCAACGACGGGCACCACCGGGTCTCGGTGGCGCACGCGCTGGGCCTGCGCACCATCGAGGCCTACGTGACCGAGGTGCGCACCAAGCTCGACCCCTACGGCGTGCGGCACCGCGGCGACCTGATCGTCAAGGACTACCGGCGGATATTCCTGGAGCGGGTGCCGCTGGTCGGGCAGGCCAGGGCCGCGGTGGTGATGAGCGACCCGTGGGACTACGCCGAGCTGGGCGAGTCGATCGAGGCCTGGGGCTTCCGGCTGATGCAGGACGAGGGCGAGTTCCGGGACCGGGCGACCATCGCGCGGCGCTGGTTCGCCGAGGAGTTCACCCCGGTGGTGAGCATGCTGCGACAGGCCGACCTGGTCGGCGAGCGCACCGAGGCCGAGGCGTACCTGGTGGTCAGCGGCGAGCGCTACCGGCTGATCCGCACCCACCGGTGGAGCGATGAGGTGGTCAACGCGCTGCGGGACCGGATGCGGTCCTAGCCAGAAGAAGTCCTGATCGTCGCCCAGGCCACCCGCCTGCCGTCGCCGGTGGGCGTGTAGCCCCAGGTGTGCGCCACCGCGGCCAGCTCCCGGCCGCGGTCGAAGCCGCCGCCCAGCTGGGGCAGGAACGGGTCGTCCACCCGGACCGCCACGGTGAGCTGCCCGTCGCACAGCTCGACCCGCAGCAGCAGGCCCTCGCCCCAGGAGGAGTCCCCTGCCAGCGCCTCGAAGATCAGCCGCTCGGCCACCGAGGTGGCGGCCGCCGCCGAGGCGGGCACGCCCCAGTTCCGGCACACCTCGTCGACCACCTCGGCCACCCACTGCGGACTGACCCGGCAGACCGGCACGCTGAAGCGCACCCGGTTGCGCGGCGGCGCGTCCAGCACCGAGGCCAGCGCGGCGGGCACGGTCGGGAACACCGGCACGAACTCCAGCACGGTGCTGCGGTCCATCACCGCACGCAGCTCCGGCCCCGGCTCGGCCAGCAGCAACGGCACCCCCGGCCAGCGGGCCACCGACAGCCGGACCACGGCGAAGACCGACAGCGGCGCCGGGGTCAGCGCGGACAACCTGGACAGGTCGACCACCAGCGCGTGCGGGGCGGGGTCGACCGCGTGCAGCAGCACATCGCGCAGCTGCGGGTAGGAACTGGAGTCGAGCAGGCCCTCCACCCGCAGCACGGCGGCGTCGCCACCGGGTTCGACCCGCGTCGACAGGACGCTGTCTTCGACCGACATCATCTCCAGCCTCGCTCTTTCCGGCGGCCCGCGAGGACTCGGGAACAGGAGTAAGTGGCGGTGGCGTCGATGGTCGAGGGGGGAGTCAGACATCGACGCCACCCGCCTCCGGCGCGGCCACGCAGGGGTCAGCAAACGCGTCGCGCCGGTACGGAGGGCTCCCGGGGGGAGTGGAACCCTCTGTAGTCATCGTCGGCTGCCCGCGCCCGCGAGAGGACGGGATAAATACCTATCTTTCGCCCGAACCGCCGTCCCGGTTGCGCCGTTGGGCCACCCAGGCCGCGATCCGGGCCCTGGAGCTGAAGCCCAGCTTCTGCAGGATCCGCTCCACGTGGCCTTCCGCGGTGCGCACCGCGATGACCAGGCGTTCGGCGATCTCCTTGTTGGACAGGCCCTCCGCGACCAGCTCGGCCACCTGCCGCTCCCGCCTGGTCAGCGCGTCCGGCTCGCCGGCCTTGACCGGCCGGGACCTGGCCGGTGGGCGCAGGTCCAGGGCCAGGTCGATGGCGGCCTCGGTGGTCAGGTCGCGGCCCCGGCCGTGCGCCGCGGTGTAGGCGGCCTCGCCGAGCACGGCCCTGGTGTCGGCCACGCAGCTGGTGTGCGGCTGGAGGAAGTGGCGGGAGCCGAACAGCGGGTAGCCGACCGCGCTCCACTGCGCCTCGGTCGCGCCGAGCAGCACCGCGGCCCGCTCCGGCCTGCCCTCGGCCGCGGCGGTCCAGGCCAGCAGCTCCACCGCGAGCACGATGCCGAGCAGGTCGTGGAAGTCCCGTTTGATCCGCAGCGAGGCCTGGGCGCCCGCGCGGGCCGCGGCCAGGTCGCCCCGGCAGAAGTCGACCAGGGCCAGGCAGAAGGTGGCGTAGGCCGAGGCCCACCGCTCACCGGCCGCCCTGCTCAGCCCGCAGGCGGCGTGGCAGAGCTGGGCGGCCCGGTCGAACTCGCCCTGGAAGCTCAGCGCCACGGCCATCTCCACGTAGCTCATCAGCACGTGCCCGTTGACCAGGCCGAGCCGGTTGTAGCGCTCGATCGCGGAGCCGAACAGCTCCACCGCGGCGTCCAGGTCGTCGCCGATCAGGCTCAGGCAGCCCAGCCGGTGCACCGCGTAGGCCAGCACCAGCTCGTCGCCGTCGCCCTCGGCCAGCTCCTTGACCTCGGTCAGGCAGTCCCGCGCGGCCGCCAGCCTGCCTTGCAGGGTGGCCACGTAACCATTGACCCACAGCGCCTTGCGCCGCGCGGGCTGGTCGGCCGGGTTCAGCTCCAGCGCCCGGCCCAGCCAGTAGCCGCCCTCGGCGAGGTAGCCGCAGCCCGCCCAGTAGCACCACAGCGCCCCGGCCAGCCGCAGGCCGCACTCCGCCCGCTCCGGCTCGGCCAGGCAGAACTCCAGCGCGACCCGCACGTTCGCGTGCTCGGACTCCAGCCAGCGGAAGGTCTCCAGCTGTCTCGGCCCGAACCACTCGTGCTCCGAGCGCTCGATCAGCCGCAGGTAGTGCGCGCAGTGCTTGCGCTGCACCACCGTCCGCGCCTCGCCGAGCTTCTCCAGCCCGAACTGGCGCAGGGTCTCCAGCAGCCGGTAGCGGGCGCCAGCGGGGTGGTCCTCGCGGCTGAGGATCGACTTGTCCACCAGCCCGGCGACCAGGTCGAAGACCTCCTCCACCAGCAGCCCGTCCCCGCTGCACACCGCGCCGGCCGCGGCCAGGTCGAAGCTGCCGGCGAACACCGAGAGCCGGGCCCACAGCAGCTGTTCGCGCGGCGCGCACAGCTCGAAGCTCCAGTCCACCGCGGCCCGCAGGGTCTGGTGCCTGGGCAGCGCGGCCCTGCTGCCGCCGGTGAGCAGGCCGTAGCGGTCGTGCAGCCGTTCCTCGATCTCGCCGACGGTCAGCGCGCGCACCCGCACCGCGGCCAGCTCGATGGCCAGCGGCAGCCCGTCCAGCTGCTTGCACAGCCTGGCCACCGTGGGCAGGTTCTCCGCGGTCAGGGTGAAGTCCGGGGCCACCGCGGCGGCCCGTTCGGCGAACAGGGTCAGCGCGGTGTCCTGCCGCCGTGCCGCGTCCGGCTCCGGCACCACCAGCGGCGGCACCGGCCAGACCTGTTCGCCTGCCACGCCCAGCGGCTGCCTGCTGGTGGCCAGCACCCGCAGGCCAGGGGCGGTGCGCAGCAGCCGGGCGACCAGGGCGGCGCAGGCGTCCAGCAGGTGTTCGCAGTTGTCCAGCACCAGCAACAGGCTCCGGGCGCGCAGCTGTTCGGCGAGCACCTCCAGGCGGTCCCGGCCGGTGTCGTCGTGCAGGCCGAGGGCGGTGGCCACCGCGTGCGGCACCAGCTCCGGGCCGGTCAGGTCGGCCAGCTCGACCAGCCAGACGCTGTCCCGGAAGGAGCGGCGCAGCTCGGCGGCGACCCTGGCGGCCAGCCGGGTCTTGCCGACGCCGCCCACACCGGTGAGGGTGAGCAGCCTGGTGCCGCTCAGCTGGCGTTTGACCTCGGCGATGTCCGGACGGCGCCCCACCAGAGTGTTCACCTCGGCCGGCAGGTTCCCCGCCGGTCGCGGTGACAGCGCGCTCCCCACGAGGAGACCCTAGGTCGCGCCGAGTAGCCAATCAACCGCGGTCAGCGTGGTGCGCCCGACCGGTCCACCGCTTCCTTGATCGCCCGGTCCACCGCCTGCTGGAACGCGGTGACCACGGCCCTGGTGGTGGCCGGGCGGAGCTTGCGCAGCGCGATGATCAGCTGCTCGCGTTCCTCCGGCGGCCTGCCGTGCTCCTGGTAGGGCCGCAACACCCTGGTGGAGAACAGCTTGCGCAGATCGGCCGCGATCCGCTCGGCGTGCTTGTTGATCACCTCGCCGGCGTCCATCAGCAGCTCGAAGGGCATCGGCAGGTCGATCAGCTCCAGCGCGAGGGAGAACTCCACCGCGCTGGCCACCCGGAACTTGTCCTCGTCCACCATCTCCAGCACGTGCAGCATGAGCAGGCGGCCGAGCTCCTCGTCGGTGAGCCTGCGCCCGGCGCGGCGGTCCACCGCGTCCCGGTCCATCTCCTCGTACTCCCCGGCCCACGGCGCGACCAGCGCCCCGTGCAGCGCGATGTCCTGCACGGTGGCATCCGGTTCCAGCCTGGCCATGTAGCGCTCGACCGCGGCCAGGGTGAAGCCCAGGTTCTGCAGCTCGCGGATCAGGTCCAGCCTGGCCAGGTGCTCGGGCCCGTACAGCCCGACCCGGCCGCGCAGCGTCGGCGGCGGCAGCATGCCCTTGCCCGCGTAGAAGCGCACCGTGCGCACGGTCATTCCCGCGCGGGCGGCCAGCTCGTCCACGGTGAGCGTCGGATCGTCGGCGTCCAGCACGGAGTGGACAATACACCCCAGTTGGTGTGACAGTAGTGGTGTCACACTCATCACGGCACGTTCTCGCACCGGTGGAGGTACTCCGATGGCTGGCCCGCTGAGCGGGATCAGGGTGGTCGAGCTGTCCGGGCTCGGGCCTGGCCCCTTCGCCGGCATGCTGCTCGCCGACCTGGGCGCGGACGTGGTGGTGGTGCAGCGGCCCGGCGGCTCCGTGCTGACCGGCACCGGCCGCTACGACGTGCTCAACCGGGGCAAGCGGTCCCTGGTGGCCAACCTCAAGGACCCGGCGGAGAAAGAGCTGGTGCTGCGCCTGGCCGAGCGCGCCGACGTGCTGCTGGAGGGCTTCCGCCCCGGCGTCACCGAACGTCTCGGCCTCGGCCCGGAGGACTGCTGGGCGCGCAACCCCAAGCTGGTCTACGGCCGGATGACCGGCTGGGGCCAGGACGGCCCGTGGTCGTCCATGGCCGGGCACGACATCGGCTACATCGCGGTCACCGGCGCGCTGGGCGCGATCGGCCGCGCCGGTGGGCCGCCGCAGGTGCCGCTGAACCTGCTCGGCGACTTCGGCGGCGGCGGGATGTACCTGGTGGTCGGCGTGCTGGCCGCGCTGCTCAGCGCGAAGACCACCGGCAAGGGCCAGGTGGTGGACGCCGCGATCGTGGACGGCACCGCGCACCTGGCCACGCTGATCTTCGGCATGCTGGCCAGCGGCGGCTGGAAAGACGAGCGCGGGGCCAACATGCTGGACACCGGCGCCCCGTACTACGACGTCTACCCCACCGCCGACGACCGGCACCTGGCCGTGGGCGCGATCGAACCCCAGTTCTTCGCCGAGCTGCTGACCAAACTCGACCTCGCCGACAAGGCCCCGCCGCAGCACGACACCGCCCGCTGGCCGGAGCTGCGCGCGCTGATCGGCGAGGCCGTCCGCGCCCAGCCGCTGTCCCACTGGGCCAAGGTCTTCGACGGCAGCGACGCCTGCGCCGCCCCGGTGCTGAACCTGGCCGAGGCCCCCGACCACCCGCACCTGGCCGCCCGCGGCACCTTCACCGAACGCGACGGCGTGCGCCAGCCCGCCCCCGCGCCCCGCTTCTCGCACACCCCCAACGCCCCGGTCGGGCCGCCGCCCGCGCCGGGTGAGCACACCGAGGAAGTCCTGACCGACTGGGACGTGTCCCGCCCCGCCTGACCCCCCTGCCGCACACCCCATCCCGGGAGAGTTCGATGCGCCGCGACATCTTCACCAGCGAGCACGAGGAGTTCCGCGAGCTGGCCCGCACCTTCATCGCCAAGGAGGTCGAGCCGAACCACGCCCGCTGGGAGGACAACGGCATCGTCGACCGGGAGGCCTGGCTGGCCGCGGGCCGGATCGGGCTGTTGGGCATGGCGGTGCCGGAGGAGTACGGCGGTGGCGGCGCGCCGGACTACCGCTTCAACCTGGTGCTGGCCGAGGAGCTGGTGCGCGCCGGCGCCAGCGGCCTGGCGCTGCCGCTGCACAACGACATCATCCTGCCGTACCTGCTGAACCTGGCCACCGAGGAGCAGAAGCGCCGCTGGCTGCCCGGCTTCTGCTCGGGCGAGCTGGTCAGTGCGATCGCGATGACCGAGCCCGGCACCGGCAGCGACCTGCAGGGCATCACCACCACCGCGGTCCGCGACGGCGACGAGTACGTGCTCAACGGGCAGAAGACCTTCATCAGCAACGGGATCATGGCCGACCTGGTGATCGTGGCGGCCAAGACCGACCCGGCCGCGGGCGCGCACGGGGTCAGCCTGCTGGTGGTGGAGCGCGGCATGACCGGGTTCAGCCGGGGCCGCAACCTGGACAAGATCGGCCAGAAGGCGCAGGACACCGCGGAGCTGTTCTTCGACGACGTGCGGGTGCCGGCGAACAACCTGCTCGGCGAGGAGGGCAATGGCTTCGTCTACCTGATGCAGAACCTGCCGCAGGAGCGGCTGTCCATCGCGGTGGCCGCGGTGGCCGGGGCCGAGCGGGTGCTGGAGCTGACCAAGCAGTACTGCAAGGATCGCGAGGCCTTCGGCAGGCCGATCGGCAAGTTCCAGCACAACCGGTTCCTGCTGGCCGAGCTGGCCACCGAGATCACCATCGCCAGGGTGTTCGTGGACCGCTGCGTCACCGAGCACACCAAGGGCGCGCTGGCCATCGACGAGGCCGCGATGGCCAAGTGGTGGACCACAGAACTCCAGACGAAGGTGGCCGACCGCTGCCTCCAGCTGCACGGTGGGTACGGCTACATGACCGAGTACCCGGTGGCGAAGGCCTTCCTGGACGGCCGGGTGCAGACCATCTACGGCGGCACCACCGAGATCATGAAAGAGATCATCGGTAGAACAATGGGGTTCTAGCGGGAGGGAAGTGCCATGGCCCGATACCGGCGGCTGGAGGTCATCCGGGGACTGGACCCGGTCCGGGACCACTGGGAGATCTACCGCCTGTCCGCCAGTTTCGAGTTTCCCTGGGACTACCGGAAAGCGTTGGAGTTCGCGCTGTTCCGCACCTACGCGGTGCCCAGCATCTCCGCGCTGCTGGACCGGACACGGGAGTTCGTCAAGCGCCCGCAGCGGCGCTACGACGACACCCTGCTGCTGATGGGCGCGCTGACCGAGCACGGCTACGACTCCGCGCACGGGCGGGCCGCGCTCAAGCGGATCAACCAGATGCACGGCCGCTACGAGATCAGCAACGACGACATGCTCTACGTGCTGTCCACCTTCGTCTACGAGCCGATCCGGTGGCTGGCCAGGTACGGCTGGCGGCCGCTGCACGAGCACGAGCGGCTGGCCGCCTTCCACTTCTACCGCGAGGTGGGCAGCCGGATGGGCATCAAGCAGATCCCGGACGGCTACGGGAAGTTCGAGTCGTTCAACCGGGAGTACGAGCACGAGCACTTCCACTACCGGGACAGCAACCAGCGGGTCGGCACGGCCACCGTGGACCTGTTCTGCTCCTGGTACCCAGCGCCCAGCAGACCCGCGGTGCGGCGCGCGCTGTACGCGGCCATGGACGAGCCGCTGCTGCGCGCCTTCGGCTTCCCGCGCCAGCCCGCCTGGCTGGAACGCGCGGTCGGGCTGGCGCTGGCCGGGCGCGGGAAGCTGGTCCGGCACCTGCCGGTGCGACGGCACTCCCGCAGTGCGGCCGACCCGCGCAACCGCAGCTATCCCGGCTACCCGGAGGGCTACCGGATCGCCGATCTGGGCGTTCACCCGGAGTGAGGTGGGTCTCAGGAGACTCGCCCGCACCACTGTGACATCATTACTGTCACATCACCAGTGCACGATTCACGAGCCGCGATCAGGGAGGCTCCCCGCCGATGACGTCAGAGGCCTTTGTCTACGAAGCCGTGCGCACCCCGAGGGGTCGCGGCAAGAACACCGGATCGTTGCACGGCACCAAGCCGATCAGCCTGGTCGTCGGGCTGATCGACGAGCTGCGCGAGCGCTACCCCAGCCTGGACCCGAACTGGATCTCCGACGTGGTGCTCGGCGTGGTCTCCCCCGTCGGCGACCAGGGTTCGGTGATCTCCCGGATCGCGGCGCTGAAGGCCGGCCTGCCGGACACCGTGGCCGGGGTGCAGATCGACCGCTTCTGCGGTTCCGGCCTGGAGGCGGTGAACCTGGCCGCGCAGAAGGTCCGCTCCGGCTGGGAGGACCTGGTGCTGGCCGGTGGCGTGGAGTCGATGTCGCGGGTGCCGATGGCCTCCGACGGCGGCGCCTGGTTCAACGACCCGGAGACCAACTACGCGGTGGACTTCGTGCCGCAGGGCATCAGCGCCGACCTGATCGCCACCATCGAGGGCTTCAGCCGCGACGACGTGGACGCCTTCGCGGTGGAGTCGCAGAGCCGCGCGGGCAAGGCGCAGGCCAACGGCTACTTCGACCGCTCGGTGGTCCCGGTGCGCGACCGCAACGGCCTGACCGTGCTGGAGCGCGACGAGTTCCTCCGCCCCGGCACCACCCCGCAGGCGCTGGCCGGGCTCCAGCCCTCCTTCGCCGGGATCGGTGAGCTGGGCGGCTTCGACGCGGTGGCGCTGCAGAAGTACCACTACGTGGAGAAGATCAACCACGTGCACCACGCCGGCAACTCCTCCGGCATCGTCGACGGCGCGGCGCTGGTGCTGATCGGCTCCGAGCGGGCGGGCACCGAGCTGGGCCTGACCCCGCGCGGGCGGATCGTCTCGGCTGCGCTCAGCGGCGCGGACACCACCATCATGCTCACCGGCCCCGCCCCCGCCGCGCGCAAAGCGCTGGGGCTGGCCGGGCTGACCGCGGCCGACATCGACCTGTTCGAGATGAACGAGGCCTTCGCCGCGGTGGTGCTGAAGTTCATGCGCGACCTGGACGTGCCGCACGAGAAGGTCAACGTCAACGGCGGCGCGATCGCGCTGGGCCACCCGCTCGGCGCGACCGGCGCGATGCTGCTGGGCACCGTGCTGGACGAGCTGGAGCGGCGCGGCGGCCGGTACGGCCTGGTCACCCTGTGCATCGGCGGCGGCATGGGCGTCGCGACCATCATCGAGCGACTCTGAGAGCGGAAGGCGACATGTCGGAACACACCTCCACCATCCGCTGGGACGTCGACGAGGACGGCATCGTCCTGCTCACCCTGGACGACCCGGAGCAGAGCGCGAACACGATGAACGAGCGGTACCACCGCTCGATGGCCGAGACCGTCGACCGGCTGGAGGCCGAGCGCGAGCAGATCACCGGTGTGGTGATCACCTCGGCCAAGAAGACCTTCTTCGCCGGCGGCGACCTCAACGACCTGCGCCAGGTGACCCCGGCCGACGCGCAGCGGTTCTTCGACGGCCTGACCGAGGTCAAGGCGCAGCTGCGGCGGCTGGAGAAGCTGGGCCGCCCGGTGGTGGCCGCGCTCAACGGCACCGCGCTGGGCGGCGGCCTGGAGATCGCGCTGGCCTGCCACCACCGGATCGCCATCGACGACCCCCGCAGCAAGTTCGGCCTGCCCGAGGTCACCCTGGGCCTGCTGCCCGGCGCCGGCGGGGTGACCCGCACGGTGCGCATGCTCGGCATCGCCGACGCGCTGCTGAAGCTGCTGCTCCAGGGCCAGCAGCTGCGCCCGGCGCAGGCCAAGGAGACCGGCATCGTCGATGAGCTGGTGAGCAACCGGGAGGAGCTGATCGCCCGCGCCAAGGAGTGGGTGAAGGCCAACCCGGACGCGGTGCAGCCCTGGGACGTCAAGGGGTACAAGATCCCCGGCGGCACCCCGTCGAACCCGAAGTTCGCGGCCAACCTGCCCGCGTTCCCGGCCAACCTGCGCAAGCAGCTCAAGGGCGCGCACTACCCTGCCCCGCACAACATCCTGTGCGCCGCGGTCGAGGGCAGCCAGGTCGACATCAACAACGCGCTGGTGATCGAGAGCCGGTACCTGACCGAGCTGGCCGCCGGGCAGATCTCGAAGAACATGATCAAGGCGTTCTTCTTCGACCTGCAGCACATCAACGGCGGCGGCTCCCGGCCTGCGGGCGTGGCCAAGTACGAGCCGCGGAAGGTCGCGGTGCTCGGCGCGGGCATGATGGGCGCCGGGATCGCCTACGTCTGCGCCCGCAACGGGATCGAGGTCCTGCTCAAGGACGTCTCGGTGGCCGCGGCGGAGAAGGGCAAGGCCTACTCCCAGACCATCCTGGACAAGGCGGTCTCCCGCGGGAAGCTCACCCAGGACAAGCGGGACGAGGTGCTGGCCCGCATCACGCCCACCGACAACGCCGCCGACCTGGCGGGCGCGGACCTGGTGATCGAGGCGGTCTTCGAGGACGTCTCGTTGAAGCACAAGGTCTTCGCCGAGGTGGAGCCGGTGGTCGCGCCGGACGCGCTGCTGGCCTCCAACACCTCCACGCTGCCCATCACCGGCCTGGCCGAGGGCGTGTCCCGGCGGCCGGACTTCGTCGGCCTGCACTTCTTCTCCCCGGTGGACAAGATGCCGCTGGTGGAGATCATCCGCGGCGAGCAGACCAGTGACGAGGCGCTGGCCAAGGCATTCGACGTGGTGCTCAAGATCAAGAAGACCCCGATCGTGGTGAACGACAGCCGCGGCTTCTTCACCAGCAGGGTGATCGGCACCTTCCTCAACGAGGGTGTGTCCATGCTCGCCGAGGGCGTGCCCGCGCCCAGCATCGAGCAGGCCTCGGCCCAGGCGGGTTACCCCGCCCCGGTGCTCCAGCTGATGGACGAGCTGACCCTCACCCTGCCCCGCAAGATCCGCAACGAGACCAAGGCCGCCATCGAGGCAGCAGGCGGGACCTGGACCTCCCACCCGGCCGAGGCGATCATCGACCGGGTGGTCGAGGAGTTCGACCGCAAGGGCAAGTCCAGCGGCGCGGGCTTCTACGACTACACCGACGGCAAGCGCACCGGCCTGTGGCCGGGTCTGGCCGAGCACTTCCCCGCCACGCCCAACGAGATTCCCTTCGAGGATCTCAAGGAGCGCATGCTCGTCATCGAGGCCATCGAGACGGTCAAGTGCTTCGAGGAGGGCGTGCTCACCTCGGTGCCGGATGCCAACATCGGTTCCATCTTCGGCATCGGCTTCCCGGCCTGGACCGGCGGCGTGATCCAGTACATCTACGGCTACGAAGGCGGCGTGGACGGCTTCGTCGCCCGCGCCAAGGACCTGGCGGCCAAGTACGGCGACCGCTTCACCCCACCCGCCGTGCTGTCCGACCCCTCCGCCCGGGAAAAGCTGCTGGGCGCCTGAGGCGACGCGAAGCGGGGCGGGGACCGGTTTTCCGGTCTCCGCCCCGCTTCGCGTTGTGCTCAGCTGGAGTACGTCAGGTTCTTGCCCGACTGCGGGTCGAACAGCTGGATCTTGTCCGGGTCGAACCAGACCTCCAGCTGCTGCCCCTCGCTCGCGCCGGAGGTCGCGGACAGCCGGGAGATGATCTGGCTGCCCTCGGCGCTGCTGGACCCGATGTCGGTCAGGCCCGCGTCAGCGGCCAGCTCCTCCAGGTCCGCCGAGCTGGCGCGCTCGCCGGAGACGGTGAAGTAGGCGTACTTGTCCGAGCCCATCGACTCCAGCACGTCCACGTGCGCGGTGAAGATCGCGCCGCGGGCCTTGGCCGCCGGGTCCACGATCGCGGCGTCCTCGAAGTGCTCGGGGCGCACGCCCACGATCACCTCGCGGCCCGCGCCGGCCTGCGTGACCAGCGAGCGCACCCGGTCCGACAGCGGGATGTCGCCCAGGCCGCTGCGGACCGTGCCCTCCTCCAGGGTCGCCGGCACGAAGTTCATCGCCGGGGAGCCGATGAACCCGGCCACGAACAGGTTCGCCGGGTTCTCGTAGAGGAACTGCGGGGCGCCGATCTGCTGCACCACACCGCCACGCATGACCACGACCCGGTCGCCGAGGGTCATCGCCTCGGTCTGGTCGTGCGTCACGTACACCATGGTGGTACCCAGCTTCTTCTGCAGCCGGGAGACCTCGGTGCGCATCTGCACGCGCAGCTTGGCGTCCAGGTTGGACAGTGGCTCGTCCATCAGGAACGCCTTGGGACTGCGCACGATCGCCCGGCCCATGGCCACCCGCTGCCGCTGGCCACCGGAGAGGTTGGCCGGTTTGCGGTCCAGGTGCTGACCAAGGTCGAGCACCTCGGCGGCCTCGTTGACCTTGCGCTCCACGGTGGCGTTGTCCACCTTGGCCAGCCGCAGCGGGAAGGCCATGTTCTCCCGCACGGTCATGTGCGGGTAGAGCGCGTAGGACTGGAACACCATGGCGATGTCCCGGTCCTTGGGCGCCCGCTCGTTGACCCGCTCCCCGCCGATGCGCAGCTCGCCGGAGGTGATGTCCTCCAGGCCCGCGATCATGTTCAGCGTCGTGGACTTCCCGCAACCGGAAGGGCCCACCAGGATGATGAACTCTCCGTCGGAGATCTCGACGTTCACCTCCTGCACGGCGAGCGCGCCGTCCGGGTACTTCTTGGTCACCTTGTCCAACACGATGTCGGCCACGACTCACCTCACCCCTTCACGGCGCCGGACGTCAGCCCGGCGACGATGCGGCGCTGGAAGAACAACACGAACAGAATGATCGGCACCGTGATCACGACCGCGGCCGCGGAGGTGGTGCCGGTGGGGTCCTCGAACTGCGAGTCCCCGGTGAAGAACGCCAGTGCCGCCGGCACCGTCCGCGAGGTCTCGGTGGAGGTCAGCGAGATCGCGAACAGGAAGTCGTTCCAGCAGAAGATGAACACCAGGATGGCCGTGGTGAACACCCCCGGCGCCGCCAGCGGGGCGACCACCTTGAAGAACGCCTGGCTCGGCGTGGCCCCGTCCATCTTGGCGGCCTTCTCCAGCTCCCACGGGATCTCCCGGAAGAACGCCGAGAGCGTGTAGATCGCCAGCGGCAGGGAGAAGGTGATGTACGGCAGGATCAGGCCCGGCCAGGTGTCGAACAGCCCGAGCGAGCGCTCGATGTCGAACAGCGGCGAGACCAGCGAGACCTGCGGGAACATCGCGATCAGCAGCGAGACGCCGACCAGCGCCCGCTTGCCGGGGAAGTCCAGCCTGGCGATCGCGTAGGCCGCCATGGTGCCCAGCACCACCGCGATGGCGGTGGCGATGATCGCGATGCCGATCGAGTTGACCAGCGGCCGGAGGAACCCGGTGGTGTTGAAGATCGCCTCGTAGTTGGCCAGCGTCCACTCACTGGGCAGCAGACCGCCGTCCTTGACCGCCTTGGGGGTCTTGAAGGACAGCGAGACGATCCACAGCACCGGGAACAGCGCGTAGATCACCACAACGGTGTTCAGCAGGCCCCAGCTCCACTTGCGGCCGGTCGTCTCGGCTCCACCGATGGCCATCAACGCCTCCCCTGCGGGTCGCTGCCGGGTGCCGCGGTGCCGAACACCTTGATGAACACGAAGGCGATGATCGCCACCGCGATGAAGATCAGCACCGACATGGTGGACCCGATGCCCAGGTTCAACCCCTTGATCAGGTTGTTGTAGGTCAGCATCGACACCGAGGACGTCTCCTGCGCACCGCCGGTGAGCACGAAGATGTTGTCGAAGATGCGGAAGGCGTCCAGGGTGCGGAACAGCAGCGCGACCAGGATGGCCGGCTTCATCATCGGCACGATGACCTTGGTGAAGCGCTGCCAGCCGGAGGCGCCGTCCAGCGCGGCGGCCTTGAGCAGGTCATCCGGCACCAGCGCCAGCCCGGCCATCAGCAGCAGGGCCATGAACGGCGTGGTCTTCCAGATCTCCGCCACCGAGATGATCATCAGCGACTGGACCTTGTCGGTCAGTGGCGCGGCCTCCCCGGCGAACCACTCGGCCAGGTACCCGGTGCCGGGCGTCCAGGCGTAGCGCCAGGAGAACGCGGCCACCACGGTCACGATGCCGTAGGGGATCAGCGCCGAGGTGCGCACCAGCCCGCGCCCGACGATGGTGCGGTGCATGATCATGGCCAGCGCCATGCCCAGCACCAGCTCGATCACCACGGTGATCAGGGTCAGCAGCGAGGTGATCCCGAACGCGGTCCACCAGTAGCTGTTGCCCAGCACGGCCACGTAGTTGTCCAGGCCGACGAACTCCCGCTTGTCCGGGAACTTCAGGTCGAACCGCTGCAAGGACAGCCAGACCGAGTAGATGATCGGCCAGCCGGTGACCGCGACCATCACCAGCGCGGCGGGGGCGCACAGCAGCAGACCGAGCCTGCGCTCAGCCTTCTTCCCTTCGCTGAGCACTGCTTTGGTAGCCATTACGGCATCACCCCCTTCGAGTCGAGAGCCTCCTGGACCTCGGTCCGCAGCCGGGCCGCGGTCTTCTCCGGGTCGATGGCCGAGGGCGGGGACAGGATGAGCGACATCACCGAGGCGACGTTCTGCCAGGCCGGCGTCATCGGCCGGTTCGAGGCGTCCCGCAGCTCCTCGCGGATGGTCTCCTTGAACGGGTACTCCTCGAGCATCTCCGGCCGGTCGTAGACCGAGTCGATGGTCGGCGGCACACCGTCGTTGAGCGCGGAGAACAACTGGCTCTCCGGGCTGCGCAGGCAGAGCGTGGCGGCGAAGGCCAGGTCGGGCTTGCGGGTGTACCGGCTCACGCCCCAGTTCGCGCCGCCGATGGTGACCCGGCTGGGCTTGTCCGCCGTCGCGCCGGGGAACCGCGCCCACTTGAACTTCTTGGCCAGCTCCGGGTTGCCCTTCTGCATGGCCGGGTAGACGAACGGCCAGTTCAGCTGGAAGGCGGCGTTGCCCTTCTCGAACTCCAGCCGGACCCCGTCCTCCTTGGAGTTGGTCAGCGAGGCGCTGGCGATGCCGGAGGTGGCGAAGTCCTTGAGCAGCTGCAGGGCCTTGACCGCGCCCTCGTCCACCACGGCCCTGGTGCCGTCGTCAGAGATGATCTTCCCGCCGAGCGAGGCGACCAGGGTGTTGTAGTGCACCACCAGTCCCTCGTACTGCGCGCCGGTGAGCACCGCGGTGTGCGGCTTGCCCTCGGCCTTGAGCCGCTGGGCCTGGGAGATCATCTCGCCCCAGGTCTTCGGCGGCGTGGACACCACGTCGTCGCGGTACCAGAGCAGCTGGACGTTGGTGTTCTTGGTGGCCGCGAAGGTCTTGCCCTTGTACCTGGTGGACTCCAGCGGGCCGGCCAGCACGTTGGCCTCGACCTCCGCCTTGTTCTGCCCGGTCCACTCCAGCAGCCAGCCCGCCTCGGCGAACTCGGCCAGCCACGGGCTGTCCAGGTAGACGATGTCCATCTCGTCGTCCTCGGCGGCGAGCCTGCGCACCTGCTGCTCGCGCTGGCCGTCCGCTTCCCGGGGCAGCTTGTTCCACACGATCTGGTACTTGCCTGCCGCCTGCTGGTTGCAGCGGTCGACCACCTTCTGGAAGTTCTGTTCCGGTGCGCCGTAGAGGTTGATGATGTTGCCACCGGTCTCGCCGCCACCACACGCGGCCAGCACCGGTGTGGCGACCACGGCGGCGGTGAGCAAGCTCAACGTCCGTACGCGTCTGGTCCGACTGCCTCGCCAGGGGCCATCCATGCGCCCTGCCTCCCTTCCTGCTGAAACCCGGAAGGCAAGCCTGGACCGCGTGCAGACGACCTGGCCGACGAAGCGTGAGAACGGGCACCTCGTCGTGCCCTCCCGGAGTTGGGAACCGAACCTAGAGCCGCTGATCAGTGGCCGCAACCGGCAAGCAGCAACGATTCAGAAACACAGAAGTGGGAAAATTTTCCTACCCGTTCGGCGCAGCGTTACCCAGTCAGTCCGTCTTGGCGATCGGTCCGCGCATGGCGAGCTTGGCCAGCATGTCCCTGCCCTGCTCAGCGTTGCGCGGCGAGCAGAGCACGTCGTAGCGACCGGCCACCAGCTGGCTGGCCGAGACGAAGTCCCGCTTGCCGCGCTGGGTGGCGTACCCGGCCGCGGCGAAGATCATGAAGAACACCACGCCGGTGACCAGCGAGATCAGGATCGGGCCGAGCGCGAGCCCCTGCTGGTTGCTGAACAGGCTCACCAGCACGCCGACGAACAGGCCGAACCAGGCGCCGGAGGCCGCACCGGTGCCCAGCACCTTGCCCCAGGTCAGCCGCCCGGTGACGCGCTCCACCAGCATCAGGTCCACCCCGACGATGGTCACGTCCTGCACCGGGAAGGAGCTGTCGGCGAGGTAGTCGACCGCCCGCTGCGCCTCCTCGTACTTGGCGTAGGAGCCGATCGGCCACCCGGTGGGCGGGGTGGGCAGGCCACCGGGCCGGGCACCGGAGAACGAACTGGTCAAGACAAGCACCTCCGCAGGACTGAAGCCTCAATCCTGCCAAGGTTGCCCGGTTTGCGCTCCTCCGACGCGCGCGGAATCAGCCGCGGAGACCGTAGTCACGCAGCAACCCCCTGCTGATGATCGTCTTCTGGATCTCGCTGGTGCCCTCGCCGATGAGCAGGAACGGCGCCTCGCGCATCAGGCGCTCGATCTCGTACTCCTTGGAGTAGCCGTAGCCGCCGTGGATGCGGAAGGCCTCCTGGGTGACCTCCACGCAGTACTCGCTGGCGATCAGCTTGGCCATGCCGGCCTCGACGTCGTTGCGCGCGCCGGAGTCCTTGAGCCGGGCGGCGTTGACCATCATCAGGTGCGCGGCCTCGACCTTGGTGGCCATCTCGGCCAGCTTGAACGCGATCGCCTGGTGCTGGGCGATCGGCTTGCCGAAGGTGGTGCGCTGCTGGGCGTAGGAGACGGCCAGCTCGAAGGCGCGGATGGCGATGCCGCAGGCGCGCGCGGCCACGTTCACCCGGCCCACCTCGACGCCGTCCATCATGTGCGCGAAGCCCTTGCCGGACTCGCCGCCGAGGATCGCCTCCGCGCCGATCCGGAAGTCGTCGAAGACCATCTCGGTGGTGTCGACGCCCTTGTAGCCCATCTTGTCGATCTTGCCGGGCACGGTCAGGCCGGGCAGCACCTCGCCGTAGCCGGTGGGCTTCTCCACCAGGAAGGTGGTCAGGTTCTGGTGCGGCTTCTCCCGGCCCTCGTCGGTGCGCACCAGCACCGCGGTCAGGTTGGAGGTGCCGCCGTTGGTCAGCCACATCTTCTGGCCGTTGATCAGGTAGCTGTCGCCCTCGCGCACCGCGCGGGTGCGGATCGCGGCCACGTCGGAGCCCAGTTCCGGCTCGGACATGGAGAAGGAGCCGCGCAGGTCGCCGGTGGCCATCCGGGGCAGCAGGTCCTGCTTCTGCTCCTGGGTGGCGTGCTGCTTGACCATGTGCGCCACGATGAAGTGGGTGTTGATCACGCCGGAGACGCTCATCCAGCCACGGGCGATCTCCTCGACCACCAGCGCGTAGGTCAGCAGGGACTCGCCGAGCCCGCCGTACTCCTCGGGGATGGTGAGCCCGAACAGGCCCATCTCCTTCATGCCCTCGACGATGTCCGCGGGGTAGCTGTCACCGTGTTCCAGGGCCTGCGCGTGCGGGATGATCTCCTTGTCCACGAACGCGCGGACGGTGCTGAGGATCTCCTGCTGGATGTCGGTGAGACCGGCGGTCTGGGCGAGCCTGGCCACGACGCTCCCCTTTCTACAGCACTGTAGGCGCGGTTTGTTACCGGCGAGTATGGCTGCTTCGGGGTGGTCGCGCGCTGTGAAGGTGCTCACCACAGTGGGTCAGCCGGCCACCAGCTCCAGGCTCGCGCCGCAGTGCCGGCAGGTCTCGGCATAAACGTGGACATCCGCGGCACAACCCGCACAGGGGCGCAGACTGCGTTCCAAAAGATCATCGTCGGTGCGTTTCCGGAAAAAGAACATGCCAGCAGACTCGCTGGTCAGCACCCCCGCAAAGCAAGCCAGGTTGCGTTTTCGTGTGCCATCTCACTGAATTCGACGACAATTAGTGCACGATCAATTCTGCCGCGTAGTTCGATCATGAATTACCTGGAGAACTCGTGCGGGCGGCGTTCCGGGAGCGTGTCGGTGAGGCTGGCCAGCGCGGTGACCGCGTAGGTGGCCACCACGGCGCAGCTGGTGAACCACCAGCCGATGGGCAGCCCGTAGTCGGCGAAGAGCAGCGCGCCACCGGCGAAGACGGCCGCGCTGAGCAGGGCGGCCAGCACCCTGCGGTCCACCCGCATCCAGCAGGTGGCCAGCCAGGTGGTCAGCGCCGCGCCCACGGTGACCGCGGCCGGACCGAAGGAGAGCCCGGCCGAGGCCGCGTACAGGCCGCCCGCGCCGACCAGCACGCCGAGACCGGCCAGCGCGGCCGGCCGGCGCACCCCGCCCGAGGACTTGCGGCGCACCGCGCGGACCGCGGCCCTGGCCGCGAGGAAGATCACCAGCACGGTGGCCACCACCAGCGCCCAGCGGCCGAAGTCCCACACCGTCGGCCCGACCCTGGTCCACCAGGGGATGTCCGCCCAGTCGTCGGGGCGGTGCGCGGTGAGCAGCCCGGCCAGCGCGACCGAGGTGGTCAGCAGCGCGCGTTCCGGCGCGGTGACGAAGAACAGCACGGCCAGCAGCAGCGGTTTCAGCGCGGACATGGCCGCGCGGGCGGCGACCATCGGCACCGTGCAGGACTCGGGCTTGATGGTGCGGTGCGCGAGCAGGCCGAGCCGGATCGCGGTGCGCGCCATCCGCACATCACCCAGGTCCCTGATCTCCTGGTGCCCCACCTGGTACTCGGCGACCTTCTTCTCCAGCGCGCCCGGCGGCACCGGCGCGGCGGGCTCCGGGCTGCCCGGGTTCGCGCCAAGTTCCACACTGTCCACAAAGGACATCTCAGCGGCCACGACCGCCCACTGCACGCGTTCGGTGAGCGCGGCCCTGGTCTCGCGCAGCGCGGGCGGCACCGGGTTGGGCGCGAGCACCTCGGCCAGCTCGGCCCGCACCGCCTCCCGGCGGGTCTCGAACCGCCTGCCGAGGAAACGCCGCCATTCCTTGTCCGCCACCGGGTTCTCCGTGCCCAGCTCGGCCGGGCCGGGCGGGGTGGTGGCGATCCGCTCGATGTCGGCGAAGAGCTCGTCCAGCTCCCGGCCGCGGGCGAACTCACGCAGCCGGGCCGGATCGGTGAGCAGCGAGACCAGGCTGGCCGCGGCGTCCAGCCTGCCCCACATCCAGTCGTTCGCCCGCCACTTCGCCGAGCAGAACGCGGCGAACGCGCCCAGGTCGGTGCCGCAGAGCTTGTCGTCCGGACTGAGGGTTTCCTTGCCCGCCAACAGTTCCCGGAACTCGATCGGGGTGGGCGCGTCACTGGCGATGCGCATGAACCTGATCCGCCCGCCCGCGCTCTGCGCCGCGTGCAGCGGTGCGGTGAGCGCGACCACCTGGGCCAGCGTGATCGGCAGGTCGGGCGCGGTCTCCAGCAGCTGGTGCACCACGGCGTCCAGGTCGGTCTCGGTGCTGCGCGGGCGGCGCGGCGCGGCCTCGGCCAGCCGGGTGGCCGCGGTGTAGACGGCGGGCCAGGCCAGGCCGAGCGCGTCCACCGCCCTGGGTTCCAGGTCCTGCTCCCGCTCCTCCACACCGTCGGCTTCCAGCGCCTCGGCCAGTTCGAGCAGCCGTTCCTGGAACCGCTTGTTCGCCTCGACCTGCTCCCGCTCGTCACCGGGATCGGGGGTGAGCGCGGCCTCCAGCACCCAGCCCAGCGGCTCGCTCACCCCTGGCCCCAGCTCGCGCTGGGCCTGCCGGTACTCCTCGAAGGTGGTGCCGACCCAGGCCCGCAGGTCGGTGGGTTCGCCCGGCTCGGCCTCGGCCAGCGCCGGCCAGCGCCCGTCCGCGTGGTCGGCCAGCACGTCGGCGATCTGGCGCAGCCGGTACAGCACCGCCTTGACCTCGCCAATCGCGGGCAGGTACGCCTCGTCGGCCCACAGTTCCAGTTCCCTGGCCCAGCGGATGCACAGGTCCACCGCCGCGCCGAGCGCGGTGACATCGGCGAACACGGTCTCCGGATCCGCGGCGGCCGCGGCGGCGAGCACCTCGGTCAGCCGCGGCGCGAGCGAGCGCCTGGCCTGCGGCGACCACCCGGCCACCGGATCGTCGTGCAGCGGGGCGCGGCGCAGCAGGCCGGGCGGCCGCTTGGCCGGGTCGAGCAGCGCGACGGTGATCCGCTCGGCGTCCAGGCAGGCCCGCAGGTGCGCGTGCGCCGGCCCGACCCGCCGAACCAGCTCGGTCAGCCCGGTCCCGCGCTCGGCGGCAGGCAGCGCGGTCAGCGGCGCGAACAGCGCCCGCCGCCGCAGCTCGATCCGCCGCACCTCGCGGTTGTGCGCGTCCAGCTCCTCGATGTCGGTGAGCAAGGACTCCTGGTTGTACCGGGCGGCCAGCGCCGCCAGCCCCACCGGCAGCCCGCGCCGCCGCTGGCTGACCGGCTTCGCGGTGGTGCCCACGATCGGTTCGGGGTTGAGGTAGACCAGCCACCGCTCGGTCGGCCCGTCCGCGGGCGAGGCCGCGATCGCCTTGATCGCCGCCCCCACCGGGATGTTGTCCAGCACCCCGCCGTCGATGACCTGGAACGCCCTGCCCCCGGCGGGCGCGGTCTCGGAGAAGCAGCCGATCAGGTCCACCTCGCCGGAGGGGGTGTCCGGCTGCGCCCGCACACTCGCCGGCTCGAACGCCAACGGGAAGGAGGAGGTCGTCCGCGCCGCCTGCGCCAGCTGCGCCGCCGTCCGCCGCGCCTCGGTGCCCGCCGCGAAGTCCGACAACGGATCCCCGGCACACCCCCGGTGCCGGAACCGGAACGCGGCCGAGCGCCGCCGCTCCCGGATGGTCGCCAGCCGGTCGTCCCACCGGGTCACCGTTATCGGGTCCAGCAGCGTCGCGGTCAGCAGCAGGTCCACCCGGTCCGCCAACGGTCCCCGGGCCGGTTCGGCCACCAGCTTCTGCAACCGCTGCCGCAGCTCCTTGCCGAAGTACCCGTCCCCCTCCAGCAACGAGGGCGGCTTCGCCTGGAGCATGGTCGGCGTCGCCCGGCACATCGCGTCCAGATCGCCCAACTGCACCCAGAGATCCCGGATCGCGTCGAACCGGAACCCGTACACCAGGCTCGCCGCCATGATCGCGCTGTTCAGCCCACCCGCCGAGGCTCCGGTGAGCACATCGATCCGCACCGACTCGTACCCGGCCAGCCCAGCCAGCCCCGCCCACGGGTTCCCGGGATCATCCGCCGCCAGCGCACACCGCAACCGCGCGATCTCCGAGGCCGCCCCACCGATCCACACGGCCAGCGACACCCCACCCCGCATGGACAGGGCAAGCCGCAACTCCTGGCGGTTGTGACCGGGCTCGGACGCGGCGGTCCCGGCAGCGGGGTCGAGTGGGCCCATGGGATCAGTGTCTGATCAACGGGACCCGGATGGGGCGGCGCGCGGGAAGTACACACGGTTGGCCGAGCGGGGTCGCGCCGACGGTTGCCCGAACGGGCAGTCAGCGTGCGCGGCGGGCCAGCTCGGCGAGCCAGGCGTCGAGGTGGGGGCACTGCGCGCGGAGCGCGGGGAGACCGAGGTCCTGGATGGCCTTGGGGCCGTGCGCGGTTTTCAGGTAACCGGGGTGGTAGCGGAGCAGCCGCTTGGACGGCGCGGAATCCGGACCGTCGTTCACCAGTTCCGGCCCACCCGCTTTGGCGCAGTCCCGGCTGAGCTTGGTCGCTAGTTGTGGAGAGCGAACATGCGCGGCGAGTTGGTCTCCGGCGGCGAAGACCCAGCTCTCGGTCTCGTGCAAGACCAGGTGCGGCACGAACCGCGGATCGCCGATCGCCGCGGCGACCTGTTCCTCCACCTGACGGACCCGGCTGACCGGATCATTCGACGCCCGCGAGGCCATTCCCGGAGCGTCGCCCGGGAATGCGTAGTAGTCGATGACAGTGGTCAGCACGGCGATGCTGCGATCGTGCAGCAGACGCCAGATGGTGTCCTGGACCCGCGCCCACCGGCTCACCCCGCGCAGCGAGGAATGGGTGACGCCGTAACCGAGTCCCGTCAGCTCGGGGCCGAGCAGTTCCCGTACCAGGATCTCCTCGGTCTGGCCTTCCACGAGCAGATGGATCCGCTGGTACTCAGCCACGTGCCGAGCCCTCGTTGGTGGGACGGCCACCGATCAGGTTCATCTCCCAGATCTCGCCGAGGGAGTACTCGTCCAGCCAGATCCGCAGCGCTTCCGGATCCGGCCGGTGGAACCGCGAGGCGCCCTCCCCTCGCTCGACCACGATCAGGTCGTCCACCGTGAACTGGTTCATCAGGGTCACCGACTGGGTCGCGATCAGCACCTGGCTGCGGGTCGAGGCCGCCCGCAGCAGGTCGGCGAGCTGGACGATCGCGAAGGGGTGCAGGCCGAGCTCGGGTTCGTCCAGCACCACCAGGGCGGGCAGCCTCGGATGCAGCAGAAGTGTGGCCAGGCAGACGAACCGCAAGGTGCCGTCGGACATCTGCCCGGCCGAGAACACCTCGTCAGATCCCTGCTGCCGCCAGCGGAGCAGCACCCGTTCTTCTTGGTTCGGCTCAAGCACGAAGTCCCAGAAGAACGGAGCAACCAGCTGGATCGCGTTGACGATCTGGTCGTAGGCGGCCGCGTAACCATTTTGCTGGTCGTCGCGCAGGGCGAGCAGCACAGCGGCCAGATTGCCCGCGTCCTGCCGAAGCATCAGATTGTCAGCGGTTGACGTCATGCGCTTCGGTGGCGCGCTCGCACCGGCGTCGTGGAAATGGAACACACGACAGCCGCGGAGCAGTTCGACCACATCAGCGTGCGCCGAGATTTCCCGATGCCGAGCATCCCGACGCATGCCGGTCTCTCGTCCGCCGTGACCGAGGGCGACGACCGAGTCCTTGGTGGAGAGAGCCTCGTGGAGAAGGACGAGGTAGTCCTCCCCCGCAGGCTCTAGCACGGCCTCATAGGTGATCGAGGTGGCAGTCAACCGGACGCGGATCTGGCCGCGGTCCGATCCCTCGTTGAGCAGAACAGCGGCGCCACCGTTCTTGCCGACGAAGTAGCCAAGCTCCTCATCGGCGATCCGGCCCAGCATCTCGAATGCACGGATGAAGTTGCTCTTGCCCGCCCCGTTCGCACCGACCAGGACGTTGAGCTGACCCAGCTCGACCGAAGCTGACCTGATCGAGGTGAACCCCTCCACCAGGATCTGCCGCACTCGCTGCTCGGTCACGCGATCACTCTACGGCCGGGCGCCGCGGCCGGTCAGCCGCGACGCCGCGCGCGCCTCAGCTCTCCGGCGGCGTCCACCGGTCCGTGCGCGACATCCCGGCCGCGCGCCCCTTCGCGCTGATCACCAGCGCCATCTTCCGCGAGGCCTCGTCGATCATCTCGTCGCCCAGCATCGCCGCGCCGCGCTTGCCGCCCGCCTCCGAGGTGAACCACTCGTAGGCGTCCAGGATGTTCTCCGCGTGGTCGTAGTCGGACTGGTTCGGGCTGTAGGCCTCGTTCGCGGCCTCCAGCTGGCCGGGGTGCAGGACCCACTTGCCGTCGAAGCCCAGTGCCGCGGACCGGCCGGCCACCCGGCGGAAGCCGTCCACGTCCTTGATCTGCAGGTAGGGGCCGTCGATGGCCTGCACGTCGGTGGCGCGGGCGGCCATCAGGATGCGCATCAGGATGTAGTGGTAGGCGTCGCCCACGTCGTAGCCGGGGGGTTGTTCGCCGACGACCAGGGACTTCATGTTGATCGAGGCCATGAAGTCGGCCGGGCCGAAGATGATGGTCTCGATGCGCGGGGAGGCGGTGGCGATGGCGTCCACCTCGACCAGGCCCTTGGCGTTCTCGATCTGGGCCTCGATGCCGATCTTGCCGACCTCGTAGCCCATGGTCTTCTCGATCTGGGTCAGGGTCAGGTCCAGCCAGGCGACCTGGTCGGCGGTCTGCACCTTGGGCAGCATGATGCAGTCCAGGTTCGCGCCCGCGCCCTCGACCACCTCGACCACGTCGCGGTAGGTCCACTCGGTGGTCAGGTCGTTGACCCGGACCACCCTGGTCTTGCCCTCCCAGCCGCCCTCGTTCAGCGCCGCCACGATGGTCTTGCGGGCGGCCGGCTTGGCCAGCGGGGCGCACGCGTCCTCCAGGTCCAGGAACACCTGGTCGGCTGGCAGGGTGCGGGCCTTGTCGATCATCTTCTGGCTCGAACCGGGAACGGCGAGACAGGAACGACGGGAACGCCTGCGGTCGACCACTGCGGACCTCCTTGTACCGACCAGTAACAACGCGGCTTGGCCGAATGCTGGCACGCCGATCAAGACTCGGCCACTCCGCTGAGGTCTCTCTCACAACGCGTGCGATGCTGAACCGGTGGAGACCACCCGACTGCTGGACGCGGCCCTCCGCAAAGCGGCCGCGGTCTGGATCACCCCGGCCGGCGGCCGGGCGAGCCTGGTGTGGGCGCTGTGGCGGGACGGCGCGCTCTGGATCGCGGTCGGCGGCGCGGAGCAGACCGTGCCCGGACTGACCGACGGCGCCGCCTGCACGGTCACCGTCCGCTCCCCCAGCACGCACTCCCACCTGACCGAGGTGGCCGCGACCGCCCGGCTGACCGAGCCGGACCCGGACACCCGCACGGCGCTGGCCGCCGCCCGGCTGAACGCGGAGCTGCGCTGCGCCCAGGTCTTCCGGGTCGAACCAACGTGATCGCGGTACCCGCCCGGTTCGTCTCCGAGATCATCGCCAGGCAGGGCGACACCGCGCGGCCCTGGCTGGACCAGCTGCCCGAGCTGGTCCGCGACCTGTGCGAGTTCTGGCGGGTCGAGGTGGACGGCCCGCTCGCGCACGGCCGGTTCGCGCTGGTGGTGCCGGTGCGCAGCGGCGAGGACCGGTACGTGGTCAAGGTCTCCTGGCTGGACGAGGACACCAAGCACGAGTCCACCGCGCTGCAGCGCTGGGCAGGCTGCGGCGCGGTGCGGCTGCTCGCCGAGGACCCGGCCCGCGGCGCGATGCTGCTGGAACGCCTCGACGAGCAGCGCACGCTGGAGCGGGAGCCGCACGACGCGGCCTGCGAGATCGTCGGCAACCTGGCCAGGCGGCTGTGGGTGCCGCCACCGCCGAGCGTGCCCCGGCTGATCGACGACGCCCTGCTGTGGGCCGCCGACGCGCACCACGAGTGGGACCGGGTCGGCCAGCCCGTGCCGCACCGGCTGGTCGGCCGGGCGGTGCGCGCGCACATCGAGCTGACCTCCGGCGGCTACCGGCCCTCGCTGCTGCACCGCGACCTGGAGTTCGCCAACGTGCTGGCCGGCCGCCGCGAACCCTGGCTGGCCATCGACCCGAAGCCGATCTCCGGTGACCCGCACTACGAGCTGCTCCCGTTGCTGCGCAACAGGTTCGGCGAGCTCGGCGGCGCGGCGGGACTGCGCAGGCGGCTGGCGCTGCTGACCGACGCGAGCGGGCTGGACCTGGCCCGCTCGCGGGAGTGGGCGCTGGCCAGGGCGGTGGACGAGTGGATCAGCGCGGTCGGGCAGGGGCCCGCGCGCCAGGAGCGGGCCGAGGTGGCCAAGACGCTGGCGGAGTGGCTGGCGGAGAGCTAGTCCGGCACGCGCAGGCTGCCCTGGCCCACCTCGACGACCCCGCCCCACACCGTGACCTCCCGGGCCAGCCCACCGGCCGCGGTCACCGCGCAGTGCAGCTCGGACGGCCGCCCCACCCATTCCCCCTGCCGCACCAGGTACTCCGACCGCCCCTGCGCGGGCAGCAGTCCGCGCGCCACCAGCCACACGCCCAGCCCCAGCGCGGCCGAGCCGGTCGCCGGGTCCTCGCCGCCGGTGCCGCGGAACATCCGCACCGTCGCGGTCCGGGCCGCCGGGTCCCAGGCCACCGGCACGATGCCGCGGCCGAGCACCGCGGCGAGCACCAGCTCCGGCCGGGCGGTGGCGGCGGGCAGTTCGGCCGGGTCGGCCAGGAAGTAGTTGAAGTCCAGGCCACAGCCCGCGATCCCGGCCTTGACCGAGGTCTCGGCCGGACGCAGGCCCACCGCCTCGGCCAGCACCTCGGCGTCCAGGTCCGCGCCGAGCACGGGGGTGCCGCCGGTGAGCCGGGCGCCGCGCTCGTCGACCGCCACCGGCAGCAGGCCCGCGCCGCACTCCTGCACCGCGGTGCCGTGCCCGAGCACCCCGTCCCTGGCCAGCACCCAGGCCGTGCCCACACTGGGGTGTCCGGCGAAGGGCAGCTCGACCAGCGGGCTGAACGCGCGCAGCCGGTAGTCCGCGCCGGGTTGGGTGGGCGGCAGCGGGAAGGCCGTCTCGGAGAGGTTCAGCTCGCGCGCGATGGCCTGCATGGACCGGGTGTCCAGCTCCTCCGCGCCGTGCACCACGGCCAGCGCGTTCCCGGCGTAGGGCGTGGCGGTGAACACGTCCACGAGGTCCATGCGGAGGGTCTTGCCCGGTAGTGCCACGGCCGTGACGTTAGCCTGCGGTCATGCCAGGTCCGAACCGGGTTTTCGCCGCACAGCTGGCCGGCCTGACGGTCTTCGGACCGGACGGTGAGTCCATCGGCAAGGTCAGGGATGTGGTGGTGGGCCTACGGGTGGACCGCTCGCCACCCAGGGTGCTGGGGCTGGTGGTGGAGCTGATCACCCGGCGGCGGATCTTCGTGCCGATGCTGCGGGTCACCTCGATCGAGTCCAGCGCGGTCGCGCTGGCCACCGGTTCGGTGAACCTGCGGCACTTCCACCAGCGGCCCAACGAGGCGCTGATCATCGGCGAGCTGCTGGACGCGCACGTGACGCTGGCCGACGGCGGCTCGGCGGTGGTGGTCGACGCCGGGCTGGAACCCACCCGCACCAGGGACTGGCTGGTCAACAAGCTGGCCGTGCGGCAGCGGTCGGGGCGGCTGGGCCGGCGCGGGCCGGTGCAGGTGCTGGCCTGGGAGAAGGTGGGCGGGCTGGCCCGCGCGCGGATCGCCGAGCAGCCGCAGGGCACCCAGCAGCTGCTGGCCGTCTTCGACGAGATGCGCGCGGTGGACGTGGCCTCCGCGCTGCACGAGCTGACGCCCAAGCGCCGGTACGAGGTGGCCGACGCGATGGACGACGAACGGCTGGCCGATGTGATCGAGGAGCTGCCGGAGGAGGACCAGAAGTCGCTGCTGCGGCACCTCGGCGAGGAGCGGGCCGCGGACGTGCTGGAGGCGATGAACCCCGACGACGCGGCCGACCTGCTGGCCGAGCTGGACGAGGGCGACAAGGACCGGCTGCTGGAGCTGATGGAGCCGGAGGAGTCCGCGCCGGTGCGCAGGCTGCTGGAGTACTCCTACGACACCGCGGGCGGTCTGATGACGCCGGAGCCGATCGTGCTCTCCCCGGACGCCACCATCGCCGAGGCGCTGGCCAGGGTGCGCAACGGCGACCTGACCCCGGCGCTGGCCAGCATGGTCTTCGTCTGCCGCCCGCCCAGCGCCACCCCGACCGGCCGCTACCTGGGCTGCGTGCACTTCCAGCGGCTGCTCCGCGAACCACCCTCGGACCTGGTGGCCGGCCTGCTGGACAAGGACCTGTCCCAGCTCTCGCCGACCGCGACCCTGTCCGAGGTCACCCGCTACTTCGCCGCCTACAACCTGGTGTGCGCGCCGGTGGTGGACGAGGGTGAGCACCTGCTCGGCGCGGTCACCGTGGACGACGTGCTGGACCACCTGCTGCCGGAGGACTGGCGGGCCAGCGGCCTGCCCGACACCGAGGTCACCGAGGAACCGAGCCCAGACGGACCGAACGCGGAGGACCGTTCCCATGCCTGAGCTGCTGCCCCGCCGCAGGCTCGACCAGCCCCGCCAGCCGCGCAGGCTGTCCTTCGAGCTGGACCCGGAGGCCTTCGGCCGGTTCTCCGAACGGATCGCCCGGTTCCTGGGCACCGGCACGTTCCTGTTCTGGCAGACCGTGCTGGTGATCGTGTGGATCAGCTTCAACCTGCTCGCGGTGTCCCTGCGCTGGGACCCCTACCCGTTCATCCTGCTCAACCTGGCCTTCTCCACCCAGGCCGCCTACGCCGCGCCGCTGATCCTGCTCGCGCAGAACCGCCAGGACGACCGCGACCGCATCTCCCTGGAAGAGGACCGGGCCCGCGCCGAACGCACCAAGGCCGACACCGAGTACCTGGCCCGCGAGCTGGCCGCGCTGCGCCTGGCCGTCGGCGAGGTGGCCACCAGGGACTACCTGCGCAGCGAGCTGGACCGCCTGCGCACCGACCTGGCCGCGCTGGAAGGCGACCGCAAACCCAAGCGGGACAAGCGCGACAAAGCCGCGGACCGGGTCCGCGAGGATCCGCGCTGGGCGGATGACCGGGTCTAGCGCACGGGCGGCGGGTCCCGCACTAGGCCTGGGCGCGCCGGTTCGACGCGACGGGTAGCTCGCCGTCAGCGAGCTGGGAACACGTTCGTCCCAACGAGTCCAGCTCCGCGCTGCCCAGCAGCGAGACGAAGTGCCTGCTGATCCCGCTGAGGTGGGTGTCCGCGGCCGACCGGAGCCGGTCGAGGCCGCGGTCGGTGAGCACCGCGACCACTCCCCGGCCGTCGCCGTCGGCCCGCTCGCGGCAGACCAGTCCGGCGCGTTCCAGGCGGTCGACCAGGCGGGTCACCCCGGAGCGGGAGAGCAGCACGGCTTCGGCCAGCTCGGTCATCCGCAGCTGGCGCTCCGGAGCCTCGGCGAGCTGGACGAGGACGTCGTAGGCGGCAAGGGACAGGCGCTGTTCGGTGATGAGCTCGGCTTCCAGCCATCGGGTGATGCGGGCGTGGGCGCGCAGGAACGCGCGCCAGGTCGCCAGCTCACTGCTGGTCGGTAATCGAGCCGTACCGGGGTCCGACACGATCCACCATGTTACGGAGAGCTGCAAACCGGTCGCGGAGTGCCCCGGCAATTCGGTCAAAAAAGTTGGCGGAGGCTGCCGGTGGGCAGGGTGGATCTGCCGCTGGACGTAGCATGGCCGGGTGACCCCTTCCCGTGTCAGCCCTTCCGTCGACGCCATCCGCGAGGCCCTGTCCCACGTCCAGGACCCGGAGATCCGCAAACCGATCACCGAGCTGGGCATGGTCAAGGACGTCGAGGTGGCCGAGGACGGCTCGGTCGACGTCTCGATCTACCTGACGGTCGCGGGCTGCCCGCTCCGCGACAAGATCACCAGGGATGTCACGGAGGCGGTGTCCGCGGTCGCGGACGTCACCGGCGTGCGGGTGCACCTGGACGTGATGAGCGACGCCCAGCGCACCGAACTGCGCAAGAGCCTGCGCGGCGGCCAGGAGGAGCCGCGCATCCCGTTCGCCGAGCCGGGCTCGCTGACCAGGGTCTACTGCGTCGCCTCCGGCAAGGGCGGGGTCGGCAAGTCCAGCGTGACGGTGAACCTGGCCGCCGCGATGGCCGCCAAGGGCCTGTCCGTCGGCGTGGTCGACGCCGACATCTACGGCCACTCCATCCCGCGCATGCTGGGCGCCACCGGCAAGCCGACCCAGGTGGAAAAGATGATCATGCCGCCGTCCGCGCACGGCGTGAAGGTCATCTCCATCGGCATGTTCACCCCCGGCAACACCCCCGTGGTGTGGCGCGGCCCGATGCTGCACCGCGCCCTCCAGCAGTTCCTGGCCGACGTGTTCTGGGGCGACCTGGACGTGCTGCTGCTCGACCTGCCGCCGGGCACCGGCGACGTGGCCATCTCCATCGCCCAGCTGGTGCCGAACGCGGAGATCCTGGTGGTCACCACGCCGCAGCAGGCCGCGGCCGAGGTGGCCGAGCGGGCGGGCGCGATCTCGCTGCAGACCCGTCAGCGGGTGGCCGGCGTGATCGAGAACATGTCCTGGCTGGAGCTGCCCAACGGCGAGCGGATGGACATCTTCGGCACCGGCGGCGGCCAGATCGTGGCCGACTCGCTGAGCACCGTGATCGGTTCCCCGGTCCCGCTGCTGGGCCAGGTCCCGCTGGACCCGCGGCTGCGCGAGCAGGGCGACGCGGGCGAGCCGATCGTGCTGGCCGAACCGGAGGCCGCGGCCGCCAAGGTGCTGCGCGGTATCGCGGAGAAGCTGAGCGTCCGCTCCCGCGGCCTGTCCGGCCGTCTGCTCAGCGTCAGCCCGGCAGGCCGCTGACCCCCACCCGCGTGTTGGCCGAACTTGTACGCGGTCTTGGCCGAACCCGTACACCAGGTTCGGCCAACACTGCGTCCATATCGGCCAACACTCTGTACGAGTTCGGCCAACACGATGGTCAGGTGGCGTCCGGGTCGAACGGCGGGCGCTCGTTGTAGCCGAGCGGCCGCTGCACCGGGGGCTGGACCACGGGGGCGCCTGCCGGGCTCGGCGCGTGGCCGTTGGGCTTGTGGTGGAAGTCGTCTTCCACGTCGTTGAGCAGGTGCTTGGTCACCGCTCGGCGCGGGTCGAAGTCGCGGATCTTGCGCAGGTCCTCCAGCGGCTTGCGGAACTCCTCGAACTCCGGGCCGATCTCGGACTTGAGCTGCTCCCGCGCGCCGGTGGCGTACTCGCGCACCTTGCGCAGGGTCTTGCCCAGCCAGGCCGCGGCCTCCGGCAGGCGTTCCGGGCCGAGGATGAACAGGCCGGCGACGATGAGCACGAGGATCTCGGCCCAGCCAATGCTCTCGAACACCACGCCTCCCAGCTGTTCTCCGTCGAGCCCAGACTAGTCGGACTTCAGCGTCACGTTGAGGGTCAACTGGCGGCCCTGCCGGGCCAGCAGCACCGGCACCGTCTCGCCGATCTTGTGCTGCTGCACCGCGACCAGCAGCTCGTCGGCATTCTTCACGGTGCGCTCGCCCAGCTTCAGGATGACGTCGCCCTCCTGGATGCCCGCGGCGGCCGCCGAGCCGTTCTGCACCACGTTCTGCACCTGGGCGCCGCTGACGGTGGCGTTCATCACCGACTTGAGGTTCAGGCCGATGTCGGGGTGCTTGACCACCCCGCTGCGGATGAGCGCCTCGGCGATGCCCTTGGCGTCGTCGATCGGGATGGCGAAGCCGAGGCCGACCGAGCCGCCGCTGCGGGAGACGATGGCGGTGTTGATGCCGATCAGCGCGCCGGTGGAGTCGACCAGCGCGCCGCCGGAGTTGCCCTGGTTGATCGCGGCGTCGGTCTGCACCGCGTTGAACACCACGTCCTCGATCCGGAACGGGCGGTTCACCGCGGAGACGATGCCCTCGCTGACCGAGCCGGCCAGGCCGAGCGGGTTGCCGATGGCGATGACCTTGTCCCCGACCTGCAGGTCACCGGACTTGCCGATCTGCGCCACGGTCAGGTTGGACACCTCGACCTTGAGCACGGCCAGGTCGTTCTTGGGGTCGCGGCCGACGATCCGGGCCGGCGCGCGCTGGCTGTCGTGGAAGACGACCTCGACCTTGGCGTTCTGCGCGTTGGCGGCCATCTCGACCACGTGGTTGTTGGTGATCACGTAGCCCTTGCCGTCGATCACCACGCCGGAGCCGAGGCCGCCGCTGTCGCCGAGGCGGACCTCGATGGAGACCACCGAGGGCAGCACCTTCTTGGCCAGGCTGGCCAGCGAGCCGGGTTCGCGCTCCTTGCCGGGGGCCACCTCGGCCAGGGTGATGTCCGGGTCGTTGAGCGGGTTCGCGCCCTCCGCGGTGAGCCTGCCGATGACCCCGCCGACCAGGCTGACCACCAGCACGAACCCGACCAGGCCGAGCAGCGCGGCCGGGGTCAGGCGCTTGCCGAAGGCCAGCTCACGCAGGCTGAGCCGGGGACCGGGGCCGGTGATCCGGGGGCCGGTGTCCACGGGCCGCTCGCTGACCGCGGTGGCGGGCGGGCCGAGCACAGCTCCCGCGGCCGGGTCGCGCCAGGCAGCGCCTTCCGGCTGGCCGTTGGCCGACCACAGCACCGGATCGGGCTCGGGCCGGGGGTCCGCCGGCTGGTCGCCGGGCGGGCGCTGGAGCAGCTCCGGGGAACCCTCCGGGCGGCCGAACGCCTTGGTCAGCGCCTCCGGCGGGGGCGTGGCCAGGTGGATGCCGTTGCCGGGGGTCTCCGGCCGGTGCGGGTCGAAGGCGCTGTCCACGCCGGTGGGGCGGCTGAACACCGCGGACTGCGCGGGGTCGACAGCGGGCCGGTGCAGCGGACGCGGCTCCAGCCGCGGCCGCTCATCCGCGCCGGGCTGACCAGGGCTGGACTGCTGCTCGCTCATCATCGATGAGCCTGCCAAACCGGTGGTGAAGTCCTCGTACGAGGAGAAGTCTTGATCAGCGGCCGGTCAGCTGCGCGGGCACGCCCGCGGGGACCTGGCCGATGATGCCGCCCTGCGAGGGCGTCTGCTTGACCTCGGCGGTGGGCGCGGAGGCGGCGGGCACGGCCAGGGCGAGCGCGCCGAGCATGAAGCCGGAGACGACCATGCCCGCGCCGTTGCGCACCCGGCGGTTGCCGAGGCCGTAGCGGCGCTGGCTGCCGAATGCCGGGCCCGCGCCGAAGGGGGTGCTGCCGCCCAGCACGGGGCCGGAGCCGAAACCGCTGGCCGGACGCGCGGCCGCGGCGGCCCGTGCCGCGTTGGGCCGCTGCACGGTGACCAGCTGACCGTCCTCGGTGACCGCCAGCTCCTCCGGCATGGCCGGCAGCTCGACCTCCTGCGGGATCGCGCACAGGGAGGCCATCAGGCGGTTGGAGATGCCAGGGGTGCCCGCGGACCGGACCGCGGACTGGGCGGAACGCTGAGCGGAGACCTCGGCCGCGCACCGTGGGCACTTGGCCACGTGCGCGGACGCTCGGTCGTGGGCCACCGGCGACAGCTCCCCGTCGACGAACGCGACGATCGCGTCCGGGGTGAGGTGCTGTTCCGACCTGACCCAACCGCGCAGGTCCGTCATCCGTTCTCCTCCAGTGCCGCAGCGAGTTCGCGGTGCCGCTCCAGCGCCGCCTTCATTGCCTGCCGTCCCCGGTGGATCCGGCTGCGCACGGTGCCGAGCTTCACGCCCAGCGTCGCGCCGATCTCCTCGTAGGACAACCCCTCCACGTCGCAAAGCACAACAGCGGCGCGAAACTCCGGCGGGACCTCGTCCAGCGCGGCCTGCAGCTCGGGGCTGAGGTGGGTCTCCTCGTACACCTCTTCCGGCGTGGGGCCGTCGTCGGCGATCCGGTCCTGGTCGTCGGGCAGGCCCTCCATCTTGACCCGCTGCTTGCGGCGGACCATGTCCAGGAACAGGTTGGTGGTGATCCGGTGCAGCCAGCCCTCGAAGGTGCCCGGCTTGTACGCGGTCAGGTGCCGGAAGACGCGGATGAACGTCTCCTGCGTCAGGTCCTCCGCGTCGTGCTGGTTGCCGGTGAGCCGGTAGGCCAGCCGATAGACCCGGTCGGCGTGCTCCCGCACGACCTCGTCCCACGTGGGGACCTTCCACTCGGCCACCTCAGCCGGGACGGCCGTGGCCGTGCCGGTGGCCAGGCTTCTCTCCTGGGTACGCATCGTGCGGGTGGCACCTCCTGCGGGCGGTTCGCTCCGCCCTGTCGGATCAACGTGTCAGGGTTGGTCTTTAGTTCCCAGGACGCGCCACGGGCACTTCTGGTTCACCCCTCGACTTCTGTTCGACCTACTGTGTCCGAGGCCGGTGAGGGCGGGGTTAGAGCGAGCTGAGAGCAGCCTGAGAATCCGCCGGAACCGCCGTCCGGGTGTACTTGCCCACTGTGTCCTGCCCCGATGGGCGTTCGATACGGCGCGTACACCCACGCGGTGAGTGGCTGCCAGTAACCTTCCCGCTCGTGACACCGGAGACGCCGACCACCTCAGCTTCGGCCGTGCGGGACTACGTGGAGGACTACCTCGCCGAGGACGAGGTGCTCGCCGCGGCCAGGGCCCGGGGGCGCGAGCTGGGCTGCATGCCGATCGCGCCCAGCGGCGGCTCGGCGCTGCGCTTCCTCGCGGCCGCGCTGCAGGCCAGGGTGGTGGTGGAGATCGGCACCGGCGCCGGGGTGAGCGGGGTGTGGCTGCTCCGCGGCATGGCCGCCGACGGCGTGCTGACCTCGATCGACCTGGAGCCGGAGCACCAGCGGGCGGCCCGACGGGCGTTCGTGGCGGCCGGGATCAGCCCCGGCCGGACCCGGCTGATCCTGGGCCAGGCCCTGGACGTGCTGCCCCGGCTCACCGACGGCGGCTACGACCTGGTGTTCGTGGACGCGGCCAAGGCCGAGTACCCGCGCTACCTGGAGGAGGGCGTGCGGCTGCTGCGCCCCGGCGGCGTGATCGCCTTCGACAACGCGCTCTGGCACGGCCGGGTGGTCGACCCCGCGCACAAGGACCCGGACACCAACGGCCTGCGCGAGGTGGCCAGGCTGGTCCGCGCGGACGAGCGCCTGGTCCCGGTGCTGCTGCCGCTGGGCGACGGCCTGCTGCTGGCCGCCAAGACCGGCTAGTCGGCCCGCACGCCCTTGCCCAGCACCACGATGCCGCCCGCGCTGACCGTGTAGCGCTCGCGGTCGGCCGCCTGGCTGACCCCGATGCCCGCGCCCGGCGCGACCACCACGTTCTTGTCCAGGATCGCGCCGCGGACCATCGCGCCGCGGCCGATCCGGACGCCGGGCATGAGCACGCTGCCCTGCACCTGGGCGCCCGGCTCGATGATCACGTCCGAGCTGATCACCGAGTTGCTGACCAGGCCGGAGACGATCGAGCCCGGTCCGACCACGGACTCCTGCGCGGTGCCGCCCTGGACGAACTTGGCCGGGGCCAGCGGCGGGGTGGCGGTGCGGATCGGCCAGGCCTGGTTGTAGAGGTTGAACACCGGGTGGATGGACACCAGGTCCATGTGCGCGTCGTAGTAGGCGTCCAGGGTCCCGACGTCCCGCCAGTAGCCGCGGTCCCGGTCGGTGGCGCCGGGCACGTTGTTGTCGGCGAAGTCGTAGACCGCGGCCTGGTCCCGCTCGACCAGCATGGGGATGATGTCGCCGCCCATGTCGTGGTCGGAGTCCGGGTTGGCCGAGTCCTGGCGCAGCGCTTCCAGCAGGGTCTCGGTGCGGAAGATGTAGTTGCCCATCGAGGCGAAGGTCACCTCTGGGTCGTCCGGGGTGCCCGGCGGGTCGCTGGGCTTCTCCAGGAACCGGGTGATCTTGCCGCTGGCGTCGGCGTCGATGCAGCCGAAGGCCTTGGCCTCCGCCCGCGGCACCCTGATCCCGGCCACGGTGACGCCCGCGCCGGAGTCGACGTGCTGGCGGATCATCTGCGCCGGGTCCATCCGGTACACGTGGTCGGCGCCGAAGACCACGATGTGGTCCGGCCGCTCGTCGTGCACCAGGTTCAGCGACTGGTAGATCGCGTCCGCGCTGCCGGTGTACCAGCGCGGACCGAGCCGCTGCTGGGCGGGAACCGGGGTGATGTACTGCCCGAGCACGCTGGACAACCGCCAGGTGGTGGAGATGTGCCGGTCCAGCGAGTGCGACTTGTACTGGGTGAGCACGCAGATCTGGGTCAGGCCCGCGTTCACCAGGTTGGACAGCACGAAGTCGATCAGGCGGTAGTTGCCGCCGAACGGCACCGCGGGTTTCGCCCGGTCCGCGGTCAGCGGGAACAGCCGCTTGCCTTCCCCGCCGGCGAGCACGATTCCGAGAACGTGCGGCTGGCCTCTCACGATCACCGACCCTATATGTGACGCCCTTCGCCGACTAGCCTCCCGAAGCGTGCGAGTTGCGTTGCTGACACGGGAATTTCCGCCGGAGGTCTACGGCGGGGCTGGTGTGCACGTCGGGTTCCTGACCCCGGAGCTGCGGTCCCTGGTGGACGTTGACGTGCACTGCTTCGGCTCCGCGCGGCCGGATGCGGTCGCGCATTCCGCCCCGCCGGGCCTGGAAAACGCCAACCCGGCGCTGAGCACGCTGGGCGTTGATCTGTCCATGGTGGACGCCATCGGCAACGTGCAGCTCGCGCACAGCCACACCTGGTACGCCAACATGGCCGGGCACCTGGCCAAGCTGCTGCACGGCATCCCGCACGTGGTCACCGCGCACTCGCTGGAGCCGCGCCGCCCGTGGAAGGCCGAGCAGCTCGGCGGCGGCTACCGCCTGTCCAGCTGGGTGGAGCGCACCGCCTACGCCGCCGCGGACGCGATCATCGCGGTCAGCGAGGGCATGCGCGCCGACGTGCTGGACTGCTACCCGGAGCTGGACCCGGCCAGGGTGCACGTGGTGCGCAACGGCATCGACAGCCAGCGGTACCACCCGGTCACCGAGACCGGCGTGCTGGAGCGCTTCGGCATCGACCCGGCCCGGCCCACGGTCGCCTTCGTCGGCCGGATCACCCGGCAGAAGGGCGTCGGCCACCTGGTCGCGGCCGTGCACCAGATCGACCCGGAGGCGCAGCTGGTGCTGTGCGCGGGCGCGCCGGACACCCCGGAGATCGCCGAGGAGACCGCGGCCGCGGTTGCCGAGCTGTCCGCGGTCCGGCCGGGGGTGTTCTGGATCCAGCAGATGCTGCCGCAGGAGGAGGTGCGGCAGGTGCTCTCGCACGCCAGCGTGTTCGTCTGCCCCTCGGTGTACGAGCCGCTGGGCATCGTGAACCTGGAGGCGATGGCCTGCGGCACCGCGGTGGTGGCCTCCGACGTCGGCGGCATCCCCGAGGTGGTGGCGGAGGGCGAGACCGGTCTGCTGGTGCACTACGAGGAGGCCGAGCCGACGGCCTTCCGGGCTGGTCTGGCCGCCGCGGTGAACGAGCTGCTGGCCGATCCCGCCCGCGCGCGGGCCATGGGCGAGGCCGGGCGGCGGCGGGCGCGGACCGAGTTCTCCTGGGCCGCGATGGCCGCGCAGACCGTGGACGTGTACCGATCCGTGCTGGGCGAGGACTACGCCGGACGGTCGTGACGCTGATCACAGTTTGATCTTTCCGTAACCATACAACCCCGCAAGGCGATTCTGCGCCTTAGCCGGTAGTGGGACTTGATCTCCTATCGGAGGGGTTTTTTGTGGCGGTGTGTGCCGACTGGGGCCGGAGCTCGGCCGTGCTGGCCGTGCTGCTGGTGAGCACCGCCTGCGGCGCGCAGCCCGAGCAGCCGAAGCCGGAGCCCGCGCCGATTCCAGTGGACGTGGCCATCGGCGGCAAGCGGCTCAACGGCGGTCAGCACCTCCAGTCCGCGGCGGAGGCCTCCATCACCAGGGCGCTGGCCCAGCAGAAGGTGGCCAGGTCGGGGGACGGCAGCGTGCACTGCTGGTTCGCCAAGGTGGACCCGAACGTGCAAGCCCAGGGCGGCCGCGCGGTCGACGTCACCGACACGCTGTGGTGCGGCCCGGTGCAGGTGCCGGGCACCGGACCGGCCCCGGACTGGATCCCGGTGCCGCTGGCCCAGCGGGACGGCCAGTTCTCCGTCGGCGAGCCGAAGCTGCCCGAGCCGGGCACCTCCAGCACCCCGTCCACCGAGATGGTGCGGGTGGACGGCACCGTGGCCAAGCCGGGCGGCGAGGAGCAGCGCAGCGCCGGTCCCGGCTTCTTCGCGGTGGTCGCGGACAACGGCGGCAGGTCCAACGGCGACCTCGGCCTGATCCCGGCCGACGCGGTCCACCTCAGGGACGACTTCCTCACCGTGCGGGCCACCGGCTGGGGCAACCCGCAGCGGTTCACCCTGCCCGACGGGGGCGTGCTCAGCCCGGAGTCCGGCAGCAGGCTGGCGGTGCTGCGGCTGCACAGCGACCGGGTCAGCCAGCTGGAACAGGAGCTGACCGACCTGAGCTGGACCCGGGGCGCGCCGCCGCGGCCGGAGCTGGCGCTGGACCTGCCGGACGGCTGGCACGACGTGCCGGACTCCCAGCTGCCCCAGTTCGGCTCCTTCTTCCTGGTCTTCACCGTGCCGGTCAAGGACACCGGCCAGGCCGCGCCCCGGCTGGTGCTGCGCTCCAAGACCGGCCCCGGCCTGGAGCAGCAGGTCGAGCTGCCCACCGGCAAGGCCGCCTACCCACTGCCGCCCGCGCTGCGCCGGGCCTCCGGCGCGGCGGCCCAGCTCACCGCGAGCCAGGCGCTGACCTTCCAGCACGCGGGCAGCTCCGGCACCGCGAAGCTGACCGTGCAGGGCGTGCGCCTTGGCATGCAGCGGCCGGTGCTGGACAGCGCGGGCAGGCTGGACCTGGAGTCCGCGGCGCCGGGCAAGGCGCTGCTGGAGATCCGGCTCAAGGGCGAGGGCGGGCTGCCGGAGGCCCTCGGCGGGCCGAGCACCGCCGAGCACATCCAGGTCAAGCTGCCCAGCGGGGCGAAGGCGCCGCTCAAGGGCGTGCGCTACGGCGGCGACGTCTTCCCGACCGCGCTGGTGGTGGAGGTGCCGTCGAACGTGCCCTCGGTGACGGTGTCCCTGGCCCCGGCCACGGTGACCCTGCCCAGCCGCGGCCCGTTCACCTTCGCGCCTGCCGCGCCCGCGATGACCCTGCCCCTGAACTTCTGAGCCGGTCGCTCCGCCCGCCAGGCCAGTCCGGCGGCCACCGCGGCGGCACCGGCGGCCAGCACCCAGCAACAGGACATGGCGACCACGCCGAGCCAGCCGAAGGGCGCGTAGACCAGGCCGCCGAGGGTGCCGCCCACGCTGCTGCCCAGGTAGTAGCAGAGCAGGTAGATCGCCGAGGCCTGGCCGCGCGCGGCCGAGGGGGCGCGGGCGCCGACCCAGCCGCTGGCCACCGCGTGCACCGCGAAGAACGCGCCGGTGAGCACCACCAGGCCGATCACGATCAGCACCAGGTCCTCCGACAGCGTCAGCAGCAGCCCGGCCAGCACCAGAGAGACGCAGCACAGCAGCACCGGCAGCCGTCCGCGCCGGTCGGCCAGCCGCCCGGCCAGCGCCGAGCACGGGCCACCGGCGGCGTAGCAGAGGAAGACCAGCGCGACCACCGCCGGCGCGAGCAGGAACGGGGCCTGGGTGAGCCGGAAGGTGATCACGTTGTGCACCGCGACGAACACCCCGGTCATCAGCAGCGCCACCGCGTACGGGCCGTAGAGCACCGGGTCGCGCAGCGCAGTGCGGACGCCGCCGAGCACCGCGGGCAGCCGCAGGCCCGGCCGTCCGGCGCGGGAGCTGGGCAGCAGCAGGATCGCCAGCAGGCCGCTGACCGAGGCCAGCGCGGCCGCCGCGGTCAGCCCGGCGGGCCAGCCGCCCCAGCCGGTGGCCAGGCCGGAGATCACCCGGCCGGACAGGCCGCCCAGTGAGTTGGCCCCGACGTAGCGGCCCATCGCGGCGCCCACCCGGCCCGGCTCGACCTCCTCGGCCAGGTAGGCCATGGCCACCGCGGGCAGTCCGGCCACCGCCAGGCCCTGCGCGGCGCGCAGCGCGAGCAGCGGGCCGAAGGACTCCGCCAGCGGGCAGAGCACCCCGATGCCGACCGCGGTGACCAGCGCGCCGATCATCACCGGCCGGCGGCCCACCGCCTCGGACAGCATGGCCAGCGGCAGCACTCCGACGGCCAGCGCGAGGGTGGCCAGGGTGACGCTCAGCGAGGCCTGCGCCTCGGTCAGCCGGAAGCCCTCGGCGAGCACCGGCAGCACCGACTGCGGCGCGTAGAGCAGGGCGAACACCGTGAACCCGGCAGCGGCGACGCCGAGGGTCAGCCGGGTCTGCCGCCACTGCTCCGAGGTCATGGACCGACCGTAGGGAATCGTTTTCCCATACGTCCAATATCGGTATGTGCGAAAATCCATAC
Organism: Crossiella sp. CA-258035; assembly: GCF_030064675.1. Lineage (GTDB taxonomy): Bacteria > Actinomycetota > Actinomycetes > Mycobacteriales > Pseudonocardiaceae > Crossiella. Next base: position 8,154,451 of record NZ_CP116413.1, read on the forward strand.
TCTCATGGATGAGTCAACGGACGCGCTGCTCAGCGTGCTGGCACCACGGCTGGAACTGCTGCGGGCATTGGCCGAGCACCAGCACGTGACCAGGGCGGCCGAGTCACTCGGCGTGCCGCAGCCCACGGTGACCCGCTGGGTGGCCGAGCTCGGCCGCAAGCTGGGCGCGCCGCTGGTCACCAGGCAGGGCAGGGGCATCCGGCTGACCAGGGCCGGTCAGCTGCTCGCCGAGGCCGCCACCGAGGCGCTGGCCGCGCTGGAGGGCGGCTGCCGCCGGGCCGCGGAGGAGGTCGACCCGGAACGCGGGCTGGTGGCGCTGGGCTTCCTGCACGTCTTCGGCCGCTCGCTGGTGCCGGACCTGGTCCGCCGGTTCCGCGCCGAGCACCCCGGCATCCGGTTCAGCCTGGCCCAGGGCGCACACGAGGTGGTGCTGGGCAAGCTGCTCAGTGGCGAGCTGGACCTGGTGCTCTCCGCGGCCCCGCCCAGCGGCTGGCCGGACCGGCTGCACCGGGCGCCGATCCAGGACCAGCCGGTGGTCGCGGTGCTGCCGGAGCGGCACCGGCTGGCCGGCCGGCCGGAGATCGGCATCGCCGAGCTGGCCGAGGACGAGTTCGTGCAGCTGGAACCCGGCTTCGGCCTGCGGCTGATCACCGACGAGCTGTGCGCGGCGGCCGGGTTCACGCCGAAGATCGCCTTCGAGGGGCAGGAGATCGAGACCTTGCGCGGCCTGGTCTCGGCCGGGCTGGGCGTGGCGCTGCTGCCGCCCGCGGACCGGCTGCCGCCGCCGGGCGTGGTCGAGCTGGAGCTGACGCCCCGGCTGGTGCGGACCGTCGAGCTGGTCTGGCCCGCGGGTCAGCGGCTGCCGCCCGCGGTGCGCGCCTTCCGGGACTTCGCGTTGCTGGCTCAGGAGTAGCTGGCTGCCAGCTCCACCAGGGTGCGCGCGGCGAACCCGGTGGCCCCGATGCTCACCTCGTCGTAGGCCTTCTCGGCCCGCGCGGGACCTGCGATGTCCAGGTGCGCCCAGGGCAGTCCGGCGGCGAACTCGCGCAGGAACAGCGCCGCGGTGATCCCGCCCGGTCCCGGCGGGCACTGCCGCAGGTCGGCGATCTCACTGCGCACGTCCTCCTCGTGCGCGTCCAGCAGCGGCATCCGCCACCAGGCCTCACCGACTCGCTCGCCCGCGCCGGTGATCCGCGCGGCCAGCTCCTCGTCGGTGGCGAACAGCCCGCCGGTGCGCACCCCGAGGGAGACCTTCATCGCGCCGGTCAGCGTGGCCACGTCGACCAGCAGGTCCGGCCGGTGCTCGGCCACGCCGTAGGCCAGCGCGTCGGCCAGCACCATCCGGCCCTCGGCGTCGGTGTTGGTGACCTCGGTGGTGGTGCCGCCGTAGTGCCTGACCACGTCGCCGGGCCGGTAGGCGGAGCCGGAGACGTGGTTCTCCGCGCAGGGCACCAGGCCGGTGACCCGCACCGGCAGCTCGAGCGCGGCGATGCCGAGCAGCGCGGCGATCACCGCGGCGCCACCGGACATGTCGGTGCGCATCAGGTGCATGCCGGCCGCGGGCTTGATCGAGATGCCGCCGGTGTCGAAGGTGATGCCCTTGCCGACGAGCACGAGGTGCGGGGAGTCAGTGGTGATCTGCTCGGGCCGCCAGGTCAGCTCGACGAAGCGGGGCGGGCGGGAGGAACCGCCGCCGACCGCGAGCACCCCGCCGAAGCCCTGGGCCGCCAGCCACTTCTCGTCCCGGACGGTCACGGTCAGCCCGGCCACGCCCTTGCCGAGCCGGGCCGCGGTGCTCGCCAGCCAGGCCGGGTCCTTGACATCCGAGGGGGTGTTAGCAAGATCACGTGCGATCGAGGTCACCCTGGCGCGTTGCGCGGCCGCGGCGACCGCGTCGGCCAGCTCCGGCGCGTCCACGCCCTCGGGCAGCAGCAGCTCGACCGCCTTGGTCACGGGGGCCTGCTTGGCCGCGGTGACCCTGAACTTGTAGCCGCCCAGCGCGACCCCGGTGGTGAACGCGGCCACCCGCTCGGCGTCGACGTCCGAGGGCAGCAGCACCTGGAGCTGCTTGGCCGGGGTGCGGCCGTTCTCCTCATCCGCGGCGGCCCGCGCGTCGGCCGCCCGGACCAGTGCGGCGCCCGCCGAACGCCAGTCCTTCACCGTGCCCGCGCCCAGTCCGAGCACCCAGGCCAGTCCGCTCTCCGCACGCGGAACGATCTTGGTCTCCCCCGCCGCGCCGGTCAGCGCGAGGGCCTCGCGCCAGCCGTCCGGCAGGTCGAGGGAGTCCGCGCCGGTGCCGACCTCCGGACCCTGTTCGCCCTTGTGCGCCAACACGACCGTCGGCGCGGCCTTGCGCCGTGTGCGCGCGATCGTGACTTCGGGCACCGGGCTGGGCGCGGTGGGCACCACGGATGGCACTGAAGGACCTCCAGGCATAGCTGCGGAGACGCGAGCGGCGGATCTGAACCATCGCACACCGTCGGGTGAACGTAACAAGTCCCCGGCTTGCGTGGCGCAGGCCGGGGACTGAAGAAAGCGGAACCTGGTTACGGCGGCGTCAGCCGGCGGCGGCCTTCAAGGCATCGCCCAGGTTGCTTGCCTCCTCCGCCGACATCTCGACGACGAGGCGCCCCCCACCTTCCAGCGGAACGCGCATGACAATGCCGCGGCCCTCCTTGGTGACCTCCAGGGGACCGTCACCGGTCCGGGGCTTCATGGCCGCCATCGCGTGCTCCCTCCGTCAACAACCTTCCCCGCCGGCACATCCCCCGACATACCGGTAGGTCTCCATTGTCCCCCATATGTACGCACCTGCGAAACCGAACCGATCATCTCGTGTCGCGCTCGGGCTGGTCGAGGAGTCTGATGGCTGACAGACTCGGCCGTCGTGCGGGCTCGTTCAGCTTTGTTCGACGTGTATGGCGGACATCTTCGTTCCAGGGGCGGTGCGGCGACCGTCGCCGCGCTGGTCCGGCTGTTGGAGCCGTTGGGTTTCGCCGCTCCTGCCGTGCGTACCGCGGTGTCGCGGACGGTCCGTCAGGGCTGGTTGAAGCCCGTTCGGCTGCACGGGAGCCCAGGTTACGCGCTCACCCCGCGTGCCGAGCGGAGGCTCGACGAGGCGGCCGCCCGAATCTACCGAACGCGTCCGTCCACATGGGACGGCCAGTGGCATCTGGTGGTGCTGGAGGCCCTTGTCGCCCGGCCCGCGCGGGAGGAGCTCACTTCCTCGCTGAAGTTGCTGGGTTACGGAGAGTTGGGTCCAGTGACTTGGGTCGCACCCCGCGCCTCACCCGAGCTCAGCGAGCTGTTGCGGACCGAGGAGATCGCCGCCCGCACCTTCTTCGCCGCGCACGAGGGCAGCGACGTGGAGCTGGCCGCGCGGGCCTGGGACCTGGACTCCCTCGGCGCGGACTACCGGCGGTTCGTGGCCGACTGGGAGCCGCGACTGTCCGCTGTGGACCCGGCCGCGCCGCCCTCGGCCTTCGCCGCCTCCCAGGAACTGCTGCACGCCTGGCGGAAGTTCCTGTTCCGCGACCCCGGCCTGCCGCCGCAGCTGCTGCCCGCGGACTGGCCGGGCCACACCGCGGCCCGGTTCTTCGACACCAGCACCCAGAAGCTGGCCAAGGGCGCGGTCGCGTTCCTGGACAGCTGTCTCGACTGACCACTCAACGCCGAGGAGTCCACAGTGCCGCTGCTCATCGACGACGCCGACGGTGTCCGCACGATCACGCTGAACCGGCCGGAGTCGTTCAACTCCTTCACCGTCGAGATGAAGGAGGGCCTGCTGACCGCGCTGCACGAGGCGGGCCAGGACCCCGCGGTGCGCGCGCTGGTGCTCACCGGCGCGGGCAAGGCCTTCTGCGCCGGCCAGGACCTCAAGGAGCACATCGCGCTGCTGGAGGCGGACGACCCGGCCCCGCTGGAGACCGTGCGCAAGCACTACAACCCGATGCTGCGCGCGCTGACCGGCCTGCCCAAGCCGGTGATCGCCGCGGTGAACGGGATGGCCGCGGGCGCGGGCGCCTCCCTGGCCTACGCCTGCGACCTGCGGATCGCGGCCGAGTCGGCGAAGTTCCTGATGGCCTTCGCCAACGTGGGCCTGACCGCGGACTCCGGCGCGTCCTGGACGCTGCCCCGGCTGATCGGCTACGGCCGGGCGATGGAGCTGATGCTGCTGGCCCAGCCGGTCACCGCGCCGGAGGCCAAGGAGCTCGGCATGGTCAACCGGGTGGTGCCCGACGGCGAGGCGCTGACCGCGGCGCAGGAGCTGGCCGCGCGGATGGCGGCCGGCCCGACCACGGCCTACGCCAAGCTCAAGGAGGCCATGCTGATCGCGGCGGGCTCGGACCTGGAGGCCGCGCTGGAGGCCGAGGCCCGCACCCAGGCCGAGGCCGGTCAGACCACCGACCACCGCGAGGCGGTCGCCGCCTTCGTGGCCAAGCGCAAGCCCACCTTCACCGGCACCTGACCCCACCCCGAGTGTTGGCCGTTGTCGTACGGAGTGTTGGCCGCTATCGCGCGACCCAGCAGTCCTGGATGTGGTCGTCGACCATCCCCGTGGCCTGCATCAGCGCGTAGCAGGTGGTCGGCCCGACGAAGGCGAAGCCGCGCTTCTTCAGCGCCTTGGCCATGGCGGTGGACTCCGGCGTGATCGCCGGCACCTCCGCCATGGTCTTCGGCCGCGGCCCCGGCTCCGGCGCGAAGGACCACAGCAGCTCGTCCAGCGGCTGGTCCAGCTCGGCCACCGCGCCCGCGTTGCGGATCACCGCCAGGATCTTGGCCCGGTTGCGCACGATGCCCGGATCGGCCAGCAGGCGCTCGATGTCCGGCTCGGCGTACCCGGCGACCACCTCCGGGTCGAACCCGGCGAAGGCGGCCCGGAAGTTCTCCCGCTTGCGCAGGATGGTGATCCAGGACAGCCCGGACTGGAAGGCCTCCAGCGACATCCGCTCGAACATGGCCTGCTCGCCGCGCAGCGGACGGCCCCACTCGGTGTCGTGGTACTCGACGTAGTCCGGAGTGGAGGCGCCCCAGGCGCAGCGCGGCCTGCCGTCGGGACCGGCGAGCGCACCGCTCACGGGCGGCGGTCCCGGCACAGCCTGGCGAAGCGGTCCAGCGAGCGGCGCAGGCCCCAGGTGAAGGCCGGGCGGACCAGCGGCCAGCCCACCTTGCCCAGCGGGCCGTAGGGCAGGTCCAGGCGTTCCCACCAGACCAGCCGGGACAGCCGGTCCGAGGTGGGCTCGATCCGGAAGCCGCCGTCGCCGCGCAGCAGCTTGCCGGTGTGCCGGACCTCGCAGCTGCGCGGCGGGTCCCAGCCGGTGATCTCCATGGTGTCGAAGAAGCCCAGCCCGGCCACCCCGGTGAAGGCGACCATGGTCGAGCCGGTGCTCTGCCCGTCGCCGCCGGTGCGGTGCACCTGGGTGCCGAGCATCCACTCGCCCTGGTTGGCCCAGTCCGAGGCCACCGCCCAGGCCACCTCGGCCGGGGCAGGCACGGCCACCGTCAGGGTCACTTCCTCACTCACCGGCGCGCGCCTCCTGCTCCTGTGCTTCCAGTTCGGCCACCCTGGCCCGTAGCTCGTCCAGCTCATCGGCGGCGCGCTGCAGCACCCAGTCCACTTCGGACATCTTGTAGCCGCGGACGACCTGCTGGAACCGCACGGCACGCAGGTCCTCGCCGCTGACCTCCGAGGACGGCAGCTCGGTCGGCGTGGCCCCTGGGGCCAGCGGCGCGAGCTGCTCGCCCCGGCCGAAGACCAGCGAGGCGATGAGGAAGACCACGGCCGCCACGAAGATCATGACGACGAGGTAGATGAGGGCGGTGGTCACGCCTGTAGATGGTGGCATGGACCACCGTCAGCTGCCTCAGGCGGCCGACAACACGAAGCAGCGCCTGGTCAGGTGCACCAGGTAGGCCAGCACGAAGGAGGCCGCCATGCTGGTCAGCAGCGCGGAGGGGTGCAGCATCAGCCCGTCCATGGCCATGCCGCCGATCACGATGGGCAACTGGAGCACCAGGTAGCCGCCGAGCATGATGGTCATGAACGCGCCAGCCGAGCGGCCGAGCAGCCGGGCCGAGACCCAGCGCTGCGCGACCCGCTTGCCGATCACCAGCGCCAGCAGCGCGAACACCGCGATCAGCACCCAGACGTAGTCGATGGCGTTGGTGAGCATGAGGAACCAGTCCGGCGGCAGCGCCCCGCCCTGCCAGGACGCGCCTTCCCACAGCTGCCGGGAGGCCTGGTGGATCACGTGGATCAGCGGGATGGCCAGCAGCAGCGAGCGGATCGCGTGCGCGCCGTGCGCGGCGGCCAGCTCGGCCTGGTACTCGCGGGCAATCATCGGGATCGGGCCGAACTCGCGCACCGCGCGCGCCTCGGCGTCGGCGATCCCGGCCTCGGCGTAGGCCTCGGCGACATCGCGCAGGCTGTGCTCAGCCTCGGCCAGCAGGTCGGCCTTGGCCGCCTTGGGACCGCTCAGTCGCGAGTCCAGCTCGCTCAGGTAGGACTCGATCAAGCCTTTGCAGGCCATGGTCCGCCTCCGAGTACACCCTCGATGGCCGCGGTGAACTCACGCCAAGCGGTGCGTTCCGCGGCCAATGCCCGCTTCCCGGCGCCGGTCAGCTGGTAGGTGCGCCGTTGCCGCCCGGCAACCGTACTCCACTCGCTCCGGACGTACCCGGCTCGTTCGAGCCTGCGCAGCGCCGGGTAGACGGTGCCGGTCGGCAGGTCGAGCGCTCCCCCGCTGAGCAGCTGCAATGCCTCGATGATGGCGTAACCGTGGAGCTCCCTGCCGTCGAGAGTGGCCAGCAGCAGGGCGTCCAGGTGCCCACGTAGAGCGTCCGACTTCACACGATGAGTGTAGGGGAGCCTAAGTAGATCAGGTAGCCCCACTACACATGCGATGGATCTCACTCATCGGCGGCCGGTCGACCAGCGCGATCTCGGTGGCATCCGGCAGCCATTCTTCGGCCACCTGGGTGAACTGGGTGTACGCGCCCGCGTCCGCCTCGATCCCGCAGCGGGCCAGCGCGGTGCCCAGGATCTGCCTGGCCATCACGCCGAGCTGGGCCAGCGAGCGGTTGCGGTGCTTGCGCACACCGAGGTTGACCTGGGCCAGGCCGTCCAGGCCGTAGCGGGCGTGCGCGTCCAGCAGCAGGCCGATCTCCACGCCGTAGCCGGGCGCGAAGGGCACCGCGCAGAGGAAGTCCCGCCGGGCCGCGTACTCCCCGCCCAGCGGCTGCACGATCCCGGCCAGCTCCGGCCGCAGCGCGCCCAGCACCGGCCGGGCCAGCAGCTCGGTGACCCGGCCGCCGCCCTCGCTCTCCAGCCGCAGCGGACGCCGGTAGAAGCCCTTGACCAGCGCCACCGCCGGCTCGGTGAGCAGCGGGCCGAGCAGCGCGGGCAGGAAGCCGGGGTCGAAGTCGACCAGGTCGGAGTCCAGGAAGACCACCAGGTCGCCGGTAGTCGCGGCCAGCGAGCGCCACAGCGCCTCGCCCTTGCCCGGCCGCACCGGCAGCTCCGGCAGCACGTCCTCCCGGCGCACCACCCTGGCCCCGGCCGCGGCGGCCACCTCGGCGGTGGCGTCGGCAGAACCGGAGTCCAGCACCACCAGCTCGTCGGCCAGCGGGTCCGGCCCGGTGGCCATCGGCAGCAGCGCGGAGACGATCGCGCCCACCGTCTTCTGCTCGTCCAGCGCGGGCAGCACCACGCTCACCGTGCGCCCGGCCTTGGCCCGCACCAGCTCGTCCACGCTCCACTGTGGACTCTGCCAGGTGTGCGCCGCGAACCAGTCCTCGATGCCTTGCCGCACAAGGTTCCTCTCAGGTCAGGGCGCGCAGCACCGCGGCGGGCGGCCTGCTCCCGTTGATACTGGCGGCCATCTCCAGCGCCTGCCGGACCCTGGGCACCTCGCGGGTGCGCACCACCTGGACCCCGCGCCAGGCCGCGAGCGCGGCCACCGCCAGCGCCGCGTCGCCGGAACCGTTGTCCGGCAACGTGATCAGCCGAGGCCAGGGCGCGGGTTCGGCCAGCCGCTGGAGCAGGCCGGGTCCGGCCGGGCAGTCCAGCAACCCGGTGACACCCGGCTCGAGCCCGGCGGCGATCAGCGCCGCCCCGTGCCGGGCCGCCGCCGCGGCGGTCGCCGGATCCGCGCCGGTGACGTCGAGCAGGTCCGCCCCGGCCGCGCACAGCCCGGCCGCATCGCCGGGGGTGGCGGCCAGCGCGAGCCGGGGGTGCCGGGCGCGGACCTCGGCCACGAAGGCCGGGTCGGCGGAGCCCAGGTCGAGCAGGTCCGCGCCCTGCGCCAGCGCCGCGTCCACGGCGGCCGCGGCAGGCTCGACCTGGGCGAGCACCAGCGCGCGGTCGACCGGCAGGTCCCGGCCGGCGAGGGCGAAGCGGAGAGGGGTCACCTCCCGATCGTGCCACGAGCGCCTCGCTGTGATTCCGGCCACAATCACGTCACCAATGTGGTCCGCGCCACTTTTACCTACTGACCGGTAAGGGCCAATGGAGGTCACATGCGTCGGTTCGTCCTTCTCCTGCTGGCAGCGCTCACCGCGCTGGTGACCAGCGGATCGCTCGCCCCGGTGGCGAGCGCGGCTCCGGCTGGCCCGGAGTTCCTGACCATCACCAGCAAGGACGGGACGAAGCTGGGGGCGCACCTGTTCCGCCCGGCCGGACCTGGTCCGCACCCGGCGGTGGTGCTGATCTCCAGCTGGAGCGTGAACAACCTGGAGTACATCGCGCAGACCCGCAAGCTCGCCGAGGCGGGTTACGTCGCGCTCAGCTACACCACCCGCGGCTTCTGGGAGTCCGGCGGCACCATCGAGGTGGCCGGGCCGGAGGACGTCCAGGACGCCTCCTCGGTGGTGGACTGGGTGCTGGCCAACACCAGCGCGGACCCGGCGAAGATCGGCATGGCCGGGGTCTCCTACGGCGCGGGCATCAGCATGCTCACCGCGGCCAAGGACAAGCGGGTGCGCGCGGTGGCCGCGCTGAGCGCCTGGGCCGACCTGGCCGCCGCACTGCTGCCCAACCAGACCTGGAGCCAGCAGGCGATCGGCCTGCTCGCCCTGGCCGGCAGGCTCACCGGCCGTCCCGGCGCGAAGCTGCAGCACACCCTGGCCGCCTACGAGCGCAACGACCGGGTGGAGGCGATGAAGCTCGCGCCCGAGCGCAGCCCGGCGCACCAGCTGGCCGGACTGAACGCGAACAAGCCCGCGGTGCTGATCGCCAACGGCTGGTCGGACAGCCTGTTCCCGGCCGGGCAGCTCGCCGACTACTACAACCAGCTCCAGCTGCCCAAGCGCCTGGAGTTCCAGCCCGGCGACCACGCGGTGCCCGAGCTGACCGGCATCATCGGCCTGCCGAATGACACCTGGACCTCGGTGCACCGCTGGTTCGACCGGCACCTGCGCGGCCAGGCCAACGGCATCGACAAGGAACAGCCGGTGCAGGTCCGCCCGACCCTGGGCGGCTCCTGGAAGGGCTACGACAGCTGGGCCGCGCTGGAGGCCGCGCCGAAGAAGCTGTACCTCTCCGGCCTGACCCCGGTGCTCAACCGCACCGGCGAGCTGGTCAGCTCCGCCCGCACCGGCTGGTCGCACAAGGCGGACGCGGGCATCGACACCATCGCCAACGGCGGCACCGCGATCCTCACCGGCGGCGCGGAGGCACTGGGCATCCCGCAGTTCGCCTGGATTCCCGGCGTGCTCCGCACCAACGCCGGCGTCTGGCAGACCCCGGTGCTGACCAGCCCCGCCACCGTCCGCGGCACCCCGAGGCTGCACCTGACCGTCACCCCGAGCAGCGCCCGCGCCACCGTGGTCGCCTACCTCTACGACGTCGGCCCCACCGGCACCGGCCGCCTGCTCACCCACCAGCCGCACACCCTGCTGGAGGCCACCCCCGGCAAGCCCACCGCCCTGAACATCTCGCTGGACCCGCTGGTGCACCCGGTTCCGGCCGGGCACCGGGTCGCGGTGGTGGTGGACACGGTGGACGGGCTGTACCGGGGCGAGAGCAAGATCGGCTCCTCGGTCACCTTCAGCTCGCCCGCGGACAACCCGTCCCGCCTGGACCTGCCGCTGGGCTGAACTGTCGGTGGCCGGGTCTAGCTTCGCCACATGGCGACCGAATGGCACCTGACCATTGACTGCAATGACGCGGTCCGCATGTCCGCCTTCTGGGAGGTGGCCCTTCGCTACGTGAAGAAGCCACCCCCAGCAGGCTGGGACAGCTGGCAGGCCTTCTTCGACTTCAAGGGCTATGAGGACACCGACGACTTCTTCGAGGGCGCCTACCTGTCCGACCCCGACGGCACGCGCCCGAGCTTCTTTTTTCAGGAGGTCCCGGAAAAGCACCAGGGCAAGAACTGGTTCCACCTGGACCTCAAGGTCAGCGGCGGGCGGACCCGGCCCGCCGCGGAGCGGGTGCCGCTGATCGAGGCGGAGGTGGCCCGGCTGACCGCGGCCGGTGGACGGGTGCTGCGCCGGGTGGAGCAGGACGGCGCGCTGGACTTCGTGATCATGCTGGACCCGGAGGACAACCAGTTCTGCGTCGCCTGAGCCGCGACCACGCTCCGCGACCACGGGGGTTCGCCCGTCCGGGGAAAGGGCCGGGTTCCTAGAGTGCTGGCCCATGTCGCGCAGCTTCCGGGTGGACATCGAGCTGGCTGAGTCGCGTCACGAGGATGTGGCGCTGAGTTGGGGTGGGTGGTCCTCGCAGCGGCGGCGGGATGTGCCGGGGTTCGGCTGGGACGTCGAGCTGCCGGTGGTGGTGCGGTTGCTGGAGGCGATCGAGCGCGGGCGGACCTCGGCGGCGGAGGCGCGGGCCGAGCTGCTGGCGGCGGCGCAGGCCTGTGTGCCGCACAGCGGGTGCTGTCCGCGGTGTGAGGACCGGGCCGAGGGGTACCGGCGGGCGCTGGCGGAGTTCGAGCAGGCGCGGCGGCGCTTCGCCGACTCGGTGCGGTACCCGTTCCTGGTCAACAGCGGCGTCCTGCACCGCTGGGACTGCGCGACCGTGCCGGGCGCGGGGCCGACCCATCCCGGGCGCAGCCTGCAGCAGTACGTGCACGAGGCGCGCTACTCCTGGCACCCCGGGCAGCGGCGGCTCAGTGACGCCGAGGCGTCCCGGCTGCCACCGGAGCGCCACTGCGTCACCTGCCGTCCGCTGGTCCGTTAACTGACCCCGCGCTCGGCGAAGGTCTTCAGCGCGCGCAGCGGGTCCTCCTCGACGAAGACCAGGTCGCGGTACTTCGGCGCGACGAACTCCTCCGCCACCGCGTGGTTCACGAACTCGCGCAGCCGCTGGTAGTAGCCGTCCACGTCGAGCAGCGCGATGGGCTTGCGGTGGATGCCGAGCAGCGCCCAGGTCCACACCTCGAACAGCTCCTCGAAGGTGCCCAGGCCGCCGGGCAGCGCGATGAAGGCGTCCGACAGCGCGGCCATCTTCGCCTTGCGCTCGTGCATGTCGGCCACCACGTGCAGCTCGGTGAGCCCGTGGTGGGCCACCTCGCGGTCCCACAGCCCCTGCGGGATCACGCCCTGCACCCGGCCGCCCGCGGCCAGCGCCGCGTCCGCCACCACGCCCATGGTGCCCACGCTGGCGCCGCCGTAGACCAGTTCCACGCCCTGTTCGGCCAGGACCGTGCCGAGCCGCCGCGCGGCCTCGACGTACTTCTCGCCCTTGCCCGGGGACGAACCGCAGAAGACGCAGACCCTCATGTCAGTGCGCGTCCTGCCAGGCCTTGTATGCCTCCTCGACCACGCGCACCGCGTCGTCGATGTCGTCGGTCAGGTGCAGCAGGGCCAGGTCCTTCTCGCCGATCTTGCCGGAGCCGGCCACCGAGTCGCGCAGCCAGTCGTAGAGGCCCTGCCAGTAGTCCACGCCGAAGAGCACCACCGGGAACTTGGTGACCTTCTTGGTCTGCACCAGGGTGAGCGCCTCGAACAGCTCGTCCAGGGTGCCGAAGCCGCCGGGCAGGCAGATGAACGCCTGCGAGTACTTCACGAACATGGTCTTGCGGGTGAAGAAGTAGCGGAAGTTCACGCCGAGGTCGACCCACGGGTTGAGGCCCTGCTCGAACGGCAGCTCGATGCCGAGGCCGACCGACATGCCGCCGGCCTCCTGGGCGCCGCGGTTGACCGCCTCCATCGCGCCGGGGCCGCCGCCGGTGATCGAGGCGAACCCGGCCTCGGCCAGCGCCTTGCCCAGCTTGCGGCCGGTCTCGTACTCGGGGTGGTCCCGGCCGGTGCGGGCCGAGCCGAAGACGGTGACCGCCCTCGGCAGCTCGGCGAGCGCGCCGAAGCCCTCCACGAACTCGGCCTGGATCCGCATCACCCGCCACGGGTCGGTGTGCACCCAGTCGGAGGGGCCGCGGGAGTCGAGCAGCCGCTGGTCGGTGGTGGTGGACTCCACGCTGCTGGAGCGGCGGAGGGTGACCGGGCCGCGCTGCTTCTCGCGCACGTCCACGTCGGGGCTGGACGCGAGGTCCTTCGGGTCGAGCGTCATAGCACACAGCCTAGTGAGGCCCGAACCGTGAGATCCGGTTGCGGGCGGCCTGGCACCCGTGCACCATCTTCCACGTAAGAGATTGAAAGTTGGACAACATGCTTCGGAGAGTCCCGTCATGAGCCAGCCCAAGGTCGCCGTCATCTACTACAGCTCCACCGGCAGCGTGCACTCCCTCGCCCAGTCGATCGCCGAGGGCGCCGCGGGCGCGGGCGCGGAGGTCCGGGTGCTGAAGGTGCCCGAGCTCGCCCCGGCCGAGGCCATCGCGAGCAACCCGGCCTGGCAGGCGCACGCCGAGGCCACCAAGGACGTGCCGGTGGCCACCGCGGCGGACGTGGAGTGGGCGGACGCGGTCATCTTCGGCACGCCGACCCGCTTCGGCAACGTCTCCAGCCAGCTCAAGCAGTTCCTGGACACCCTGGGCGGCCTGTGGGCGCGGGGCGCGCTGGCGGACAAGGTGTACTCCGGCTTCGTCTCCACCGCGACCCTGCACGGCGGCCGCGAGTCCACCCTGCTCGCGCTGTACAACACCGTGCACCACTTCGGCGGCATCCTCATCACCCCCGGCTACACCGACCCGATCCAGTTCGCCACCGGCACGCCCTACGGCGCCTCGCACGCCGACGCCCAGGGCCAGAACCCGATCAGCGAGGACACCCACGCCTCCGCCCGCTACCAGGGCAAGCGGGTGGCCGAGCTGACCGCGCGGTTCCTCAAGAACGCCTGAGCACGGCCGACCGGCCCCTGGCAGCGTTGCCAAGGGCCGGTCCCAGCCGCACTCAGCTGACATCCCGGCGGCGCACCAGCCACACCGTCAGCGCGGCGAAGGCCAGGGCGTACGCGCAGGCCATGCCGACCGCGGGCCAGGCGGTGAGGGTGTCCACCACGCCCGGCGCGCCGCCCTGCGACACCGGGGTGGCGCCCAGCGCGGCCACCACCGACCCGGCCACCGAGCCGGGCAGCAGGTCGGTCACCGGCGTCAGCCAGTCCAGCGCGCCGGCCACTCCGCGCAGCAGGTTCTCCACCGCCAGCACCCACACCACGCCGAGGCCGACGGCCAGCGCGGGACTGCGGGAGAGCGTGCCGAGCGCGACCCCGGCGGAGACCCACATACCCAGCACCAGCAGCGCGCCGGCCACCGCCCGCAGCACCTCGCCCACCGGCGGGAAGACCAGCGCCTGCCCCTCGGCCAGCGCGACCGCGGTGGAGATGCCCAGGTCCACCACCAGGGTGGCCAGCACCACGGTGAGCACCACCGCGGCCAGCCCGGCCACCGTGCCGGCGAGCACGCTCAGCCGTCCCCGGCCCTGGGTGAACGCGGTTTTCCAGGTGCCCCAACCGAATCCGCTGCCGGTGGCGAGCGCGCCCAGGGTCAGCATGATCGCCCCGCCGAACATCGGCGTGCCCTGCGCCAGCCCGACCGGCACCCCGGCGGGCAGCAACCGCTCCAGCAGCAGCTCTTTCGGCGTGCCCGCGGCGAACCCTGAACCGTCCACATAGGACAGGTAGTTGAAGATGTAGACGAAGATGATGTTGAGCACCAGCCAGGCCCCGCCGATCACCCAGACCGCGGGCCATTTCCGCAGCCGGAAGAGTTCGGCGCGACTGGTCGCGAGTACGGCGTTCATCGGTTGTCCTCCTTGGTCATCTCGAAGAAGACCTCTTCGAGCGAGCGTTCCACCGGCCGGATCTCGTGCACGTCCACCTGGGCGGCCACCAGCGCGCGGTTGACCTCCGCGCCGCGGGCGGGATCCACCCGCAGCTGCATCGCATCGTCCACAATGGACACGTTGTCGTCACCGGCCACCCGCATGGCCACCGCCAGCGCGACATCCAGCGGGTCGGCCCGCACCAGCAGCCGTCCGCCGCCGCGCAGCTCGCCCACGGTGGCCTCGGTGACCAGGCGGCCGCGTGAGATCACCCCGACCCGGTCGCAGATCTCCTGCACCTCGCTGAGCTGGTGGCTGGACAGCAGCACGGTCTGCCCGGCCGCGGACAGCTCCGCGATCAGCTTGCGCATGTCGCTGACGCCCGCCGGGTCCAGGCCGTTGGTCGGCTCGTCCAGGATCAGCAGCTCGGGGTCGCCGAGCAGGGCCGCGGCCACGCCGAGCCGCTGCTTCATGCCCAGGGAGTAGGAGGTGAACCGGTCCTTGCCGCGGACGCTCAGGTCCACCTTGGCCAGCGCGTCCTCGACATGGGCGTCCCGCAGGCCGCGGTGGCGGGCCAGCGCGCGCAGGTTGTCCCGGCCGCTGAGGTAGGGGAAGAAGCCCGGTCCCTCGATCAGCGCGCCGACCAGGCGGTTGGCCGCCGGGGTGCCGGCGCGCTCGCCGAGCACGGTGGCCGCGCCGCTGGTCGGGCGGACCAGGCCGAGCACCATGCGCAGGGTGGTGGTCTTGCCCGCGCCGTTGGGGCCGAGGAAGCCGTAGACCTCGCCCCGGCGCACGGTCAGCCCGACCCCGTCCACCGCGAGGTGGCCGCCGTAGCGCTTGGTCAGTTTCCTGGTGTGCACCGCGGCCAGTTCCGGTGGTGCCAGCGGTGGTGCGCTCAGCTGCGTTGTCATGGCAGAAGCGTGTCGGCGGGGGTGCTGCCGGGGCGTCACCGTCACGGCGGCTTGGCGGCTACGCGGGATCGCGTAGGCCGGGTACGCGCCGCCGGTGACGCCGGATCTCCTTCGCGCTCCTATCGTCTGCTGACGTGAGCACCACTGCCGAGCGGCCGTCCCCGTGGGATGTGTGGCCAGCCCTGCCGTTCCTGGCCGCCGGCCTGATCGGCACCCAGGCCGCGGCCTTCTTCCAGCCCGACGCGGCCCGGCCGCCGGACGTGCTGGCCTACCTGCTGATCGCGGTGGCCGCCTGCGCGCTGGCGGTGCGGCACTGGCCGGCGCCCGCGTTGGCCGCAAACGGGATCGCGGTCACCGCGTACCTGACCCTCGGCTACCCGTGGGGCCCGATCCTGTTCACCGTGCCCGCGATCGTCTGCCTGGTGTCGATCCGCTGGCCGGTGCGGCGGGCGCTGGTCGCGGTGGCCGCCTACCTGGGCGTGCTGATCGTGGCCATGTTCACCAAGCACCTGCAAGAAGCCACCCTCGGCGATCCGGTGCGGCTGCTCAGCGTCACGTTGATCTGGGTGCTGATCCTGGCCGCGGCGCTGGTGCTGGGCACCGCGATCCGGATGCGCCGGGCGGCCAGGGCGGATGTGCGGATCGAGCAGGCCAGGCGGGTGGCCTCGGAGGAGCGGCTGCGGATGGCCCAGGACCTGCACGACACCATCGGGCACGGGCTGGCGGTGATCGCCATGCAGGCCGGGGTCGCGCTGCACGTGCTGGAGCGCAGTCCCGGCGAGGCCAGGGCCGCGATGGAGGCGGTGCGCGCGACCAGCCGGGAGTCGCTGGAGAACCTGCGGTTCGCGCTGGATGCGCTGCGCAGCCCCGGTTCGGCCGAGCTGCGACCCGCGCCGGGCCTGGCCGAGCTGCCCAGGCTGGTGGACCGGGTGCTCGCGGGCGGGGTCGAGGTCAGCCTGGACGGCGCGGCCGGCGAGCTGCCGCAGCCGGTGGACGCGGCGGCCTACCGGATCGTGCAGGAGGCGCTGACCAACGTGCTCCGGCACGCGCTGGGCGCCAGTGCGCACATCCGGCTGGCGCGCACCGAGGAGGAGCTGCTGATCGAGGTCACCGACAGCGGCGGCGCGGGCGGCGGGGTCCCGGCGGGAGCGGGCTCGGGCATTCGCGGGATGCGCGCCCAGGCCGGAGCGCTGGGCGGCACACTGTCCGCGGGCCCCCGCACCGGCGGTGGCTTCGCGGTGACCGCGCGGCTGCCGCTGACCGGGGAGGGCGCGTGAACGTGATCCGGGTCGTGGTCGTGGACGACCAGGCGCTGGTGCGGGTCGGCGTGCGCACCCTGCTGGGTTCGGAGCCGGACACCGAGCTGGTCGGCGAGGCCGCGGACGGCCGCAGCGGGGTGGCCAGGGTCCGCGAGCTCAAGCCGGACGTGGTGCTGATGGACATCCGGATGCCGGACCTGGACGGCCTGGCCGCACTGCGCGAGATCACCGCCGACCCGGCGCTGCACGAGGTCAGGGTGGTCATGCTGACCACCTTCGGCCTGGACGAGTACGTCTTCGAGGCACTGCGCAGCGGCGCCAGCGGCTTCGTGCTCAAGGACGCCGAACCGGAGGAGATGCTGCGCGCGGTCCGGGTGGTGGCCGGCGGCGGCTCGCTGCTGTCCCCGTCGGTGACCCGCAGCGTGATCAGCCGCTTCGCCCGCCCCGGCCCCGCCCCGGTCAGCCACCCCGGCGTTGCCCACCTGACCGACCGGGAGCGCGAGGTGGTCGGCTGGGTCGCCACCGGCATGTCCAACGACGAGATCGCCGCCCAGCTGGTGGTCAGCAGCGAGACCGTCCGCACCCACGTCAGCCGCGCGATGCTCAAGATGCACGCCCGCGACCGCGCCCAGCTGGTCGTCTTCGCCCTGCAATCCGGCCTGGGCCCGACCTAACCCCCATCGTGTTGGCCGATCTCGTACGGAGTGTTGGCCGAAGTCGTACCCGGTGTTGGCCGAAGTGGGTCCCACTTCGGCCAAGACGGCGTCCACAACGGCCAACACACCGTGCGATAACGGCCAACACTCGGGTGGGTCAGCCGGTGATGAAGCGGCGGAGGACGTTGGCGCAGTGGGTGATGCGCGGGGCGGGGACGTGTTCTTCCGGGGTGTGGGACAGGGCGGGGTCGCCGGGGCCGAAGTTGACCGCGGGCATGCCCAGGGCGGCGAAACGGGCCACGTCGGTCCAGCCGAGCTTGCCGACCGGGTCCGCGCCGGAGGCGGCGAGCAGCTGCTTGGCCTCGGGGGCGTGCAGGCCGGGCAGGGCGCCGGCGGAGACGTCGACCACGGTGACCTCGAACCCGGCGAAGACCTCGCGCAGGTGCGCCTCGGCCTGTTCCGGCGAGCGGTCGGGGGCGAAGCGGTGGTTGATGGTGACCACGCACTCGTCCGGCACCACGTTGCCCGCGACGCCGCCGCTGACCCCTACCGCCTGCAGGCCCTCGCGGTAGGTGCAGCCGTCGATCTCCAGCACCCGGGGCTGGTAGCCGGTGAGCCGGTTGAGCACCTCGTTGGCGGCGTGGATGGCGTTGCTGCCCATCCAGGCGCGGGCGGTGTGCGCGCGCTTGCCCGCGGTGCGCACCTCGATCCGGATGGTGCCCTGGCAGCCCGCCTCGACCACCGCGCTGCTCGGCTCGCACACGATGGCCAGGTCCGCGGCCAGCCACTCCGGCAGCTCGCGCTCGATCCGGCCGAGGCCGTTGCGGACCGCCTCGACCTCCTCGCAGTCGTAGAAGACGAAGGTCAGGTCGTAGGCCGGGTCGGTGACGGTGGCGGCCAGGTGCAGCATCACCGCGTCGCCGCTCTTCATGTCCACCGTGCCGCAGCCGTGCAGCACCAGGTCCTCGCCGGAGCCGGTGCGGCGGTGCGGCACGTTGTCCACGATCGGCACCGTGTCCAGGTGCCCGGCGAAGATGATCCGCGACGGCCTGCCCAGGTTGGTGCGGGCCAGCACGGCGTCGCCGTTGCGCACCACCTCCAGGTGCGGGGCCTGCTCGCGCAGGGCGGCTTCCACGGCGTCGGCCAGGGCGGCCTCGTTGCCGGAGACGCTGGGCACGTCCACCAGCGCGGCGGTCAGCTCGATCGGGTCAGCGGCGAGGTCAAGGCGCACGGTCACGCCCGGCAGGCTACCCACGAACGCCGCTAGGGTGCTCTCCGGGACTTGAGGGGGAACCGATGTTGAAGATCGTGCCGGGCTTGCTGGCGCTGGTGCTGCTCACCGGGTGTGCGAGCCCCGTGGCCGGGCAGGCGCAGGCGGATCCGAACGTGCCGAACCCGTTCCGCGCGGAGTTCGGGGCCGACCTGGCCGCGCAGGTCAACCACCTGTGCGCCCGGGAGGCCGGTCGGCCGAGCGCGGCCGCCTGTGCGACCTGGCTGGAAGCCTCAGCCGCGCTCGTCGGACGGATGTACGCCGCGGACCACGAGTCCATGCGGGCGTTCAACCAACGCATGATTGCGGTGGCGGCGATCTACGCGCAGCAGAAGTGCCCGACGCCCCCGGTGGCCCCGGACTGCGAGGACCAGGTGGCCGAGATGGGCAGGGTGCTGCGGGAGATCGAGGCGCGCCATGTCCGGTAAGGACCGCCTGCCAGGTGCACCAGTTACCATGGGCCGGTGAGCACCGAGCAGACCCCTGATCCGCAGGTCACCGGCGCGTACGGCGTCGGACTGGCCACCATCGCCGCTGACGGCACCGTGCTGGACACCTGGTTCCCCGAGCCCAAGCTCGGCGAGCAGGCCACCGGCGGGACCGAGCGGCTCTCCGCCGAGCAGGCCGCGCAGGCGCTCGGGGCCGAGGTCGCCACGCTCCTCGGGCCGGATGCCGCCCGCGGGGTCGAGGTGGTCGCGGTGCGCACCGCGATCGCGCGCCTTGCCGACAAGCCGGTGGACGCGCACGACGTCTACCTGCGCCTGCACCTTCTCTCCGCGCGGCTGGTCCGGCCGCACGGGCAGAACCTGGACGGCCTGTTCGGGCTGCTGGCCAACGTGGTGTGGACCAACCACGGGCCCTGCCCGGTGCCCGGCTTCGAGGCTGCCCGGCTCAGGCTGCGGGCGCGCGGGCCGGTGACCGTGTACAGCGTGGACAAGTTCCCGCGCATGGTCGACTACGTGCTGCCCAGCGGGGTGCGCATCGGCGACGCGGACCGGGTCCGGCTGGGCGCGCACCTGGCCAGCGGCACCACCGTGATGCACGAGGGCTTCGTCAACTTCAACGCGGGCACCCTGGGCAACTCGATGGTGGAGGGCCGGATCTCCGCCGGGGTCGTGGTGGACGACGGCTCCGACGTCGGCGGCGGCGCCTCGATCATGGGCACCCTCTCCGGTGGCGGCAAACAGACCATCGCCATCGGCAAGCGCTGCCTGCTCGGCGCCAACGCCGGGATCGGCATCTCCCTCGGCGACGACTGCGTGGTGGAGGCCGGGCTGTACGTCACCGCGGGCACCAAGGTCACCCTGCCGGATGGCGGCACGGTCAAGGCCGGCGAGCTCTCCGGCTCGGACAGCCTGCTGTTCATCAGGGACTCGGTCAGCGGCGCGGTGCTGGTGAAGCCACGCAAGGGCGCCAAGGTCGAGCTGAACTCGGCCTTGCACGCAAACGACTGACGGCCACTAGCATCGGCAGCGTGCCGAAGATCACACGCGAACTCGGGCCGGGCGATCCGGTGCACCTGCACGTGCGGGCGGCACTGGACGTCCGGCTCGCCGCGTTGCGGGCGCACGAACCCGGGACGCGCTCCGGCGAGGACGCCGAGGACCTGCACCAGATGCGGGTGGCGGTGCGGCGGCTGCGGGCCATGCTCAAGGCCGCCCGCCCGTTCCTGGACCGGGAGACCGCCGACCGGCTGCGCGCCGAGCTGGGCTGGCTGGGCCGGGCGCTGGGACCGGTGCGGGACCTGGACGTGCTGGTCGAGCGGCTGACCACCGAGGCGGCGCACTTCCCCGAGGACGAGCGGGCCGCGGTGGAGACCCTGCTGGCCGGGCTGCACGCGGAACGGGACACCGCCCGCGCCGCCCTGCGCAAGGCGCTGGACTCCCGGCGCTACCAGCGGCTGCTGAAGGCGCTGGCGGCCGAGGCGGCCAGCACCGAGCCCGGACCGCCGGTGGACACCCTGACCGCGCTCTCCGGGCTGGTGCGGGCCGAGTTCGCCCGGCTGGCCCGCGCGGTGGCCAAGGCCGGGCCGGACCCCGAGGACGAGGTGCTGCACGCGCTGCGCATCGACGGCAAGCGCCTGCGCTACACCGCCGAGCTGGCCAGGCCGTTGCTGGGCAAGAAGATCCGGGTGCTGCTCAAGGCCACCACCGACTTCCAGGACCTGCTCGGCGAGCACCAGGACGCCTGCGTGGCGCAGGACCGGGTGCGCGCGCTGCTGGCCGCGCACGGCGAGGTGATCGACTTCGACCTGGCCTTCGTCGGCGGCCGCCTGGTGGAGCGGGAGGAGGCTCGGCGGGTGAGCTGCCGGGCGGGCTGGTGGGCGGTCTGGGACACGCTGGAGCGGACCGGCCGGTCAGTCCTGTAGGCGCTCGGCGGCCGCGGCGATCCGCTCGTCGGTGGCGGTCAGCGCCACCCGCACGTGCCGGTCGCCGCCAGGTCCGTAGAAGGTGCCCGGCGCGACCAGGATGCCGCGTTCGGCCAGCCAGGACACGGTCTGCCAGGCGTCCTCGCCCCGGGTGGACCACAGGTACAGGCCGGCCGTGGAGTGCTCCACGGTGAACCCGGCCGACTTCAGCGCGGGCAGCAGCACCTCGCGCCGGGCCCGGTAGCGCTCGCGCTGCCTGGCCACGTGCTCGTCGTCGGCCAGCGCCGCGGTGACCGCGGCCTGCACCGGCCGGGGCACCATCATCCCGGCGTGCTTGCGGATCTCCAGCAGCCTGGCCACCAGTACCGGGTCCCCGGTGAGGAACCCGGCGCGGTAGCCGGCCAGGCTGGAGGACTTCGACAGCGAGTGCACCGCCAGCAGTCCGGTCAGGTCGCCGTCGCAGACCTCGGCGCGCAGCGCGGAGACCGGCTCGGCGTCCCAGCCCAGCGAGAGGTAGCACTCGTCCGAGGCGACGACCGCGCCGACGGCTCTGGCGGCGCGCACCGCCTCGGCCAGCTCGGCGGCCGGGAGCACCCGGCCGGTCGGGTTGGACGGGGAGTTCAGCCACACCAGCCTGGTGCCCGGCGGCGGAGCCTGGCCGTCGGCCAGGCGGACCACCTCGGCGCCGGCCAGCCGCGTGCCGACCTCGTAGGTCGGGTAGGCCAGCTCGGGCACCGCGACCAGCTCGCCCGGCCGGATGCCCAGCAGGGTGGGCAGCCAGGCCACCAGCTCCTTGGAGCCGATGGTCGGCAGCACCGCCGCGGGGTCGAGGCCGGTGACGCCGAAGCGGCGGGCCATGGCGCCGACAGCGGCCTCCCGCAGCTCCGGCGTGCCGTGCGTGGTCGGGTAGCCCGGCACCTGCGCGACCGAGGCGAGCGCGGCCCGCAGCTTCTCGTCGACCTCGTCAACGGGGGTGCCGACGGACAGGTCGACAGCCCCGCCCCGGTGCGCACGCGCCTGGGCGGCGTGCTCAGCGAGGGAGTCCCACGGGAAGTCGGGCAGCGCGAACCGCTCCGGTGTGGCTGAGGTGCTCACTCGCCCCTGGGCTCCAGCGCCTTGATGAAGTCCGGGTCAGCGGAGACCTTGCCGACCTTCGCGGCGCCACCCGGCGAGCCCAGCTCGCTGAAGAAGTCCACGTTGGCCTTGATGTACTGGTTCCACTGCTCGGGGGTGTCGTCTTCGTAGTAGATGGCCTCCACCGGGCACACCGGCTCGCAGGCGCCGCAGTCGACGCACTCGTCCGGGTGGATGTAGAGCATCCGGTCGCCCTCGTAGATGCAGTCGACCGGGCATTCCTCGATGCAGGCCTTGTCCAGCACGTCGACGCAGGGCTCGGCGATCACGTAGGTCACAGCAGGTCTCCTGCTCCTTGGTCCGTTCCAGCCACGCTGTCGGGCTCAGCGCGACACCAGGCAAGTATTCCTTGCCTGCCGGACACAATCACACCTGGTGTGCTCACTCACAGGGAAATAAGGTCCGCCTATCTTCTTCCGCCAGCAGAACTAAGAGCTGATACCGCGCAGGTCAGCGCAGGTACCGGCTCATCTCGGCTGGGGCAGGAGAGTGAGCCGGGTGCCCAGGGCGACCGCGCCCGAAAGGGAGCCGACGGACAGCAGCAGCAGCGAGCGCCAGTCGTCGGTGAGCAGCATGTCCCCGCCGGGCCCGGCCACGCCGAAGACGACCAGCGCGCCCAGCCAGGCCAGGAACGGCAGCGACACCAGGATCATCCGGTGCGTGCAGCGGGCGGCGGCCAGCACCAGCCAGGGCGTGGTGATGACCGCGAGCAGCACGGTCACCGGCAGCGGCCAGTTGTAGGCCGGTGGCACGGCGGGCCAGAAGTCCCAGACCCGCAGCGGCAGGAACAGCAGCTGGAGCCAGGCCAGCAGCACCGCGTCCAGCACCAGCACCAGCAGCACGAAGGGGCTGGCCAGCCGGGAGAGGAGCGCCGGTCGTCGTGGCTCGCCGACGGGTAGCTCCTCGACCTGGGTCACCGTGATCCGCCTCCGTCCGTCCCTGGTGCACCTCCCCCGCCGAAGAGGTCGGTGGCGATCCCCTCGGCGCTGCCGCGGGCCAGCACGAAGTGTTCGGTGGCCAGCACCGGCTGGGCGATGCCGTTGGACAGGGCGTAGGCGGCCGCGCCGTCGTTGCCCTGCCACACCTGCACCTGGGTCGCGTGCGCGCGCAGCGCACTGAGCTTGGCAGGTACGTGCTCGGCGATGTCCACCGAGGTGGTGATCAGCGCGTCGTCCACCGCGGTCAGCTCGCCGGGCTCGGGCAGCCGGAAGGGCAGGCTCTCCAGCTCGGCCAGCCCGGCCACGCCGAGGTCCAGGTGCGCCCGTGAGGTCACCGTGTGGAAGACCCGGTCGATGCCCGGCACCTCGGCGGTGGCGGCCATGGTGACCTCGTGCGCGCGGATGTGGTCGGGGTGGCCGTAGCCGCCGAAGGCGTCGTAGGTGACCACGACCTGCGGCTTGACCTCGCGCAGGATCGCGGCCAGCGCGGCGGTCTGCTCGGCCAGGTCGCCCTCGACGAAGCTGCGCGGGTGCTGGTTGGCCTTGGTGCCCGCCATGCCGGAGTCCCGCCAGCGGCCCATGCCGCCGAGGAACCGGTGGTCGATCACGCCGAGTGCGGCGCAGGCCCCGCGCAGCTCGCCGACCCGGTAGCCGCCGAGCTGGTCGGCTGCCTCGGGGCCGAGGCCGCGCAGTCCTTCGGGGATGACCTCGCCCTCCTCGCCCAGGGTGCAGGTGACCACGGTCACGTGCGCGCCGTAGGCGGCATAGCGGGCGATGGTGCCGCCGGTCCACAGGCTCTCGTCGTCCGGGTGAGCGTGTACCAGCAGCAACCGTGGTGGGGCGGTCAGTGTCACCGGAATAGCCTAGTGGCTCAGAGTTGAACCGTTTTGCCAGATGTCACCACAGCGCGGTAACTCTTCAGTGTGACGCTGGGCGACATTCAGCCATCAGTGGCTATTCGGAGACCTGCCACTCGGCGACGTTCCAGGTGACGCCCAGCCGCGGGTGGTAGGTGACCTTGTCGATGGTGTCCCGGTAGCCGACCATCGTGGGCACCTGGAACAGCGGCAGCGAGGCGATCTCCTCGGCCAGCGTCTTGTCCACGTGCTGGAGCAGCTCGGTGCGCTTGGCCGCGTCCAGCTCGACGCCGACCTGGTTCAGCTCGCGGTCCACGGTCTGGTTCGACCAGCCGCCCCAGTTCTGCCCGCCGCCGGTGGCGTACATGCCCTTCTTGTCCGACTTCCACTGGGTGCCGACCCAGCCGAAGAGCGCCACGTCGTAGTCGCCCCGGCTGTTGCGCCCGTCCAGGAAGGCCGGATCGCTGTCATCAACGATCTTGATGCCGGCCGACTCGCAGGAGGCCTGGATCAGCTCCACGGTCTGCTTGCGCCGGGGCAGCCCGTTGTGGCTGACCTTGATCTCCAGCGCCTTGCCGCCCTTGTCGAAGTACTTGCCGTCCCGCCGCCAGCCCGCGGCCTGGAGGGTCTTCACCGCCTCTTCGGGGCTGTCCAGCATGAGCTTGGCGTAGTGGTCCTGGTAGCCGTCCTCGCCGGGCAGGAACAGCAGGCTGCCCAGCGGCTTGGCCGAGGGGTCCACCCCGCGCACCACCTTCTGCACGATCTCCCCGCGCCGCACGCACTGGGCGAAGGCGTAGCGGACCGCCTTGTCCTGGAACAGCGGCCTGCGCCAGTTCAGGTCCAGGTGCTCGAAGGTGAGCCCGCCACCGGCGGAGTACTTCACGCCCTGGGCGCCCAGCCCGCGCAGGGTGGCCGCGGTGCTCGGGTCCGGCTGCGGCGCGATCACCTGCATCTTGTTCTCCTGCAGGGCGCGCACCTGGTTGGCCGGGTCGGCCTCGCTGCGCAGCACCACCGCGGACGGCCCGCCCCGGTTGCCGAGCCACTTCTCGTTGCGCACCAGGCGCACCTGGCTGCCCTGCTGCCAGCTGTCGATCCGGTACGGGCCGGAGCCGGGCATCAGCTTCGGGTCGAACCCGGTCCAGCTGGTGTTCCAGAACTTGGACACCTTCTCCAGGTCGGCGTCCGGGGAGCTCGGGCCGACCTTGGTGATGTCCTTGATGCCGGTCTCCCGCTCCAGCACGTGCGCCGGCATCAGGTGGACGGCGTCGAACCGGCTCTTGTAGTCCGGGAACGGCTTGTCATAGGTGGTGACGAAGGTCAGCTCGTCCTTGCACTGCACCGACATCAGCTCGTAGCCGGTGCTGGCGGCCGGCCGGAAGTACTTGGCGGGCTTGCCGTCCGGCCCGGTGACCGGGGCGCCGGTGGCGTCGCTGCGCACCGCCTTGCCGCTCTGCGCCAGCCAGGCCAGGTAGAAGTCGTCGCAGTCCCAGGCCTCGCCGTCGGACCACTTCACGCCGGGCCGGATCCGGTAGGTGACCACCTGCGGGGCGGTGGAGGTCAGCTCGACGCCGAGCATCACGTCGGTGTTGAGCAGCGGGGACAGGGTGTCCTCGTGGATGAACGGCCCGGCCAGCACCGGGCTCAGCACCAGGGTGTTGTTGAAGTTGCCCGCGTCGGCGACCTGGTTGTTGTAGACGGTGTAGGGCAGGTCGTGCCCGATGACCACCTCGCCACCGGCGCGCACCGCGGGCAGCTTGTACTGGTCGGTGCCGGGCAGGCGGCCCTTGGCCCCGGTGCGCTGGCTGTCGCCGTTGAGGCCCGCGTCCTCGCTGGCTGAGGAACAGGCGCCCAGCACCAGCAGCAGGCTGGTCAGGGCGGCCGTCAGCGCGCGCACGGGTACTCCTACCGTTGACAGGGACACGTGCGGAGGTTATGGAGGCCCGCCCCGGCGGTCACCACTGGACCACGGATCGTGACCAAAGGGTGATGCCGTTATGCGGAGCGTCACTTGGGCGGCACGCGCTTCCAGGTGTTGGCCGTGGTGAACGGCCCGGCGAAGGCCGGTCCGGGGTCCACCCCGGTGACATCCGCGCCGGTGGCCAGCACGTCGGCGGACTGGAACAACGGCACCGCGACCACCTGCTGCCACAGCGTGGCCTCGATCCCCGGCAGCACCTGGGCCAGCGGCGCGGCCCCGGTCAGCGCGGAGTCGATCACCGGTTGCAGGGTGCGGTCGCAGAACCCGGCCGGGTTGGCCGGCACCGCCGGGGCGTCCGCGCCCTGCGGCGGGCAGCCGAAGCTGGAGGCCAGCACGGTGGCCGGATCGCTGTCGATGACCTGCGGCACCACCGCCAGGTCGACCACGCCGGCGTCCGTGGTGGGCACCCCGGTGGTGCTGGTCGGCGGGGCCGAGGTGCTGCTGGTGGCGGCGCTGGTCGCGGTCGGCGGGGTGCTGGGCAGCATCTCGCCGAAGAGCTGATCGCCGCCGGAGTTGGTCACCTTGGCGTCGATGCCGAACTCGGCCAGCTGGCGGCGGATCAGCCCGGCCAGCGAGGCGTAGGGCTCGCGGTCGGTCGGCGCGCCGATGGTGATGCTCAGCGGCCGCCCCTCCCGCGCCCACTTGCCCGCGCCGTCCCTGCGGTAGCCCAGCTCGTGCAGCAGCGCGTCCGCCCGGCCGTGGTCCGGCTTGGCCGAGGGCGTGTCCCCCGGCATGGTCGCGCCGTAACCGGCCTGGGCGGGCCCGTAGACCTGGGCGTCGGCGCGCAGGGCCGCGGCCGGGCCGTTGCCGGTGCCGCTGGCGATCAGCGCGTTGCGGTCGATCAGGCTGACCAGCGCGGTGCGCATCCGGACGTCGGCCAGCACCGGGCTCACCGGCCGCAGCAACAGCTGCACGGTGCTGCCCCTGGGCATGGTGGTCAGCTTGGCCACCTCGCCGAGCGCGCTCAGCTGCTCCATCCCGGCCTGGTCGGGGGTGACCACCGCGAGCTGCTCGTTGCCGCTGCGCAGCGCCGCGGTGATGCCCGCGGTGTCGGTGCGGCGCAGCACGATCCGGCCCAGCGTGGCCGGGGTGCCCCAGTAGCGGTCGTTGCGCTCCAGCACCACCTCGCCGCGGGCCAGGTCGATCTGCCGGATGGCGAACCGGCCGCCGGAGGCCGGGAAGCTGGTGTCCAGCACCGCGTTCCAGCCGCCGAAGGCGTCCTTGAGCAGGTGCGCGGGCAGCAGGTTGCGGAACAGCGACCGCCAGCCGGGGTAGGGCTTGCTGAAGACCACCTCGACGGTCTTGCCGCTGTCCTTGGA
Organism: Crossiella sp. CA-258035; assembly: GCF_030064675.1. Lineage (GTDB taxonomy): Bacteria > Actinomycetota > Actinomycetes > Mycobacteriales > Pseudonocardiaceae > Crossiella. The sequence goes on from NZ_CP116413.1 coordinate 8,181,301, forward strand.
GACCACGTTGCTGATCAGCCGGTAGCCCGCCGGGTTCACCGTGCCCGGCTGGGTGGTCATCTGCCGCCACAGGTAGTCGAAGTCCTCGGCCGCGATCGGCCCGCCGTCGGACCAGGAGGCGTCCTTGCGCAGCGAGTAGGTCACGGTGAACGGCTCGCTCTTGGTGACCTGGGCGCTGTTGAGCACCGCCGGGTCCGGCCGGGGCACGCCGTCGGGGCCGGTGCGGAAGGCCGAGGGCAGGATCAGCGTGGCCAGCGCGGTGGTGGCCACCGACTGGTCGGCCAGCGCGTGCGGGTTGAACCCCCTGGCCAGCCGGTCCACCCCGACCAGCACCTCGTTGAGGTCGATCACCTTGGTCGGCACGCCCTGCTGGCCGGGGTTCACCAGCGGCGGGGGCGGGGTGGTCGTGCAGGCCGCCAGCGCGCTGACGCCCAGCAGGGCGAACGCGAGTCGCCGTGCAGCGGATGCGGCCGAGCCCACTCGGCACTCCTCCCTAGATGATCACCCCAGCCAACCTCAGGCTGGTGGTGCAGAGGCTCCCAGACCGTAGTCGAGCCCTTGTGAACAGGACGTCTGAACCGGGGTTGAGGTTGCTGTCACATTGGCGCGCTCCGCGCGCGGGATTTTTTCGCTCCTGAGTCGTGCGTTCGTGACCCCGGCACACGCGAAGCAAGCTTCGGAGTGCCGGGGTCACGAACGCACGACGCGAAAAAATCAAACCCGTCGCTGGTCAAGAGCCCGGCGTGTCGCTGGCGCGCCACGCCTCTTTCGTGAGCCGTTGCCGCTGGTGGGCCAGGGGCGCTGCGGGTGTGGGCGTCCGGTCAGGCTTGCACTCAGACCTTGTCGCGGGTCTTGGCGCGGGAACGCTCGCGGCCGCGCAGGGTGCTGTCCAGGATGAGCTTGCGGACGCGGATGACCGTGGGGGTCACCTCGACGCACTCGTCGCTGGAGCAGAACTCCAGGGCCTCTTCCAGGCTCAGCTTGCGCGGGCGGGCCAGGCGCTCCAGCTCGTCGCCGGTGGAGGAGCGCATGTTGGTGAGCTTCTTCTCCCGGCAGACGTTGACGTCCAGGTCCTCCGAGCGCGGGTTCTCGCCCACGACCATGCCCTCGTACGCCTCGGCGCCCGGCTCCACGAAGAAGGTGCCGCGGTCGGCCAGCTGGATCATCGCGTAGCTGGTGACCTGGCCGGTGCGGTCGCAGACCAGGGAGCCGGTGTGCCGGGTGCGCAGCTCGCCGACCCACGGGAAGTAGCCCTCGAAGACGTGGTTGGCGATGCCCGCGCCACGGGTCTCGGTGAGGAACTCGGTGCGGAAGCCGATCAGGCCGCGCGCCGGGACCACGTAGTCCAGCTTGATCCGGCCGGTGCCGTGGCCGGACATGTTCTCCATCCGGCCCTTGCGGTTGGCCAGCAGCTGGGTGACCGCGCCGAGGTGCTCCTCGGGGGTGTCCACGGTGAGCCGCTCGAACGGCTCGCACAGCTGGCCGTCGATGGTGCGGGTGACCACCTGCGGCTTGCCCACGGTCAGCTCGAAGCCCTCGCGGCGCATCTGCTCGACCAGGATGGCCAGCGCCAGCTCGCCACGGCCCTGCACCTCCCAGGTGTCCGGGCGCTCGGTGGGCAGCACCTTGACGCTGACGTTGCCGACCAGCTCGTTGTCCAGGCGGGCCTTGACCAGGCGGGCGGTCAGCTTGTCGCCGCCGTTGCGACCGGCCATCGGGGAGGTGTTCACGCCGATGGTCATGGAGATCGCGGGCTGGTCCACGGTGATCCGGGGCAGCGGGTCCGGGTTGTCCAGGTCGGCGAGGGTGTCGCCGATGGTGATCTCCGGGATGCCCGCGATGGCGACCAGCTCACCGGCGGAGGCGACCTCGGCGGGCACCCGCTCCAGCGCCTCGGTGATCAGCAGCTCGGTGATCTTGACCTTCTGCGTGCTGCCGTCCTCGCGGCACCAGGCCACCCACTCGCCCTTGCGGATCTTGCCCGCGTGGATGCGGCAGAGCGCGATGCGGCCCAGGAACGCCGAGGCGTCCAGGTTGGTGACCAGGGCGCGCAGCGGGGCCTCGGCGTCGCCGGTGGGCGGCGGCACGTGCTCCAGCAGCACGTCGAAGAGGACGTCCAGGTTCTCCGCGTCCGGCAGGCCGCCGTCAGCGGGCTGCTCCAGGCTGGCCTTGCCGGCCCGGGCGGAGGCGTAGACCACCGGCAGGTCGAGCACGGCCGACATGTCCAGGTGCTCGACACCCTCGGCGTCGAGGTCGGAGGCCAGCTCCAGGAGCAGGTCGTGGGTCTCCTCGACCACCTCGGAGATGCGCGCGTCCGGGCGGTCCACCTTGTTCACCACGAGGATCACCGGCAGGCCTGCGGCCAGGGTCTTGCGCAGCACGAAGCGGGTCTGCGGCAGCGGGCCCTCGCTGGCGTCCACCAGCAGCACCACGCCGTCGACCATGGCCAGGCCACGCTCGACCTCGCCGCCGAAGTCGGCGTGGCCGGGGGTGTCGACCACGTTGATGGTCATCACGCCCTCGGCGGTGTGCCGCTTCACCGCGGTGTTCTTGGCGAGAATGGTGATGCCCTTCTCGCGCTCCAGCTCCCCGGAGTCCATGACGCGGTCGACCAGCTCGGCGCGGGCGGCGAAGGCCCCCGACTGCCGGAGCATGGCGTCGACGAGAGTGGTCTTGCCATGGTCGACGTGCGCGACGATGGCGATGTTGCGAAGATCGGTCCTGACGGTGGCCGGCGCGGCGGTGGGCACGCGAAACTCCTCGAAATCTGCCTGTTGGGAGATGGCCACCGGCTTCTGCGCCGCTTTGTAGCCCACCCCATGCTATCCGCCTGCGAGCACCTCGCCGGACGGATCCCCTGAATGATCAGGTAAGCCTAACCTACTATGGGGTCAACCTCAGGGAGTGGGAGCAACGCAGTGGGCAAGGTCAAGAAGAAGTGCTGCCGCTCAAAACCGCGGTGCAAACGTTGTCCGGTACTTGCGCTGAAAAAGGCCAAAGAGAAGTTAAAGAAAAAGCAAGAACGCTGAAGTTGTGGCCCCGCCGGGCGCAGCGGACAGGAATACCTGCCGGGGGCTGCCGGCGGGAGCCGGCGAATGGTGGACGTCCGGGTGCACTTCTCGCAAGGCGCCGCTGGGGTCAGCTGGCGAGGAGCTCGTTGTAGGCGAGGAAGGCCGGGGCGGTCCGCGAGGCCTCGAAGTCGATCACCTCGTGCCGGACGACTCGGCGCAGCTTGAAGGGGTCGGTGGCCAGGATCGCGTCGAGGTGGCCGCGCAGCATCGGACGCGTGACGATGAGTCGGTCGTGCCGGGTGCCCATGGTCCGGCAACGGCCGGAGAGCAGGAAGTGGCCTGCCTCGTACTGCCGGTCGAGCCAAGCCGCATGCTCCGGCAGTACCAAATCGACCTCGCTGGTCGACGCGGTGTAGTTCAGCAGCACGATGTACATATTTCAAAAATACGCCCGTGCGACCGGATCGGATCACATCCGCATTTCGACTTATACGCATTCTTAACACCCCCGGACGGGCCTACTACCACCGTGTCCGCGACCACGATGTGTCATCGGACACGTTCGACCCAACCGTGATGGTCTACGATGCTCCCCATGCGCTTGATGTCCAGTCTCTGGCGGGCCGCCCACCGGCGGCCCTAGTCACGCGCACCTGAACCTGACCACAGGCCGCCGCTGCGAGGCGGCCTGTGGTGTATACGCAGCACAACCGGCCCCGCGGCGGCGCACGAACCCGCGGGGAGACCCTCGATGACCCAGTTCTCCGGCATCCAGCCGACCGGCCTGACCCACCTGGGCAACTACCTCGGCGCGATCCGGCAGTGGGCCGCCCGGCACCACCGGGATGATCTTTTCTGCGTCGTCGACCTGCATGCGATGACCATCCGGCACAACCCGAACGTGTTGCGCGCCCGTGCCAGAGAGCAACTGGCGATGCTCGTCGCGGCCGGGGTGAATCCGGACATCGCGTGTGTTTTCACCCAGTCCGACCTCATCCAGGAGCACGCCGCGCTGACCTGGGTGCTGGAGTGCGTGGTGTCCTACGGCGAGCTGGCCAGGATGACCCAGTTCAAGGACAAGGCCAAGGGCCAGGACGGGGTGCGCGCCGGGCTGTTCACCTACCCGGTGCTGATGGCCGCGGACATCCTGCTGCACGGCGCGGAGGAGGTGCCGGTGGGCGAGGACCAGCGCCAGCACCTGGAGCTGGCCCGCACGCTGGCCAAACGGTTCAACGCCACGTACGGGGAGGTGCTCACCGTGCCCAGGGCGGTGACGCCCCGGGTGGCCGCGCGGGTGGGCGACCTGGCCGCGCCGGAGCGGAAGATGTCCAAGTCCAGCGGCGACCAGTCCGGCACCGTGCTGGTGCTGGACCCGCCGGAGCTGATCCGCCGCAAGATCATGCGCGCGGTCACCGACCAGGTCGGCGAGGTCCGCTACGCCCCGGAGACCCAGCCGGGGGTGAGCAACCTGCTGGACATCCTGGCCGCCTGCGTCAACGGCGAGCCCAGGGCGCTGGCCGAGCAGATCGGCGGGTACGCCGAGTTGAAGGAGCGCACGGCGGAGGCGGTGATCGAGGAGCTGCGGCCGGTGCGCGAGGGCGTGCGGGAGCTGCTGGCGGATCCGGCCGAGCTGGACCAGCTCCGGGCGCACGGGGCCGAGCGGGCGCGGGCCGGGTGCGCGCACCGGCTGGAAGCGGTGCTCAAGGTGACCGGGCTGCGCTGAAGCTCACTGGCCGGCGCTGACCTCCTCGGTCAGCTCGACCAGGGCGGGCACCAGCACCCGGTCCGCGGCGACCCAGTCCAGACCGGCCAGGTTCGCCGCCGCCACCCAGCGCACCGCCCGGTGCTCCACGGCGCGCGGCTGGACGTCACCGGCGTCCAGCCGCGCGGTGTGCGTGCGCAGCAGGCCGACCCCGGGCAGCGGGATGTCCGGGCCAAGCCTGCCGGTCGGCCGCACCACCACGCCCATCTCCTCGTGGCACTCCCGGACCAGCGCGTCCACCTCGCTCTCGCCGGGCTCGACCCGGCCGCCGGGCAGCTCCCACTTCCCGGCCAGGCTCATCGGGTAGCTGCGCTGCTGCACCAGCAGCGTGCCCTCGCGCACGATGGCCGCGGCCACCACGATCTTCTCCGCGGCCAGCTCCAGCGAGCGCAGCTCCACCTGGGTGCGGTGCGCGGCCAGCAGGCGCAGCACCAGCCGCCGGAACATCAGCAGGTCGCCGAGCTTGCCCAGCGGGTTGTTCCAGCTCAGGCTCTCGGTGACGAGCACGCCGCCGCCGGTGTCGGCCACCCGCACGGTGACCCCGCCACCGGCCGCGGTGACCAGGCTGAGCCCGGCCTCGTCCACGTGGTCCACCCGCAGCCGCTGCGCGGGCAGCAGCGGGAACGCGCACTTCAGCTCGTCCCCCAGCACCAGCAGCGCGCCATCGGCGTTGACCTGCAACCGGCCGCCCGCGGCCGCCACCGCCTGCCCCCAGGTCTGGACCTCGCGCAGCGCCGCCGCGACCGTGCGCACCGGCGCGTCGATGAGCACCGTCGACCGCAACACACCCATGGCCCGAATCCTGTCAGCCGCGCCTGACCGGTCAGGGTTTGGGCCAGCGGATCTCGAAGCGGGCCCCGCCCTCCGGCGAACCGGCCGCGCGCACCGTGCCGCCGCGGCGGTGCACCAGGTCCGCGACCAGGGCCAGGCCCAGCCCGGCGCCGCCGCTGGCCCGGTCCCTGGCCTCGTCCACCCGGTGGAAGCGCTCGAAGACCTGGTCCCGGTGCTCCGCCGGCACACCGGGTCCGTCGTCCTCCACCAGCAGCCTGCCCTGCGTGCCAGCGGGCAGCACCAGCACCCTGACCAGCGCGCGGGCGTAGCGGGCGGCGTTGCGCAGCACGTTGTCCACCACCAGCTGCACCTCGCGCGGGGCGGCCAGCACCAGCACCGGGGTCGGCGCCTCCACCCTGACCACGATGCCGCGCTCGCCCAGCCGGGCCGCCGAGGCCTTGGCCACCGCGACCAGGTCCACCGGCTCGGCCTCCGGCAGGTCCACCGCGTCCGCGCGGGCCAGCATGAGCAGGTCGTCGACCAGCTGGGAGAGCCGTTCGGCCTCCACCGCGATGTCGGCCAGCGTCTCCTGGGCCAGCTCGGGGTCGGGGTGGGCCACCGCGACCTCGGCCTGCACCCGCAGCGAGGCCACCGGCGAACGCAGCTCGTGCGCGGCGTCCCCGCTGAACCGGCGCATCCGCTCGGCCGCCTCGTCCCGCCTGGCCAGCAGCGCGTTCAGCTCCTCGGCCAGCGCGCGCAGCTCGTCGCGGGCCTCGGGCACCGGCAGCCGCTGACCCGGCGGCAGCGCGCCCGCGGCCTGGCGCATCCGCTGCACCGGGCGCAGCGCCAGCCGCACCGCGACCCAGGCGGTGCCGGCCACCGCGATCATGGACAGCAGCGCGCCCGGCAGGAACCAGTACCCGGCCCGCTCGAAGACGTTGAGGTAGCTGGTGAACTCGGTGCCCACCACGACCAGCCGCTGCGCGCCGTCGGGCACGCTGACCACCCGGCCCACCCAGCGCACCGCGGGCCCCGGCTGCTCCGGCTCGCTGCGGTGCATGTACATCGGGAACACCGAGACGCCCTTGCCCGCGCGCAGGTCCCTGATCTGCCAGTCGGTCAGCCGCGGCGCGTCCCCGCCGTCGATCGGCCCGCCGGAGCTGTCCAGCACCCTGATCCGCTGGTCCCGCGGGCCGGGCGGGGCCGGGCGGCCTGCCGTGATGTCGGCGGCCGCGGTGTCCAGGGTGGCCCGCAGCTGGCCGTCCACCTGGTCGGTCAGCGCGGAGGCGAAGATCGCCGAGGTGACCTGGGCGACCCAGCCGAAGACCAGCAGCGCGACCACCGCGACCACCATGGTGATCCGGGCGCGCAGGGTGCGCCGGACCCACCAGCGGCGCAGCGGGCGCGGCATCAGGACTCCGGGCCGGGGTCTGGGCTGGCCAGGTAGCCGTGGCCGCGCACGGTGCGCACCAGGTGCCCGGCGCCCACCGCCTCCAGCTTGCGCCGCAGGTAGCCCACGTAGACCTCGACCGCGTTGCGGGTGGCCGCCTGCTCGTCGCCCCAGGCCGCGCGCAGCAGCTCGTCCTTGCTGACCACCACGCCAGGCCGCCCGGCCAGCGTGGCCAGCACCGCGAACTCGCGCGGGCTCAGCGCCACCGGCTCACCCGCCCAGCTCACCTCGCGGGTAGCCCGGTCCACGGTCAGCTGCCCCAGCCGCAGCACCTCGCGCGGCCCGCTGTCCGTGCCGCTGCGCCGCAGCAGCGCCTTGACCTGGGCCACCAGCACCACGAAGGAGAACGGTTTGACCAGGTAGCCGTCCGCGCCCAGGTCCAGCCCGTCGGCCTGGTCCACCTCGCCGTCCTTGGCCGAGACCATCAGCACCGGGGTGCGCACGCCCTCCGCGCGCAGCCGCTCCAGCACCCGGTAACCGGACAGGCCGGGCAGCATGATGTCCAGCAGCACCACGTCAAAAGAGCCGGTCAGGGCCGCGCGCAGGCCGGAGTTGCCATCCGGCGCGGTGACCACCTCCATGCCCTCCGCGCGCAGCCCGCGTTCCAGCGCCCTGCGCACCCCAGGTTCGTCGTCCACGATCAGCACTCGCGCGGTCACCGGGCAAGCATGCCGCTGTTCTCCCAGGTCGTGCGGGAGGCTCTCAGTGCTCTCTCAGCGAAAGCCGGGCATTCTCAGTGGTGTCTCAGCAGGGCGGGGCCAGTCTCGGCTGCACGGGACGACCCCGATTCGCAAGGAGGAGACATGGACCGAAGGAAGGCCACAGTCACGGTGGCCACGGCCGGCGCGGTCGCCGGCGCCGTGGGGCTCGCGCTGCTCGCGGTGCCCGGTGGCGCTGGTGCGGCGCCGACGTTGCCGTCGGTGGCCGCCGAGGACCTGGTGCAGTCGGTGTTGACCACCACGCCGCCCGCGCTCGGCGGCACCGTCGAGGTGACCAACAACCTCGGCCTGCCCGCCATCCCCGGCGCGCCGCAGGTGGCCGCGGGCAACAGCAAGCTGCGGGTGTGGACCGACGGGGCGGGCAAGAGCCGGGCCTCGCTGCCGGAGGGGCAGAACGAGAAGACCATCGTCCAGGACGGCACCACCGTCTGGACCTGGGACTCCGCCGAGCGCAAGGTGACCAAGTCCACTGTGGACGCCAAGGCGCTCGAGGAGAAGAAGGCCGAGCTGGACAAGGACAAGAAGGTCCGGCCGACCGACCCGGCCAGCGCCGCGCGTGAGCTGGTGAACCTGGTTCGCCAGCAGAGCGACCTGTCCGTGGACGGCACCGCCGAGGTGGCCGGTCGCCCGGCCTACGAGCTGGTGCTGACGCCGAAGCCGAACGAGCGGACGCTGCTGCGCGGCGTGCGGGTCGCGGTGGACGCGGAGAAGCGCATCCCGCTGCGGGTGACCGTGCTGACCAACGGCACCGACACCCCGGCGCTCCAGGTGGGCTTCAGCCAGCTGAACGTGGGCCAGCAGGACGCCAACCTGTTCAAGTTCACCCCGCCGCCGGGCGCGACGGTGGAGGAGAACAAGGTCGACGGCAAGGCCAAGGAGCACCGGGCCCCGTCGAAGGAAGAGATCGAGAAGGCCAAGAAGGAAGCCGAGAAGGCCGTCAAGGTCGTCGGCGAGGGCTGGGACACCACCGTCGTCGGCAAGCTGCCGGAGCAGGCGCTGACCGCGCCGAAGCCGGCCGAGGGCAGGCGTGGCGACCGTGGCGCGGCCGCGGGCAACCCGCTTGACCTGGTCAAGCAGCTGGGCAAGGAGGTCAACGGCGCCTGGGGTTCGGGCTGGGTCATCGAGACCAAGGTCGGGACCGCGCTGGTCACCGCCGACGGCCGCTTCGCCGTCGGCGCGGTGCCGCAGCAGGTGCTGACCGAGGCGATCGGTCAGGTGAAGTGACCGCCGGACTGGCGGGCACGGAGCTGAGCGTGGCGGGGGTGGCTTCGGCCGCCCCCGCCCCCTCCCTCACCCTGGCCGCCCGCACCAGGGGACTGCGCAAGGTCTACGGCAAGACCGTGGCGGTGGACCGGGTGGACCTGGACGTGCCGCAGGGCGCGGTGCTGGGCATGCTGGGGCCCAACGGTTCCGGCAAGACCACCACCATCCGGATGCTGCTCGGCCTGGTCCGCCCCACCGCCGGTGAGGTGGAGCTGCTGGGCCACCGGATGCCGGATGAGTCCACCGCGGCGCTGGCCCAGGTCGGCGCGCTGGTCGAGGGACCGGGCTTCCACCCGTTCCTGAGCGGCCGGGAGAACCTGCGGCGGCTGGGCGCGGCCGAACCGCTGCTGGAGACCAGGGCGATCAAGGGCGCGGTGGCCGACGCGCTGGAGCGGGTCGGGCTCGCGCACGCGGCCGACCGCAAGTTCCGCGGCTACTCCCTCGGCATGAAGCAGCGCCTCGGCCTGGCCGCCGCGCTGCTGGTGCCGCGCCGCCTGGTGGTGCTGGACGAGCCGACCAACGGCATGGACCCGGCGGGCACCAGGGAGATCCGCAAGGTGATGGCGCAGCTGCACGCGGCAGGCACCACCGTCGTGGTGTCCTCGCACCTGCTCGCCGAGGTGGAGGCCACCTGCACGCACGTGGCCGTGCTGCACCAGGGCACCGTGGTCGGGCAGGGCCCGCTCTCGGAGCTGCTGGAAGCCGGCGCGCCCACGCTGACCGTGGCCACGCCGGATGTGGCCGAGGCCGTGGAGGCGCTGCGCTCGGCCAAGATCCCCGCGCGGGCCGCCGACGGCGGGGTGCGGGTGGAGCTGACCGGCGCGGAGGCGCCGAAGGTGATCGAGACCCTGGTTCGGGCGGGGGTCTCGGTGCACGAGGCACATCGGGAGCGCACCGGGCTGGAAGAGCTGTTCGCCCGGCTCACCGAGGAGGACGGGGCATGACCGCCACACTCGCCGAACCGGCACCGGCCACGCCGGTCGCGGTGTCCACCGGCCCGAAGCAAGCATCCGCCTGGCGGCTCTACGCCTCCGAGCTGCGCTGGATCCTGCGCCGCCCGCGCACCGTGGTGGCGCTGACCCTGATGGCGCTGGTGCCGATCGCGATCGGCATCGGGGTCACCGTGATCGGCGGCAACGCGCCGGGCCGCGGTCCGGCGATGATCATGGCGGCGGTGGGCAACGGGATGGTGCTGCCGCTGGCCGCGCTGACCGTCTCGATGACCATGCTGCTGCCGCTGGTGGCCACCATGTCCGCCGCGGACGCGCTGGCCGGTGAGGCCTCGCACGGCACGCTGCGCGGGCTGCTGATGGCCCCGGTGAGCCGGGTGCGGCTGGTCGCGGTGAAGGCGGCCGGGGTGGCCACGGTGATCGTGATCGCGGTGTCGCTGATCGTGCTGCTCGGCATGATCACCGGCGTGGTGATCGTGGGCGGCACCGAGGTGGTCACGCTTTCCGGCACCACGCTGCCGTTCCTGGACGCGCTGGGCAAGGTCGGCCTGGCCGCGGGCTGGGTGGCCTTCCAGATGATGGCGCTGGCCGCGATCGCGCTGGCGGTCTCCTCGCTCACCGAGCACCCGCTGGTGGTGCTGGCCGCCACGCTGGGCGGGCTGATCGTGGTGCAGGTGCTGGGCGCGATCCCCGGCATGGAGTGGCTCCAGCCGTACCTGCTGCCCACCGGCTGGACCGCGCTGGCCGACGTGCTGCGCGACCCGATGCCGTGGGACGGCTTGCTGGACAGCAGCGCGAAGGCGGCCTGTTACCTGCTGATCGGGCTGTCGCTGACCTTCGTCCGCATGTCCACCAAGGACGGCTGATCAGGCGGGCAGCACCGCGACCGCCTCGGGATCCAGGCGCAGCCGCACCGGATCCCCGGCGGCCGGTGCACCGAGGACCGGCCCGACCGCCTCGACCTCGCTGATCTCCGGCAGATCGGCGAGGTCGAGTCGCACCACCAGCCGGATGTGGTCGGTGCGGTGCACCCGGCGCACCACCAGCCCGGACAGCTCACCGTCGGCCCCGGCCCGCAGCGCGGCCGCGCGCAGGCCCAGCCGCGCCGATCCGTCCGGGAAGCCTTGCGCGGCAACGCTTCCCACCGCCGACTCCGCCACGCCGTCTCGCACTTGAGCCGGGATCATCGTGCTACAGCCCAGGAACCGGGCCACCTCGGCGTCGGCGGGCGCGCGCCACACCGACTCCGGCGTGCCCAGCTGGCGGATCCGGCCCGCCGACATCACCGCGACCCGGTCGGCCAGGGTGAACGCCTCGTCGTGGTCGTGCGTGACCACCAGCGCGGTGGCGCCCGCCTTGCGCAGCAACGTGGCCAGGTCCATCGCCAGCTGCTCGCGCAGCGCCCGGTCCAGCGCGGACAGCGGCTCGTCCAGCAGCAGCAACCGTGGCCTCGGCGCGAGCGCCCTGGCCAGCGCGACCCGCTGCTGCTCGCCGCCGGAGAGCTCGGTGACCCGCCGGGAGCCGTAGCCGGTCAGGCCGACCAGCTCCAGCAGCTCGGCGATCCGCACCCGCTGGTCGGCCTTGGGCACGCCGTGCATGCGCAGGCCGAAGGCGATGTTGCCGGCCACGTCGCGGTGCGGGAACAGCTGACCGTCCTGGAAGACCAGGCCGAAGCCGCGCCGGTGCACCGGGACCGCGACCAGGTCCGCGCCGTCCCAGCTGACCGTGCCCGCGGTGGGCTGCTCCAGTCCGGCGATGGCGCGCAGCAGGGTGGACTTGCCGCAGCCGGACGGGCCGAGCAGGGCGAGCACCTCACCCTCCACAATGGACAGATCAACCCGGTCCACCGCGGTGCTGCGGCCGTACTTCACCACAAGCCCGTCGACGCCAAGACTCATCAGAACTCCCCGGTGCCGACTCGAAGTTTCTCGATGGCCAGCACCGCCAGCGCGGTCACCACCATGAGCAGGGCGCAGGCCGCGTAGGCCATGGCCTCGTTCAGCTCGCCGGGCCGGGCGATCAGCCTGGCGATGGCCACCGGCAGCGTGGGCGCCTCCGGCCTGGCCAGGAAGCTGGTCGCGCCGAACTCGCCCAGTGCCACCACAAAACCGAACCCGGCCGCGGCCAGCATGGACCGCAGCGCCAGCGGCAGGTCGACCTCCCGCCACACCCGCAGCGGGCCCGCGCCCAGGGTGGCCGCGGCCTGGCGCAGCCGGTCGTCGACGGCGCGCAGCACCGGCAGCACCAGCCGCACCACCAGCGGGGTGACCACCAGCGCCTGGGCCAGCGGCACCAGCAGCGGCGAGGTGCGGAAGTCGCCGGGCAGCGCGTCCATGGTGACCAGGTAGCCGAAGCCGACGGTCACCGCGGAGACGCCCAGCGGCAGCATCAGCACCACGTCCAGCGCCTCGCCGGTCCCGCGCCCGCGCACCCTGGACAGCACGATCGCCGCCAGCAGGCCGACCACCAGCGCGAGCAGGGTGGCGTCGGTGGCCGCGCGCAGCGAGTTCAGCGCGGCCTCGACCCCGGAGACGGCCAGCGTGCCCTGGGCCCCGCCGGTGGCCAGCGCGCGGTAGCCGTCGAAGCTCCAACCGTCCTCTGTGGACAGTGAACGGAGCAGCAGCCCGACGATCGGCACCACCAGCCCGAGCACCACCAGTCCCGCGGCGGCCATCACGAACCATTCGCCGCCGTGTGGTCTGCGCAGGCTCTCCTGGGCCGCGCGCAGCTTCAGCTGGGCCTCCCTGCGCCTGCGCGCGACCGCGCCGACCACCAGCGCGGCGATCACCGCGGCCAGTTGCAGCAGCGAGAGCGCGGCCGCGCCGGAGAGGTCGAGCAGGTTGACCGTGCGCAGGTAGATCTCGGTCTCCAGGGTGCGCAGCCGGGAGCCGCCGAGGATCAGCACCACGCCGAAAGCGGTGGAGCAGAACAGGAACACCACCGCGGCGGCCGAGCCGATGGCCGGGCCGAGCGCGGGCAGCGTGACGGTCCGGAAGGTCCGCCAGCGGGAGGCGCCGAGCGCGCGGGCGGCGTCCTCGGCCCTGCGGTCCAGGTGCGCCCACAGGCCGCCGACGGTGCGGGCCACCACGGCCACGTTGAAGAAGGCGTTGGCCAGCACGATGCCCAGTACCCCGGCATCGCCGAGCACCGCGCGGAAGGCCAGGCCCACCACCACGGTGGGCAGCACGAACGGCACCGTGATGGCCAGCCGGACGAACCCCCGCCCGCGCACGTCGCAGCGGGCCAGCAGGTAGGCCACCGGCATCCCGGCCAGCAGCGCCACCAGCGTCGCCGCCGCGGCCTGGCCCAGCGTGAAGGCGACCAGGCTCCAGGTGGACGGGTCGGCCAGCGTCTTGGCCACCCCGGTGCGCCCGAGGCCGAGACCGATGATCGCGGCCACCGGCCAGGCGAAGAAGACGGCCAGGAAGGCCAGTGGAACAGCCGCGGCGGCCCCGAGGCCGAGCCTGCTCAGCCCTGAACGAGCTTGCGCCACTGCTCCACCCAGCGCTCCCGACCCTCGGCGACCTTGGCCGCGGGCAGCGTGGCCGCCTGCTGCGGCTGCGGCGCGACCTGCTGCCAGACCGGCGGCAGCGCGACGCCCTCACGGGCCGGGTAGACGAACATCTGCTCGGCCACCTGCGCCTGGAACTTCTCGCCCAGCAGGAAGTCGACCAGCTTGCGCGCGGCATCGGGCTGCTTGGCGCCCTTGAGCACGCCGGTGTACTCGACCTGGCGGTAGCAGGTGTCCAGCAGCGCCTTGGTCTTCGGCTTGCCGTCCTCACCGACCTCGGCCGCGGGCGAGGAGGCGTAGGAGAGCACGATCGGCCGCTTTCCCTTGCCGCCCACCGAGAACTCCTGCTTGTAGGCGGTCTCCCAGCCGTTGACCACCTTGACCCCGTTGGCCTTCAACCGGTTCCAGTACCCGGCCCAGCCGTCCTCGCCGAACTTGGCCACCGTGTTGAGCAGGAAGGCCAGCCCCGGCGAGGAGGTCGCGGGGTCGGAGACCACCAGCAGGTCCTTGTACTTCGCATCGGCGAGGTCGTCCAGCGACTTCGGCTCGGCCAAGCCCTGCTTCGCGAAGTAGCCGAGGTCCACGTTCAGGCACACATCGCCGAGGTCGACCGCGGACAGCGCGTTCGAGCCCTCCACCGCGTAGCGCTGCGGGCCCTTGGCCGCCTCCGGGCTCTGGTAGGGCTCCAGCAGACCGTTGTCGATGGCCCTGGAGGCGAAGGTGGAGTCCACGCCGAAGACCACGTCGCCCAGCGGGTTGGCCTTGGTCAGCACCAGCTGGTTGGTCAGCGCGCCCGCGTCGCCCAGCGCCCGCTGCTCCACGGTGATCCCGGTCTGCTTCTTGAACTCGGCGAACACCCCCTCGGCCACCGCGAAGGACTCGTGCGTGAGCAGCACCACCTTGGTCTCCCCCGGCGGCGCGGGCGTCGGCCCGGTCAACGAGCACCCCTCGAGCAGGACAAGACTGGTGACCAGCGCGAACGCGGCCGATGTGCGACGCAAAGTTCCTCCTGACGCAGTCCCTACACCGGCATGACCCGGATCAGGTGCGGACGGTCGAGAGCTGACCGCTCTCCTCTCAGCCCGGCAACACCGGACTCCCGTGGCATCCAGGGTCTGTCCAGGGACTCGCGTTCGTGAGAGTCCCTGGACAGACCCTGGGTGACCATACGCCGGGTCGCGCTCGCGGGCGCGCACCACCACCATGGAGGCATGGCCGAACTGCTGAACGATGACCAGATCAAAGAAGACCTGGTGCGCCTGCCCCAGTGGCGCGCGGTTGGCGCGGAGCTGGTGCGCACGGTCGAGCTGGAAAGCTTCGCGCAGGCCATCCAGGTGGTGAACCGGGTGGCGGAGGTCGCGGAGAACGACAACCACCACCCGGACATCGACATCCGCTGGCGATCCCTGACCTTCCGCTGCTCAACTCATTCGAAGGGCGGGATCACCGACCTGGACGTGGCCATGGCCCAGGAGATCGACGGCGTGGTCGACGCCATCGCCGGTTAGGCCGAAACGGCGCAGTGCCGGTTAGGCCCGGAACGGTCCGGTGACCTCGTAGGTGATGCCGCCGCTGCTGCTCCCGCTGGTGCCGCGCTGGGAGGAGAAGTAGAGCCGGTTGCCCGCCGGGTTGAACGCGGGCCCGCAGATCTCCGAGCCGCTCTGGCCGGTGATCCGCAGGAACGGGGCCACGATGCCGGTCGGGGTGATGATGCAGATCTCCATGTTGCCGCCGTCCTCGGCGACGAAGAGGTCTCCGCTGCTGGTCCCGGTGACGTTGTCCACGCCGGTCAGCGGCGCGGTGCCGCTGGTGACCAGGTTGTCGTCGTAGGTCAGGCTGATCGAGCTGGTGTTGGCGTTGTAGGCCCAGACCCTGTTGTCGCCCTTGGTGGTGAACCAGCAGGTCCCGCCCGCGTAGTAGCAGCCCTCACCGCCGTTGAACCGCTTGGCGCCGCTGACCTGGTTGCGGGTGGCGGTCGGGCTGCCGTCGGGGTCGCCGACCAGGCCCCAGGTCACCGGGCCGCTGGTCTGCGAGCTGCCGCCCTTGAGCACTTCCAGGGTGCCGTTGGACAGGTCGCCCCAGGTGGTGGGCTTGAAGCGGTAGAAGCAGCCGTCGGAGACGTCCTCGGTGAGGTAGATGTAGCCGTGGTCGGCGTCGGTGGCGCAGGCCTCGTGCTTGAACCGGCCCATCGCCGGGCGGCGGATGGCGGCCTTGACGCCCCACGGGTCGGTCTCGTAGACGTAGCCGCGGTCCACCTCCTCGCAGGAGAGCCAGGTCTTCCAGGGGGTGGCGCCGCCCGCGCAGTTGACGTTGGTGTTGGCCAGGGTGCGGTAGGCCCCGGTGATCTGGCCCGAGCTGTTGAACTTGACCGCGCCCACGCCACCGGTGCTGGTCACCTCGCTGTTGGAGACGTAGATCCAGCCGCTGCCGTCGGCGAAACAGGCCCCGCCGTCCGGCGCGGGGTGCCAGGTGTAGCTGGTGCCGGGCACCTGCTGCCCGGTGCGGGCGATCACCCGGCTGGTGAAGCCCTGCGGCAGCTGGATCCCGTTGGCGTCGGCGGACAACAGCGCGCCGTAGGGGCTGGGTCCGGGCTGGGCGCCCTCGGCGAAGGCGTCCCGCCAGGCCGCTCCGCCGAAGGCCGCGGCGGCGGCGCCGACCACGGCGACCCGTAAGAAGTTGCGTCGTTCCACGGTGAACTCCCGTCAGTTCGGGTGACACTCAGGAGTCTTGCGAGCGCCAAGGGTCACCTGTACGGGCGAAAGTCAGGTGAACACTGGGGATCCCCACAGTGGACATCGTCAGTTCACACAGGGACACGACCAGCGCCGGTGCCAGTCCGCGGCCTCGGCCGCCTCCCTGATGCCCAGCCGGTCGAAGATCTCCCGCGCCTCCCGCCAGGCCCGGTGCGCCGCAGCCGCCGCGCCCGTTGCCGCGTGCACCGCGCCCACATCGCGCAGGGTGCGGGCCCGCCACACCGGCAGCCGCAGCTCGGCCCAGCCGGTCAGGGCCAGGTTCAGGAAGTGCAGCGCCGGTTCCGCCCGGCCCAGGGCCAGGCAGCACTCGCCGAGGGTGCGGTGCAGCAGGGCCAGGCCGAAGGTGTCGTGCAGGGCGTGGCAGGTCTTGATGCCTGCCAGCAGGGCGGGTTCGGCCCGGTCCGGGCGGTGCTGGCGGATCCAGACCTTGGCCAGTGCCTGGCCGGTGTAGCAGGAGAGCAGGTCGTCCGGCACGTCGCGGACGATGCGGTGCGAGCGGCGGCAGTAGTCCTCGGCCTCGTCCCAGCGGTCGGCGGCGCGGTGCACCAGGCCGATGCCGCGCAGCGCCAGCGCCTCGCCGCGTTCGTTGCCCGCGGCGCGGTAGGCGCCTGCCGCGGCGGCCAGGGAGTCGATGGCCTCGGGGTCCTCGCCCAGTTCGCGGTGGGCGTAGCCGATGCCG
Organism: Crossiella sp. CA-258035; assembly: GCF_030064675.1. GTDB lineage: Bacteria > Actinomycetota > Actinomycetes > Mycobacteriales > Pseudonocardiaceae > Crossiella. The sequence continues at coordinate 8,198,170 of NZ_CP116413.1, forward strand.
TACAGCGCGTGCGCCATGCCTTCCTGGTCGCCGCTGCTGGCCAGCATCTGGTGCGCCCTGCGCAGCGCGGGCAGCGCGAGCGCGTGCTCGGCCAGCTCCCGGCCGACCATGCCGATCCCGTTGAGCGCCACCGCCTCGCCCCTGGTGTCGCCGACCTCGGCGAAGAGCGCCTGCGCGGTGCGGAAGTGGGCGCGGGCCAGCTCGTAGCGGTCACGTTTGTAGTGCAGCTGGGCCAGGCTGCACTCCAGCGCGGCCTCGCCGCGGCGGTGGCCGGTGCGGCGCAGCGCGGCGACCGCGGCCTCGTGGGTGCGGGCCCAGCTGTCGTAGCGGTTGCGCACCGCGAAGAAGCTGAACACCAGCGCCTCGGCCAGTGCCGCGGCCAGCTCGGCCAGGTCCAGCTCCGCGGCCCGGCACACCGCGGCCACCAGCGCGGGCTCCTCCTGCTCGAACCACCGGTCGGCGCCGGTGATCCGCGGCCGGGGCTGGGTGCTCAGGTCGGTCTGGCACAGCCGGGGCACCGCGGGCGGCAGCGGCTCGGCCAGCTCGTCCACCGCGGCCAGCAGCGCGGTCACCGCCCTGCGCACCGCCTCCCGCCGTTCGTCCGGGGACTCCTCCAGCTCGGCGCACTCCCTGGCGTGCAGCCGGACCAGGTCGTGCATCCGGTAGCGCAGCGGCTCGGCCGGTTCGCTGCTCACCTCCACCAGCTGGGCGTCCAGCAGCTGGTCCAGGATGTCCTCGGCCCGCTCCTCCGGCTCGCCGAGCAGCGGCGCGGCCAGCCAGCCGGGCAGGTTGCCGTAGCCCAGCGCGCCGAGCAGCCGGTAGGCGCGCCTGCTCGGCTCGTCCAGGCCCAGGTAGCTCACCGCGAGCCCGGTGCGCACCGCTAGGTCGCCGACGGCCAGCTCGTCCAGCCGCCGCTGCTCGTCCCGCAGCCGCCCCAGCAGCCGGGACACCGGCCAGTGCGGGCGGGCGGCCAGCTTCGCGCCGGTGATCCGGATGGCCAGCGGCAGGTAGCCGCACAGCTGGGCCACCTCGGCCACCGCGGCGGCCTCGGCGCGCACCCGCTGCTCGCCGATCAGCCGCTCGAACAGCTCGCGCGCGGTCAGCGGCGGCAGCACGTCCAGCGCGATCCGGCGCACCCCCTCCAGCCCGGCCAGCCGCTGCCTGCTGGTCACCAGCACCAGGCAGTCCGCGCCACCGGCCAGCAGCGGCCGGACCTGGCTGGCCCCGGCCGCGTCGTCGAGCACCACCAGCACCCGCCGCCCGGACAGCTCGGCCCGCCACAGCGCGGCCCGCTCACGCAGGTCCTCCGGAATCCGCTCGCCCGGCACCCGCAACGCCCGCAGCAACGCGTCCAGTACCGCCTCCGGCGCCAGGCCGGTCAGCTCGACGAACAGCTGCCCGTCCGGGTAGCGCGGGGCCAGCCGGTGCGCGGCCCGCACCGCGAGCGCGGTCTTGCCTGCCCCGGTCGGCCCGTCCAGCCACCACACCGGCAGCACCCCGGAGTCCGCGGCCGGGCTCGCGCACAGCAGCTCCAGCTCGGCGTCCCGGCCGGTGAAGTCGGGCACGTCCCTGGGCAGGTGGTTGCGGCTGACCGGCCGGGGCGCGGGTTCCGGCGCCGGCCGCGGTTCGGTGAGCAGCTCGCGGTGCAACCGTTGCAGTTCGGGACCGGGTTCCACGCCCAGTTCGGCCACGGTCAGCGCCCGCGCCTCGTGGAAGACCCGCAGCGCCTCGGCCCGCCGCCCGCAGCGGTACAGCGCGGTCATCAGCTGCCCACGCATCCGCTCCCGCAGCGGGTGCTCGGCCAGCAGCCCCGGTAGTTCGGTGACCAGCTCGGCGTGCCGGCCCAGCCGCAGGTCGGCGTCCATCCGGGCCTCCAGGGCGGTCAGCCGCTCCTCCTCCAGCCCGGCCAGGAACCGCTCCCGCATCCGGTCCGAGCCGATGTCGGCCAGCGGCCGGCCCCGCCACAGCGCGAGCGCCCGCCGGAGCAGCCCGCCGGCCAGCTCCGGGTCGGTCTCCCGCCGGGCCGCCGCGGTCCAGGTCCGGAACCGGTGCAGGTCCACCTGGTCCGGTTGCACGGACAACACGTAGCCGGGCGGGCTGTGCCGCAGTGGCACGGAGAGCAGCTGCCGCAGGTGCGAGATGTGCACCTGGAGCGCCTTGCGCGCGTGCGGCGGCGGTTCCTCGCCCCAGACCGCGTCGATCAACCGGTCGATCGGGATGATCGTGCCGGGGTTGAGCAGCAGCATGGCCAGGATCTGCCGGGCTCGCGGCGGCGGTTGTGCCCTGGGCACGCCGGATTCCCAGATCTCCACCGGACCGAGAATGCGAAATTCCTCCACCATTGGCCCCCGTGAGACGGCGAAGGCCAATTGTTGGTCCGGATTCCGCCCGCTGTCTGCCCCCGAGGGTCGCCAGGCGCACTCAAGAACCTGATATCGAAACGATCAGCCGGGCGGATTTGCCCGACCGCCCGGCTGACCGTTTCCGCGCTGCCCCTACGGTCGAGTGCCGCCGTAGAAGGTGCTCCCGCTCAACGTGCGGGTCACCCGGCGGACCGCGTTCTGCTGGTTGCCCTCGATCATCTTCACCGTGCTGCCGGACCGCGACTCGATGATCCCGATGTGCGTGCTGGTGGCCGGACTCGACGGCCCGGTCCCGAACAACAGCACGTCACCCTTGACCGCCGAACCCAGGTTGGCCTTGCTGTAGGACTTGCCGTTGCGCTGGCCCCACTTGTAGACGTCGCCGGTGAACGGGTACTGCGGGATGCTCACCCCCGCCTTGCGCCACACCCAGGTGCTGAACAGGGCGCACCAGGCCACACACTGCGAGGAGTACTTGGTGCAGTTGCTGCCGTTGGGCCGCTCCCCGTTGCCCAGCTCCGCCGCGGCCAGCCGCACGATCTGGTCCCGGTTCGCCGCGGGGCCGACTGGCGCGGCGGCCAGCGGCACGGTGTCCGGCTGGGTGGCCTTCGTCCGCGTCGCGTCCTGCGCCAGGAACTCCCGCAACGCCGCACCGGTGAGCGGACGGCCGTCCAGATCCTCGACCGCGAGCACGGCGGGCGCCACGGTATCCGGATCCTCCGCCGCGACCGCCGGGCCGGTGACCACGGACGAGGCCAACAACAGGCTGGTCCCGACCCCCAGTACGGTCAGACCGCGAGCAAGGCGCCGCGGGATGGTCTTCTCCATGGCTGCATTCCCCTCATCGGCATCGCCGCGGTTTCCACGGCGAAGTCAGGGTCGGGGATGGCTCTTAATACCGGCCAAAGACGCGGTAAAGCTCAGGACCGGATGGCCCGTCGGAAATCAGACGTTGAACCGGAACTCCACCACGTCGCCGTCGGCCATGACGTAGTCCTTGCCCTCCATGCGGACCTTGCCCGCCGACCGCGCCGCCGCCATCGACCCGGCCTCCATCAGGTCGGCGAAGGAGACCACCTCGGCCTTGATGAAGCCGCGTTCGAAGTCGGTGTGGATGACGCCGGCGGCCTGTGGGGCGGTGGTGCCCTGCGGGATGGTCCACGCGCGGGACTCCTTGGGGCCCGCGGTGAGGTAGGTCTGCAGGCCCAGGGTGTGGAAGCCGGCGCGGGCCAGGGAGTGCAGGCCGGGTTCGTGCTGGCCGATGGACTCCAGGAGCTCGGCGGCGGACTCCTCGTCCAGCTCCAGCAGCTCGGACTCGACCTTGGCGTCCAGGAAGACCGCGTCGGCGGGGGCGACCAGCTCGCGCAGTTCCTTGAGGCGGGCCTCGTTGGTGAGCACGCCCTCGTCGGCGTTGAAGACGTAGAGGAAAGGCTTGGTGGTCAGCAGGCTCAGCTCGCGCAGCTCGGCGAGATCGACTTCCTTCTGCGCGGCGAACATGGTGCGGCCGCTGTCCAGGATGTCCTTGGCCTGCTTGGCCGCTTCCAGCACCGGGCGGCGGTCCTTCTGGGTGCGGGCTTCCTTCTCCAGCCGCGGGATGGCCTTGTCCAGGGTCTGGAGGTCGGCCAGGATCAGCTCGGTGTTGATCGTCTCGATGTCCGAGCTGGGGTCGACGCGGCCGTCCACGTGCACCACGTCCGGGTCGTCGAAGACCCGGATGACCTGGCAGATCGCGTTGGCCTCGCGGATGTTGGCGAGGAACTTGTTGCCCAGGCCCGCCCCCTCGGAGGCGCCCTTGACGATGCCCGCGATGTCCACGAAGGACACCACCGCCGGCACCTCGCGCTCGGAGCCGAACACCTTCGCCAACCGGCCGAGGCGCTCGTCCGGCAGCGGCACCACGCCGACGTTGGGCTCGATGGTGGCGAACGGGTAGTTCGCGGCCAGGACGTCGTTGCGGGTCAGCGCGTTGAACAAGGTGGACTTGCCCACGTTGGGCAGGCCGATGATGCCGAGGGTGAGGCTCACGACCGGCCAGTCTAAGGGGTCGCCTGGAGCCACTCGTCGAGCAGGCCACGCAGGTGCTCGCACTCGGTGGCCGGGTGCTCGGCGACGCAGTTCAGCGGGTGGCGGAGCAGGACGCGGGCGCGCTGGGCGCGGGCGATGCGGGCCTCCAGTTCGGCCACGTGCGCCTCGATGATCCGCTGCCACTCCGCGCGGTCGGCGGCCAGCAGCGCGCCGAGGTCCTCCAGGCTCAGGCCGAGCTGCTGGCCCGCCTGGATGAAGGCCAGGCGGCGCAGGCCGTCCTCGTCGTAGCAGCGGGTGTTGCCGCGGCGCAGCGCCGGGGTGAGCAGGCCGCGGCGTTCGTAGTAGCGCAGCGCCGAGGTGGCCAGGCCGAGGCGGGCGGCGGCCTCGCCGATCGGGACCAGGGTGTGCATACCGGCATCTTGACTTGAACCCGGGTTCAACCGGAACCCTCGGTGGCATGTCATGGATGGTGGATCGGCCGCTGAACCAGTTCGCCCTGCCGCGTGGCTGGGCGGGACGCCTCGCGGGCTGGGTGATGGCCAGGACGAACGGGACCGAGGTGGCCGAGGTGCTCGGCGTGCTGGGGCCGGTGCGCGGGCTGGCGGTGCTGGAGGTCGGGTTCGGGCCCGGACTGCTCTGCAAGGCGCTGACCAGGGCGGATGCCGTGGTGACCGGGGTGGATCCGTCGGCGGTGATGCTGCGGCAGGCCCGCCGCCGCGCCCCGGCGGCTCGGCTGCGGCTGGGCAGCGCGGCGGAGACCGGCGGCGCGAACGGCGAGTTCGAGCTGGTGGTGTCGATGAACAACCTGCCGATGTGGCCGGACCTGGACGCGGCCCTGGACGAGCTGCACCGGGTCATCCGGCCGGGTGGGCGGCTGGTGCTGGCCTGGCACGGCGGGACCGAGCCGACCGCGATGGCCCGCGGCATGCTGCTGCCGGACACCGCCACCGAGCGGGTGCTCGCCGAGCTGCGCGCCCGGTTCGCGCGGGCCGAGCTGGCGAAGACCGCGCACTGCGAGATCTTCGCCGCGGACCGCTGACTCAGCCGCTCTCGTGGTCGAGCAGCCAGCGCTTGACCACCGGTCCCCAGCGGAACCCGCCCAGGCCACCGCCGGTGCGCAGCACCCGGTGGCAGGGCACGAACAGCGCGGCGGGGTTGCGGGCGCAGGCGGTGGCGGCGGCGCGCACCGCGGCCGGGCGGCCGGCCAGCGCGGCGTACTCGGCGTAGCTGACCGGATGGCCGGCCGGCACGGTCCGCAGCGCGCGCCAGGCGGCCTCCATGAACTCGCCGCCGCGCTGGCGGACCGGGATCCCGTCCACCGCGGCCAGGTCGCCCTCGTGGTAGGCGAGCACGGCCTTGGTCACCTCGCCAAGGTCGGCGCGGGTGATCAGCTCGGCAGGGCGGATGGCGGTGTGGATCAGCGGGTGCAGGTCGCCGGGGTCGGCGGTCCAGCCCGAGGCCAGCACCGCGCCGTCGGTGTCGGCGACAACGCTGAACGGACCGGCTTCGGTGTCCACTGTGGACACTGCGGCGGTGGTCATGCGGTTCTCCTGTCGGCTTTCTCCGCACCGGGGGTGCGCAGCAGGTGGGCGGTGGCGTAGGAGCGCCACGGCCGCCAGGCCCTGGCGCGGGCGGTCAGCGCGGGGTCGGGCACCCGCCAGACGTCCGGCGCGCCCAGCACCCTGGTGACGATCTCCGCGGCCATCGCGGGGGTGATCGCGGGGTAGGTCAACAGCTCCGCGGTCAGCTCGTCGGTCTCCCGGCCCAGGTGCACGTCCAGCGAGCCGTCGGCCAGCGCGGCCACCACCTCGCGTTCCGGGGCACTCAGCTCGGTGGCCAGCACGGCGGCGGCGGTGGGGAACAGCGTGGTCAGCGGGCCGTCCGGGGTGGCCAGCGGCTCGCCGGGCGGCAGCGCGGGCAGCAGGGCGCGCAGCACCGTCTCCGCGCCGTCCACGCTGCCGGGCACCCGGACACCCGGCGCGGCCGCGACCAGCGGGGCCAGCAGCGGGTCCGCGCCGAGCAGCTCGTCCACCGCGCTCGGGTCGGCGTCCAGGTCGAGCAGCCGCCGGACCCTGGACACCGCGCTGCCCAGGTCGCGCAGGTCGGTCAGGTTCAGCGTGCAGGCCACGTGCGCCGGACCGGGCGCCAGCCACACCGTGGCCGGTCCGTGCGGCAGCCGCAGGGTGCGGCCGTACCGACCGGGCTCAGCCCGCTCCACACCGGGAATCGCCTGCGCGGCAAGGGTTTCCAGCAGGCCGTCGGCGTCGAAGGGCAGCCGGAACGGCAGTCGCAGGTTGATCGCGCCGGGCCGGGCGGGCGCTTCCGCGCGACGGCGGCGCTGGGCTTCGGCGCGCAGCTGGGTCGGGTTGACCGCGAACACCGCGCGGATGGTGTCGTTGAACTGCCGCACGCTGGCGAACCCGGCGGCGAAGGCGACGTCGGCGAAGGTCAGCTCGGTGGTCTCGATCAGCAGCCGGGCCGCGTGCGCCCGGTGCGCGCGGGCCAGCGCCAGCGGACCCGCGCCCAACTCGGTGGTCAGCACCCTGGTCAGGTGCCGTTCGGAGTAGCCGAGCCGGGTGGCCAGGCCGGGCACGCCGTCGCGCTCCACCACCCCGTCGGTGATCAGCCGCATGGCGCGGGCGGCCAGGTCGGCGCGCAGGTTCCACTCCGGTGAGCCGGGCACCGCGTCCGGCAGGCAGCGGCGGCAGGCCCGGAAACCGGCGGTCTGCGCGGCCGCCGCGGTGAGGTGGAACTCGACGTTGCGGCGCTTGGGCGTGACCGCGGGGCAGGACGGGCGGCAGTAGATGCCCGTGGTGCGCACCGCGAAGACGAAACAGCCGTCGAACCGGGCGTCGCGAGCGGCGACGGAGCGGTAGGCGCGTTCCGGGTCGAGGAGCATGGCACCGATCCTGCCAGCGCCGACACCCACCCGCTGGCGGAAATCGGACACCACGTTCACGGCCTAGACGGTGATCTCCAGGGTGGAGCCGGTGCGCGCCTTGCGCACCCGCAGCCGGGTCGGGATCCGGGTGCGCAGCTCCTCCACGTGCGAGACCAGGCCGACCACCCGGCCGCCCGCGCGCAGCTCGTCCAGGGTGTCCATCACCAGGTCCAGGGTGTCCGCGTCCAGGGTGCCGAAGCCCTCGTCCACGAACAGGGTGTCCAGCACCGCGCCGCCGGTCTCCGCGGCCACCACGTCGGCCAGGCCCAGCGCCAGCGACAGCGAGGCCAGGAAGGACTCGCCGCCGGAGAGCGTCTTGGCCGGGCGCTGCTGCCCGGAGTACTCGTCCAGCACGTCCAGCCCGAGCCCGCCCCTGGTGCCGCGCGGACCGGCCACATCGCTGTGCACGAAGGCGTAGCGGCCCTGGCTCATCCGCCGCAGCCGGTGCGTGGCCGCCTCGGCGACCTCCTCCAGCCTGGCTGCCAGCACGTAGGAGCGCAGCGACATCTTGCGGCTGTTCTGGCCGCGCCCGTTGACCACGTCGGCCAGTGCGGCCAGCTCGCTGTGCGCGGCCTGCACCGGGGCCAGCTCGGCCAGCGCGTGACTGAGCCGGCCGGCCAGCTCGTCCACCTGGCGCTTGCGGTCGGCCGCCGCCCTGGCCCGGGCCACCGCCGCCTCGGCGGCCTGCCTGGCCAGCCGGGCCGCCTCGCGCGGCTCGGTCAGGTCGACCTCGGTGTCCGGGCTGACCTCGGCCAGCTCGGCCAGCACCGAGCGGGCCGCGGCCTCCCGGTCGTCGAACTCGCGCAGCCGCCGCTGCACCTCGGCGAACTTCGCCTCCGGCCGGACCGCGGCCAATGCCGTTGGCACATCGGCGAACCCGGCCGCGCTGACCGCCTCGGCCAGCTCCCGCCGCTGTTCGGCCACCCGCCGCCGCGCCTCCGCGAGCGCGCCCCTGGCCTGGGCCAGGGTCTCCACCGCGGCGGCGAAGTCGAGCAGGTGCTGCCGCCGGGCGGCCACGTCCGGGTGCTCGCCGCGCGCGACCTCCAGCCGGTCCGCCCGCGCGTCGATGGTGTCGGTCAGCGTGGCCTGTTCGGCGCCGAGCACGGCCACCTGCTGCTCCGCCGCGGCCAGCTTCTCCCGCAGCCGCTCGGCCTCGGCCTCCAGCTCGGCCACCGCGCCGACCTTGGCACCGACCGTGGCCTTGGCCGCGGTGGCCGCGCGCAGCTCCGCCTCGGCCGCACCGAACGCCGTCTCCAGCGCGTCGATCTCGTTGTCCCCCAGGCGTTCCCGCAGCGCGGCCAGCTCCTGCGCGGCCTGCTGGGCGGCGCGCAGCGTCTCGTCCCTGCGCTCGGCGGTCCTGGCCTCGGCGACCTCGGCGGCGCGCTCGTCCTCGGCCCGCACCCGGTCGGCCACCGCACCGGCCGGCGCCGGGTGCTCGGTGCCGCCGCACACCGGGCAGGACTCGCCGGAGCGCAGTCCTTCGGCGAGCTCGGCGGCCATGCCGTCCAGCCGCCGCTGCCGCAGCAGCTGCCGCCGGTCCCTGGCCTCCTGGTGCTCGTCCACCGCCTGCCGGTGCGCGTCGGCGGCCCGCTCGGCCGCGGTCGCCGCCGCGGGCAGCCGCCGCGCGTCCGTGCGCAGCGCGGCCAGCTCCGCCCGCCGGGCCGCCACCCCGTCCAGCCGGGCCGCCGCCTCCCGGGCCGCGTCCAGCGCGGTCCTGGCCGCCCGCAACCGTTCCGGCAGCGTGCCCAGCGCCTCGGTGTGCTGCTTGACCTGCCGCCGCGCCTGCTCCGCCTCGGTCTCCACCTGGACCAGCCGCTGCCGGTCGGCCAGCTGCCGCCCCGCCTCGGCCACCAGCCCGGCCAGCTCGCCAGCGGACTCCCGGTGCCCGGCGGCCAGCTCCCGCAGCCGGTCCACTTCACTGTCCACAATGGACTCGTCAAAGCGGGCCAGCCCGGCACGCGCCCCGGTCGCGGACTCCGCCGCCTCGGCCAGCTCCCGCTCGATCCGGGCCAGCACCCGCTGCGCGGCCTGCACCGGCACCGCGCGCCTGGCCTGCGCCAGCTCCTCGGCCCACCTGGCCCGGTCGGCCGCGGCCGCCTCGACCTCGGCCAGCTCCGCCCGCGCCCTGACCACCCGGCGCACCCGCTCGGCCAGCGCGGTCCGCTCGCCAAGCACGGCGTCCGCCCGCTCCCGCCCGGCCTGCGCTTCCTGTTCTGCCGCAACGGTTCCGGCCAGCTCGGCGGCCGCGGCCGCGGTCACCTCGGCCAGCCAGTCCTGCTCGCTCTGCTCCTCGCCCGGGTCGGCCCCCGCGGCCTGCGCGAGCCGGGCCACCAGCGCCCTGGTGTCCTGTTGCCTGGCCTCCAGCTTGCGCCAGGAGTCCTGGCGGCGGTTGGCGAACCAGGCCTCGATCTGGCCGAAGCGCTCGGTGCCGAACAGCTTCTCCAGCAGCTTCTGCCGCTCGTCGGTGTCCGAGCGCAGGAACCGGGCGAACTCGCCCTGCGGCAGCAGCACCACCTGGAAGAACTGCTCGGCGGTCATGCCGACCAGCCGCTCCACCGTGCGCGCGATCTCGTCGATCCGGGACAGGCCCTCGGGACTCTGCCCGGACGGCGCGTCGCCGACCCAGGTCAGCGAGGCCTTGGCGTTCTGCTTGGTGAACCCGGTGCCGCGGGTCTTGGGCCGCTGGTACTCCGGTGTGCGGGCGATCCGCAGCCGGTGGCCCTGCACGGTCAGCTCCAGCGCCACCTCGGTCGGATCGGCCGGGTCGGCGTAGTCGCAGCGCAGCCGCTTGGCCTCGTTGCGCGCACCCGGCACCTTGCCGAACAGGGCGAAGGCGACCGCGTCCAGCAGCGTGGTCTTGCCCGCGCCGGTGTCGCCGTGCAGCAGGAACAGCCCGTCGATGCCGAGCGCGTCGAAGTCCACCGTCTCCCGGCGCGGGTACGGCCCGAAGGCCGCCACCTCCAGCACGTGCAGCCTCATGCCTCGCTCCCCCGCACCGACTCGATCGCCGAGGTCAGCAGGGCCAGCTCGCGCTCGTTCGGCGGCGCGCCCCGGCAGTCGTCGACGAACCGCTCGGCGATCTGGTTGTCCGTGCGGCCGCGCACCGCGGCCACGTAGCGCAGCTCGGCGTCGCCGCCGCCCTCGGGCTTGAAGTCCAGGTGCACCGCGTGCGGGAAGCGCTGTTGCAGGCGGCGCATGGCCTCCAACGGGCGGACCGGGTCGGTCAGGGTGAGCGAGAGGTAGCACTCCTCCAGCTCGGTGTAGTCCGGTTCGCTGAGCAGCTCCTCGATCCGCCCGGTCACCGTGGCCAGCTTGCGCGGCACCGGCAGCGACTTGCGCTCGACCCCGGCCAGGCCGTGCGCGCCCAGCTCGACCAGCCAGACCGCCTTGTGGTGGCGGGCCTCGGAGAAGGAGTAGGCCAGCGGGCTGCCGGAGTAGCGCAGGTGCTCGGCCAGCACCTGCGGGCCGTGCAGGTGGCCAAGCGCCACGTAGTCCACCCCGTCGAAGGTGCCGCCCGCGACGTGTTCCACCCCGCCCACGGTGATCCGCCGCTCGGACTCCGATGCCTCGCCGCCGACCACGAACGCGTGCGAGAGCACCACCGAGCGCACGCCCTCGCCGCGCCCGGCCAGGTCCGCGCGGATCCGGCGCATGGCCTCGGCGAGCACCGCCTCGTGTCCCCGGCAGCCGGTGAGCTCCAGCGCGTGCAGGGCCGGATCCGGGTCCAGGTAAGGGATTCCGTAGCAGGCGACCGGCCCGTGCGCATCGGCCAGCAGCACCGGCTGGTGCAGGCTCGCGATCCTGGTGCACAGGTGCAGGCCGCCCGCGCGGGCGAACCCGCCGAAGGCGCCCAGCCGCTGCGCGGAGTCGTGGTTGCCGCTGATCAGCACGATGTCCGCGCCCGCGGTCCTGATCGCGGTGAGGATGCGCTGACAGGTCTCCACGGCCTCGGCCGAGGGCACCGCGCGGTCGTAGAGGTCGCCCGCGATCAGCACCGCGTCGATCCGCTCGTCCGCCACCACATCGGCCAGCCCGGTGAGCACCGACTCCTGTTCGGCCAGCAGGTCGCGGCCGTGGAAGGTGCGCCCGACATGCCAGTCCGAGGTGTGCAGGAGCCGCATGGCCAACAACCTAGTGGCTCGGTTCGGGACGGTTGCCGGGTGTCGGCCGTGCCACGGCGCGAGCGGCAAGGCGCCGGGGCACCCTCGTACCGGGTTGTACGTGGGTGTCCCGGCAACGCCGCCGGTCGCGTCGTGGCGCGGTCGAGACCTGGTGACCGTCCCGAACCGAGCCGCTGGGGCCGCTGGCGAACACTGTCGGTGGGTGGGTCCATCATCGAGGGTGTGACCGAAGTGATCACCACTGCGCTGGTCGTCCTGACCCTCGTCCTCATCGGGGCGCTGGTGCTGCTGTGGCGGCTGTACAACGACTCCGTGCGGCGCACCGACGCCGCGCTGGCCATGGTCGAGGGCGAGCGGGAGCGGGCCGCGCAGCACCAGCGGGCCCTGCACCGGTGGGAGGTGGCGTTCTCCTCGGTCACTGGAAGGGGTGAACTCGGCGAGCAGGTGCTGGTGGAGACCGCTCGCGCGCTGGGCCTGCGCGAGGGGCTGCACTTCTCCCTGCAGACCGACCTGGCCGGCGGCGGTTCGGCCAAACCGGACCTGGTGCTGACGGTCAGCGGCGGGCGGCAGGTGCCGGTGGACGCCAAGGCCAGCCTCGCGGTGTGGATGGAGGCGGCCGAGACCGACGACGCCGGCGAGCGGGCCGAGGCGCTGCGGGTGCACGTGCGCAACATCCGCTCGCGCGCGGCGGAGCTGGCCGGCAAGGGCTACCAGCGCTGGGCGGACGCCATCTACGGGACGATCATGTTCGTGCCCTCGGACGCGGCGGTGGTCTCGGCCATGGACACCGACCCGAACCTGCTGCCCTGGCTGCTGGACCGGCGGATCTTCCTGTGCGGCCCCACCGGTTTCGCGGTGCTGGCCTCGGCCGCGCTGTTCGCCGCCACCGAGCGGACGCTGGCGCAGGACGTGGAGGCGGTGCGCGGGCAGGCGGCCAAGGCGCACCGGGCGGCCACCGGCGCGGTGGACGCGGTGAACCTGTCCAGCACGCACCTGCAGCGGTTCCTCTCCGCCCGGCGGCGGGAACTGGACGCGCTGGAGAGCTTCCGCAGCGCGGCCCAGCCGCTGACCGAGGCCGCGGCCAGCCCGACTCCCGTGCCGGGGATTCGCCGGGCGGAGGAGCTGACCGTGGGCGGTCCCACAGCTGAAGAGGAGGAGAGCGCCAGTTGAGTTGATCTTCTAACTGAATATCCGCGCTGGTTGGAGTGTGTGCGACTGCGCTGGTCAAGGTCCGTTTCGGGGCCGTTGGGCGGAAGCCGGTTGCCCTACCCGGCAGTTACCCAGCAGACTCGATCGCACCCAGTCCAGCGCGCGTCCGGGCACACCCTCTACCGGACGGGCTAACGTGTCACGCGTGACCACCACCCGCGACCGTCGAAGCGACGTGGAACAGGACCGAGCGGAGTCCGACTGGGCCTACCTGTCCCTGTTCGGCTCCTCCCGGGGCGTGCCCTGGTGGGCCGCGGTGTTGCTCGCCTTCGGGGTGTCCCTGCTCGCCGCCTTCGTCAACCGGGCGCCCAACGGCGAGCTCGGCTGGATCTTCAAGAGCGGCTACTTCCTCAGTTGTGTCGTCGCGGTGTGCTGGGTGCAGCGCAAGAGCCTGTTCGGCCCCATGGTGCAACCGCCGCTGGTCGCGGTGATCGTGGTGCCCGCCGTCGCGCTGATCAGCTCCACCGCACCGCCCTCCGGCGGCATGACCGCGCGCCTGCTGACCGTGGCCCAGCCACTGGTCACCTCATTCCCGGCGATGGCGGTCACCACCGCCGCGACGGTGATCCTGGGCGTGGTCCGGATCTTCCTGCAGAAGCGGCCCGCCGCCGCGGCAGAGGCTCGGCCGGCCCGGCCGCGGCCGGTCCCCGAGGAGGACGAGCCGGTGCGCAGGTCAGCCGGTGGCCGCGCGCCCGCGCCGAGGCCGCAGCCCGGTGGCCGCCCGGCCCCGAGGGACGGCGCGCCGGCCCCCAGGGGCGGCGGCGCGCCCGGCAGCGGTGGCGCGGCCGGTGGCCGGGGCGCTGGTGGCCGCGGTGCCGCCGGTGGCGCGGCTGGTGGACGAGCCGGTGGCGGTCGCGATGCCGGTGGTGGCCCGGCAGGCGGCCGCGGTGGCGCGGCAGGCGGTGGGCGGCCGGTGCCGCCCCGGGGCGGTCAGCCCGGCCGTCAGCAGCCGCCTCCGCCGCAGCGCGGTGGCCCGCCGCCCAGGACCGGCGGCCAGCCGCCCGCACCGCGCAGGCGCCCGCCTCGGGACGACGACTACTGAAGACAAAGCGGAAGGGCCGCTCCCGAGGTGGGAGCGGCCCTTCCGCTTTGTCAGTGCGGCCGTCAGGACTCCTTGGCGGCCTTCTCCTTCAGCTCCTTGCGCAGCTCCCGCGGCAGCGAGAAGGTGATCTTCTCGTTGGCGGTGGTGACCGTCTCCACGTCGGCCCAGCCGCGCTCCTCCAGGTGCACGAGCAGCTTCATCACCAGCTCGTCCGGCACCGAGGCGCCGGAGGTGACGCCGATGGTGCCGACACCTTCCAGCCAGGCGTCGTCCACCTCGTGCGCGAAGTCCACCAGGTAGGCGGCCTTGGCGCCGTAGTCCAGCGCCACGTCGACCAGCCGCAGCGAGTTGGAGGAGTTCCGGGAACCGACCACCAGGACCAGGTCGCACTGCGGAGCCATCACCTTGACCGCGGTCTGGCGGTTGGAGGTGGCGTAGCAGATGTCATCGCTCGGCGGGGCCTGGAGCTCGGGGAACCGGTTCTTGAGCTGGTTCACCCGGACCATGGTCTCGTCGACCGACAACGTGGTCTGGGACAGCCAGATGACCTTGCTGGGGTCGCGGACGGTGACCTTGTCCACGTCCTCGGCGGTGTCCACGAGCTGCACGTGGTCGGGGGCCTCACCAGCGGTGCCCTCGACCTCCTCGTGCCCCTCGTGGCCGATCAGGAGGATGTCGTAGTCCTCCTTGGCGAAGCGCTTGGCCTCCTGGTGCACCTTGGTCACCAGGGGGCAGGTGGCGTCGATGGTGCGGAGGTTCCGCTCGGCCGCCTCCGCGTGCACCATCGGGGACACGCCGTGTGCCGAGAAGACCACCATGGCGCCCTCGGGCACCTCGTCGGTCTGGTCGACGAAGATCGCGCCGCGCTCGCGCAGCGTGTCCACGACGTGCTTGTTGTGCACGATTTCCTTGCGGACGTAGATGGGAGCGCCGTAGGTCTCCAACGCCTTCTCGACGGTGATCACGGCCCGGTCCACGCCGGCGCAGTAGCCGCGAGGGTTGGCCAACAGCACGCGCTTGGGCTTGGCAGTGGTCATGCCAACCAGGGTACGGAGCGTTCCGCCGGTGAGTCGATTCGATCAGGTGACCAGAAGAATTAGCGAGGTCACAGCGCACTCACCCAGATGGCGCAGCGAAAAGTTTCCCTGATCCGCCGGACTGCGGCAGGCTGTACCACATGAAACCGCTGCCACTGCCGGTCCGCGTGGCCGCCGGGCTCGCCGCGGCCGCCGTGGAGCAGGCCCGCAAGCTGCCAAGTTCACTCGCCGGGCTGCCCGTCACGGTGGCCAGCACCGCGATGCAGCTGTCCATGCGCGCCCAGCAGCACGTGACCGAGCTCGCCATCAAGGGCGACGAGATCCTGGCCACGCTGCGCCCCGCGGAGGAGACCCCCGAATGGGCGACCTTCGACGAGGACCTGGACGACACGCCCCCGCCGGCCGCCCCGCCGAAGGCTGACGACGCCGAGCAGCTGCCCGGCCGGCAGAAGGCGGGCGAGGTCACCGTGACCGCGGCCGAGGAGCCGCCCGCCGCCGCGCAGGCCCCGGAGCCGTCCGGGAACGAGCCCGCCGGGGTGCCCGGCTACGACGCGCTCTCCCTCGCCCAGGTGCGGGCCCGGCTGCGCTGGCTCACCGTCGAGCAGCTCGACGACCTGCTGGCCTACGAGCAGGCCACCAGGGCCCGCGAGGAGTTCGTCCGGATGCTGACCCGGCGGATCGCCACCGTGCGCGAGTCGTGACGGCGCCCAGCACCGCGGAGCAGCCGTGGCCGGTCCGGACGGTGGCGCGCAAGATCGCGGAGTGGATCGCGCGGCTGGGGTCGGTGTGGGTGGAGGGCGAGGTCACCCAGATCTCCAACCGGCCGGGCACCGCGACCGCGTTCATCACCCTGCGCGACCCCTCCGCCAACGTCTCGGTCACCGTGACCTGCGCGACCGCGCTGCTGCGGGGCCTGGAGACGCCGCTCACCGAGGGCGCGCGGGTGATCATGCACGGGCGGCCGGTGTTCTACGAGGGCCGCGGCACCATCAGCCTGCGGGTGGACGAGATCCGCGCGGTGGGCATCGGCGAGCTGCTGGCCCGGATCGAGCGGCTGCGCAGGCTGCTGGCCGCCGAGGGCCTGTTCGAGCCGGCCCGCAAGCGCCGCCCGCCGTTCCTGCCCAACCGCGTCGGGCTGATCACCGGCCGGGCCTCGGCGGCCGAGCGGGACGTGCTGACCAACGCCAAGCACCGCTGGCCCGCGGTGCACTTCCGGGTGATCAACGTTGCGGTGCAAGGACATCTGGCCGTGCCGCAGGTGCTGGAGGCGCTCGCCGAGCTGGAGGCCGACCCCGAGGTCGACGTGATCGTGATCGCCCGCGGCGGGGGCAGCGTGGAGGACCTGCTGCCCTTCTCCGACGAGGCGCTGTGCCGGGCGGTGGCTGCCTGCCGCACCCCGGTGCTCAGCGCGATCGGGCACGAGCCGGACACCCCGCTGCTGGACCACGTGGCCGACCTGCGCTGCTCGACTCCGACGGACGCGGGCAAACGGGTGGTTCCGGACGTGGCCGAGGAGACGGCCAGGATCGGCCAGCTCCGCGACCGGGCCCGCCGGGCACTACACGGATGGGTGGATCGCGAACACCGGTTGCTGGCCCAGTTGTGTTCCCGCCCAGCGCTTTCCGACCCGTTCGGCCCATTGGAACGCCGGGCGGAGGACGTGCGGGCGTTGCGCGAGCGGGCCCGCCGGGCCACCCTCTCCCGGCTCGGGCACGAGCAGAGCGGGTTGGACGGTGTCAAAGCGCGCTTGACGACCCTGGGACCGGCCGCCACTCTGGCCCGCGGGTACGCGGTTGTGCAGCGCGTCGTGGCCGGCGCCCCGGACGGGGTGCTCCGTTCGGTCGCGGACGCGCCGCCGGGAACGCTGCTGCGGGTCCGAGTCGTTGACGGAGCGGTGCACGCGATCGTGCCCGAAGACACCGGAGCGGTGAACGGAGGTAGCGGTGGCGTCGCTGGCCCATGAGCCGACCTTTCTCCCGCTGACCGTCGCCGCGGCCAGGACGGCGGCGCAGAGCCAGGTCGACCCGCCGGTGCGGGCGGCGGCCGGGGTGGTGCAGCGCAGGGCCGAGGAGGCCAACTCCGCCGCGGCCGAGTGCTGGGCCGCGCTGCTGGCCGGCTGCGACGCGCCGGGCAGGCGCGCCCTGCCGTCCCGGCTGCGCGCGCTGTCGGAGGCCACCTCGCACTACGTCGGCAGCCACTGGTGGTACGGCACGGGGTCCCCGCACCGCCGCCGGGTGAGCGAGGCGGAGAATCGCATCGACGAAGCCGCCATGGAGGGCGACGGCGCGGAGTTCGCCGAAGCGTTCATCGGCTACGACCAGGCGGTGGCCACCGCCGTGGTCCGGGTGCAGAGCACGATGGGGAGCCCCACAGCGTGAGCAAGGACAACACTGCGTGAGTGACGAAAATGCTGGCGCCGCTCTTGGTTACGAGGCGGCGCGGGACGAGCTGGTCGAGGTCGTCCGCAAGCTGGAGGCCGGTGGACTGTCCCTTGAGGACTCCCTCGCGCTGTGGGAGCGCGGCGAGGAGCTGGCGAAGGTCTGTGAGAAGCACCTCGCGGGTGCCCGAGCGCGGGTCGAGCAGGCGCTGGCCTCTGTGGAGCAAACTGAGCCGAACGGCTGACCTGACTCGGTTCAGCAATCGGTTCAGTGAGTGCGAATAGTCACTGTCACCCCTGCTCAGCTCACCCTCCGTCGTCACGGTCTGCCAGGATCGGTAAGCAGTTTCAGCGTCGATCTGCGCAGACCTCTGGAGGCGGAACATGGCCGCGAACACTGCCCCGCGACGTCGTGAGGCACCCGATCGCAACCTCGCCCTGGAACTGGTCAGGGTCACCGAGGCGGCCGCGATCGCCGCGGGCCGCTGGGTCGGCCGGGGTGACAAGAACGGCGGTGACGGCGCGGCGGTGGACGCCATGCGCAAGCTGATCGGCACCGTGTCCATGCGCGGCGTGGTGGTCATCGGGGAGGGCGAGAAGGACGAGGCCCCGATGCTGTTCAACGGCGAGCAGGTGGGCAACGGCGACGGCCCGGACTGCGATGTCGCGGTCGACCCGATCGACGGCACCACGCTGATGGCCAAGGGCATGCCGAACGCGCTGGCCGTGCTCGCGGTGGCCGAGCGGGGCGCGATGTACGACCCGTCCGCGGTGTTCTACATGCAGAAGCTCGCGGTCGGCCCGGACGCCGCCGACGTGGTCGACCTGGACGCCCCGGTGGCGGAGAACATCCGCAGGGTGGCCAAGGCCAAGCACACCGACGTGGCCGACGTGACCGTGTGCATCCTGGACCGGCCCCGGCACGAGGCCCTGGTCAAGGAGGTGCGCGAGGCGGGCGCCCGGATCCACTTCATCAGCGACGGCGACGTGGCGGGCGCGATCTCCGCGGCCCGGCCGAGCACCGGCGTGGACCTGCTGCTGGGCATCGGCGGCACCCCGGAGGGCATCATCGCCGCGGCCGCGCTCAAGTGCATGGGCGGCGCGATCCAGGCCCGGCTGTGGCCCAAGGACGACGAGGAGCGCGAGCGCGCGCTGGCCGCCGGGCACGACCTGGACCGGGTGCTGACCACCGACGACCTGGTGCGCGGGGACAACGTGTTCTTCTGCGCCACCGGCATCACCGACGGCGACCTGCTGCGCGGCGTGCACTACCGCTCCGGCGGCTGCACCACCCAGTCCATCGTGATGCGGTCCAAGTCCGGCACGCTGCGGATGATCGACGGCTACCACCGGCTGACCAAGCTGCGCGAGTACTCCTCGGTGGACTTCGGCGGCGACGCCGTGGAAGACGTCCCGCCGCTGCCCTGAACCCCGTGCCGAACCGGCCGTCCGCCCACCCGGCGGGCGGCCGGTTCGTCGTGTTCAGTCCGCGGGCTGCGGCGCGGGTCCCGCGTCCACGGCCTCGATGCCCTCGGCCGCGGCCAGACCGGGCGCGGCGCCCGCGTCCTGGTCCTCGCCCGAGACCTGGACCGAGGCCTGCCGCTCGGTCCGCTCCTGGCCGATCCGGATCACCAGTCCGGCCGCGAGCTCGGCGCTGTCCAGCTCGATCTCGATTCGCACGGCTTCCTCCCCGTTCACGCGTTCAGGACCGCGTAGCGGCCCTCGAAGGTGACCGGGATCCCGGTCAGGTTCCGGACGGTGATCCAGTAGGTGCACAGCGCCGCGCTGGTCCGCTCGACCGCGACGTCCCAGTCGATCGCGGGTCCGCCGGAGACCGGCGTGACCGGCATCAGGTACCAGACCACGTGCTGACTGGCGTTCCAGCTGTGGTTGAAGTAGCGCACGGTCGCACCGGCGCCGATCGTGACGGTGAATGCTGTTCCGGTCCACATGGACGGCTCCCGGTCAGATCTTGAGGTAGTGGTAGCGGGCCTCGAACTTGACGGTGCGCCCGGTGAGGTTCTGCACGGTGATCCAGTACGTGCACAGGTTCCCGTCGGTGCGCTGCATGGCCACCTCGTGCCGGATCTGCGGGCCGCCCGAGCAGATCGAGGTGGGCATGACCGTCCAGTACACGTGCCGACTGGCCTGCCAGCTGTGGGTGAACCAGCGGGCGGTCTGCCCGGGGGCCAGGCTGGCGCGGAACTGCACGCCCGGGGTGGCCGGCTGGCAGTTCGCGTACGGCGGCGGGCCCGCCGGCAGGTTGGACCGCAGCTGGAGCGCGGCGCGGAAGCGGGCCAGCACCCCGTTGGTCTTGCTGTAGTCCGGGTCGAACCGGTCCGGTGTGTAGTGGTTGTGGAAGATCTCCGCGCCGGTGGGCACCAGCCGCGCGGCCGGATCGCCCTGCACGCCCTTCCAGGTGTCCTGGGTGACCGGTCCGTCGAACAGCGCGGGGTCGATCACGTAGGTGACCCCGCCCGCCACCAGTGTCGGGGCCACGTGCCAGTCCCACCCCACCAGGCAGTCCGGCTTGTTCGCGCTGTTCACCCGCAGGTTGCCGTAGATCCAGACCTTGTCCGGCGTGATCCCGTTGGCGATCATCAGCCGGGCCATCTCGTGCGCCCGGCCCCAGCAGCCGTCGTCGGGGTAGGTGAACGGGATGCCCGGCGCGGTCGGGTTGGCCGAGCAGGCGGTCTGGCCGGCCACCAGGCGGTACATCTGCACGACCTGGGCGTAGCTCACCGGCGTGCCGAGCGCCTCCGCGCCGCTGTCGGTGAGCTGCTCAGCTACCGCTGCTTCTTTTGGGGCAGGGCGCACATCGATGATCGCGCGCTCGTCGAGGGCCTCGGTGACCAGCACGGTCCGCCGGCTGTCCCTGGCCTGTTCGAGCAGGGCCAGCAGCTCGTCGAAGTCCGGGTTGTCCCGGCGCAGGTGGTGGTGGGCGTGCGAGGGCTCGAGATCGACCTCGACCAGGTCCTCGCCGGGGGTCAGCTCCCGCACGGTGACCTGGTGTGGCACCAGCACCTCGGTGACCAGGCCGGTGTCCGGGTCGACCTCGACGTAGGCGTCCAGGTTCGCCGCGTGCAGCTCGGCCAGCGCGCCGAGCCAGCCGCCGGCGCGGGGTTCGCGCAGGTCGACGCGGGCGGTGCGGCCGCTGGTGAAGGTGATGGACTCGTAGGTCTCCGCTGCCGCGGCCTGAGCCGGAGCCCGTGCCGCCAGCGGACTGGACAATGTGTCGACTATTGCATTTCTTCGGGGCACAAAATCAAGTTCCCCCACCTGAAAAGATCAGTTCAACCATTGGCCACAGGACTGACCGCCAGTGTGCCTTTTCGCGCTATTCACCTAACATAGGGCCTTTGCCCGGACGCCTGCCCCAAGAGGCACGCAGGTGGGTCCATCAGGCGGTACCACGCTCCGATTACGGTCAATTACTGTCCGTGTCAACCCCGGCAGAGGGCGCCGGGGTTGAGAGGAGAAATCCCTGTGCGAGCGAAAAGAATGGTCGTCGGATTACTCGCGGCCGTGGCCACCGCGTTTGCCGGGCTGACCGGTTCCGCCACCGCGGCCCCGGACCACACCGATGTCGATCCGCTCATCGTCGGCGGCGTCAACGCCACCCAGGTCTACAGTTTCATGGTTTCCCTGCAGAACACCTCGGGTGGGCATTTCTGCGGCGGTTCCCTGATCAAGTCGAACTGGGTGGTCACCGCCAAGCACTGCGTCCAGGGCAAGACCCCGGCCTCGGTGCGCGCCCGGATCGGCACCACCAACCGCACCTCCGGCGGCAGCTACGTGGCCGCCGCGGCCATCCACCTCAACCCGACCAGGGACATCGCGCTGGTCCGGCTGGCCGCCGCGGTGCCGCAGGCGCCGATCAAGGTCGCCGCGGCCTCCGGCCCAGTGGGCACCGCGACCCGGCTGCTCGGCTGGGGCCAGACCTGTCCGTCGCCCGGCGGCTGCGGCGCGCCGGTGATCCTGCAGCAGCTGGACACCTCGATCGTGGCCGACGGCCTGTGCAGCGGGATCTTCGGCGCGCAGGAAATCTGCACCAACAACCCCGGCGGCACCAGGGGCGCCTGCTACGGCGACTCCGGCGGGCCGGAGATCAAGATGGTCGCGGGCGCATGGCAGCTGATCGGCGCGACCAGCCGTTCTGGCGGCGGTTCGATCTGCGCGGTGAAGCCGTCGATCTACGTCGACGTGCCGGTCTTCCGCCCGTGGATCAGCGGAATCGCCGGGCCCGTATAACGGGTCGATAGCTAACGGGCCCGCGGTGTTCGCCGCGGGTCCGTTCGGTTAACGGTCATAAACCGTTATGTGCGGACACAAAGCCGGTCACCGGCCCTACTTATGCAGGGTTCACCATGTGGAACGGATGTCCTTACGGTGCACCTCACCTCCGGCGAACGCGCCGGGAGTTGAGAGGAGAGAACCGTGAGGGCACGTTCTCTGATCGTCGGAATCCTGGCCGCGGCCGCGACCGCGCTGGGCGGTCTCGCGATGCCGGCCGCCGCGGCGCCGGCGACCACCGCCGGTGACGTCGATCCGTTGATCGTCGGCGGCACGAACGCGACCGAGACCTACAGCTTCATGGTGTCCCTGCAGAGCACCTCCGGTAGCCACTTCTGTGGTGGCTCACTGGTCAAGGCGAACTGGGTGGTGACCGCCAAGCACTGCGTGCAGGGCAGGCAGCCGTCCTCGATCCGGACCCGGATCGGCACCACCAACCGCACCACCGGCGGGGTGACCGCGGGCGTGTCGCGGATCATCAACCACCCCAGCGCCGACCTGTCCGTGTTGCAGCTGTCGTCCTCGGTGAGCGTGGCGCCGATCTCGATCGCGCCGGAGTCCGGCCCGGTCGGCACCGCGAGCCGCATCATCGGCTGGGGCCAGACCTGCCCCACCCGCGGCTGTGGCTCCGCGCCGATCACCCTGCAGCAGCTGGACACCTCGATCGTGGCTGACAACCGGTGCTCCGGCATCAACGCCGCCTCCGAGATCTGCACCAACAACACCGGCGGCAACAAGGGCGCCTGCTACGGCGACTCCGGCGGCCCGCAGGTGAAGGGCACGGCGGGCAACTGGACCCTGATCGGCGCGACCAGCCGTTCCGGCGGTGGCGCGACCTGCGCGACCGCGCCGTCCATCTACGTCGACGTGTCCTACTACCGCAACTGGATCAGCACGAACACGGGCGGTCTCTGACCCCTCACCTGATCGGCTGACGAACGGCCCGCCGCCTCCTGTAGCGGCGGGCCGTTTGTCACAGTTCGAAACGGGTAAGCCAGAAAGAGCAACCTCGGGATCCCAAGGCACGTCATTGTCGTTGCTGGAGCGATGACTCGCCCGTGCAGTCGGGCGGAGAACTTGGGGTGAGCGATGCGTGGCAAGAGGAACTCTGTGATGCTGGCGGTGACCGCTGCTTTCGGTCTGCTGCTGGCCGCCTGCGGCACGTCGGCGACGCCGCAACTGGCCGGGAACACCGGGCCGGTGGCGAGCAGTGCGGCCCCGTCATCGTCCACTTCGGAGTCCACCAGCAAACAGCCGGCCACCACGCGGCCCAGCACGACGCAGCCGACCACCACCACGCCGCCGAAGCCGAAGCCCAAGCCGGAGCAGAAGGACACCGTCGAGCCCGCCTCGGCAGGCAACACCACCCCGTGCAAGGACACCGCGCGGGCCTGCATCGACCTCTCCGCCAACAAGGCGTGGATCATGGCCGACGGCAAGGTCGTGGCGGGGCCGGTGCCGATCACGCACGGCCGCAAGGGCTGGCTGACCCCGCCCGGCACGTTCCGGGTGAGCGTCAAGCGCCCGATGCACTACAGCAGCATCTTCAACAACGCGAAGATGCCGTGGTCGGTGTTCTTCAACGGCGGCATCGCCTTCCACCAGGGCAGCCTGCGGGAGAAGTCGCACGGCTGCATCCACCTGTCGCCGTCGGCCGCCAAGCAGTTCTACAACCACCTGTCCAACGGCGACATCGTGCACGTCGTGCCGTGATGGTCCACTGAGGACGAACGGCCCCGGTCGAGGTGACCGGGGCCGTTTTCCGTTGTGGCTCAGGGCATGTTGCTGGAGTGGCCAGGGAACAGGTGCGCGTCCGGGTTGAGCGCGACCGCGATGTTGTTCACCGCGGTGGCCGCCTCGCCGAAGCCGGTGGCGATCAGCCGGACCTTGCCGGGGTAGGTGGCCACATCGCCTGCGGCATAGACCAGATCGCGGTTGGTGCGGCCGGTGCTGTCCACCAGGACCGTGCGCTTCTCCAGTTCCAGGCCCCAGGTCTCCAGCGGGCCGAGGTCGGCGGTGAAGCCGAGCGCGGCCACCACCGCCTGCGCGGGCAGCACCTTGTGGTCGCCGTCCTTGAAGGACAGTTCGACCTCCTCGATGCCCGCGCCGCCGCGGATCGCGGCCACCTCGGCGTCGGTCAGGATCGGCACGCCCAGCTCGCGGACCTGCCGGACGGTGGCCTGGTGCGCGCGGAAGGCGGCCCGCCGGTGCACCAGGGTGACGCTGCGCGCGATCGGGTGCAGGGCCAGCCCCCAGTCGAAGGCGGAGTCGCCGCCGCCGACCACCACCACGTCCTGGTCCCGGTGCACCTCCAGCACGGGCACGAAGTAGGACAGCCCGCGCCCGAACCAGTCCTCGCCCACCGGTAGTGGCCGGGGCCGGAACTCGCCCAGCCCCGCGGTGATCAGGACCGCCCCCGCGCGGATCACGCTGCCGTCGGCCAGGCCGACGTCGAACCCGCCACCGTCCACTGTGGACAGTGTGCGGGCCTTGCGGTTCAACAGGTAGTTCGGTTTGTACTGGGCCGCCTGCTCGACCAGCGCGCCGATCAGGTCGCGCCCGCGGACCGCGGGGAACCCGGCGACGTCGAAAATCATCTTCTCCGGGTACATCGCGGTGACCTGGCCGCCCGGTTCGGGCAGCGAGTCCACCAGTGCGGTGGACAGGTCCCGGAAGCCCGCGTAGTAAGCCGCGAACAGTCCGGTGGGCCCGGCCCCGACGATCAACAGGTCGACCTCGGTTCGGCTGTGCTCGGACGGTGCGCTCATTGACACCTGCTCTCTAGCCAGTCCTGGGAACCCGCTCGAGCCTAGGTGGTGCGGACCACGGTGCCCAGTAACCGGAAGAGGCGCAGAATTCGGGTATGAGCGACGAGGGATTCCGGATCGAGCACGACACGATGGGCGAGGTCAGGGTTCCGGCTGACGCGCTGTGGCGGGCGCAGACCCAGCGCGCGGTGGAGAACTTCCCGATCTCCGGCCGCGGCCTGGAGCGGGCCCAGATCCGGGCGCTTGGCCTGGTCAAGGCGGCCGCGGCCAGGGTGAACGGGCGGCTGGGCGTGCTCAGCCCGGAGATCGCCGAGGCGATCGCGACCGCCGCGGACGAGGTGGCCGCTGGCGGACACGACGGGCACTTCCCGATCGATGTGTTCCAGACCGGTTCCGGCACCTCCTCCAACATGAACGCCAACGAGGTGATCGCCACCCTGGCCAGCCGGGCGCTCGGCCAGGACGTGCACCCCAACGACCACGTCAACGCCTCCCAGTCCTCCAACGACGTCTTCCCGACCACCATCCACCTGGCCGCCACCGAGGCCGTGCTGCGGGACACCATCCCCGGCCTCGCGCACCTGGCGCAGACCCTGGAGCGGCGGGCCGGTGAGTGGGCCGAGGTGGTCAAGGCCGGGCGCACGCACCTGATGGACGCGGTGCCGGTCACCCTCGGCCAGCAGGTCGGCGGCTGGGCCCGGCAGGTGCGCCTGGGCGTGCAGCGGCTGGACGGCACGCTGCCCCGGCTGGCCGAGCTGCCCATCGGCGGCACCGCGGTGGGCACCGGCATCAACACCCCGGCCGGGTTCGGCGCGGCCGTGGTGGAGGAGCTGATCAAGTCCACCGCGCTGCCGGTGACCGAGGCGGCCGACCACTTCGAGGCCCAGGGCGCGCGGGACGGCCTGGTCGAGGTCTCCGGGCAGCTCAAGACGGTCGCGGTGAGCCTGTTCAAGATCGCCAATGACCTGCGCTGGATGGGTTCCGGCCCGCGCACCGGCCTGGCCGAGCTGCACCTGCCGGACCTGCAGCCGGGCTCCTCGATCATGCCCGGCAAGGTCAACCCGGTGATCTGCGAGGCGGCCATGATGGTGGCCGCGCAGGTCATCGGCAACGACGGCACGGTGGCCTTCGCCGGCGCGGCGGGCAACTTCGAGCTGAACGTGATGATGCCGGTGATGGCCCGCAACGTGCTGGAGTCGGCCCGGCTGCTCGGCGCGGTGGCCCGGCTGCTCGCGGACAAGGTGGTCGCCGGGGCCGAACCGGACGTGGACCGGCTGCGCGAGTACGCCGAGTCCTCGCCCTCGGTGGTCACCCCGCTCAACCGCTACCTCGGCTACGAGGAGGCGGCCTCGATCGCCAAGCAGTCCCTCAAGGAGCGCAAGACCATCCGCGAGGTGGTGCTGGCGCGCGGGCACGTGGAGGCGGGCAAGCTCACGCTCGCACAGCTGGACGAGGCTCTGGACGTGCTGAAGATGGCGCACGGCGGCCGCTGAACAGCTGGGCGCGCTGGCCGAGGGCACAACCCGCGGCCACGGTCAGCGCGCCCGCCGCCGAGGTCAGGGTGAGCGGCTGCGCGCCCAGCAGCACGGAGACCACGAGTCCGGACACCGGGATCAGCCCGGCCAGCACGCCCGAGCGCTCCGGCCCGACCACGGACACGCAGCGGTAGTACAGCCCGAAGGCCACCGCGGTGACCAGCAGGCCGAGCACCACCAGCGCGGTCCACTCCACCGCGGTCGGCGCGGGCCACGGGTTGTCGCTGACCAGCATGCTCAGCAGCGCGCTGCCCACGGCCGCGATCACGCAGGCGTAGGCCGAGGTGGCGATGCCGCCGATCCGGCGCACCACCCCCACCGCGAACAGGGTGAACCCGGCCTCGCCGAGCATGGCCAGCAGCGCCAGGCCCAGTCCCGGCAGCGACCAGCGCCCGCCGCCGGAGATCACCAGCACCCCGGCGAAGACCAGCCCGGCGCCCAGCACCGCGGTCAGCCGCGGCCGCCTGCCAAGGGCCAGCGGCACCACAAGCGCGATGACCAGCGGCGATCCGCCGATGATGGCGGCGACAAAACCGGGTTCGGCGTAGCGCTGGCCCTCGATGATGGCCACGTTGAACCCGACCATGCCGGTGACCGCGAGTGCGACCAGCGCCAGCACGTCCCGGCCGGTCACCCTGGGCAGGCCGCCGCGCCACAGCAGCCAGCCGAGCAGCGCGAGCGCGCCGATGGCGTACCGGATGGCCTGCGCGGACAGCACCGGGTACGCGCCGAGCAGCCCGTTGACCGGCACCGCGCCGCCGACCAGGCACAGCGCGGCCATCCCGCCTGCCAGGGCGAGACCAGTGGACTTCGAGGTGGTCATGGCGGAAGCCTGGCTCTGGAAGTGGTCTGGCCATAAGCTCCACTTCGATGGCGAAGGATTGGACCACTTTGCGGGAGCTGCTGCTCCCCGCCGTGTCCGGGCCGGGCGCCCGCGGCAAGTCCCTGGAACAGGCGATCCGGGAGATGGTGCGGGACGGGCGGCTGCGGCCGGGCGTGCGGCTGCCCTCCAGCCGGGACCTGGCCGCCCAGCTCGGGCTGTCCAGGGGCACGGTCACCGCGAGCTACGAACAGCTGGTCGCCGAGGGCTACCTGGTGGCCAGGCACGGCTCCGGCACCCGGGTCGCCGAGGCGGTCGGCCCGGCCGAGTCCCCGGCGCCCGCACCGGCCGCCGCGCCGCAGTGGCGGTTCGACCTGCGGCCGGGACTGCCCGCGCTGGGCGCCTTCCCGCGCGCCGCCTGGCTGGCCGCGACCAGGGCCGCGCTCAACGAGATGCCTGACTCCGCGCTGGGCTACCCCGAGCCCAGCGGCCTGACCGAGCTGCGCGCGGAGCTGGCCGGGTACCTGGGCCGGGTCCGCTCGGTGGTCACCGACCCGGCCGGGATCACCGTCACGCACGGGGCCGCCGAGGCCCTCGCGCTGCTCGCCCAGGTGCTGCGGGACCGGGGGCTGACACAGATCGCGGTGGAGAACCCCAGCCACCACGGCCAGGCGGAACTCCTTGCCGCGCAAGGACTCCGGCCGGTCCCCGTGCCGGTGGACTGCGACGGGATCCAGGTGGACGAGCTGGCCCGAACCGGCGCCAGGGCGGTGCTGGTCACCGCCGCGCACCAGTTCCCGCTGGGCACCGCGTTGGCCCCGCGGCGGCGGCGCGCGCTGCTGGCCTGGGCGCGCGAACGGGACGCGGTGGTGATCGAGGACGACTACGACGCCGAGCACCGCTACGACCGGCCCACGGTGTGCGCGACCCAGTCGCTGGACCCGAGCCGGGTGGCCTACATCGGCAGCGTCAGCAAGATCCTCGCCCCCGCGCTGCGCCTGGGCTGGCTGGTGCTGCCCGCCGACCTGCGCACCGCGGTGGCCGACCGGAAACGCCTGCACGACCTGGGCTGCGGGCCGCTGCCGCAGGCCGCGCTGGCCCGGTTCCTGCGCGAGGGCGGCTACGACCGGCACCTGCGCCGCACCCGGCTGCTCTACCGCCGCCGCCGGGACGCGCTGCTGGCCGCGCTGGCCGAGCACCTGCCGGAGTGGCACCCCGTGGGCATCGCGGCCGGCCTGCACCTGGTGGTCCGGCTGCCCGAGGGCACCGACGACGCCGCGCTGTCCGCCCGGCTGGCCGCGGCCGGGATCAACGCGCCCGCGCTCTCCGGCTACGCGCACCCGCCGGTGCCCGCGCCCTACCCCGGCCTCGTGCTGGGCTACGCCGCGCTGTCGGCCGACCGGCTGCGCGCGGCCGTGGCGCACATCGCGCGAAATGTCGGTGACCTGGTGAAGATGGAGGAATGCGCCTCGCCGAGCTAGTGCACACCTCCGCCACGGTCGCGGGCACCCGCGCGCGCAAGGCGAAGATCGAGACCCTGGCCGCACTGCTGCGCGGCGCCACCGACGTCCGCGACGTCCGGCTGGCCACCGCCTACCTGATCGGCGTGCCGCCGCAGGGCCGCACCGGCGTGGGCTGGCGCTCGCTGACCGCGCTGGACACCGTGCCGGCCACCGAACCCGGCCTCACCCTGCACGCGGTGGACGACACCCTGTCCGCGCTGGCCACCACCGCGGGCTCCGGTTCGGCGCAGCGGCGCAAGGACCTGCTCTCCGCGCTGTTCAGCCAGGCGACCAAGCCGGAGCAGGACTTCCTGGTCCGCCTGCTCACCGGCGAGCTGCGCCAGGGCGCGCTGGATGGCGTGATGGCCGACGCGGTGGCCGCCGCCTTCGAGGTGCCGGCGGCCGCGGTGCGCCGGGCGCACATGCTCAGCGGCGACCTGTCCGCGGTGGCGGATTCGGCCCGCGCGGGCGGCGAGGCGGCGCTGGCGGAGTTCCGGCTGGAGGTCGGCCGCCCGATCCGGCCGATGCTGGCCTCCCCTGCGGAGTCCCTGGACAGCGCGCTGGCCGAGCTGGGCGAGGTCAGCGTGGAGTACAAGCTGGACGGCGCCCGCATCCAGGTGCACCGCGACGGCGAGGCGGTGCGCGTGTTCACCCGCACCCTGCGCGAGATCACCGCCTCGGTGCCGGAGCTGATCGAGGTGGTGCTCGGCCTGCCCTGCACCTCGGTGGTGCTCGACGGCGAGACCCTGGCCCTGACCGACGACGGCCGCCCGCGCCCGTTCCAGGAGACGATGAGCCGCTTCGGCGCCACCTCGGCCAGGGAACTCCTGCTGCACCCGTACTTCTTCGACCTGCTGCACCTGGACGGCGTGGACTACCTCGACGCACCCCTGCGCGACCGACTGTCCACTTTGGACGCTCTCGTCGGCGACCGCCGCATACCGTCCACAATGGACCCATCAGCGGCGGCCACCCTGCTGGACAACGCGTTGGCCGCGGGCCACGAGGGCGTGATGGTCAAGTCCCTCGACTCGCCCTATGCGGCGGGCCGCCGGGGCAAGTCCTGGCAGAAGGTCAAACCGGTGCACACCCTGGACCTGGTGGTGCTGGCCGCGGAATGGGGCCACGGCAGAAGAACCGGCACACTGTCCAACCTGCACCTGGGCGCCCGCGACCCGGACGGCGGCCCACCGGTGATGGTGGGCAAGACCTTCAAGGGCCTCACCGACGAACTGCTGGCCTGGCAGACCACCGAGCTCCGGAAACTGGCCACCAGCACCGACGACTACACGGTGTACGTGCGGCCGGAGCTGGTGGTGGAGATCGAGCTGGACGGGGTCCAGGTCAGCCCGCGCTACCCGGGCGGCGTGGCCCTGCGCTTCGCCCGCGTGCTGCGCTACCGGCCGGACAAGGAGGCGGCGGACGCGGACACCATCGACGCGGTCCGCGCATTGCTGCCCTGATGCGCTTTTCCGCAATGCGCGGGATTCCGGTGGTATTCGCGGTGCTCATCGCGGCGCGGTGGGCAAAGCGCCCGCGACCGCCGTGGTCGAACTGCTCGGCGGACTGGCCCTGATGCTCGGCCTGGCCACCCTGCTGGCCTGCGCCGGAGCCGGAAGGGCGAGCCTGGACCACCTACTGTCGCGGACATGACACGGTTCTGCGCGGTGATCGTCCTGTGCTCGCTGGCCGAGGGCAAGGACCCGCTGTACCAGGAGAACATCGTGCTGCTCGACGCCGACTCGCTGGAGTCGGCGCGGGCACGCGCGGCGCAGCACGGCCGGGACGGCGAGACCGAGTACCGCAACGGCGACGGCGAGCTGGTGCGCTGGCGGCTGGCCGAGGTGGTGGACGTGGCCGAGGTGCCGGACCAGCAGCTCGGCGACGGCGCCGAGGTCTACACCCGCCATTTCCGCGACTACGCCGCCTACCGCCGGTTCGAGCCGCTGCTGGACGGCGAACCGCTCTGATCATCGGCCGCAGACAGCAAAAATCGCGATCCGTCAAATAGTTTCGCTGTATTTTCGTTAGCAAAGTCCTATGTGCGTGTAGGCGATTTTTCTGGCTAGGGTCGCCGAGGAAATCAAACGCACTGGAGGGACTTATGACGATTCTGGTGACCGGCGCGACCGGCTCGGTCGGCAGGCACGTGGTGGACGGCCTGCTGGCCAGGGGTGAACAGGTGCGCGCCACCACCAGGGACCCCGGGCAGGCGAACCTGCCGGGGGCGGCCGACGTCCGGCAGGCCGACATCAACGACCCGGACACCTTCCTGCCCGCACTGGAGGGCGTGGACAAGCTGTACCTGTTTCCGCACTTCGCGCGGTTGGAATATTTCCTGGGCAAGGTCAAGGAGGCCGGGGTCCGGCGGATCGTGACGCTGTCCTCCTCCTCGACGGTGCAGCGGCTGCGCACCAACAAGGAGGCCGGGGACGAGCACCTGCGGGTCGAGCAGGCGGTGGAGGACACCGGGCTGGAATGGACCCACCTGCGGCCCGGAATGTTCGCCGGGAACACCGGCGAATGGGCCGAGACCATCAAACTGGAAGGGGTCGCCTATGGCGCCTATCCGCAGGCCGCGATGGCGCCCATCCACGAACGGGATATCGCCGAGGTGGGCATCGCGGCATTGCTGGAGGACGGTCACCTTTATGCCAGGTACAGCCTGACCGGCCCGGAAACGCACACCAGGGTCGAACTGGTGCGGATCATCGGCGAGGTGCTCGGGCGGGAGCTGAAGTTCCGTGAGCAGACCCCGGCGGAGGCGGTGGCGTTCTTCCGGGCGCAGGGCTGGCCGGACGACGTGATCACCATGATCGAGGGCTACCGGGCCGAGGCCAGCAGGCGGCCGGACGAGGTGACCGACACGGTGGAGCGGGTGCTGGGCCGCCCCGCGCTGTCCTACCGGCAGTGGGTCCAGGACCACGCGGACTGGTTCCAGTGATGTGAACCTCGGTCCGGGAAGCGCGCGAGTCCGTATCCTGGGCTGTCGTGCGCTTCCTGGACGGGGTCACCCCCGGATACGACCTGACCTATGACGACGTCTTCCTGGTCCCGCGGCGCTCCGGCGTCGTGTCCAGGTTCGACGTCGACCTGTCCACTGTGGACGGGACCGGCGCCACCATCCCGATCGTGGTGGCCAACATGACCGCGGTGGCCGGCCGCCGGATGGCCGAGACCATCGCCCGGCGCGGCGGCATCACCGTGCTGCCGCAGGACGTGGCCCCGGAGGCGGTCGCCGAGATCGTCTCCTGGGTCAAGGGCAGGCACCCGGTGTGGGACACGCCGCTGGTGGTGGACGCCGGCGCGGCCGTGGCCGACGCGCTGAACCTGCTGCACAAGCGGGCGCACGGCGCGGTGGTCGTGGTCGACGCCGAGGGCACCCCGCTGGGCGTGGTGAACGAGGCCGCCTGCACCGGGGTGGACCGCTTCGCGCGGGTCGCCGACGTGCTCGACGAGGACATGCTGGTGCTGCCGCTGACCGCGCAGCCCCGCGAGGTCTTCGAGAAGCTGCACGGCCGCCCGGCCAACCTGGCCCTGGCGGTGGACGCCGACGGCCGCCTGGCCGGAGTGCTGACCGAGGTCGGCGCACTGCGCGCGGACATCTACCGCCCGGCACTGGACGAGCAGGGCAGGCTCCGGGTGGCCGCGGCCATGGGCGTCAACGGCGACGTGGCGGCCAAGGCCGAGGCGCTGCTGGCCGCCGGGGTGGACACGCTGGTCGTGGACACCGCGCACGGCCACCAGGAGAAGATGCTCACCGCACTGAAGGCGGTGCGCGCACTGGCGCCCTCGGTGCCGGTGGCCGCGGGCAACGTGGTCACCGCCGAGGGGACCAGGGACCTGATCGAGGCCGGCGCGGACATCGTCAAGGTCGGGGTCGGCCCCGGCGCGATGTGCACCACCCGGATGATGACCGGCGTCGGCCGCCCGCAGTTCTCCGCGGTCGCCGAATGCGCCGTGGAGGCCAGCAAGTACGGCAAGCACATCTGGGCCGACGGCGGCGTCCGGCACCCCCGTGACGTCGCGCTCGCACTGGCCGCCGGCGCCAGCTCGGTGATGATCGGGTCCTGGTTCGCCGGCACCTACGAGTCGCCGGGCGACCTGCACCAGGACGAGCAGGGCAGGCTGTACAAGGAGTCCTTCGGCATGGCCTCCAAGCGCGCGGTCAGCGCCCGCACCCGCACCGACTCGGCCTTCGACCGGGCTCGCAAGGGCCTGTTCGAGGAGGGCATCTCCAGCTCCCGGATGCGCCTGGACCCGCTGCGTCCCGGCGTGGAGGACCTGCTGGACGCGATCTGCTCCGGCGTCCGCTCCTCCTGCACCTACGCGGGCGCGACCACGGTGGAGCAGTTCCACCAGCGCGCGCTGCTGGGCGTGCAGTCCGCGGCCGGCTTCGCCGAGGGCCGCCCCCTGCCGACCGGTTGGTAGCGAAGGCAAAACGGACCCCATGCCTCCCCCCGAAGGAGGCATGGGGTCCGTGGGCAACGGACCGCCCCGAGCGGTCCGGCTGGTTGTCTCCCCGCGTCAGGCGGCGATCGGTCCCGCGGCGCGAACCGCGGGTTGCACCCCGGCGTGCTCCGGCCCCCGAGCCGGCTTGGCACGCTTCGCCGCCCTGCCCGTGCCGTCCACCATGACCGGCAGCACCATCAGGACCAGGACGAGCACGCTCAGCACGGCTCCGGTCCAGGTCAGCACCATCTCGATCATGTGGTCTCCTCGGGCTCGCCGTGTTCTGGGACCACTATCGCCCGGCGCCGCCCACCAGCGGATCGGCAGTACGGCCACTGTCTACCTGGCCGATCGGCCACTCCCGGCCTGCCGATCGGCCGATGAGCGCGGGGCGGGCGGCACGAGCCCGTGCCGCCCGCCCTCGCCTCAGCTCATGTAGTCGCCCTCCAGCATCTCGGTGACCAGTGCCGCGATCGGCGAGCGCTCCGAGCGGGTGAGGGTGACATGCGCGAACAGCGGATGCCCCTTCAGCTTCTCGATCACCGCCGCGATGCCGTCGTGCCGGCCGACCCGCAGGTTGTCCCGCTGCGCCACGTCGTGGGTCAGCACCACCCTGGAGCCGGTGCCCAGCCGGGACAGCACGGTCAGCAGCACGTTGCGTTCCAGCGACTGGGCCTCGTCCACGATCACGAAGGAGTCGTGCAGCGACCGGCCCCTGATGTGGGTCAGCGGCAGCACCTCCAGCATGCCGCGGTCGAGCACCTCGTCGATGATGTCCTTGCTGACCATCGCGCCCAGCGTGTCGAACACCGCCTGGGCCCAGGGCATCATCTTCTCGTTCTCGCTGCCCGGCAGGTAGCCCAGCTCCTGGCCGCCGACGGCGTAGACCGGCCGGAACACCACCACCTTGCGGTGCAGCCGCCGTTCCATCACCGCCTCAAGACCGGCGCACAGCGCCAGCGCGGACTTGCCGGTGCCGGCCCGCCCGCCGAGGGAGACGATGCCGACCTCGGGGTCCAGCAACAGGTCCAGCGCGATCCGTTGCTCGGCCGAGCGGCCGTGCAGCCCGAATGCCTCGCGGTCGCCGCGGACCAGCCGCACCCGCTTGTCCGGGGTGACCCGGCCCAGCGCGCTCGCGGTCCCGGCGAGCAGCCGCAACCCGGTGTGGCACGGCAGATCGCGCGCCTCGTCCAGGTCGACCACGCTCTCCTTGTACAGCGTGTCCACCACGTGCGAGCCGACCTCCAGGTCAGCCGTGCCGGTCCAGCCGGACGGCGTGACGTCCTGGGCCCGGTACTCGTCGGCGGCCAGCCCCACCGCACTGGCCTTGACCCGCAGCGGCATGTCCTTGGTGACCAGGGTGACCTGGTTGTTCTCCGCGGCCAGGTTCAACGCGCAGGCGAGGATGCGAGCGTCGTTGGAGTCGGTGCGGAAGCCGGAAGGCAGGACATCCGGATCCGAGTGGTTCAGTTCCACGTGGAGGGTGCCGCCCTCCTCGCCGATCGGGACCGGCGAGTCCAACCTTCCGTGCAGTACGCGGAGGTCGTCGAGCAAGCGCAGTGCCTCGCGAGCGAACCAGCCCAGCTCCGGGTGGTGTCGCTTCCCCTCGAGCTCGCTGATCACCACGAGCGGCAGCACCACCTGGTGCTCCGCGAACCGGGTGATCGCCCAGGGGTCGGACAGCAGCACCGAGGTGTCCAGCACGTACATACAGCCCTTGGAGGCTGTCGCACGGCGGGCACCGCTGCGGGCGGAACGGGTCGAGGACTGTGCTGGGGACCGTCGTGCGCTCACGGCAACTCCCTCACGAACGCGGCACCCGCGTTCGGTGCTCGGTGGGCCAGGCACTACCCTGCGGGTCGGTGTTCGTCGACGCTGATGGCTTCAGCGTCGGAACACACGGCCACAAGGGCCGGGTGCCGGCCCCCGCGTGCGCGTAGACGTCACGACCAGGGCCTCCCTGGACGAGTCGATCGGGTCGACCCGTCACTGGCAAGCTACCTGCGGCCACCAACAATCGGCATGAAGCCACACAGGTGATTTGGTTAATTGTCACCGCAACGCTACGTACTGCACACATAGCGCGACCACAACCAGCCGAAATGTCCCTATTGTCGCTTTTCGGTCACCCTGGGTACATGCCGCAGCCAGTCCCGAGGCCCCGGATACCGCACCCGCACCGAAGCCACCCCCGCCGCCCAAGCCAGGTGCTCCGCCAGCTCCGCGGCCACCCAGCCCCGCTCCGCCACCGAGCTCGCGAACGCCCCGTGCAAGGCGTCCCCCGCCCCCAGCGTGTCCCGCACCGGCACCCGCGGCACGGCCACTTCCCCGGTCCCCAGCCCCTGGTCCCAGTAGACGATCGGCTCCCCGCCCGCGGTCATCGCCCCGGTCCGCACGATCCCCCGCAACGCCGCCAGCGTGTCCGCCCGACCGTCCTGACCAGGGAGTCGGTAGTCCCCGGAGCAGATCACCACATCGGCGGCGGCGAGCAGTTCGTCATGGTGCGGCCGGTACCGCCCCGCGTCGAAGACCACTGGCGCACTGGCCCGGACGGCGGCCCCGGCCAGGTCCGGATGGTGGCCGTCGATGAGCACAACGTCGGCCGCGGCAAGCAGAGCGGACAGGTCCGCCGGCGGCCTCGCGGACACCCCGCCCGCGTCGGTGGACACGATGTTCCGGTCCCCGGTCCGCTCGTGCACGGTGATCGCGGAGACCGCGGGCGGCAGCTGCCGGTCGGGCGTGCAGTCACGCACGGTTATACCGAAACCAGCCAGTTCCTGGCGGATGAGACGTGCCAACGGGTGATCTCCGAGTGCGGTCAGGAGAGTGACGGCGGATCCGGTGGCGGCGGCGGTAACCGCGGCGTTACATGCGGGACCACCAGCGGCGACGTCCTGGCGGGTGGCGGTGACCTTGCGGTTGGGGGCAGGGAAGTCGGGGACGCGGTGCAGGACGTCGAGGGTGGCCAGTCCAACGCACAGCACCC
The DNA here is from genome assembly GCF_030064675.1 of Crossiella sp. CA-258035. GTDB lineage: Bacteria > Actinomycetota > Actinomycetes > Mycobacteriales > Pseudonocardiaceae > Crossiella. The sequence continues at coordinate 8,233,641 of NZ_CP116413.1, forward strand.
GCCCTGGAATGTGACCGGTCATCTCACCGTGCTTTCTGGTTGGTGGGTGGCTGACACCCGGCAGTCTCGCTCACCTCGCCGATGGTCGGCACAGCACGCCTGGCACCTCGACCGCCCGGCTGGCAATGTGACCGGTCGTCTTGAGTTAGCTGCGAATATGACCGGTCGTCTTCAACCCGTGGTGAATGTGACCGGTCGTCTCGTACAGCTCGCGAATGTGACCGGTCGTCTCGTGAAGCCCACGAATATGACCGGTCGTCTCATGCAGCCCGCGAATGTGACCGGTCGTCTCACGCAGCTGCTGAATGTGACCGGTCGTCTTAAATCTCCCACGCGCGACTCCGCCCGGATTCGCTCCCGCCCGCCCAGCCCCGCACCCCTAAGACGACCGGTCACATTGACTCCGGCCAGCGAACCGGCCGGAGCGCTCACCCGACCCTCGGCACCGCCGGAATGTCCGCCGCGATCTCCGCCCGCACCCCAGCCGGAATCAACGGCTCATCCAGCAACCGCCGATACCGCTCCGCCACCGTCTCCCCCGAAGGCCGCGCGTTCAACCACGTCCGCAACAGCCGGTACCCCTCCACATACGTCGTCGTATAGGCCCGCCACAGCGGGTCCGACAGGAACCGGATCATCTGCCGGGCGCGGGCGTCGGTGCACAGCAGCCAGCGGCGCAGGAACATGGCGACCTCGTCCACGTCGGCGCCCCGGTCGTGCAGCATGAGGGCGGCGTCCTGGCGGACGGTGGCGAGCTTGCCCAGGGCGCCTTCGAGGCGTTCCTGTTGTTCGCCTTCCATGCGCAGGCCCAGGTCACCAACGATCTCCTGGGTCCAGGTGCCCCAGCCGGAGCCGATGACGGCGTGCAGGCCCAGGTCGGCGAGGCCTTCGGCCATCAGGCATTGCGGGGTGTTGACCAGGAAGATCGTTTGTTCGGTCTGGCCGAGGGTGCCGACCAGGCCCGCTTCCTTCCGGCAGTGCTCGGTGTGGTGGCCGGGGTAGGACTCGTGCGCGACCAGGTGCGGGAGGTTGGCCATGCGGTGGCCGAGGTCGGCGTTGATGGCGACCCTGGAGTGGTAGTCGCCGAGGTAGTAGTTGAAGCCGCTCCACGGTTTGTCCGCGACGATCTCGTAGTCGACGACCTCCTGCTCCGGCAGGCCGAAGGTGCCGCGGACCTCGTCGCGCAGCGCGCTGGAGAGGGCGTGCACCGCGGGTTCCAGCTTGTCCGGGGGGACCAGGTCTCGGGCGCGGAAGGTGCTCAGGCGGGTTTCCAGCGAGCCCTCGCCGGGCAGCAGGTCCGACAGCTCGGCGTGCGCGGCGCGGTAGTCGTCCTGTTCGCCGGGGGTGATCCGGACCTGGAAGTAGGCCTCGACCTCCTCGACGAAGGAGACCGCTTCCCCGGCGAGCTTGCGGCCGGAGCACTCCAGCGCGACCAGGTGCGCGTCCAGGAAGGCGACGCGTTCCGGTTCGAGGTTGATGCCGACCAGCTCCGCGCGCAGCTCCCTGGCCCTGGCGGCCAGTGCCTCCGGATCGGGGCGGGCTTCGGCGAGCACCTGCCGCCGCAGCGCGGGATCGCCGGTGTAGGCGTCGACGAAACCGTCGACCAGGCGGTCGAACCGCAGGCCGAGCAACAGGTACTCGCGTACGAGCTGATGTCCCTCCACCGCGCGGACCCTACGCCAGCGGTCTGGGACTACGAGCCGAAACGCCGGTGCCGGGCGGCGTAGGCGCGCAGCGCGCGCAGGAAGTCGATGCGGCGGAACTCCGGCCAGTATGCCTCGCAGAACCAGAACTCCGAGTGCGCGGACTGCCAGAGCAGGAAGCCGGAGAGGCGCTGTTCGCCGGAGGTGCGGATGAGCAGGTCGGGGTCGGGCTGGCCGGAGGTGTAGAGGTGCTCGGCGATGTGGTCGACGTCGAGGACCTCGGCCAGTTCCTCGATGGTGGTGCCTGCCTCGGCGTGCTGGAGCAGCAGCTTGCGCACCGCGTCGGCGATCTCCCTGCGGCCGCCGTAGCCGACCGCGACGTTGACCTCCATGCCGTCGCGGTCCCTGGTGCGCAGCGCCGCCGCGGACAGCCGCGCCGCGGTCTCGGTGGGCAGCAGGTCCAGCGCGCCCACGATGCGCACCCGCAGGCCGGTGCCGGGCTCGGTGAGCTCGTCCACCACGCCGGCGATGATGTCCAGCAGCGGGTTCAGCTCCTCCGGCGGCCGGTCCAGGTTGTCGGTGGAGAGCAGCCACAGGGTGACCACCTCGACGCCGACCTCACGGCACCAGCCGAGCATCTGCTCGATCTTCTGCGCGCCGATCCGGTGCCCGTCGTTGACGTCGACGAGTCCCGCTTCCTTGGCCCACCTGCGGTTTCCGTCCAGGATCACGCCGACGTGGCGGGGATGTTCCACCCCGATCAGGCCACGGCGCAGCCGCCACTCGTAACCGATTTCGAGCAGATCGCGTACTCGCTGACGTACACCCACGTCCGCGCAGCGTACGCCGATACCCAGGCACACTGTTCGTGTGCACCCCCAGTGGCAGGACCCCGAGGTGATCGCACGGCTCGTGCGCACCGCCCGCACCGTGGCCGTGGTCGGCGTCAGCGCCCGGCCGGACCGGCCGAGCCATCAGATCGCGCAGTACCTGCACCAGCAGGGTTTCCGGGTGTTCCCGGTGAACCCGGCCCTGCGCGAGTTCCGCGGCATGCAGGTCTACCCGGACCTGGCCTCGGTGCCGGAGCACATCGACATCGTGGACGTCTTCCGCCGCCCCGAGTCGGTCCCGCCGGTGGCCGAGCAGGCCATCGAGGTCGGCGCGGGTGCGCTGTGGCTCCAGCTCGGCATCGTCGAGGAGGAGTCCTGCCGGAAGGCGGCCGCTGCCGGGCTGGACGTGGTGGCCGACCGCTGCATCCTGGTCGATCACCGCAACCTCACCGGCTGAGTGATGTGCAGCTGACCACAACATAACCAGTGCGTAACCTACGGTGCCGTAACCTTGACAGGTGTCATCCGCGACCCTTCCCAATCCCCCGGCCCAGGTCAGCAAGCCGCGGATGCGCGGCTGGATCCACTTGTGGTCCTTCTTCGTCTCGCTGGTCGCGGGCGGCACGCTGATCGCGGTGGCCAGCTCGGTCTCCGCCCGGGCGGCCCTGGCCACCTCGATCTACACGGTGACCATCCTCGGCCTGTTCGGCATCAGCGCGCTGTACCACCGGCGCACCTGGGTGACCGAGGGCGCGCTGCGCTGGATGCGCCGCCTGGACCACTCGATGATCTTCCTGTTCATCGCGGGCACCTACACCCCGTTCTGCCTGCTGGCCATGGATCCCGGCCTGGGCAGCGTGATCCTGGCCGTGGTCTGGGGCGGCGCGCTGGCCGGGGTGACGCTGAAGCTGGCCTGGCCGGAGGCCCCCCGCTGGCTGGGCGTGCCGATCTACATCGCGCTGGGCTGGGTGGCCATCTTCGTGCTGCCGGAGCTGGGTTCCCGCGGCGGGATCACGGCACTGGTGCTGCTGCTGGTCGGCGGCCTGTTCTACACCGTCGGCGGCATCATGTACGGCATCCGCCGGCCCAACCCGTGGCCCGAGGTCTTCGGCTTCCACGAGTTCTTCCACGCGGCCACCGCGCTGGCCGCGGTCTGCCACTACATCGCGGTCTGGCTGGTGCTCTTCCCGTAGCGACTTGCCGGGGTGCGGGCGCCCGCCGCCTGCCCGCACCCCGGCATCCCCTTCCTCAGAGCCCCGGCCCCTTGGCCCGCAGCTCGTCGACCTTGGTCATCGCCTCGCGCAGCTCGCCGAGCCACTCGTCGGCGTGCTCGCCCACCAGCCGCACCGCCCAGGCCAGCGCCTCCGAGCGGGAACGGGCCACGCCCGCGTCCACCAGGGTGTCCAGCACCAGGCGTTCGGGCTGGCGGAGGCGGGTCATCACCGGGACGGAGAGCCGGGTGAAGCGTTCCTCGGTGCCGCCGAGGCGGGCCGCCCAGGCGACCTTGCGGCCGTAGCGGTGCTCGGCCTGGCGGGCGATGTCGATGCGTTCCGCGCGGGTCTGCTCGCGCCAGCGGGCGATGCGGCCCGCCTCGGCCGCGGCGCGTTCGGCCTCGTCCGGGTAGTCGCCGTCCAGGGGCTGGAGCTCGCCGAGGATGGTGATCTCCTCGCGGTCCACGATGACCTCGGGCGGGCCGGTGAACCAGCCGTCCGGCAGTCTGCCCGCGAACCAGCCCGCCGCTTCCTTGCCGCTGTGTCGGTGCCCCATGGCTTTCTCCTCTTGTCCTCGTTGCACTGATTACATGCTTACACCTCTACCAACTCGTTCGGCGAGTACTTCGTTTCGCGGTCGCGTTCGCCCGTGGAGAACAGTGAAGATGGGGCATGGGGTCCGACTGGTCTTGGCAACTGCACTTCGCCACGCCGCTGACCGCCGCGCGGGCGGAGGAGCTGCTGGCCGAGCTGGCGGCCTGGGGCTGGCGGCTGGGGCCGCGGCTGGCCATCAGCCGCAAGGAGCTGCTGGACGGGCTGGCCATCGGTCGCTGGGACGTGCCGCTGTGGTCAGCCGAGGAGACCGACCTGCTGCTGAGCACCACCCCGGACTCGGTCTGCCTGACCCTGGACGCCGCGCACACCTGGCGCGAGCCACGACCGGAAGCCGACGGCTACCGGCTGCTGCACCGGGGGCTGACCGAGCTGTGGGTGCACCTGGCCGAGCGGTTCGACGCGGTGTTCGGGCGGGTGGAGGACGAGCTGTCCTGGGACCGGGTGTCCGGGCTGCTCACCGAGTCCCAGCCGGACGGCGTGCCCGCGCCGGGGCAGTGGCCGGACTGGCTGGGCTGGTGGACCTACTTCAACGCCGAGCGCGCCGACATGCTGCCCAACCCGCCTGCCGGGCTGCGGCTGACCCCGCGCGGCGCGGTGCTGGCACTGCTGGACGATCCGGCCGCGGTGGACCCGGCCGAGTTCGCGCGCATTCACCAGGGAATGCTGGCCAGCTGACAACGCTTTTCCTGGCCGGTCCGGTGACGTAGTGTCTCCTTTCTCGACTGTCGGGAAAGGACACCGGATGGCATCTCCCGATTCCGGGGCCACCGTGCGGATCAGCCCGGAAAGCGCGGCCGCGCTCAGCGCGCGGCTCCGCCGGCTGCTCGACCGGCTCGAGTCGCTGCGCAGCAGGGGGCTGCACGCGGCCAGGCTGACGCCACCGGCGAAAGACCCGGTCAGCGGCCTGGCGATGGCCAGGTATCGCGACCTGGTGGACCGGGGACCCGGCTCCTTCCTGGCCGAGATGGACCAGGCGATCATCGAACTGCGGAGGCAACTGAGCGCCGCCGAGAACATGGCAACCGATTACCGATCAGTGGAGCGTGACAATTCGCACGCTCCGGGTTCACCGGGCGACAAATAAGCGGATCTTAGGGGCCGGGGGGAATCGTGAATACCTGGAACGAGGGGCTTTTCTGGTGGGCCGAGGCACCCATCGCGCGTGTCTGCGCCGATGTGCACACCGGCCCCGGCGCCGGTCCGCTGTACCAGGCCGCCGAGCACTGGCAGCGGATCTGGGCCGAGCTGGACGAGCTGCGCACCGACTACCACCGGAGCTTCGCCGAGTTCGCCCGGCAGAACACCGACCGGGGCGCGGTGGTGGCCACCGAGGTCGCCCACGCGGCCAGCGCGCTGCTGGTCGACGCGCAGGCGCAGGCCGCCGCGGCCAGGGAGCTGCTCGCCACCGTGGCCGGTGAGTTCGGCCTGGTGCGGGCCAGCGTGCCTGCCCAGCTGCCACCACCGCCCGCGCACAGCACCGGGTTCCTGGACACCACCGGCGCGGCCTGGCTGCACACGCCGGACCTGCACGGCGCGGAGACCCAGCTCCGGCAGGTCACCGACCGGGCGCGGGACGTGCTGGGCGGGTACGAGCGGGCGGTGCTGTTCGGGCTGCCCAGCCAACCCGTCGGCCGACCACAGCCGCCCGCGGTCCGGCCTACGGCGCCGGTGCGCGCGGCCGAGACAGAGACCGAACCGCTGCCGCTGCCGAACTTCGGGCCGATGGGCGCGCTGCCCGCCGCGCCCGCCCCGGTCCCGCCGCCCGCGCCGCCGCCACCGCCGTGGGACGAACCGGAGCAGGGCTACCTGCGGCACGTCGCGGCGGATCCGGACGACCCGTTCAGCTCCGACCTGACCGTGGCGCCCCCGGTGATCGGCGAGTAGGCGGCGATGTCGTACCTGTGCCGAGAACCGTTGTCCCGCTTGGGTTTCAGCACGCTGTGGCAGGCCGTGCACGGGGACCGGCCGCAGCCGGTGGTGCTGGACCTGGCGCCGGAGACCGGCGACTACCCCGACCGGGCCGCCTGCCTGCGGCGGGGGCTGGACGAGTTGTCCGCCAAGGGATACCGGGACCAGCGGCGGATCGCCGAGGACGTGCTGGCGCTCATCCGGCTGCTGGCCGAGCACAGCCGGTCGCTGGACCTGCGGCTCATCGGCCGGGGCGGCTGGGTGCGCGCGCTGGCCGCGGCCGGCGGGGCGGAGCAGGCCGGGCTGGCGGTGCTCTCCCCCGAGGGGCTGACCCTGCGGTCGGTGCGGGACACCGGGCTGGCCGCGGCATTGGTGGCCGAGCTGCCGGAGCACCCGCGCGGCACGCTGCGCCAGCTGTCCGTGCCCACCGCGCAGCTGCGCGCGGCCACCGTGGGCGGCCCCGATCCCTGGGAGCGGCCGCTGTCCAAGGCGGACCGCGGTGTGCTGGCCCCGCTGGTGACCGATCCGGTGGTGCGCCGGGCGCAGATCGGCGGCACGGTGCGGGAGCGCTGGGGCACGCCGCGGCGCGTCGAACGGCAGCTGCTGGTCAACGACGGGCAGCGGCACGGCCGGCACCTGGTCTACGCCACCGGCACGCACACCACGCTGGTCAGGGCCGATGCCAGGCTGCTGGTGCGCAGCGCGGGGGAACTGCTGGACCGGCGATGAGCGGGCGGCGCTGGCGCGGGGAGCGGTTGCCGCTGGCGGTGCTCGGCGTGGCCTTCCTGCCACTGGCCGGCACGGTGGCCTGGCTGCTGGCCAGCGGCCAGGAGATCGGCCAGAGCGCGATGCTGGCGGGCACGGCGCTGGTCAGCGCGGTGCTGGCCGGGTACACCGCGTGGCTGGCCGACCGGCGCAGGCGGGTGGAGGAGGAACGCGGGCAGCTGGAGCGGGAGAAGGCGGAGACCGAGCGACAGCGGCAGGCGCTGGAGCTCCAGCGGCACGAGCTGGACCAGCTCAAGCACGAGCGCGACCTGCAGCGGGTGGCCGACGAGGGCTTCGTGGGCACCGTGGAGCTGCTGGGTCACGCGGCCGCCCAGGTGCGGGTCGGCGCGCTGTACGCGCTGGCCGGGATCGCCGCGGCGCGACCGGCCATGGCGCAGCAGGTCGTCGACATCGTGTGCGTCTTCCTCCGGCAGGCGATCCCGGCGCAGGAGCCGGGGGCGCGGCACCTGCGCAGGGAGGCGCAGAAGGTGCTGGACCGGGTGTTGCGGGCGCACCAGGGCAGGCCGGTGCTGCTGGACCTGTCCGACACCACGCTGCACGGGCTGGCGCTGACCGAGGTGACCCTGGCCGGTCTGGACCTCAGCGGCGCGGTGCTGGAGGGGCCGTGCACCCTGCGCGGGGTGCGGGTGCTGGGCAAGCTCGTGCTCAGCGACGCGGTCTTCCACGGGCCCGCGCACTTCGAGCGGGCCGGCATGGGCGAGCTGACCGCGGACCGCACCCGGTTCCGGCAGACCGCGGGGTTCGCCGCGATCGTGGTGCGGGACAAGGTGAAGCTGGCCCAGGCCAGGTTCGAGCGGGCCGCCGAATTCGGCCAGGCGGCCTTCGGCGGGGCGGTGCACTGCATGGCCGTCTTCGCCGACCGGGCCGACTTCGCCGGCTGCCGGTTCGGCGGGCTGGTCAGCCTGACCGGCTCGCGGTTCGCCAGCCCGCCGGACTTCGGCGGCGCCACCTTCGCGGCGCCGCCGAGGCTGGAGGAGGGGCCGGGCGGCTCAGGGCTGGACGGCGCGGCGGATGGCGCTGGTCAGCTCCACCACTGAGGTGACCGGGCGCTCGCACACGTAGCCGCGGCAGACGTACCCGGCCGCGGTGCCGTTGACCAGTGGGCGGCCGGTGAGCAGCGGGACGCCGGGCTCGTCCGGCTCGCCGCCGATGAGCACCGCGCCGGCGGGCAGGGCGGCGCGGGCGGCGGCCAGCAGTTCCCAGCGGCGGTTGTCCGCGCCGGAGCTGACCACGGCGACCTGCACCGGGCCGTGCTGGGCCGCCTCGGCCACGGCCAGCCACCAACCCGCGAACCGGGGTGCGCGGGCGGCCAGCACCCCGGCGCGGCTCAGCGCGCTCTCCGCGGCCACGCGGTAGGTGCTCGCGCGGTCCGAGCCGGTCAGCACGGAGGCGGTGAGCAGGGCGCCGGCCAGGGCCGCGGCGCCGCTGGGGGTGGCGTTGTCGGAGATGTCGCTGGGGCGGCGGACCAGTTTTTCCGCGTCGGCGGCGGTGTCGAAGAAGACGCCGGGGTGGTCCGGGTCGGCGAACTGGGCCAGGGCGGTGTCCAGCAGGTCGGTGGCGTGCGCCAGCCAGCTGGGCTGACCGGTGACCTGGTGCAGCACCAGGAACGCCTCGGCGGTGTTGGCGTAGTCCTCCAGCACGCCGACTGCCTCACCCACCGCGCCCTCGCGGGAGCCGCGGCGCAGCCTGCCGTCCACCAGGTGCGTGCCCAGCAACAGGTCGGCGGCGAACACCGCCGCGTCGATCCACTGTGGACGGTCGAAGTAGGCGCCGCCCTCGGCCAGCGCGGCGATGGCCAGCGCGTTCCAGGCAGTGATCACCTTGTCGTCGCGGCCGGGCTGCGGACGGGTGGCGCGGGACTCGCGGAGTGCGGCGCGCACCCGCTGCCAGCGGGCCGGGTCGTCCGGGTCGGCGAGCAACTGGAGGGTGGACATGCCGTCCTCGAAGGTGCCGCTTTCGGTCACCCGCAACAGGTTCGCCGCCCAGGCGCCGTCCTCGGCGCCGAGCACCTCGGTCAGCTGGGCCGGGGTCCAGGCGTAGGTCAGGCCCTCCACGCCGTTGGTGTCGGCGTCCAGCGAGGAGGCGAAGCCGCCCTGCAGCGTGTGCAGGTCGGTGAGCAGGAACTCCGCGGTCTCCACCGCCACCCGCCTGGCCTGCGCGGAACCGGTGCGGCGGGCCAGGTGGGTGTAGACCCGCAGCAGCAAGGCGTTGTCGTACAACATCTTCTCGAAGTGCGGCACCACCCAGGCGGCGTCCACGCTGTAACGGGCGAAACCGCCGCCGAGCTGGTCGTACAGGCCACCGCGGGCCATCGCCTCGCAGGTGCGCTCGGCCAGCGAGAGCGCCTCAGTGGAGCCGGTGCGCTCGTGGTGGCGGAGCAGGAACTCCAGCACCATCGACGGCGGGAACTTCGGCGCGCCACCGAATCCGGCGTGCGTGTCGTCGAACTCCTGGGCCAGCGCGGTCACCGCGTGCGCCAGCACATCACCGTCCACAGTGGACTGTGGCAGCGGCCGGGCGGCCTCGGTCAGCTGGGCCACCACCGAGCGGGCCGCCTCGCGCACCTCCTCGCCGCGCTCGGTCCAGGCCTCCACCACCGCGGCCAGCAGCTGCTGGAAGGACGGGTAGCCGGGGCGCGGCTGCGGCGGGTAGTAGGTGCCGCAGTGGAACGGCTCGCCCTCCGGGGTGAGGAAGCAGGTCATCGGCCAGCCGCCGTGGCCGGTCATCGCCTGGGTGGCCTCCATGTAGACCGCGTCCACGTCCGGCCGCTCCTCGCGGTCGACCTTGACGTTGACGAACCCGGCGTTCATCAGCTCGGCGACCACCGGGTTCTCGAAGGACTCGTGCGCCATCACGTGGCACCAGTGGCAGGCGGCGTAGCCCACCGACAGCAGCACCGGCACGTTCCGGCGGCGGGCCTCGGCGAACGCCTCCTCGCCCCACGGCCACCAGTCCACCGGGTTGTCGGCGTGCTGGAGCAGGTACGGGCTGGTCGCCGCGGCCAGGCGGTTCGGCATGGGTGCGTCTCCCGAGCGTTGGTGGCGAGGTCAGTGCGGTTGGTGCAGGTGCAGGGCGAGCCAGAGCTCGGCGCGCACACCTGGCGAGTCCAGGTCCTTGTCCAGCAGGTCGGCCACCTTACGCATGCGGTTGCGCAGGGTGTGCCGGTGGACACCAAGCTGTTGCGCGGCCGGGTCCCACTGTCCATGGTGGCTCAGCCATACCCGCAGGGAGGTCAGCAAATCCCCGCGTCCGGTGGCATCGTGCGTGTTCAGCGGGCTGAGCAGGGCCGAGGCGAAGGCGACGCCCCGGCGGCCGTCCACCAGCGCGAGCAGGCCGGAGGCGGCCAGGTCGGCGAAATCCAGCACCAACTGGTCCTGGCGGCGGGCCGCGTCCACCGCGGCCAGCGCCTGCCGGTGCCCCTCGGCGACCTCGGTCACCGGCCCGGACACGCCCAGCCGGACCCCGGCCAGGCGGCCGGGCAGCGCGCGGCACCAGGCCAGCGGCTCACCCTCGGCGGCCAGCACCACCACCCGGTCCTCGACCTCGGCGAAGAAGCAGGGCTCGGCCACGCCCTGCGCGGACAGCAGGTCCACCGCGGCCGCGCGGGCCGGGGCCGGGCCGGTCAGCGCCAGCACCCGCAGCGGCGGCGCGGGCAGCGCGCCCCACAGCGGCCGGACCACCTCCGCGACGAGGTCCCGCTTTCCGGCCGCGAGCAGCGTGAACAGCCCGGCGCGCAACCGCCGGGCGGCCGCGTCCAGGCCGCCGGTCTGTTCCAGGGCCAGCGCGAGCAGCGAGGCGGCCGCGCCGAGCAGGTGCTGCTCGGCCGGGGTCCACACCCGCGTGCTGCCCAGCAGCAGGAAGGCCCTGGTGCGACGGCCCGCGCCGAGGGCCTGCGCGGTGATCCACTCGCCGGGCGCCTGCGCGGTGACCGCGGCCGGTGGCCGGGCCGCGCGCAGCCGGTCCAGCAGCCCGGCCGCCTCGGCGACCCGGCCCCTGGCACTGGCCGGGGCGGCCCGCAGCGGTTCGCCGGCCACGTCCAGCAGCACCACCCAGGCGTCCAGCTCGCGGGCCAGCCGGCGCAGCACCGCGCCCAGCCCGTCCACCCCGGTGGCGGCCCCGGCCAGGGCTTGCAGCGCCCCGCTCATCCGGGTGGCCTCGGCGTAGGAGTCGGCCGCGACCGCCCGGCTGACCGCCTTGGTGACCGCGATGAACGGGGTGTCCCGGGGCACCTCCAGCAGCGGGAAGTCCCTGGCCCGCGCGGCTTTCACCAGCTCGGCAGGCACCCGCTGGTGGCTCAGCCCGGTGCCGAAGGCCAGCCCGGCCGCGCCCGCGGCGGCCAGCCGGTCCAGGTAGGCCCGCCAGGCAGGCCGGGCCAGCCCGGTGGTCAGCAGCAGCTCGCCACCCTCCAGGAACGGCGTCGGGTCGGCCAGCTCGCTGACGTGCGCCCAGGGCAGCGGCCGGTCCAGCCCCCGCGCACCGGCCAGCAACCGGAGACCCAGCTCGGGCAGCTCCAGCAGCGCGCGCACGGTCAGCGGCACCCGTACCTCGACAAAGTGGTGTGGTGAGAACTCCAAAGTAGCCACTTCGTCGACTTCCCGCCGGATGTGTCCGCGCCCACACTCGGCCCATGGCCACCCTCGCGCGCACGCTCCAGCAGCGGCACCTGTCGATGATCGCGATCGCCGGGGTGATCGGCGCCGGGCTGTTCGTCGGCTCCGGCGCGGCCATCGCCAAGGCCGGTCCCGGCGTGCTGATCTCCTACGCGGTGGCCGGGCTGCTGGTCGTGCTGGTGATGCGGATGCTGGGCGAGCTGGCCGTGGCCAACCCGGAGACCGGCTCCTTCTCCAGCTACGCCGACCGCGCGATCGGCCGCTGGGCCGGGTTCTCCATCGGCTGGCTGTACTGGTGGTTCTGGGTGGTCACCGTCGGCATCGAGGCCACCGCCGGGGCCGCGATCGTGCACCGCTGGCTACCGGCGATCCCGCAGTGGACCTGGGCGCTGGCGCTGATGGTGCTGCTCACCGCGACCAACCTGTTCTCGGTGCGCTCCTACGGCGAGTTCGAGTTCTGGTTCGCCTCCATCAAGGTCGCCGCGATCACGGTGTTCCTGCTGCTGGGCATCGCCGCCATCGCGGGCACCCTGCCCGGAGTGACCGCGCCCGGCACGGACAACCTCCTCGGCCACGGCGGGTTCTTCCCCAACGGGGCCGCGCCGGTGTTCTCCGCGATGCTGGTGGTGGTGTTCTCCTTCTTCGGCGCGGAGATCGCCACCGTGGCGGCCGGTGAGTCGGCGGACCCGCAACGGGCGGTGCGGCTCGCGGTGCGCTCCACGGTGTGGCGGATCCTGGTGTTCTACCTGGGTTCCATCGCGGTGGTGGTCACCCTGCTGCCCTACGACGACGCCAGCGTGGCCACCAGCCCGTACGTCGCGGTGCTGCAACGGATCGGGCTGCCCGCCGCGGCCACCGTGATGGACGTGGTGGTGCTGACCTCGGTGCTGTCCTGCCTCAACTCCGGCCTCTACACCGCCTCCAGGATGGCCTTCTCGCTGTCCGGCCGCGGCGACGCGCCGAAGTCCTGGCAGCGCCTGAGCGCCAGCGGCTCGCCGCGCACCGCGGTGCTGGTCTCCACCGTGTTCGGCTTCGGCACCGTGGTGCTCAACTACTTCGCGCCGCAGGACGTGTTCACCTTCCTGGTCAACTCCTCCGGCGCGATCGCGATCCTGGTCTGGCTGGTGATCGCGGTGTCGCACCTGCGGATCCGGCAGTCCCGCGCGGTGCTGACCTGGCTGAGCATCGTGGCCATGGTGGTGCTGCTGGCAGGCATGCTGTTCGACTCCGGCGCCCGCCCGCAGCTGCTGGTCAGCCTCGGCGTCGCCGCGATCGTCCTGGCCGTTTCCCTTCTGCGCCAACGAAACTCGAGGAGCGTCCCGTCATGACCCGACAGGCCGGACCACCCCAGCAGCGCACGCTGGCCACCGCCCTGCCCGGACCGAGGTCCGCCGAACTGCTGGCGCGCAAGGAGAACGCGGTCGCCCCCGGCATCGGGGTGGCCGTGCCTGCCTTCGCCGCCGAGGCAGGCGGCGGGGTGCTGGTGGACGTGGACGGCAACTCGCTGATCGACCTGGCCTCCGGCATCGCGGTGACCGGGGTGGGCAACGCGGACCCGGTGGTGGTCGCGGCGGTGGCCGAGCAGGCCGCCCGGTTCACCCACACCTGCGCGATGATCAACCCGTACGAGAGCTACGTCGAGGTGTGCGAGCGGCTCAACGAGCTGACCCCCGGCGGGTTCGACAAGCGCTCGGCGCTGTTCAACTCCGGCGCGGAGGCGGTGGAGAACGCGGTCAAGATCGTCCGCTATGCCACCGGCCGGTCCGCGGTAGTGGTCTTCGACCACGCCTACCACGGCCGCACCAACCTGACCATGGCGCTGACCGCGAAGAACATGCCGTACAAGCAGGGTTTCGGCCCGTTCGCGCCCGAGGTGTACCGGGTGCCGATGTCGTATCCGTTCCGCGACGGCCTCAGCGGCCCGGCGGCCGCGGCCAGGGCGATCGAGACGATCGAGGCCCAGGTCGGCGGCCAGAACGTGGCCGCGGTGCTGATCGAACCGATTCAGGGCGAGGGCGGGTTCGTGGTCCCCGCACCGGGTTTCCTGCCCGCGCTCTCGGCCTGGTGCGCGGACTCCGGCGCGCTGTTCGTGGCCGATGAGATCCAGACCGGCTTCTGCCGCACCGGCGACTGGTTCGCCGTCGACCACGAGCAGGTGGTGCCCGACCTGGTCACCACCGCCAAGGGCATCGCGGGCGGCCTGCCACTGGCCGCGGTCACCGGCCGCGCCGAGGTGATGTCCGCGGTGCACCCCGGCGGCCTCGGCGGCACCTACGGCGGCAACCCCCTGGCCTGCGCCGCCGCCCTGGCCACCATGGACCGCATGCGCGAGCTGGACCTGGCCGCCGCAGCCCGCCGGATCGAGTCCCTGGCCGGCACCCGGCTGCGCGCGCTGGCCGCCACCACCCCCGCCATCGGCGAGGTCCGCGGCCGGGGCGCGATGCTGGCGATCGAGTTCGTGGGCGAGGGCAACGAGCCGGACGCGGCACTGACCAAGCGGGTCACCGCGGACTGCCACGCGGCCGGGGTGATCGTGCTCACCTGCGGCACCTACGGCAACGTCATCCGGCTGCTGCCGCCGTTGGTGATCGGCGAGGACCTGCTCGCCGAAGGGCTCGACGTGCTGGAGACCGCGATCCGGGACGCGGGTTCAGAAGGGGCTTAAAGCGGGAGCGGGGATCAGCGCGAGCGGGAATACTCCCCGTTCGTGCTGTTCACCCTGACCACGACCCACCGGCCAGCGACCGACCTCGGCTTCCTGCTGCACAAGCACCCAGGCAAGGTGCAGACCTTCGAGGTCGCCGCGGGGACCGCGCACGTGTTCTACCCACAGGCGGAAGAGCATCAGTGCACGGTCGGTCTGCTGCTGGAGCTCGACCCGATCGAGCTGGTGCGGCGGGGACGGGAGAACACCGCGTTCAGCCTTGGCCGCTACGTCAACGACCGGCCGTACGTGGCCTCCTCGATGCTCGCGGTGGCGCTGGGCAAGGTGTTCCGCACCGCGCTGGGCGGGCGTTGCGAGTCGCGCCCGGAGCTGGCCGCCACGCCGATCCCGCTGGCCATCCACCTGCCCGCGGTGCCCTGCCACGGTCCGGCGGACCTGGTGACGCGGCTGTTCGAGCCGCTGGGCTGGACGGTGGACGCGCGGCCGATCCCGATGACCGGCTGGGGTGACTCGCCGTACCTGGACCTGCGGCTGACCGGCACGCTGCGGCTGGCCGAGGCGCTCAACCACCTCTACGTGCTGCTGCCGGTGCTGGACAACGCCAAGCACTACTGGGTCTCCGAGGACGAGGTGGAGAAGCTGCTGCGGGCCGGGGACACCTGGCTGGCCGAGCACCCGGAGCGGGACCTGGTCAGCCGCCGCTACCTGCGGCACCACCGGGGGCTGGTGACCGCCGCGCTGACCAGGCTGGCCGAGGCCGACGACACCGAGCCCGCGGAGCTGGACAACGCGTTGCAGGAGGCCGTGGTGCCCAGCGAGCCGCTCGCGGTGGCCCGCAGGCACACGATCCTGGCGCTGCTCAAGGAGATCGGCGCGCGGCAGGTGGTCGACCTGGGCTGCGGTGGTGGCGCGCTGCTGCGGGAGTTGTTGCGGGACTTGCACTTCACCCGGATCCTCGGGGTGGACGTCTCCGCGCGGGCGCTGGCCGGTGCCGAGCGGCGGCTCCAGCTGGACCGGATGTCCGAGCACGTCGCGGACCGGCTCACCCTGCGCCAGTCCGCGCTGACCTATGTGGACGGTGAGCTGCGCGGCTTCGACGCGGCGGTGCTGATGGAGGTCGTCGAGCACGTGGACCCGCCGCGGCTGCCCGCGCTGGCCCGCGCGGTCTTCGGCGGCGCCGCCCCCGGCGCGGTGCTGGTGACCACGCCGAACGCGGAGTACAACGTGCGCTTCCCCGGCTTGCCCGCCGGGCAGTTCCGGCACCCGGACCACCGCTTCGAGTGGACCCGCGCCGAGTTCCGGGCCTGGGCCCAGGAGGTCGCCCAGCGCTACGGCTACGCGGTGGAGTTCCGGCCGGTCGGACCGGATGACCCCGAAGTGGGACCGCCGACCCAGCTCGCTCTCTTCCGCCGCACGGAGGTTGCCCGATGACCGCACTGTCCATTCCGGACAAGTCGCTGGTGCTGCTCGTCGGCGTCTCCGGCTCCGGCAAGTCCAGCTTCGCCGCCAAGCACTTCACGCCGACCCAGGTGCTCTCCAGCGACTTCTTCCGCGGCCTGGTCAGCGATGACGAGAACAACCAGGAGGCCACCGCGGCGGCCTTCGACGCGCTCCAGTACGTGGCGGGCAAACGGCTGGCCGCCGGACTGCTCACCGTGGTCGACGCGACCAACGTGCAGCAGACCTCGCGCGCCTCGCTGATCGCGCTGGCCAAGCAGCACCACGTGCTGCCGGTGGCGATCGTGCTGGACGTGCCGGAATCGGTGTGCGTGCAGCGCAACGCGGCCCGCCGGGACCGCCAGTTCGGCGCGGAGGTGATCGCCCGGCAGAAGTCGCAGCTGCGCCGCTCGCAGAAGCACCTGGTGCGCGAGGGCCTGCGCAAGGTGCACACCCTGCACGGTCAGGAGGAGATCGACGCGGCCACCATCGTGGTGGAGCCGCTGATCAACGACCGCACCGGGCTGACCGGGCCGTTCGACGTGATCGGCGATGTGCACGGCTGCCGGGGCGAGCTGGAGTCGCTGCTCGCCGAGCTGGGCTGGGACCTGGAGTGGGAGAACGGGAAGGCCGTCGGCGCCAGCCACCCGGAGGGCCGGACCGCGGTGTTCGTCGGCGACCTGGTCGACCGCGGCCCGGACACCCCCGGCGTGCTGCGGCTGGTGATGAACATGGTCGAGGCGGGCACCGCGATCTGCGTGTGCGGCAACCACGAGCAGAAGCTGCACCGGGCGCTGACCGGCCGCAAGGTCACCGTCTCGCACGGGCTCGCCGAGTCCCTGGACCAGCTGGCCGGGCAGCCCGAGGAGTTCCGGCAGCGGGTGGCGGAGTTCTGCTACGGCCTGGTCTCGCACTACCTGCTCGACGGCGGCAACCTGGTCGTCGCGCACGCCGGGCTGCCGGAACGCTTCCACGGCCGCGCCTCCGGCCGGGTGCGCAGCTTCGCGCTCTACGGCGACACCACCGGCGAGACCGACGAGTACGGGCTGCCGGTGCGCTACCCGTGGGCCAACGACTACCGCGGCCGGGCCATGGTGCTCTACGGGCACACGCCCACGCCCGAGGTGGAGTGGATCAACAACACGATGTGCCTGGACACCGGCGCGGTGTTCGGCAACAAGCTCACCGCCCTGCGCTATCCGGAGCGCGAAGTGGTCTCGGTGCCCTCGAAGAAGGTCTGGTACGAGCCGACAAAACCGCTCGTCCCGCCCGCGCCGCCGGAGCGCGAGGCCGGGCTGCTGGAGCTCGCCGACGTGGCCGGCAAGCGGGTGGTGGAGACCGGTGAGCTGCACGGGCGGGTCACGGTGACCGCCGAGCACGCCGCGGCCGCGCTGGAGGTGATGAGCCGGTTCGCGCTGGACCCGCGCTGGCTGCTGTACCTGCCGCCGACCATGGCCCCGGTGAACACCTCGGCCCTGCCGGAGCTGCTGGAGCACCCGGCCGAGGCCTTCGCCGCCTACCGGGCCGACGGGGTGCGCGAGCTGCTGTGCGAGGAGAAGCACATGGGCTCGCGCGCGGTGGTGCTGGTCTGCCGCGACGAGCAGACCGCGCTGAAACGCTTCGGCGTGGCCGGACCGGGTGTGATCCACACCCGCACCGGGCGGGCGTTCTTCGCCGACGACCGCGGCGAGCAGCTGCTCGCCGGGGTCAGCGAGGCGGTCACCGCGGCCGGGCTGTGGGCCGAGCTGGACACCGACTGGCTGCTGCTGGACGCCGAGCTGCTGCCGTGGAGCGCCAAGGCCGGCGGGCTGATCCGCGAGCAGTACGCCGCGGTCGGCGCGGCCGCCACCGCCGCGCTGCCAGCGGCCGCGGACGTGTTGCGGCAGGCCGCTGGACGCGGGCTGGAGGTGGCGGAGCTGTTGGCGCGCACCGAGTCCCGGCTGGCCAACGCCACCGCGTTCGAGGCCGTGCACCAGCGCTACTGCTGGCCCACCGAGGACCTCGACGGCATCCGGCTGGCCCCGTTCCAGCTGCTCGCCTCCGAAGGCCGCAACCACGCGCGCACCGCGCGCGCCTGGCACCTGGCGCAGGCTGACAAGATGATCTCGGCGGCGCCCGGACTGTTCACCGCCACCCGCACCATCGCGGTGGATGCCGAGGACCCGGAGTCGGTCGCCAGGGCCGTCGCGTGGTGGGAGGAGCTCACCGCCGCCGGGGGCGAGGGCATGGTGGTCAAACCGGCGGCGAACCTGAGCCGGGGGAAGCGAGGACTGGTGCAGCCGGGTTTGAAGGTGCGTGGCCGGGAGTACCTGCGGCTGGTCTACGGACCGGACTACACCGAGCCGGCCAACCTGAAGCGGGTGCGCCAGCGCAAGATCGCCGGCAAGCGGTCGATGGCGCTGCGCGAGTACGCCGTCGGCATGGCAGGCCTGGACCGGCTGGCCGCGGGGGAACCGCTGTGGCGGGTGCACGAGTGCGTGTTCGCGGTGCTCGCGCTGGAGTCCGAGCCGGTGGACCCGCGGCTGTGATCGTCCTGGACCTGGTGCGAGAGCACACGATCCTGTCCACGGTGGTCGGCTCGCGGGCCTACGGGCTGGCCGGGCCGGACTCCGACCTGGACCGGCGCGGGGTCTACGTCGCGCCGACCGAGCTGTTCTGGGGCCTGGTGAAGCCGCCGGACAGCGTGGAGGGCCCGGAGCCGGAGCGGCTGAGCTGGGAGGTCGAGCACTTCTGCCTGCTCGCGCTCAAGGCCAACCCGAGCGTGCTGGACGTGCTGGCCTCCGGGCAGGTCGAGCAGTGCGGCACGGCGGGCGCGGAGCTGCGCGAGTTGCTGCCCGCGTTCCTGTCGCTGCGCGCGGTGAAGACCTTCCGCAAGGCCACCGAGCAGCAGTTCATCCGCGCCCAGGCCAGCATGGCCGAGGGCGGGGACCCCAAGTGGAAGCAGGTGATGCACGGCCTGCGGCTGCTGCTGGTCTGCGAGCACCTGGTGCGCACCGGCGAGCTGAGCATCGACGCCGCGCCGTTCCGGGACGAGTTGCTGGAGATCAAGTCCGGGGCCAGGGACTGGGAGTCGGTGCGCACCAGGGTGATCGGGGCGCAGGCCGACATCGAGCTGGCCGAGGCGGACAGCCCGCTGCCGCCGATGCCGGATCGGGCCGCGGTGGAACGCTGGCTGGTCTCGGTGCGTCGACGGTCCGTGGAAGGAGAGTTGACGTGAGCTTGCAAGACCTGGACACCACCGTGCTGGCAGGTGTCGTCGCGGAACAGGACCGGCCGCTGGTGTTCGCCGCCGTCTCCGGCGCGCACCTCTACGGCTTCCCGTCCCAGGACTCCGACGTCGACCTGCGCGGGGTGCACCTGCTGGCCACCAGCGAGCTGGCCGGGCTGCGCTACGGGCCGGAGACGGTGGAGCGGATGTGGCAGCACGAGGGGACCGAGCTGGACCTGGTCACCCACGACATCGCCAAGTTCGCCCGGCTGCTGCTGCGCCCCAACGGCTACGTGGCCGAGCAGCTGCTCTCCCCGCTGGTGGTGCACACCACGCAGGCGCACCAGGAGCTGATCGCGCTCGCGCCGGGCTTCCTGACCAGCAGGCACGCCCACCACTACCGCGGTTTCGCCAAGACCCAGTGGCGGCTGTTCGAGCGCAACGGCGAGCTGAAACCGCTGCTCTACACCTTCCGCGCGCTGCTGACCGGGGTGCACCTGATGCGCACCGGGGCGGTGCTGGCCCACCTGCCCACGCTGATCGAGGAGCAGGGCGGTCCTGGCTACCTGAAGGAGCTGATCGCGGCCAAGGTCGAGGGCGAGCACCGGCCGCTGGACTCGGTGCCGGGCGCGCCGGACGCGGAGACGCTGGCCGCGGACCTGCTCAGCTGGCTGGAGTGGCTGGACGTGGCGGAGAACGGCTCGGCGCTGCCCCAGGAACCCTCGGTGCACGAGGAGATGCACCAGCTGGTGCTGCGGCTGCGGCCGAACTAGCTTTCCAGCACCCGCACGCACCAGGTAGGAGACGTCATGACCGCCGCCAAGGGCCCGGCCAGCTACTTCCCCTCGATCGAGGCCAAGTACGGCCGTCCGATCAGCGAGTGGCAGGAGCTCATCCGGGCCGCCGGGCCGACCAAGCACGGCGAGCTGGTCACCTGGCTCAAGCAGGAGCACGGCCTCGGGCACGGGCATGCCAACGCCCTGGTCGCGCACACCCTGGCCGAGGACCGCGGCAAGTGAGCCGCTAGGCCTCCGGCTGGGCCGCCTTGGCCACCGGCTTGCCGGCCGGCCCAGCCACCGCGGCGGCTTCCGGACCGGCCGCCGCCTCATCCTCGGGCTCGGCGGCGGGCTTTTCCCCTGCCGTCGTGCCCTCGGCCGGGGCGTCCTTGTCGAAGCTCTGCGGCAGCTTGCGCAGGTGCTTGTTCATCGAGCGCACCAGGAAGCCCACCGCGATGAAGAACAGGATCAGCAGGACCAGCCCCACCGGGCTGGACTTGCCGAAGTCCTCGCCGCGGCCGCCGGGCTCTTCCGGCTTCTTCGGCTGGGCCACCACGAGAGCGGTCGTCTCGTGGTGGCCAACCGTGTCGAGCAAAGTCATGTACGCACCTGGGTCAGGACGCCGGCGAACAGGTCGTCCTCCGGCAACGTGGTGTCGACCAGCGAGCGGGCCAACTCGTACTCCTCGGTGGGCCACACCTCCCGCTGGAGGTCCAGGGGAACCGCGAACCACCTGCTGGTCGGGTCGATCTGGGTGGCGTGCGCCTTCAGCGCCTCGTCCCGGACCTCAAAGTACTCCCCGCACGCCACCTGGGTCGTCACCCGCTCCATCACATCGGGCTTGTCGTTGTCCCAGTGCTTGAGCCACTCCTCGTACGGCGACTCCAGCCCGCGCGCGAGCAGGGTGTCGTGGAAGGTCAGCAGCTTCTTCCTGGAGAACCCGTGCGAGTAGTACAGCTTCAGCGGCTGCCAGGGCTCGCCGGCCTCCGGGAAGCGGTCCGGGTCGCCCGCGGCCTCGAACGCGGCCACCGAGACCTCGTGGCAGCGGATGTGGTCCGGGTGCGGGTAGCCGCCGTTCTCGTCGTAGGTGATCATCACGTGCGGCCGGAACTCGCGCACGATCTTGACCAGCTCCGCGGTGGACTCCTCCAGCGGCACCAGGGCGAAGCAGCCCTCGGGCAGCGGCGGCAGCGGGTCGCCCTCCGGCAGGCCGGAGTCGACGTAGGGCAGCCAGCGGTGCTGGACCTTGAGGATCTCCGCCGCCCGTGCCATCTCCTCGCGGCGCACTGCGGCGAGGTTGTTCACCACTTCCGGCCGGTCCATCGCCGGGTTCAGGATGCTGCCACGTTCGCCCCCGGTGCAGGTCACGACCATGACCTCATGCCCGTCGGCCACCAGTTTCGCGGTGGTGGCGGCACCCTTGCTCGACTCGTCGTCGGGGTGGGCGTGCACCGTCATCAGGCGCAGCTTCTCTGCCATGGATGTTCCTGGTCCTCTCGTCAGCCCGGCGCGACCCCCAGTCGGCGCGGTCATGGATACTCAACGCGGGCGTTGCCGCCCATTGTTCCCTGCGGGTACGACAAAGACGGCCGGGAGGTCCGCGTCCATGGGTGAGCGTCCGCTACCGGAGGGCCGCTACGGCCGGTCCTCCGATCGAAGGACACCCCAACGGGTGCGGATCGCACTGCTGGTGGCCGGTGTGCTGGTGGGCGGGGTGCTGGCTTTTGTCGGATACCGCAACCTCGGCACGACGCCGATCGAGGGCAAGCAGACCGCCTACGAGATCCTCGGCAACGACGCGGTGAAGATCAGCTTCGAGGTGGCCCGCGACCAGCCGGAACGGCCAGCGGTGTGCATCGTGCGGGCCCGGTCCAAGGACGGCGACGAGGTCGGCAGGCGAGAGGTGCTGATCCCGCCCAGTGAGAGCACGGTGATCGAGTCCGCCGTGATCAAGACCTCACGTCCGGCGATCACCGGAGTCGTGTTCGGGTGCTCCTACCAGGTGCCGGAGTACTTGTCGAGCACCACGCGGCCAAGCGGGTGAACTGCACCTGCCAGCGGTCCTCGCCAGCCGCAATTTCCACCCGTTGAACACGTAACCGTGTTACCCTCGCCTGACAGCACGGCCCCGGTGTGGGCCGTGTTTTTCCGTTTCCTGGTGCAGCCTGCCAGGAGCGACCAGCCCACAGCCGTGGGCCTGGAGGAGACGAGGAGTGGTGACCGTGGCCGAGACCGTGACCTGGCTGACCCAGGATGCTTTCGACCGGCTCAAGCACGAGTTGGACGATCTCATTGCCAACCGCCCGGTCATCGCCGCGGAGATCAACGCCCGCCGTGAGGAGGGCGACCTCCGGGAGAACGGTGGCTACCACGCCGCGCGCGAGGAGCAGGGCAAGCAGGAGGGGCGGATCCGTCAGCTCCAGGAGCTGTTGCGCCAGGCCAAGGTGGGTGAGGCGCCCACCGAGTCGGGCATCGCCCAGCCGGGCATGGTGGTCACCATCCGCTACGACGGCGATGACGAGAAGGAGACCTTCCTGCTCGCCACCCGCGAGGAGGGCTCACACGGGGACCTCGAGGTCTACTCGCCGAGCTCCCCGCTGGGCGCGGCGCTGCTGGAGGCCAAGGTGGGCGAGACCCGCGAGTACGCCACGCCCAACGGCCGCACCATGAAGGTCACCCTGCTGGACGCGGTGCCGTACCAGAGCTGAGCGCACGCGAGAACGGGCCCGGGAGCGCTTCCCGGGCCCGTTCCGCTGTGTCAGAGCAGCCAGAGCAGGCTGAGGTGGTTCATCGCGGCGTGCAGCGCGATGACCGCCCACAGGTTCCGGAACCGGCTCCACAGGTAGCCCGCGACCAGCCCGAACGCGCCCTGGATGGCGATCACCGCGGCCAGCGCGTAGCCGGGGTCGCCGAGCACCGGCAGCCGGGTGGGCAGGTGCATCAGCGCGAACAGCAGCGCACTGGCCAGGATGGCCGGCCAGCGGCCGAGCAGCAGCTCCAGCCGGGTCTGCAGGAGCCAGCGGTAGAAGACCTCCTCGCCGACGCTCGCGGTGAGGAAGACCAGCAGGACCCCGATCGCCAGCCGCAGCGGGTCGCCGCGCTCCAGGTCCTCCGGCACCCCGAAGGTGCCGTGGTAGAGCAGCAGGAAGCCGGCCATCGCGGGCAGCGGCCCCAGCCAGCGCCACCGCGCGGGCGGCCGGGACACCGGCACCCGGACGCCGCCGGTGAGCGCCAGCGCGGTCAGCGGCAGCGCGAAGAACAGCACCAGCTTGGCCACCCAGCCCAGGCTCTGCGCCTGGCCCAGCGCGACCAGCACGGCAAAAACCGCCGGGGTGATCAGCGACACACCCACCAGCAGCCAACTCTGGCGGGTCAGCCGGGCCCGGTCGGGCGGCTCGACGCGCTCCAGCGGGATCGGCGAGACCCGGCTGGCCACGATCATCGCCACCGCCGCGGTCAGCGCGGTGCCCAGCACGGACACCCCGATCGTGCCCTCGGCGGCCACCGGCACCACCGGGTGCCCGCTCAGGATCAGCCACAGGGCGCAGCCGGCGAAGACCGCCCAGCCCGCCACCACCACGAGGCGCATCAGTCGACCGGGCACAGCCAGCTGACCGGCACGGTCACCGACTCCATGGTCGGCCTGCTCACCAGCGCCCCGGTCGCGGCGTCCACCAGCACCCCCTGGACCAGGTACGCCACCCCCGGCGGCAGGCCCATCCGCTGGGCCTGCTCCGGCGGCAGCGGCAGGCTGACGTTGTGCCGGTCGGCCACCCGCACGCCGGTCACCGCGGGCTCCTCACCAAGCACCGCGCCGGTGCCGGTGACGGTCAGCTCGAACTCGTCAGGGCCGCTGAACAGCCAGGCCAGCGTGCCGTGGTTGTGCCGGGGCTGGACGCGGTAGGTCGCCCCCACCTCGACCTCGTGCGCATGCATGGATCAAGGATCCCATCAGTCCGTACCGACCAATCGTTCCAGCAACGGGCGCACCCTGGGCGGCACCGGGGTGGACAGCGCGATCGAGGTGGAGGTGCGCTGCACGCCCTCCACGTCGACCACCTCGTCGATCACCCGTTGCAGGTCGTCGTTGTCCCTGGCCACCATGCGCACCAGCAGGTCGCCCTGGCCGGTGGTGGCGTGCACCTCGCACACCTCGTCGATCGCGGCCAGGTGCGCGGTCACCTCGCCGCGGTGCCCCTGGGCGATCTCCAGCACGGCGAAGGCGGTCAGGCCGTAGCCCATCGCGGCCAGGTCCAGCGCGGGCGGGAAGCCGCCGAGCACGCCCCGGCGCACCAGCCGGTCCAGCCGGGCCTGCACGGTGCCGCGGGCCACGCCCAGCCGCCGCGAGCACTCCAGCACGCCCAGCCTCGGCTCGTCGGTGAGCAACAGCAGCAGCTTGGCATCCAGCGCGTCCAGCGCCTCGTCGTCGGTGGGAAGCAGGTCACACCTCCTGGTCAGTCTGCTCAACCTGATCGAGGAATCGGCAGTGGTACTGAGCATTTTGCCCAGTGGATTTCCTGAGTGTTGCACATCTTGTCACGCGACCTCATGCTGCGGTCACCGAATTGACCTGCGGGGCACTGGAGGAAACGTGACCGAGACGATCAGCCACGGCCCGGACAAGACCATCGACGACGTGAGCTTCGACCAGCTCCGTCAGCTCGTCGGCCTGGTCGACTACGACGAGAGCCGCGACCCGTTCCCGGTGAAGTCGATGGACGCGGTGGTCTTCGTGGTCGGCAACGCGACCCAGACCGCGCTGTTCTACCAGTGGGCGTTCGGCATGGAGCAGATCGCCTACTCCGGCCCGGAGACCGGCAACCGGGACCACAAGTCCTACGTGCTCAAGTCCGGCTCGGCCCGCTTCGTGATCACCGGCGGGGTCCGCCCGGACAGCCCGCTGCTGGACCACCACCGCGCGCACGGCGACGGGGTCACCGACCTCGCGCTGGAGGTCGCCGACGTGGACAAGTGCATCGAGTGGGCCCGGCAGCAGGGCGCGACCGTGCTGACCGAGCCGCACGACGTCTCCGACGAGCACGGCACCGTGCGGATGGCCGCGATCGCCGCCTACGGCCAGACCCGGCACACCCTGATCGACCGCACCCGCTACTCCGGTGTCTACCTGCCCGGCTACCAGCCGAAGAAGGGCGCCTACGTCAAGCCGGAGGGCGCGCCCAAGCGGGTCTTCCAGGCGGTGGACCACTGCGTGGGCAACGTCGAGCTGGGCCGGATGGACTACTGGGTCGAGTTCTACAACCGGGTCATGGGCTTTGTGAACATGGCCGAGTTCATCGGCGACGACATCGCCACCGACTACTCCGCGCTGATGAGCAAGGTGGTGGCCAACGGCAACCACCGGGTCAAGTTCCCGCTCAACGAGCCCGCGGTGGCCGCGCGCAAGTCCCAGATCGACGAGTACCTGGAGTTCTACGGCGGCCCCGGCGTGCAGCACATCGCGTTGGCCACCAACGACATCCTGGCCACCGTCGACCACATGCGGGCCGCCGGCGTGGAGTTCCTGGAGACCCCGGACTCCTACTACGACGACCCCGAGCTGCGGGCCAGGATCGGCAACGTGCGGGTGCCGATCGAGGAGCTGAAGAGGCGCAAGATCCTGGTGGACCGGGACGAGGACGGCTACCTGCTGCAGATCTTCACCAAGCCGACCGGCGACCGGCCCACGGTGTTCTTCGAGATGATCGAGCGGCACGGCTCGCTCGGCTTCGGCAAGGGCAACTTCAAGGCGCTGTTCGAGGCCATCGAGCGCGAGCAGGAGCGCCGCGGCAACCTGTGACGGGCTGAACCAACGCGCCGGGCGGGCCGTTCACCGGGTAGTGATCCGGGGAACGGCCCGCCCGGTTTCGCGGGGTTCGGTAGGCTGGCACCAGTCTTGGCCTGGAGGTGGCGGATGGCACGTGTGCGCAGCAGTGGCGCGTTGCCGCTGGCGGTCGCGCTCAGCACCGCCGCGCTGCTGACCGGGGCCGCGGTGTTCACCGTGGTGCGGGTCAGCTGCCACGACCCCGGCCAGTACGTCCAGCACAACGGCATCGTCGAGCTGATCGGCGGCTGTGTGGAGCGGGACGACCTGCCGGTGGGCCCGAAGCAGCCCGAACCGGCCAAGCCGGAGCAGCAGGCTCCCCCCGGCGTGTGATCACCGCCGTGGTTCGGCCGCCCGCACCTGGTGCAGGTGGATGAGCACGTCGTAGGAGCGCGCCAGCGCGACCGCGTGGTTCTCCTGGGGGAAGACGGTGCCGATGCCGCGGGTGGGCCGGGCGCCGGCGAGCCAGGCACGGGCGGCGGGCGGCGCGGTCCGCAGGTCGAGGTAGAAGTCCCGGTGCCGGACCCGGTCCAGGGTGTGCTCGTTCATGCCGGGCTCGGCCGCGCCCACGCTGAACTTCCGCCAGGCAGCGCCGAGGCCGCCGTCGGTGGACAGGAACGAGCCCCGGTCGAAGGTGAAGCCGACCGGCAGGTAGCCCGCGCCGAGCTCATCGCGCAGGAAGGCCCCCTGCGACTTGGGGTAGGCCGCCGGGTTGTCCGCGATGTGGGCGACGTGGCTGTTGTGCGCCGAGACCAGCACCTTGTGCCCGGTCTGCCGCTGCCACCAGAGCACGTTCCGCGCCATCACCTCGTCCCGGAAGCGCTGGTACTGGGCCATCCCCGCCGGGTCGCCGAGGTCAAGGGTGAGGAAGTGCGCGGTCTCGGCGATGGAGCGGGCGTTCTGCACCGCCAGCTCGAACTCCGGGCCGCGGCGGGGCAGCCCGCTGATCCGGTCCAGCGCCTGCCGGGCCCGCTCGGCCTGCCGCCTGCGCTCCTCCACCGGCTTGCGCAGGTAGGCGAAGACGTCGTCCAGCGGGCGCAGGCCGGTGTAGTACTCGGCGAGCTCGGGCAGGTACCCGGTCACCCGGTCGAAGAACTCGTCGCCGACCCTGGGCGCGCCGAGGTCGTCGCCGACGAAGTGCACGGTGCGGCCGGGGTTGCGGCGGTTGTGCTCGCGCATCCACTCGATGAGGCTGACGAACTCCTCGCGGTCCCACGGTGACCCGCTCAGCGTCTCCTTGACGATGGCCCTGGCCTCGCCCCTGCCGGACTGCAGGAACTCGTTGATCCTGAGCCCGGCCGGCCAGCTCAGCTCCAGCGCGAAGGCCCGGAAACCCTTCTCCGCCACCAGGTAGCGGAAGACCCGCTCCTTCATGGCGAAGAACTCGTGCGAGCCGTGGGTGGCCTCGCCCAGGCCGACCACGGAGGCATCGCCGATCATCCGGCCCAGCGCGCGCAGGTCGGCGGTGCCGCGACCGGGTTCGGTGGCGCGCAACGGGTGCGCGGCCTGTTCCAGCGCCCGGACCGGGTCCCGCTGGGGCGGGCTCGCCTGGGCCGCGACGGGAGCGAGCAGGGCTCCCGTCGCGACCACGGCGGTGGCGAGCAGGGCCCGCCTGGTGAGGTGCATTCGCTGACTTGCCATGGCTGTAGATCCTGGTCAGCGCCCGGAAGCCGCACACTGGTGTGCGCTGCCGAGGTCATCCGGGGGCAGGCCCCACCTCCGGACGGCTCAGCCCAGCGCTTGCAGCAGGTCGGCGACCAGGTCCGCGCCGTCCTCGATGCCCACCGACACCCGCACCAGGTCCGAGGGGACCTGCAACAGCGAGCCCGCGGTGCTGGCGTGCGTCATCTTGCCGGGGTGCTCGATCAGCGACTCCACCCCGCCGAGGGACTCGGCCAGGGTGAACAGCCTGGTCCTGGCGCACACGTCCAGCGCGGCCTGCTCGCCACCGGTGACGGTGAAGGAGACCATGCCGCCGAAGCGGCGCATCTGCTTGGCCGCCACGTGGTGGCCGGGGTGGTCGCTCAGGCCCGGGTAGAGCACCGCGCCGACCTTGGGGTGGTCGAGCAGGGCCTGGGTGACCAGCTCGGCGTTGTCGCTGTGCTTCTCCATCCGGACCGCGAGGGTCTTCAGCCCGCGCAGGGTCAGCCAGGCGTCGAACGGGCCGGGCACCGCGCCCGCGCCGTTCTGGATGAAGGCGAACTTCTCGGCCAGCTCGTCGTCGTCGGTGACCAGCGCGCCGCCGACCACGTCGGAGTGGCCGCCGATGTACTTGGTGGTGGAGTGCAGCACCACGTCGGCGCCGAACTCCAGCGGGTTCTGCAGGTACGGCGAGGCGAAGGTGTTGTCCACCACCAGCTTCGCGCCCGCGGTCTGCGCCAGGCTGGCCAGCGCGGCGATGTCGGCGATGTTGAGCAGCGGGTTGGTGGGCGTCTCCACCCAGATCACCTTGGTGCTGGGCCGGATCGCCGCGCGCACCGCGTCCACATCGGACAGCGGGACGGGGGTGTGCTCGATGCCCCACTGGGAGAGCACCTTGTCCACCAGGCGGAAGGTGCCGCCGTAGGCGTCGTCCGGGATGACCAGGTGGTCGCCGGGGCGCAGCACCGAGCGGAGCACCGCGTCGGTGGCGGACATGCCGGAGGCGAACGCCCGCGCGTGCCTGCCGCCCTCCAGCGAGGCCAGGCAGGTCTCCAGCGCGGTCCGGGTGGGGTTCCCGGTGCGGGAGTACTCATAGCCGCCGCGCAGCCCGCCGACGCCGTCCTGGGCGTAGGTGGAGGTGGCGTGGATCGGCACGATGACCGACCCGGTGGTGGGGTCGGGTTCCTGGCCGGCGTGAATGGCCCTGGTCGCGAAGCCGTCGTTCATGGGGCCGAGCCTACGTGCTCGGTAAACGATCAGCCCCCGGCCTTGTCGGGCCGGGGGCTGAAGTTTCGCTTACAGCTTGCGCGGTGGCTCAGTAGCCGGGGTAACCGCCGCCACCCTGGCCGTAGGGCTGCTGCGGGTAGCCGCCCTGCTGCGGGCGCTGCGCCTGCTTGAGCTTCATGCCCGCCGTGGTCGACGGCAGCCACCAGACCACCAGGATGGTGACCCAGAACAGCAGCGGCAGGATGCCCAGGATCCCGATCATGCCGATGCTGCCGAGCGAGACGAGGCCACCGAGCACACCGATACCGGCCAGCACGGTGATGGTGATCCGGGCCCAGTTGGCGCCCTGCGAGCCGGCCAGGAAGCCCAGCACGCCAACACCGGCGGCGATCAGCATGCCGATGATGACGGGCACGTAGAGCCCGGCGGTGGCGTAGCGCGAGGGGATGCCCGCCAGGTTGATCAGGCTGATGATGTTCAGGATCAGCACCAGACCGGTGATGCCGACCGTGACCCACATGGCCATCGGCAGCGTGTTGCTGCCGCCACCGGACTGGCCGTAGGGCTGCGCGCCGTAGCCCTGCTGCTGGCCACCCCAGCCCTGCTGCTGCTGGCCGTAGCCCTGCTGCGGCTGCTGGCCCCACTGCTGCTGGCCGGGCTGCTGCTGGGCCTGCTGGCCCCACTGCTGCTGCGGCTGCGGGCCGGTGCCCGGCTGCTGACCCCACTGCTGCTGGGGCTGGCCGCCGGTCTGCGGGTAGCCGGGCTGTGCCTGCTGCTGCTGGCCCCACTGCTGCTGGCCCGGCTGCGGCTGCTGGGGCTGCTGACCCCACTGCTGCTGCGGCTGCGCCTGCGGCCCGGTGGGCTGCTGGCCGCCCTGCTGGGCGAAGGACGGCGGGGTGTACTGCGGTGTCACCGGCGGCTGCTGGCCGGGCGGCACCACCTGGGTGGCATCCGGCGCCGGCGCGGCCGGGGTGGCACCCGGCTGGACCACCTGGGTGGCCTCCGGGTTGGCGGGCGCCGCTTGCTGCCCCGCAGAGGAGCCCAGCGCCGAGGAGATCACCTGGGTGGTGTCGGCGTGCGGCGTGTGCGTGGTCGTCGGCAGACCCTGCGCCGGAGATGGCGTCGGGTCGGCCGCGCCACTCTGCGGATCAGCCTGCGGCTGCCCACCCTGGCCCTGGTATGGCTGCTGGGGCGGCTGCGGAGCGCTCATCGGGTTCCTTACCCCCTTCGGGGTGGCTGGCCGTCGTGTGGTTGCGGCAACGCTATCGGATGCTCCGAACGGGCGTAGTCCCAACGCGGCATTATCTGCCGGCGAGAAAGCCCAACACGTCCTGCCGGGTGACGACACCGGCCGGTTTGCCGTCGATGAGCACCATCGCGCCGTCGGCGTCGGTGAGCGCCTTCATCGCGGTGCTGATCGTCTCACCAGCGCCGATGGTGGGCAGCGGCGGGGACATGTGCGTCTCCACCCGGTCGGCCAGCGCGGCCTTGCCCGCGAACAGCGCGTCCAGCAGGTCCTTCTCGTTGACCGCGCCGGCGACCTCGGCGGCCATCAGCGGCGGCTCGGCGTTGACCACCGGCATCTGGGACACGCCGAACTCGCGCAGCACCGAGATGGCGTCCGCGACGGTCTCGTTCGGGTGCACGTGCACCAGCTCGGGCAGGGTGCCGTCCTTGCGCCGCAGCACATCGCCCACCGAGGCGCTGCTGTGGTCGGCGGTGAGGAAGCCGTAGGAGGCCATCCAGGAGTCGTTGAAGACCTTGGACAGGTAGCCGCGGCCGCTGTCCGGCAGCAGCACGACCACCACGTCGTCCTCGGTCAGGCCCTCGGCGATCTTGAGCGCGGCCGCCGCGGCCATCCCGCAGGAACCGCCGACCAGCAGGCCCTCCTCGCGGGCCAGGCGGCGGGTGATGTCGAAGGAGTCCGCGTCGGAGACCTCGACGATCTCATCGCACACCGTGCGGTCGTAGGTGGTCGGCCAGAAGTCCTCGCCGACGCCCTCGACCAGGTACGGCCGCCCGGTGCCGCCGGAGTACACCGAACCGTGCGGGTCGGCGCCGATGATCTTGACCTTGCCGTCGGAGACGTCCTTGAGGTACCGGCCGGTGCCGGAGATGGTGCCGCCGGTGCCCACGCCGGCCACGAAGTGGGTGATCCGGCCGTCGGTCTGCTGCCACAGCTCGGGGCCGGTGGAGTGGTAGTGCGAGAGCGGGTTGTTCGGGTTGGCGTACTGGTTGGGCTTCCAGGCGCCGGGGATCTCGCTGACCAGGCGGTCGGAGACGTTGTAGTAGGAGTCCGGGTGCTCCGGCGCGACCGCGGTCGGGCAGACCACGACCTCGGCGCCGTAGGCCTTGAGCACGTTGCGCTTGTCCTCGCTGACCTTGTCCGGGCAGACGAACACGCAGCGGTAGCCCTTGCGCTGGGCGACCAGGGCCAGGCCGACGCCGGTGTTGCCCGAGGTCGGCTCCACGATGGTGCCGCCGGGCTTGAGCTCACCGGAGGCCTCGGCCGCCTCGATCATGCGCAGCGCGATGCGGTCCTTCACGCTGCCGCCGGGGTTCAGGTACTCGATCTTGGCCAGGACCAGCGGCTTCAGGCCGTCGGTCAGCGAGTTCAGCCTGACCAGCGGGGTGTTGCCGACCAGGTCCATCACGTGCTCGGCGTACTCCACCGCGCGGTCCTCCCAGTAGTTGAGACGTCCGGGTCAGCGTAGCCGCTCGGTCCGGGGCCTTTGCCTGGTACCGGCCGTCACACGGTGCGAGCGGCAAGGCGCCGCCGGTCGCGCCGTGGGGCGGTCGAGACCGGGTGAAGGCCCCGGACCGAGCGGCTCACCCCGGCCGTCACCCGATCGCTGTTACTCCGTGGCGCGTGCCACTCTTGGCGGCGGTCGGCCACCGCCCGGTCACGTATTCTTGGCCTGTCGGAAAGATCCGTTCCGGGCTCGCGTCGGGGGTAACCATGAAACTCACGGTGCACCTGTTCACCACCGACGCCCTCTCCTTCGGGGACGTGCTCGCGCTGCCCGGCCAGGACCAGGCCGCCGTGGTCTGCCTGCTCCCCCTCGCTGAGCTGGACTTCTCCTGCGTGCTCGCCACGCGCGACGAGCCGGGCGAGCCTGGTCCGGAGGAGCTGGCCGAGCACTTCGCGCTCTCCGGCACCGGGGCTGCCGACTCCGCCCTGCTGGCCGAGGTGGACGGCCGCCTGTTCGCGCTGACCTTCGGGCGCGGCGCCGACCTGCTGGAGTCCGCGCTACTGGAGCCGTCCTTCGAGGGCAAGGCCATCCCGTTCCCGCTCACCGGGCTGGGCCACCAGCTCTCCGCGCTGCTCGGGCACTACGACGACCCGCTGCACCGGGCCGAGCTGCCCTTCTCCGCCGACCGCGCCTGAGGCGCGAATCACCCTTTGCGCAGTCCCGCTGGCCCAGGCGTTGAATCGTCGCCTCATCCGAAAGTGGGAAGTAAAAATGTCTGCCTGGCGTTAACCCGTTCGGCCTTACTTACGGAACACTGGGTTAACAGCTGGTGAGTGGGGCCATTGGGGGAACCACCAGGCGGAGGGGAGACGGGCCATGTTCGGATTGCGCGTTCTCCGCGCCGCGGTGTTCACCGCGGGTGCGATCGGCGGGCTCTCCGGCGCCGCGTACGGGTTGCTGACCGAGCAGTCCAAGCGAGCCCGGAAGATCATCGGAGTGCCGGGCGCGCCGCTGCGCGCCGACGGCGTGTACCTGCCGGAGGGCGTCGGGCCGCTGGACCCGGCCGACCCCCGGATCACCGGCGACCCGCTCGTCTTCGCCGTGCTCGGCGACTCCTCCGCGGCCGGGGTCGGCTGCGACACCGACGAGGAACTGCCGGGAGTGCTGCTGGCCAGGGGGCTGGCCGAGGAGTCCGAGCGGCCGGTGCGGCTGCTCACCCACGCGATCAGCGGGGCCACCAGCCGCGAGCTGGCCGGCCAGACCGATGCCGCGCTGCGCACCCCGCCGGACGTGGCGCTGGTGATCATCGGCGGCAACGACGTGACCGCGCGGCTGAGCCCTGGCGCCTGCGCGCTGCTGCTGGGCGCCGCGGTGCGCAGGCTGACCGAGACCGGCACCGCCGTGGTCGTGGGCACCTGCCCCGACCTGGGCGCGATCCGGCCGATCGCGCAGCCGCTGCGCTCGCTGGTGCGGTCCTGGAGCCTCACCCTGGCCAGGGCCCAGCGCAGAGCGGTGCTGCTGGCCGGCGGACAGCCGGTGGCGCTGGCCGACCTGCTCTCGCCGGAGTTCCTGACCAGGCCGGCCGAGCTGTTCAGCAAGGACATGTTCCACCCGTCCGCGGCCGGGTACGCCGCGGCGACCCAGGTGCTGCTGCCCGAGCTGTGCGCGGCCGCGGGAGTCTGGGACGGCGGCCCGCTGCCCACCCAGCCCACCCGTTCGGCCGCGGCCGAGGCGCGGCGGCCGACCGCGAAGCTGGTGGCCAAGCTGAACCAGCGGCTCAAGCAGGTGCCCCCGGCAACGTCACACTCCGCCGCCGTTACCGGACAGTAGGCTGCGCTTCAGGCGAACAAAGGAGTTCTCGACATGCCTGAAGCCGTGATCGTGGCGACGGCCCGCTCCCCCATCGGCCGCGCCAACAAGGGCTCCCTGAAGGACGTCCGCGCCGACGACCTGACCGCGATGATGGTCAAGGCGGCGCTGGCGAAGGTCCCGGAGCTGGACCCGCGCGAGATCGACGACCTGATGCTCGGCTGCGGCCTGCCCGGCGGTGAGCAGGGCTTCAACATGGGCCGCGCGGTCGCCGTGCTGGCCGGGTTCGACCACCTGCCCGGCACCACCATCACCCGCTACTGCGCCTCCAGCCTGCAGACCACCCGGATGGCGCTGCACGCGATCAAGGCAGGCGAGGGTGACGTGTTCATCAGCGCAGGCGTGGAGATGGTCTCCAGCTACGCGCGCGGCAACTCCGACGGCTGGCCGGACACCCAGAACCCGCGCTTCGCCGACGCGCAGGCGCGCACCCAGCACGCCGCCGAGCACGGCGCGGGCGAGTGGGTGGACCCGCGCGAGTCCGGGCTGCTGCCCGACGTCTACATCCCGATGGGCCAGACCGCGGAGAACCTGGCCCTGGCCAAGGGCGTGACCCGCGAGGACATGGACCACTTCGGCGTCCGCTCGCAGAACCTGGCCGAGAAGGCGATCGCGAACGGCTTCTGGGCCCGCGAGATTACCCCGGTCGAGCTGCCCGACGGCACCGTGGTCAGCGCCGACGACGGCCCCCGCGCCGGCACCACGTACGAGAAGGTCTCCACCCTGGACCCGGTGTTCCGGCCGGACGGGCGGGTCACCGCGGGCAACTGCTGCCCGCTCAACGACGGCGCGGCGGCCCTGGTGATCATGAGCGACACCAGGGCCAAGCAGCTCGGCATCACCCCGCTGGCACGGGTCGTCTCCACCGGCGTGTCCGCGCTGTCCCCGGAGATCATGGGCCTCGGCCCGGTGCAGGCCTCCCAGCAGGCGCTCAAGCGAGCGGGCATGAGCGTGGACGACGTGGACCTGGTGGAGATCAACGAGGCCTTCGCGGCCCAGGTGATCCCCTCCTACCGCGACCTGGGCGTGCCGCTGGAGAAGGTCAACGTCAACGGCGGGGCGATCGCGGTCGGGCATCCGTTCGGGATGACCGGGGCGCGGATCACCACCACGCTGCTGAACTCGCTGTCCTGGCACGACAAGAGCATCGGGCTGGAGACGATGTGCGTCGGTGGCGGTCAGGGCATGGCGATGGTCCTGGAGCGGCTCAGCTGAGCTGTCTGGCGGCATAGAAACGAGGAAGGCCCCCGGGAGCACCGGGGGCCTTCTCGTTTGTCTTGCGGTGGAGGGTCAGTCCTGCCGGAAGTAGCTGAGCAGGCGCAGGATCTCCAGGTACAGCATGACGATGGTGGCGGTGAGGCCGAAGGCCGCGTACCAGGCCCACTTCGCGTCCATGCCGGAGCGGATCATCTCGTCGGCCTGGTCGAAGTCGAGCAGCAGCGCGAAGGCCGCCACACCGATCACGATGATGCTGAAGATGATCGCGATGGCGCCGCCGTCGCGGAGGCCGAGGCCGCCGGGGACGAAGAAGCCGGCCACGATGTTGGCCAGGATCAGCACCAGCACGCCGACCAGCGCGCCGATCACCCAGCGGGTGAGCTTCGGGGTGACCCGGATCGCACCCGTCTTGTAGACGACCAGCATGCCGGCGAACACACCGGCGGTGCCGATCAGCGCCTGCACCACGATGCCGGGGAAGCGCAGGTCCATCAGGGCGCTGATCGCGCCCAGCGCGACACCCTGGGCCACCGCGTAGGTCAGCGTCAGCGGCGCGGACGGCCGCGGACGGAAGGACAGGAACAGGCCGACCCCGAACCCGACCAGCACGGCCGGCAGGGCCAGGTAGTAGGCCTGGAAGAAGGCGGTCAGGAAGCCGGCGACCAGAGTGACACCGAACGACGTCGCGGTCTTGAGCACCACGTCGTCCACGGTCATCGGACGCTCGGAAACCCCTGGCCGCGAGTCGTACGGCTGCTGCTGGTAGCCAGCCTGGTAGCCGGGGGCCGCCTGGCCACCGGTGTTGAACGTCGCGTAACCGGAGCCCTGGGTGGGCAAGTTACGGAACGCCGGGTTACTGCTAGTGCGCACCTGGTCCTCCTGGAGCGTGCTCGCGCCGTCACCCGGTACAACGTCCAAAGGCGCGGACCGGTTCCATGACAGGTAAAGCTGACTTTACTCGCATCATCATCGTCTCACGCGCCCCCTGGTCTTCGCTCTGGGTTATGAGGACGAGTCCGTTAGGGATCGAAACGTAGTCCGACAAGATCAGCTGGTTGCGCCGAATGGTCTAGACGTCAAAGTGGGGGACACCACAGCGTCACCTGCTTGCGTAGTTCTAAAGGCCGATTGCGGCTCGCCCGGCGACCCCGACAGCATGCGTGGTGACAGGCCGTAGCTACCAAGGAGCTTTCATGCCTGGCCTTAGAAATCTGCTGGTCGGGGCGCTGAGTGTGACACTCGCCGCCGGCGGCCTCGGGCTGGCGATCCCCGGTTCGGCGCTGGCCGCCGGGGAGCGCATCGGCGAGCACACACCACCACAGGAGTACCAGGGCCGCCCCAAGGGAGACGACTGGATCGGCTCCTACACCTGGCGCGGCAGGCAGGTCTGGTGCGTCCGGTTCGCCCTCGACGAGCCCGGCGACGGGATCGAGTACACCCCCAGCAAGGACGGGCTGACCACCAAGTGGAACACCCCGCTGACCGCCGAGACCAAGGCCAAGATCTCCTACCTGCTGCTGCGCTACCAGGACACCGCCTCGAAACCGGAGGCCGCCGCGCTGGCGCACCTGCTGCACAGCTGGACCTCGGGCACCAAGGACCCGAAGCTGCTGGCCAAGACGAACAACTCCGCCCGCATCGGCTACGACGTCGACTTCCACCTCAACGGCCTCTCGCCGGAGGCCCGGCAGGCGGTCACCAGGCTCCAGGCCGACGCGGACGCGCACTACGGCCCGTGGACGCTGACCGTGACCGCGCCCAAGGAGGGGCAGCTGATCGGCAAGCCGGGCAACTGGACCGTGGTGGTCAACTCGGCCAAGGGCCAGCCGGTCGCCGGGGTGCCGGTGAAGCTGAAGGCGGTGGACGCCGAGCTGGCCGGGGAAGCCGGTGACGGCGAGGTCAAGACCCCGGCCAACGGCAAGCCGCTGGTGCTCGCGGTCACCCCGAAGGGCCCCAACCCCAAGCTGGTGGCCACCGTGGAGAGCCCGAACGCCGACCCGGTGCTGCTGCTGCCGAACAAGCCCACCGCCCAGCGCGCGCTGACCACCGGCGGGCAGTCCCCGGTCTCGGCCGAGGCCACCGTGCCCGCGGTGACCCAGCCGGGCATCGTCAAGATCGGCAAGGTGGACGCGGCCAGTGGCGCGGCCATCCCCGGTGTGACGCTGCGGATCACCGCCGCGGACAAGGAAGCGCCCGCGGCGAAGCAGGACGGGTCGCCGCTGACCGGGGTGGACGGCAAGCCGCTGGTGGTCAAGACCGGCGACGACGGCCAGGTCTCGGTGGCCGACCTGCGCACCCCGCAGGAGATCTGCCTGGTCGAGCTGATCCCGGCCAAGGGCTACGAGGAGGGCTTCGACCCGAAGAAGCCGCCGACGGTCTGCGGCACGGTGGCGCCGGGCAACACCCTGGCGCTGTCGCTGACCAACAAGGCCAACGTGCCGAAGAAACCGGTGGTGCCCAGGGTGATCCCGGCCGGTGACCAGCCGGAGCGCCCGGTGGCCCAGGCCGCCACGGTCACCCAGGTGGAACCGGCGGGACTGGTCGGATTCGCCATTTTCACCCTGGTCATGGCTACGCTGGGCGTCATGGCTCTGCGTCGACGCCCGCAGCAGCGGTGACCCATGGGAAGATCGCTGTATCCCGGTGAGACCAAACGCGACAACCGCGCGCGGGTGGCCGGCCTCGGCCTGCTCGGCGTGGCCCTCGCGTGCCTGGCCGCCGGGCTCAGCGCCTCCCAGCTGACTACCACGGTCGTCGGCGAGCCGGTGGCGGTGGAGAACCCTCCGCCGTCACCGCTGCGGGCCCGCCCGCTGACCGACCTGGGCGACGCGCCGCTGATCCGCTGGGGCCAGCCCGGCGGCGGCAACCCGGCGCAGCCCACCACCACGACCACCACCCCGCCCAAACCGGGCCAGCCCAACCAGATCACCCAGCCCGCGGGCGGTCAGCGCCCCGGCACCGTCCGCCTGCCCGAGGGCGGCACCGCCACCCTGGTCCGCCGCGAGGTGGCTCCGGACGGCGTGCTCCCGGTCCCCGACGGCGTCCGCGACGCCACCTGGTGGGGCGCGGGCCTGGACGCGGCCAAGGGCGCGACCGTGCTGGCCGGGCACGTGAACTGGAAGGGCGCCACCGGCCCCTTCGCCGAGCTGTGGCGCAGTGACAAGGGCCAGAAGGTCACCGTCAAGGACGCCACCGGCAAGACCCACAACTACCGGATCACCGAGGTGCACACCGTGCACAAGGACCAGCTGCCGCAACGCGCGGAGTCGCTGTTCGCCCAGACCGGCAACCACCGCCTGGTGCTGGTGACCTGCGGCGGGGAGTGGGTCGGCGGGCAGCTGGGCTACGACGACAACCGGATCGTGGTGGCCGAGCGGGCCTGAGCCGGGTCACCGCGGTTCCGGCAGCCGCGCGCCGGTGAACAGCACGGCCGCGGCGAAGTGCGCCTCGGCGAACCCGGCCGCACCGTCGAAGCGGGTGCCGGTGAACGCGGCCGTGTCCTCGAACCTGGCCTGGTGGAACGAGGCGTCGCCGTGGAAGTGCACCTGCCGGATCCACGCGGGACCGGCGAAGCGCACCTCGGCGAACCGGCTGTCACCGCGGAAGCTCGCCCCGGTCAGCCGGGCGCAGCGGTCGAACCGGGCGCTGGTGAACCAGGCGTCATTGCGGAAGGCGGTGTTGGTGAACCAGGCGTCCTGCTCGAACCGCGCGCCGCGGAAACCGGTGTCGCCGTGGAACTCCGCGTTGCGGAAGGACGCCTCGCCGGCGAACCGCGCTGAGCGGAACACCGCCTTGTCCGCGAACACCGCCCTGGCGAACCGCGCGTTGCCGTTGAACACGGCGTGGGTGAACAGGGCGCGGCCGGTGAAGCGGGTCGCGCTGAACCGGGCGTCGCCTTCGAAGGCGGTGCCGACGAACACGGCCGCGCCCACCTCACCGCCGGAGAGGTTGAACTCGACCAGGGTGGCCCCGGACAGGTCGAGCGCGATGCCGGGCCAGAAGTTGTCGTTGGTCATCTGGCCGTCGGCGTCCCGGTCCGGGCGCAGGTGCGCGGCCAGGATGTGCTGCGCGGTCAGCCGGACCTGGCGTTCCTGCCCGGGATCGGGGTCCGCGACCGGCATCCGCAGGTAGGCGCACAGCACGTTGACGATGGTCTGCCGGTGCTCAGGGGTGCCCTGGGCCAGGCGTTCCAGCGCGTGCAGGCCGGCCAGCCGGACCGGGGCCTTGTCCGAGCCGAGTTGTTCGGCCGCCTTGGTGTACAGCTCGGTGACCCGGCGTTCGGTGGCATCGTGCCGGGTGTCGGTGGCGGCGAGGTCCTGCAGGTCCAGGGCCACCTCGGTGGTGCGCTGGCGGCGCACCGCGAGCAGCAGCGCCAGCGCGGCCGCCGTCCCGCCCGCCGCAGTCAGCGCGGTGCGGATCGCTTCCATCGCGGCCCGCTCCCGCTCGGCGTCGGTCAGGCTGGTCGCGCGCGGCCACAACGCGAAACCGGTGGCGACCCCGAGTCCGAGCACCAGCAGGACCGCTCCGCCGATCCACCACCAGCGCAGCGGGCGCAGGCGGACGGCATCCCGAGCGGACCGCCGCGTGTTGGGCATGGCCCGATCATGTCGCGGAGGGGCCCGGGTCCGGAAGACCACGGGCCCCGATCGCGGTGCGGACTCAGTTGCCGTCGGAGGTGTAGATGCCGCCCGGCGTGATGATCCACAACGAACCGTCCGGCGCGGCCTGCGCGGCGCGGGTGCGGCCCAGGTTGGTGTAGATCTTGCCGCCGGAGCCGCTCAGGTTGGTCTTGTACGTGCCGCCCTTGAGCGAGGCGATGT
Organism: Crossiella sp. CA-258035; assembly: GCF_030064675.1. Lineage (GTDB taxonomy): Bacteria > Actinomycetota > Actinomycetes > Mycobacteriales > Pseudonocardiaceae > Crossiella. The sequence goes on from NZ_CP116413.1 coordinate 8,272,619, forward strand.
AGAGGCTGCCCTTGTAGTGGGCCAGGCCGCTCGGGGTCGCCGAGGAGGTCGACCAGGTCTTGACCGGGTTGGTCATGCCGGGGTTGCCGCAGGGGCCCTCGCAGGTCGACCAGCCGTAGTTCTTGCCGGCGTCGATCTTGTTCAGCTCGTCGACCTTGCTGGCGCCGATGTCGGTGGCGTAGAGCTGGGCGCCGACCCAGGTCAGGCCCTGCACGTTGCGGTGCCCGTAGGAGTAGACCCGGCTGTTGAACGGGTTGCCCGGCGCGGCCGCGCCGTCCTTGGTGATGCGGAGGATCTTGCCGCCGAGGGAGTTCTTGTTCTGGCCGTTGGCGCTGTTCTGGCCGTCGCCGGTGCCCGCGTAGAGGAAGCCGTCCGGCCCGAAGGCGATCCGGCCGCCGTGGTGGAAGGAGGAACCGCGCGGGATGCCGGTCACGATCGGCTGCGGGGCCTGGCCCAGCTTGAGCTTGGCGATCCGGTTGTCGCTGCCGGTGGTGTAGTAGATGAAGACCAGCTGGTCCGCGGCGTAGGTCGGGGAGACCGCGATGCCGAGCAGCCCGGCCTCCTTGGTGACGCTGACCCCCGGGATGGTCTGCACGTCCGAGACCTTGCCGGCCTTGTCGATCTTGCGGATCTTCTTGCTGTCCTTCTCGGTGAACAGGGCGGTGCCATCGGGCAGCCAGTCCACGGCCCACGCCTGGTTGAGCCCGGAGGCGATCTGCTTGATCGCCATGGGCGAGGCCTCGGACGCGGTGGCCATCGGTGCGGCGAACGCGGCGGTGGCGGTCGCGGCGGCGACCACAGCTCCGATGACTGTTCTCCGTCGAGCGTGCATCGTGCCCCTCCTGATCATGCCGGTGGAGTGCGGGAACGGCGGCGGGATGGCGGCGGCACAGGGTCGGATGTAACCGTTTGCAGTTTGGCCGACCCTACCCAAGGCAAGCGCTTACCGCTAGGCCTGTCAACGCCGTCTGGAAAGTTCCCTGAAAAATACGAACGGCGTCTGGCGGCCGGGCGAAAAACGTGTCTAGCGTGGTGTCGCTCGCCATGAGCGATGGAGAGGGCGGTTCGGCGGCGGACCGCCCGTGATCCGAGGAGTGAGCGTTATGGAAACTCGTGAAGTGTGGACCCGTCCGGAATTCACCGAGTACGACACGCCCATGGAGGTCACCGCGTACGCGGCCCGCATGGACTGATGCTCATCCAGGGTGGGAGCCGCGGCCCTGTGGCTCCCACCCGCCTCCGCCGCCGCCAGCACTGTCGGAGCTCCCCCGAAAGGTAGTGCGGAGATGGCTGCCAGCCAGGATGTGTTGTCGCGCGAGGACTTCCTCGCCGCGTTGCGGGGTCTGTCCCACCGCTACTGGGGAACCCACCCCTTCCACCAGCGGATGCACGCCGGTGAGCTGAGCGAGCACGAGCTGCGCACCTGGGCGGCCAACCGCTGGTACTACCAGTGCATGCTGCCGCAGAAGGACGCGGCGATCATCAGCAACTGCCCGCTGCCCGAGGTCCGGCGGCACTGGCTGGACCGGATCGTCTACCACGACGGCAGGACCGAGGGCGAGGGCGGCGCGGAGAGTTGGCTGCGGCTGTGCCAGGCGGTCGGCCTCAGCCGCGAGGAAGTGCTGGACCAGCGGCACGTCGCGCCGGGCACCCGGTTCGCGGTGGACGCCTACGTCACCTTCGCCCGGCAGCAGCCCTGGATCATCGGGATCGCCTCCGGGCTGACCGAGATGTTCGCCGGACACCTGATGCGCCAACGGGTTGCCGATGTGCTGGCCAACTACGCGTGGATCAGGCGGGAGGACCTCGCCTACTTCACCACCCGCATCGACAAGGTCGCAGGCGAAGGCAAGGAGACCGTGGACCTGGTGCTGGAGCACTGCGTCACCCGGGAGCTCCAGGACGCCGCGGTGGCCGCGCTGAGCTTCAAGTGCGACGTGCTGTGGTCCATGCTGGACTCGATCGAGCGTGCCGCGGCGAAGGGATAGCCGGATGAGCGAGATCACCGGAACCACCCGGCCGCGGCTGCGCCGAGGGGTGCGGCTGAGCTACGACAAGGTCCGCGAGACGCACGTGCTGCTCTTCCCCGAGGGCGTGCTGGTGCCCAACCCGACCGCGGCCGCGGTGCTCTCGCACTGCGACGGGGTCAACGACGTCGACGCCGTGGTGAAGCTGCTTTCCGAGCGCTACCAAGGGGTTTCCGTCTCCGATGTGGCCGAGCTGCTGATCGCGCTGCGGGAGCGGCGGATCGTGGAGCTGGAGGTGCCGGATGCCTGAGGCCGAGCCGCCGCTGGGCATGCTCGCCGAGCTGACCCACCGCTGCCCGCTGCACTGCCCCTACTGCTCCAACCCGCTGGAGCTGATCGCCAAGAACAACGAGCTGAGCACCGAGCAGTGGCGTTCGGTGCTCACCCAGGCCCGCGAGCTCGGCGTGCTCCAGGTGCACATGTCCGGCGGCGAACCCCTTGCCCGCCACGACCTCCGCGAGTTGGTGGAGCACGCGAGCGAGCTCGGCTGCTACGTGAACCTGGTGACCAGCGGGCTCGGCCTGACCGAGCCGGTGCTGCGCGAGTTGGCCGACCGGGGACTGGCGCACGTGCAACTGTCCATTCAGGACTCGGACCCGGTGCGGGGCAACCAGGTCGCGGGCGCCCGCGCGCACGACCGGAAGCTGGCCGCGGCCGAGGTGGTGCGCAAAGTTGGCCTGCCGCTGACCGGGAACGTGGTGCTCACCCGGCTCAACCACGACCGGATCGGCGAGATCATCGCCATGGCCGAGGCCATGGGCGTGGACCGGCTGGAGCTGGCCAACACCCAGTACTACGGCTGGGCGCTGAAGAACCGGGCGCAGCTGATGCCGACCAGGGCACAGCTGGCCACCGCGGAGCCGATCGTGCGCGCGGCGACCAAGCGGCTGGCCGGACGGATGCAGGTGGTCTACGTGGTGGCCGACTACTACGAGGACTACCCGAAACCGTGCATGCACGGCTGGGGCGCGCGGCAGCTGACCGTGGCGCCCAACGGCGATGTGCTGCCCTGCCCCGCGGCCACCGCGATCAGCACGCTCGAGCTGGAGAACGTGAAGGACCGGCCGCTGGCCGAGATCTGGTACCAGGGCGAGTCCTTCAACGCCTACCGCGGCACCGACTGGATGAGCGAGACCTGCCGGGCCTGCCCGCGCAAGGAGACCGACTTCGGCGGCTGCCGCTGCCAGGCGTTCCTGCTCACCGGCGACGCCGCGGCCACCGACCCGGTGTGCTCCCGCTCGCCGGACCGGCCGATCATCGACACCATCCTGGCCCGCCACCACGAGGCCGCCGAGCCGCTGGACGCGCCGCTGGCGATGCGCTGGCTCGCCACCGAACGAGGAGCGCGATGAGGGTTCTGCTGCTGGGCACGGCGGCAGGCGGCGGTTTCCCGCAGTGGAACTGCGCCTGCCGGATGTGCGCCGCCGGCCGGGACGGCCAGCTGGCCCACCGCAGCCAGGACGGCATCGCGGTCAGCGCCACCGGCGAGCGCTGGTTCCTGGTCAACGCCAGCCCGGACATCCGCGCACAACTGTTGGCGCACAACCAGTTCCGCCCCAAGCCACCGAGGGACACCCCGCTGCGCGGCGTGCTGCTCACCGACGCGGAGCTGGACCACTCGCTTGGCCTGATGCTGCTGCGCGAGGGCGACGACCTGGACGTCTGGGCCCCTGCGGCGGTGCTGCACGGGCTGACCGAGGACTTCGGGCTGCGCGGGGTGCTGGCGCACTACCGGAGCTGGTCCTGGCACACCGTCGAGCCCGGCACCGCCTTCACCCTCGGCGGCGAGCTGGCGGTGACCGCGTTCCCGGTCAGTGGCAAGCGACCCCGGTACGCCACAGAGTCCACAATGGACGGTCCGTGGGTGGTGGCCTACCGGATCACCGACCCGGCCACCGGCGGCGCGCTGGTCTACGCGCCCTGCCTGCGCGAGTGGCCCGAGGGCTTCGACGAGTTCGTCGGCGACGCCGACTGCGTGATCATCGACGGCACCTTCCACTCCGCCGCGGAGATGTCCGGGGCCACCGGGAAGAAGGCGGACGCGGACCAGAAGTCCATGGGGCACATCCCGATCGCCGGTCCGGGCGGCGGCCTGGACGTGTTGTCCCGCTTCCCCAGCAAGCGCCGGATCCTGACCCACCTGAACAACACCAACCCGGTGCTGGACCCGGACTCACCGGAACACGCCGAGGTGCTGGCCGCCGGGGTGTCCGCACCACCGGACGGCACCGAGCTCGAGCTCTAGGACGCGGCCAGCAGGGCATCAGCCTGCGCGCTGCGCTGGTAGAGCACGAACCGGCCGTCCCGGCGCGCGGTGACCAGGCCGGTCCGGCGCAGCGCGCCCAGGTGGTAGGACACCGTGGCCGCGGCCAGCTCGTGCCGGTGGGCCAGCTCCGCGGTGGAGCGGGGCGCGTCCAGGTCGGCCAGCAGCGCGGCCCTGGTCGCGCCGACCACCCTGGCCAGCTCGGCCGGGTCCCGCCTGCCGCGCAGGCCGATCCTGGCGGCCGGGTAGTAGAGGGCGACCTGCCGCTTGTCGTCGCACTGGAGCATGAACTTCGGCCAGCTGAGCACCGAGGGGACCAGCACGATCGCCTGCCCGGACAGGTCGAGGTCCACCGAGTAGGGCTTGTCCACGGTCACCGCCGAGCCGGTCCAGTGGCACTTCGGGTCCAGCGTGCTCAGCAGGGTGCCGACCCCTCGGGTGGCCAGCGTCCTGGCCCGGTCGTTGAGATCGGCCTCGGCCAGCGCCTCGATCCGGTCCCAGCCCTCGGCCAGCGCCAGCCGCCAGAAGGTCTCGATCCCCTCGGCCAGCCGCCCGGCCAGCGTGCCAGCCTCGGCCAGCCGCCGCACCCTGGCCGAGACCGGCCGGCCCCAGTGGTCCTCGGCGTACCGCAGCTGGGTGTGCACCACTTCCGCCGAACTGCCCGCGAGGTCGGCCAGCTGGGCCTGGAACACCTCGGCAGGCGCGCCCGGCCGGGGCTGCGGGGTGAGCAGGTCCGGCGTGTAGTGGTTGCCCTCCGGCGCGAGCAGGTCGGTGACCAGGTCGACCTCGGCCGCGCCGAGCGCGTCCCTGGCCAGCGCGCCGGTGTCGCCGAAGACCGGGTGCCTGCCACCGCGCGCGGCCAGGTTCAGCCACCAGACCGCTTCCATGATCGGTGAGTGCGACAGCCGGATGTTCGCCACCGTCACGGCGTCGCAGCGCAGCAGCATCACCGGCCGAACATAGCGCGGATTCGAGCGGGTTCGAATGAGTTCCACTGGCGGCCGGGAGGCGCTTTGCTGGTCGTGGCCGGGGAATCCAGTTCTGGGGGACGGGATTCCCCGGCCACTGCGCGCCATCTCCCGTTCACCGGCCACCGCTAGCCTGCCCCGCATGCGGTGGTCCCGACTGGTCATGTCCGTACTGGCCCTCACCATCGGCCTGACCGGCCCTGCCGAGGCCGCCCCAGCCGATGTCCGGGTGCTGACCTGGAACATCTGGCGCGGCGGCCTCGGCGCGGGCGCGGACAACCTGCCCCGGCTGCTGGACCAGGTCGTGGCGACCCGCCCGGACGTGCTGCTCGCGGTGGAGACCTACGGCTCGGGCGAGAAGATCCGCCAGGCGCTGACCGACCGGGCGGGCAAGGGCCGCTACTCCGGCACCCAGATCACGCCGAGCAGCACCGGCGGCGACAACCTGTGGATCTTCACCCGCTACCCGGTGACCAGGACCTATCCGGCCCCGGCCGGTGGCAAGGTCAGCGCGTTCAACTTCGGCGGCGTCCAGGTCCGGCTGCCCGGCGGCAGGCACCTCAACCTGTTCGACACCTGGCTGCCCTACACCGACCCGTGGAACGGCTACCTGATCGACGAGAACGCCGCCGCCATCCGCGCGGGCCAGCCACCCCGGCACAGCCCGGCGGCGGTGGCCCAGGCGGAGACCGCGCAGACCACCTACCTGACCGAGATCATCACCCGCCACCTGCCCGATGGCCCCGCCGTCCTGGGCGGCGACTTCAACACCCCCGCGGCCAGTGACTGGACCGAGCGGTGGCAGGGCTGCCCGAACCACTTCGGCATGACCTACCCGCTGCGCACCACCGACCTGCTGGTCGAGGCGGGCTTCACCGACACCTTCCGCGCCGCCCACCCGGACGCCTGCGCCGCCGAGGGCCGCACCTGGAGCCCGCAGCCGACCGAGCGGATGATCACTCCACAGCGCATCGACCTGACCTTCGCCAGGGGCGCGACGGTGACCGGCAGCCAGGTGCTGGACACCCGGCTGCCCCGGCACGGGCCGGGGGTCTTCTACTCCGACCACGCGGCGCTGCTGAGCACGGTGCGGGTGCGCTGAGCGCGCTCGGTGAACTCTCGTCTCGCTCAGTGATACCGTCCGCCCTACTTGATTAGTTAATTTAGGTCTGGCCGGGGTGTATCAACTTCGCTGGCCGGGAGAGCGAGTCGCGGTGGCGAGCAGGGGACGGCCGAGCAGGGCCAGCGTCTACCAGCGGCTCGACCATGCCCTCGTTGAGCTGAACACCCGGTTCGGCGGCCTGCCCAGCCCCAAGGAAGCCCAGTCGATCTGGGACGACATCTGGCACCTGGAGGCGCACCACTCCACCGCGCTGGAGGGCAACACGCTGGTGCTGCGTGAGGTGCAGGCGCTGCTGGCGCAGGGCCGCGCGGTCGGCGCCAAGCCGCTCGGGGAGTACAACGAGGTGCGCGGCTACGCCGACGCCGCGCGCTGGGTCTACGGCCAGGCGCTGGAACCCGACGACTGGCACGACGGGCGGTTGCTGACCATCAGCGAGGTCCGCCGGGTGCACCACACCGCGATGACCCCAGTCTGGGACGTGGCCCCGCACCTGGAGGCGACCGACCGGGAAGGGCCGGGCTGCTTCCGCGAACACGACATCCAGCCCTTCGCCGACGGCATGACGCCGCCTGCTTGGCCGCTGGTGCCGGTCCGGATGCAGGAGTGGGTGGACGAGGTCTGCCTGACTGGCGGGCGCCTGCGCGGTGGCGAACCATCTGAGCGGCCGCTGGCGGAGGAACTGGCCCGGCTGCACAACGAGTTCGAGCGGGTGCACCCGTTCCTGGACGGCAACGGTCGCACCGGACGGCTGGTGCTCAACCTCATCCTGGTCCGGCTCGGCTATCCGCCGGTGGTCATCTTCAAGCGCCAGCGGGAGGCCTACCTCACCGCGCTGCAGCGCGCCGACTCCGGCGACTGCGGCGCGTTGGGCGAGCTGATCGCCAGGGCCATGTACGACAACCTCAACCGGTTCATCGTGCCCAACGTGGCCGGGCCCGCCCGGCTGGTGCCGCTGGCCGCGCTGGTGTCCGAGGAATTCACTCTGGCCGCGTTGCGGCAGGCGGCGCGGCGCGGGCGGCTGGACGCGGTGCAGGGACCCGACGGGGTCTGGCGCAGTTCGCGCAAGGCCGTGGCGGCGTATCAGGAAAACAAGCACCAGCACCGCCGTCCGGCGGGTTGACCGTCCACAACAGACAGCCGGGCGGCGCTGGTCAGTCCACAAAGGCCAGTTGACCGGACATCTCCGGGCCGTTCGGCGGCCATGCGGCCTAGTCCCCAGGTCGGACCCCGTGCGGGCGCTACCTCCCCGGCGGGTGCCCAGATCGCCACCGGTAGCGGAGGTGCGCGGGCGGGGTCGGGGTGGACAGTGACGGGGCAGACCTGGCGCGTGCCTGGGAGGGCGGTCGCGGTGTCGCATCCGCCTGTGCCGGACTCCGGCGCCTACTCCGTGGAGCAGTACCGCGCGTTGCCGGCCGGCACCCCGACCTCGCGGTGAACTCCCAGGTCAGCCGGGCGGTGCTGATCGAGTTCGCCCAGCGGGCGGGAGGAGGACACGGGTGGAGGCGGCGAAGCAGGAGGGGCTGGTGCGACGGGTGCGGACGCCGGTTGTGCGGCCGCTGACCACCTCTTCGACCACCCCGCCGTGGCAGCTGGACCCCCGCGACCCACAGAACCGGCAGAACCGGACCCCGTCCGCACCTGACCCCAGCGCGCACACCGGCGGTAGGTTGGGGGGTACTGCCCTGGTCGCGCAGTGGTTCGGAGCGCGCATGTCCACACCACTCGGCTGGCGTCCGCCGCGCCCGCTGCAAAACCTGAGTGCCCGCCAGGCGGACCTGCTGGTCGTCGTCCTCGTGCTGCTCGCAGTGGAACTGCCGCTGGCCTTCGGCATCAGCGGCGCCTCACCGTGGTGGGGCTACCTGGTCGCGGCGCTGACCGCGCTCCCGCTGCTGCTGCGCCGCCAGGCGCCGATGCTGACCATGCTCGCGGTCAGCGTGGCCGACCTGGTCTACATCGGGCTGGACCTGCCGGACGTGTGGAGCATCTACGGCCCGCTGGTCGGCGTCTACACCGTGGCCAGGCACAGCGAACCGCTGATCCGCCGGGTCACCCTGGCGCTGGCGCTGCTCGCGGTGGTGGTGCACAACATGCTCGACCCGATGGAGTTCCAGGAGTTCACCTTCCTGATCACCTGCACGGTCACCGCGTACCTGCTGGGCTGGGCGGTGCGCACCAACGCCGCCTACACCCTCGCGCTGGAGGAGCGCACGCACCGGCTGGAGCAGGAGCAGCAGCTGGAGGCCGAGCGGGCCACCAGCGCCGAACGCGCCCGGATCGCCCGCGACATGCACGACATCCTCTCCCACGCGGTCGCGCTGATCGTGGTGCAGGCCGAGTCGGGGCCGCTGGTGGTGCGCAACGACCCGGCCCGCGCCGAGGCCAGCTTCGACGCCATCGCCACCGCGGGGCGGGACGCGATGGCCCAGCTGCGCAGGCTGCTCGGCATGGTGCCCAGGGATCCGGCCGAGGTGGGCCGGGCCCCGCAGCCGACCATGGACGACGTGCCGCGCATGATCGAGACGGTCCGGGCCACCGGGCTGCGGGTGGAGCACTCCGTGCAGGGCACGCCCAGCCCGCTGCCGCCGGACACCGAGCTGGCGGTCTACCGGCTGATCCAGGAGGCGCTGACCAACACCGTGCGGCACGCCCGCGCCGGCCGGGCCGAGGTGCGGCTGAGCTGGTCACGGGCCGAGCTGGCGGTGCGGGTGCACGACGACGGGATCGGCGCGGACCTCACCGAGCAGCAGGGCCGCGCCGGGCGCGGGCTGGTCGGCATCCGGGAACGGGTTGGCGCCTGTGGCGGGATGGTGCGGATCGGGCCGCGGGATGGCGGCGGGTTCGCAGTGACGGCGGAAATCCCGTTGGCGCACAAGGACTTCCCGGTGAACCGGGTGGAGAGGCGGAGTTGAGCGTGGTGACCGAGCAGACCGTGGAGCCGATCCGCGTGGTGATCGCCGACGACCAGGAGCTGGTGCGCGCCGGGTTCCGGCTGATCCTGGACAGCCAGCCCGACATCGAGGTGGTGGCCGAGGCCGAGGACGGCGCGAACGCGGTGTTCGCCACCCGCATGCTGCGGCCGGAGGTGGTGCTGCTGGACATCCGGATGCCCACCATGGACGGCATCGAGGCGGCCAGGGTGATCTGCGCGGAGACCGACGCCAAGGTCGTCATGCTGACCACCTACGACCTGGACGAGTACCTCTACGACGCGCTGCACGCCGGGGTCAGCGGCTTCCTGCTCAAGGACGTGCGCAGGGACGACCTGGTGCACGCGGTGCGCGTGGTGGTCACCGGCGAGGCGATGCTGGCCCCGTCGATGACCCGCCGCCTGGTGCAGGACGTGGTCAGCCGCGCGCTGCGGCCCACCCCGGACAACCCGGACCCGCGCCTGGACACGCTGACCGCGCGCGAGGCGCAGACCCTGGAGCTGGTGGCCCGCGGGCTGTCCAACGCGGAGATCGCCAAGGCCATGGTGCTCTCCGAGCACACGGTGAAGACGCACGTCAGCAGCCTGCTGACCAAGCTGGACCTGCGGGACCGGGTGCAGGCGGTGGTCTTCGCCTACGAGTACGGCGTGGTGGGCGGCAGCCGGGCCTAGCGCTACCGGGAGGGCAGCAGGCGTTCCCTGATCCGCATCCGCAGCGCCTGCCAGAGCTGTCCCGGCACCGACGGCCGCCGCGCGGTGCACCGGGCCCGCGCGGGCACGTGCTCGCCGCGCAGCTCCCCGGCCACCTCGGCGACCACCCTCGGGTGCCCCAGCGGCACCGGTTCGGCGCCCCGGTCCAGCACCTTCACCCGGACGCCGTGCCCGGTGAGCACCTGCTCGATCGGCACGCTGCGCAGGTTGAGCAGCGCCTGGTCCAGCTGGGTCGCGCCGTGCTGGGCCGCTTCCTCGCCCGAGCACGGTTCCGGGTCGACCAGCAGCACCGAGCGGACCTGCTCGGGATGGTCGGTGGCCAGCAGCATGGCCGGTCCGGCGGCCTGCCCCTCGGCCAGCAGGTCGATGGTGCCGCCGCTGTCGGCCAGGCGCTCCAGCACGTCCCTGGCCCTGGGCATGGCGGCTTCGGCCGCGGGCAGGCGCAGCCAGGCGATGTGCGTGGAGCGGGCGAAGTCCCGCCAGGTCGCGGGCAGCTCCCCGTGCTTGCCCAGGCCTGCTGGATCAAGGACGAAGAGCACGTCGGCGCCTTCGGGTCCGTGTTCCACCAGGTCCGGGCCCGCGGCTCGGGTGACCTGTGGTTTTGGTGCGCTCATGGCCTGCCTTTCCGGGTGACCCCCGCGCGGGGGATACCCACTAGGCGGGCCGGTCACACACCGATGCGATCCGGGCCTGCGCCGCCCGGTAGTGCGGACCCTGTCGGAGTGAGCCGGGCAGTGCGAGCAGCACCAAGCGCAACGAGCGGGCCAGCGCGGTCGCGGTCAACTCGGTGCCGGGCAGGCCGGTGAGGCCGTAGGCGCGGCGGGCCCAGTCCGGCAGCAGCGAGTAGCTCAGCGCGGCCAGCGCGGCCCAGGCCGGACGGGCCGGGGTGAGCAGCCGCACCGGCGTCGGCATCGGCGGGAACAGCAGGAACCGGGCGGTGCGCCGGGCCGCCGCGGTGCTGCGGACCACCGGGCGCAGCCGGGCGAAGTAGTCGGCCAGCGCGTCCACCGAGTCCGGCACCATCGCCTCGGGCACGCCGACCAGCCGGGCCGCGCGGACCTGTTCGGCCAGGTAGGCGTCGGCCTGCGCCGGGGTGAGCCGCAGGCCGCTGCGCCGGGCGGTGTCCAGGAAGGAGTCCACCTCGCAGTTGTGCACCCACAGCAGCAGCTCAGGATCGGTGACCCGGTAGGGCTGCCCGGTCTCCGGCTCCACGCCGGTGAGCCCCCGGTGCGCCCGCCGGACCACCGCGCCGGCCTGCTTGGCCTGGCTGAGCGAGCCGTAGGTGACCGTGCCGACGTACTCGGCGGTGCGCAGCAGCCTGCCCCACGGGTCGGACTCGAACTTGGAGTGCTGTGCCACGCCCGCCATCGCCAACGGGTGCAGGGCCTGCAGGAACAGCGCCCGCAGGCCGCCGAGGAACAGCACCGGATCCGAGTGCACCCGCCAGGTGACCGAGTCCGGCCCGAAAAGTCCCGTCTCTTCCGCGCCCATCAGCTACCAGTGTCGCACCCCGATGACACGATCGAGTGAACCTGTTGGCCAGCCCTTCAGCGCGCCAGCGGCAGCAGGATCTCGAACCGGCAGCCCGGACCGTGGTTGCTGGCGCTGATCCGGCCGTGGTGGGCCTCAACCAGTCCCCGGGCTATGGCTAGGCCCAGACCGGCTCCGGCGGCCTGGCCGGGCTCAGGAGTCCGCGCCGCGCTGCCCCGGTAGGCCACGTCGAAAACCCGGGGCAGCTCGCCGTCCGGGATGCCGCCGCAGGCGTCGTCCACGGCCAGCCAGGCCTGCCCGTCCACCTCGCCCGCGGTCACCGCGACCACCCCGCCGCGGCCGGTGTGCCGGATGGCGTTGCTGAGCAGGTTGCGCAGCACCCGGCCCAGCTCCCGCGCGCTGCCGTGCACCACCGGCCAGTCGCTGGGCGCCTCCCGCAGGGTCACCCCTGCCCGCTGGGCCACCGCGGCCTGCGCCGCGACCTCCTCGCTGACCAGGTCGCGCAGCGGCAGCGCGGTCAGCTCCAGGTTCAGCGCGCCCGCGGTGATCCGGGACAGCTGGAACAGGTCCTCGACCATGCCGGAGACCCGTTCGGTCTCCCGGCCGATGCCCAGCAGGTAGCCGCGCACCTCGGCCGGCTCGGTGACCACGCCGTCGGTGAGCGCCTCGGTCATCGCGCGCATGCCGGCCAGCGGGGTGCGCAGGTCGTGGCTGATCCAGGCGACCAGCTCGCGCCGGGCCGCCTCGGCCGCGCGCTCCCTGGCCCGCGCCTCCCGTTCCCACACGCTGCGCCGGGCGATGGCCCGGCCGAAGAGCACCGCGGCCGGCACGGTGACCAGGCCGACCAGCACGCAGATCACCACGGTGGTGGTGAGCTGGCTGGTGAACATGAACCCGCTGACCGCGGTCACCCCGGCCAGGGTGGCCAGCAGCGGGGTGAGCACCGCGACCGTGATCGCCGCGGTGAGCGAGCGGTCCCGGCTCCAGTGCAGGAACACCGCGCCGAGCACGGCCACCGGCACGGAGAAGCTCAGCGCGTAGGTGCCGGCGTCGAGCAGCTCACTCATGCCGGGCTCGGGTCGTAGCGGTAGCCGACGCCCCACACGGTGGCGATGCGCACCGGGTTGGCCGGGTCGGGTTCGATCTTCTCCCGCAGCCTGCGCACGTGCACGGTGACCGTGGCCGCGTCGCCGAAGTCCCAGCCCCACACCAGTTCCAGCAGCCTGGCCCTGGTGTAGACCTCGCCGGAATGACTGAGGAAGAAGGCCAGCAGGTCGAACTCGCGGGTGGTCAGCGCCAGCTCGGCGGTGCCCCTGGTGGCGCGGCGGGCCACCGGGTCCAGGCGCAGGTCGCCGTCGGCGAGCTGGTCCAGCCGGGGCGGCGGCGCGGGCAGCCGCAGCCGCCGCAGCACCGAGTTGACCCGCAGCACCAGCTCGCGCGGGCTGAACGGCTTGGTCACGTAGTCGTCCGCGCCGAGCTGGAGCCCGGCCACCCGGTCCTCCTCCTCGCCGAGCGCGGTGAGCATGACCACCGGCACCGCGCTGTGCCTGCGCAGCCTGCGGCAGACCTCGAGCCCGTCGATGCCGGGCAGCATCAGGTCCAGCACCACCAGGTCGGCCGCGGCCTGCTCGAACAGGGCCAGCGCCTGCTCGCCGTCCCCGGCCAGCCGGACCTGGTGCCCGGCGCCCTCCAGGTAGCGGCGGACCACGTCGCGCACGGTGAGGTCGTCGTCCACGACCAGCACCCGTCCGCGCACCTCGGCCTGCCCCGGCTTGGCTTCCACCCGGCCAGCGTAGGACGGCGGGAAGACCCCGATCCGGCGACAACCATGACGGTTCTCTTTCGGATGACCGGGTGACCACTCCGGCCGATGATCGACTACTAATGGTAATGGTTATCAGCAAAGTCGAAAGCGGCGCCGTTCGCCCGGGTGTCAGCCGAAGGGAATCCCGCTGACCTGGGCGGACGACGCCGCTGATTGGTGCCCCCGGACGGATTCGAACCGTCACTCGGACCCTTTTAAGGGGCCTGCCTCTACCGATTGGGCTACGGGGGCAGCGGGCAGCCTAAGCCGTGAAAGGTCGCTTTCGGGTCTCAATCACGACAACTCGCCCGTGCGGCCGAACACATCTGGACCGACCGGCCGCAGGAAAGCCCAGCTCGGGAGGCCCGTGCGGGCTACAGACCGGCACGGGCGTCGAGTAGCTCTGCGAAGCGGCCCGCCACCCAGTCGTGCACCGCGTCGGAGACCTCGGTGCTGCCGGCGCGGTGTTCGAACCAGCGCCAGTCGCAGCTCACGTTGATCTCCAGGAAGACGTGTTCGCCGTCGGCCATCAGCAGGTCGAACGCGGCGACCTGGACGTTCCAGTGCCTGGCCAGCGCGAGCAGCTTGGGGGCCAGCTCCTCGGGCATGTCGACCCTGGTCACCTTGACCGCGTCCGGGTCGACCCACAGCTGCGCCGGGTCCAGCTTCTCCACCCGGTAGCTGATCAGCTTGTCGTTGACCACGAAGACCCGCAGCTCACCCTCGGCGTTGAGGAACTGCTGCACGATCACCGGCGCGGACTCGGGGCTGTCACTGGCCCTGCTGGTGTCCAGCGGCCGGGGGAACAGCCCGTGCAGCGCGCCGGGGCGCGGCTCCAGCAGGTGCTGGCCGGCGGTCTTGACGATGCAGCGGCCGCCGCCGGGCCTGGTGCGGCCGGGCTGGGTGGTGACCGCGGTGCGCGGCACCCGCAGCCCGAAGGCGGTGGCGTCGGAGAGCTGGGTGAGCCGGTCCAGCTGACAGGTGGCCCGCGTCGGGTTGACGTGCTCCCAGTCGGTGCGCTGGGCCAGCCAGTTGATCACCGAGCGCCACTGGTCGGCGGCGTAGGCCCCGCTGATGGTGCGCTGGTCCACCGGCACCGCGGAGATGTCGAAGTGCCTGCGCCAGACCAGGATCGGCCGCAGCAGCCGCAGGTCCAGCTCGACCAGCGGGGCGTCGGTGTAGATGGTCAGCGGCAGGTTCAGGCAGCGGTCGGCGTCGATGCGCACCATCCGGATGCCGCGCTCGGCCAGCGCCAGGGAGAGCTCGTTCATCTCCATGTCCGCGGCGCGGGCCAGCACCAGCACGCAGGGCAGCGGGTCGCCGCCGTCCTCTTCCACCAGGCCCATCTCGTGCACGCGTTCCTGGAAGTCCAGGCAGGTGCTGGGCGAGCGGTAGTAGTAGTCCTGCCCCTGCAACAGCAGCGGGGTCGTCCTGGACGGACTGGCCGGAGTCGGGACGGCGGCAGGCGCCACCTCGGTGGGCGTCGACTCGGGGTCGATCACCTCGGTGGCGGCAGGAGGACCCGGTGGCCTGGGTCCGGCTTCCTGCCCCCGTCCGGCGGCGGTCACGTGTCAGTCGTCCTTCTTGCGGAAGACCTTCCGCGCCTTGGCGTACTCCGCGGCGTAGTCGGCGAGCGCGCTGTCCTTGGCCTTCCCCTCGCGTACCAGGGCGGCCAGCTCCTCGATCGACATGGCGGTCACCTCTCTTCGGTGTGATGCTTCACACGTTCAGGTGCGGCACCGGGCGTAGTCTCAAGTTCCAACTCACAGAATGTCAAGACAACCTCAAGTTACATTCCGTACGCCGTGGTGTCGAGGAACTCCAGATGGAGTAACCCATACGCCCGAAGTATGGAATTTTCACCCTAGGTAGCTCAACTCGCTGTGGCGCGGGCGAACTCGGCCTTGGGGTCGTTGATCTGACCGAGTGACACCACCTCGCGCCGGAAGAGTAGCGCAAGGGTCCAGTCGATCAGGACCCGGAACTTCCGGTTGAAGGTGGGCATCCGGCTCACGTGGTAGGTGCGGTGCATGAACCACGCCGGGAAGCCCTTGAGCTTGATCCCGTAGACGTCCGCGACGCCCTTGTAGAGGCCCAGGCTGGCCACCGAACCGGCGTACTTGTGCCGGTAGGGCTTGAGCTGCTTGCCGCGCATCGAGGCCAGGATGTTGCCGGCCAGGTGCACGGCCTGCCGCACCGCGTGCTGCGCCGAGGGGCTGCAGGTGGCGGTGGGGTCCTCCTCGGTGCGGGACAGGTCGGGCACGGCCGCGTTGTCCCCGGCGGCCCAGGCGTCCGGCATGCCCTCGATCTGCAGGTTGGCCGTGCAGCGCACCCGGCCGCGGGCGTCCCGCGGCAGGTCGGTCTGCTCCAGCACCGGGTTGGCCTTGACGCCCGCGGTCCACACGATGGTCTCGGCGTCGAGCTCGGTGCCGTCGCTGAGCACCACGTGACCGTCCACCATGGACTCGACCCTGGTGTCGAGGTAGCACTTGATGCCGCGCTCCTCCAGGGTCTCCACGGTGTAGACGCCCATCTTCGGGCTGACCTCGGGCATCACCCGCCCAGCCGCCTCGACCAGGACCCAGTTCATGTCCTCGGGCTTGACGTTCTTGTAGTAGCGGGTGGCGTAGCGGGCCATGTCCTCCAGCTCGGCCAGCGCCTCGATGCCCGCGTAGCCGCCGCCGATGACCACGAAGGTCAGCAGCTTGCGGCGCAGCTCGGGGTCGTCGCTGGTGGAGGCCAGGTCCATCCGGGAGAGCACGTGGTTGCGCAGGTAGATCGCCTCGCCCACGGTCTTGAACGCGATGCCGCGCTCAGCCAGACCGGGGATCGGGAGGGTGCGGGCGACCGAGCCGAGGGCGACCACGAGCACGTCGTAGTCCACGGACTCCAGGTCGCCGGTCGGCGAGGCGACGATGGCTCGCTTGTCGGCGTGGTTGATCTCGGTCACGCGCCCGGTGAGCACGTGACAGCGTTTCAGGACCCGGCGCAGCGGCACGACGACGTGCCTGGGCTCGATGGAGCCCGCGGCGGCCTCGGGGAGGAAGGGCTGGTAGGTCATGTGCGGCTGCGGATCGACGACCGTCACGGACGCCTCGCTCGCGCGCAGCTTGGCCTGCAGCTTCAGTGCGGTGTACATACCGACATAGCCCCCACCGACGACCAGGATCCGGGTCGGTTGCGACTTCACAGCAGCCATACCTGAATCGTCGCACCCACGGGGTATGGCCGCTTACCAGAACCAGCGCGTTCTGCGCCACAGTGCGGCGTTTCGCGCCGTGTTCTCCGCCACGCGCGGTCACTCCCGCGCCCCGGCGCTCGCGGTCACCTCGATCTCGATGCGCGGCGCGGGGAAGGAGTGCACCCGCACCCTGACGTCCTTCTCGGCCGCCACCGCCCGCGCCAGCAACACCGGCACGAACACGGTCAACCAGCCCAGCAGGAGGAACGCGAACAACAGCACGGTCCACGACATGAGACGTCCTCGGCCCGCCTGGGTCACCAACGCCCCCTGCGCGTGCCACCCACGTTACCGAGCGCGCCGGCCGCGCGCATCACCCGCGCGGCCGCAGTTCTGCCAGCACCGCCTCGACCTCCGCCGGAACCACGCGTCCAAGTCGGCCAGCCCCGCCGCGAGGTCCACCGGCGGCAGCCGCACCGCGTGCCCGACCCAGCCCCGCAGCTCGGCCAGGCCGCGGTAGGCCCAGCGCACCTCCCAGCCCGGCCAGGTGCGCGCCGGCACCGCGAACACAGCCGCCCGCACCGGCAGCTCGCGCAGGTGCCAGAAGAAGAACAGGACCACCCGCCGCCGGAGGTCCAGCAGCAGCCCGCCCTCACCCCAGCGCTGGTCCAGCCACTCCTGCGCCGGCCGCTGGGCGCGGACCAGGCGCACCGCGTGCCCGGGGCCGGGCAGCAGGTCGGTCTCCAGGGTGTTCGCCGCCCAGTGCGAGTGAGCGCAGGCTCCGGCTGCCGTCGGCCTCGACCAGCACGAGGTTGGCGCGGTGTCCCATGGCGGGCAGCCTGCCACGCGCCGGTGCGCGGGGAGGGTGCCCGGCTTGGCGGCGGAGGCATACCGATCAGCCTGGCAGGTGGGTAGGCTGGTGGCGTTCCAGTCGTTCATTCGGCCGCGCGGAGGGGGTACGGCCGAACGAGAGGACGGGAACATGCTCAGTTCGTTAGAGGTGGTCCCGGTCCTGGTGATCGTGACCGCGGTGGTGACCGGCCTGTGCCGGTTGATCGCACTCGGCATCGCCCTGCGTGGCGCGGACCCGGCCGACCGGCCCGCGATCATCCGGGCGCTGGCCGACTTCTTCCGCGCGCTGCCCCGGCGGCGGCGGTGATCATCCCAGGCCGGCCAGCGCTTTCGCCCGGTTCAGCACCTCCTGGAGCATCGCCGGGGTCAGCCTGCCGGTGTAGGTGTTGTGCGGGGACACGTGGTAGCAGCCCAGCAGGTGCAGCACCCGGCCGTCCGCCGCCGTCAGGTCCACCCGCGTGCCGTGGCCGAACTTCGGGCGTGGCCTGGGAACCTGCCAGCCCGCCGCGGCCAGCACCGGCAGCAGGGCCTGCCATCCGAAGCCGCCCAGGACCACCACGGCGCGCAGACTCGGGTGCAGCAGGCGCAGCTCCTGGGCGAGCCAGGGGCGGCAGTTGTCGCGTTCGGCCGGGGTCGGCTTGTTGTCCGGGGGCGCGCAGCGGACCGGGGCCATCATCCGGACGCCGTGCAGGCGCAGGCCGTCCTCGCGGGAGACCGAGGTCGGCTGGGAGGCCAGGCCGACGGCGTGCAGGGCGGCGTAGAGGAAGTCGCCGGAGGGGTCGCCGGTGAACATCCGGCCGGTGCGGTTGCCGCCGTGCGCGGCGGGGGCCAGGCCGACCAGGCCGATGGCGGCATCCGGCGGGCCGAAGCCGGGGACCGGGCGGGCCCAGTAGGTCTCGGCGCGGAAGGCGGCGCGTTTGACCGTGGCCACCTCCTCCCGCCAGGCGACCAGGCGGGGACAGCGGCGGCAGTGGGTGACGGCCTCGTCCAGGGCGGTCAGCGGGTGCACCGGGGCTCCTGAGGGTTTCATCTGGGGCTGGCCGTCTAGTGTGCGCACATGGCAGTCACGGACACGCCGTCGGACGGCGAGTCGGCACGGGAGACCGCGGAGCCGGTCGACGATCTGGTCACCACCCGCCACGAGCTCCTCGCCGACGGGCGGACCCTCTCCTACACGGCCACCGCCGGCCGGATCGTGCTCCGCGAGGAGGTGCACACCGACGGGAAGTTCACCGGGCACACGGCCAAGGCCGAGGTGTTCGTGATCGCCTACACCCTCGACGGCGCGGATCCGGCGACCCGGCCGGTCACCTTCGCCTTCAACGGCGGGCCCGGCTCCTCCAGCGTCTGGCTGCACCTGGGACTGCTGGGGCCCAGGCGGGTGCTCACCGGCGACGCGGGCGCGCTGCTGCCGCCGCCCTACCGGCTGGCCGACAACGCGGAAACCCTGCTGGCGCACAGCGACCTGGTCTTCATCGACCCGGTGTCCACCGGCTACTCGCGGGCCGCGCGCGGGGAGAAGCCCGGCGACTACCACGGCTACACCGGCGACCTGGAGTCCGTCGGCGAGCTGATCCGGCTGTGGACCTCGCGCAACGGCCGCTGGGGCTCGCCGAAGTTCCTGGCCGGGGAGTCCTACGGCACGCTGCGCGCGGCAGGCCTGGCCCAGCACCTGCAGGCCAGGCACGGCATGTACCTCAACGGGCTGATGCTGATCTCCGCGGTGCTGGACATGGGCACCATCCGGTTCACCGAGGACAACGACGTCCCGTACCCGTTGTTCCTGCCCACCTACGCGGCCATCGCGCACCACCACGGCAAGCACGGCGACCGCCCGCTGGCCGAGGTGCTCGCCGAGGCCGAGGCCTACGCCGCCCGCGACTACCCGTGGGCGCTGGCCCGCGGCAACCGGCTCACCGCGCAGGAGCGAGCCGAGGCGGTGGCCACGCTGGCCCGGCTGACCGGGCTGAGCGAGGACTACGTGGACCGGGTGCGGCTGCGGATCGAGCACCTGCGCTTCTTCGCCGAGCTGCTGCGGAGCGAGCGCAAGGTGACCGGGCGGCTGGACGGCCGCTTCACCGGGCACGACCCGGACGCCGGTGGCGAGCACTTCGCCGAGGACCCGTCCTACTCGGCCATCCTCGGCCCGTACGCCGCCGCGCTCAACCAGTACGTGCGCGCCGAGCTGGGCTACGCCAACGACCTGCCGTACGAGATCCTCACCGGCAACGTGCATCCCTGGTCCTACAAGGAGTTCGAGGGCGCGCACGTGAACGTGGCCGGGCGGCTGGCCGAGGCCATGCGGGCCAACGGGCACCTCAAGGTGCACGTGGCCTGCGGCTACCACGACGGGGCCACGCCCTACTTCGCCTCCGAGCACGTGCTGGCGCACCTGGCCATCCCGGCCGAGCTGACCGCCAACATCGAGCTCCGCTACTACCCGGCGGGCCACATGATGTACGTGCACGAGCCGAGCAGGCTCCAGCAGTCGGCCGACCTGGCCCGGTTCATCCGCGAGTCGGCGGCGCAGAGCTGAAGAACAGTGGCGGGGCCCGGAAAACCGAGCCCCGCCACTGTCTACAACGGACGAATCACACCACCACGTGCGGCTTCTCCTCCGCGAAGTGGCAGGCGCTCGGGTGCGCCGCGCCCGGCTCGGGCAGCCGGATCTCCAGCAGCGGCGTCTCCTCGGCGCAGATGTCCTGCGCCTTCCAGCAGCGGGTGCGGAACCGGCAGCCCGAAGGCGGGTTCACCGGGCTGGGCACGTCGCCGGTGAGGCGGATGACCTCACGGCGGCCGCGCAGCGACGGGTCCGGCACCGGCACCGCGGACAGCAGCGCCTGGGTGTACGGGTGCGTCGGGTGCTCGTAGATCTGCTCCTCGGTGCCCAGCTCGACCATCTTGCCCAGGTACATCACGCCGACCCGGTCGGAGAGGTGCCGCACCACGGACAGGTCGTGCGCGATGAACACGTAGGAGAGCCCGAACTCCGTCTGCAGGTCACCCAGCAGGTTCATCACCTGCGCCTGGATGGAGACGTCCAGCGCGGACACCGGCTCGTCGCAGATGATCACCTCGGGGCGCAGGGCGAGCGCGCGGGCGATGCCGATGCGCTGCCGCTGGCCGCCGGAGAACTGGTGCGGGTACCGGTGGATGTGCTCGGGGTTGAGCCCGACCACGTCCAGCAGGTCCTGCACCTTCTTCCGGCGATCGCCCTTGGGGGCGACCTCGGGGTGGATCTCGAACGGCTCGCCGACGATGTCGCCGACCGTCATCCTCGGGTTCAGCGAGGTGTACGGGTCCTGCAGCACGATCTGGATGTTCCGCCGCAGCTTGCGCAGCTCGGAGCCCTGCATCTTGAAGATGTCCCGGCCGTTGAACAGCGCGCTGCCACCGGTCGGCTTCTCCAGCCGCATCAGCACCTGGGCCAGCGTGGACTTGCCGCAGCCCGACTCACCCACGATGCCCAGCGTCTCGCCGCGCTTGAGCTGGAAGGAGACCCCGTCCACCGCCTTGACGTGGCCGATGGTCTTCTTGAACAGGATGCCCTGGGTGACCGGGAAGTGCTTGACCAGCTCCTTGACCTCAAGGACGTAGTCCGTCTCAGCCACCGCTGACCACCTCCTCCGCGAAGTGGCAGGCGCTGACCCGGCCGAGGCCGAGCGGCACCTGCGCGGGGACCGACTGCGAACAGATGTCCTGCGCCCGCGGGCAGCGCGGGTGGAACGGGCAGCCAGGCGGCACCCGCATCAGGTTCGGCGGCAGTCCCTTGATGGTGTTGAGCGCGGTGCCCTTCTGGTCCAGCCTGGGCAGCGAGTTCAGCAGGGCCAGCGTGTACGGGTGCCCCGGCTGCTTGTACAGCGCGGAGGCGTCCGCCTTCTCCACGATCCGGCCCGCGTACATGACCGCGATCCGGTCCGCGACCTCGGCGACCACGCCCAGGTCGTGGGTGATCAGGATCATGCCCATGTTCCGCTCGCGCTGGATCTCGTGCAGCAGGTCCATGATCTGGGCCTGCACGGTGACGTCCAGCGCGGTGGTCGGCTCGTCCGCGATCAGCACCTCGGGGTCCAGCGCCAGCGACATCGCGATCATCGCGCGCTGCCGCATACCGCCGGAGAACTCGTGCGGGTACTGCTTGACCCGGCCCTGGGGGTTGGGGATCTTGACCAGGTCGAGCAGCTCGATCGCGCGCTTGCGCGCGTCCTTCTTGCTCATCCCGTTGCGGACCCGGAGCTGCTCCTCGATCTGGAACCCGACGGTGAACACCGGGTTCAGCGCGGAGAGCGCGTCCTGGAAGATCATCGCGATCCCGCTGCCCCTGACCTCGCGACGGCGTTCGTCGCTGGCCGTGAGCAGGTCCTCGCCGTGGAAGCGGATGGAGCCCTGGGAGATGTGGCCGGGCGGGATGTCCAGGATGCCCATGATGGTCTGGGCGGTGACGGACTTGCCGGAACCGGACTCACCGAGCACCGCGAGGGTCTCACCGGCGTGCAGCTGGTAGCTGACGCCGTTGAGGACCTTGGCGACGCCGTCCCTGGTGCGGAACTCCACGTGCAGGTCCTCGACCACCAGCAGGGGTTCGCCGTCGGCGCTGCCGCCGGCGATCGGGTCCACAGTGGACTCGTTCTGCGACACTGTGAACTGCCTCCTAACGAAGCTTGGGGTCGAGTGCTTCCCGGACCGCGTCGCCGAGCATGACGAACGCGAGCACGGTGATCACCAGGAATCCGGCGGGGAAGTACAGCAGGTGCGGCGCGATGCGGATGTAGTCGCGCGCGTCCGCGATCATCACGCCCCAGGACACCGCGGGCGCCCGCAGGCCGAGGCCGAGGAACGACAGGGTCGCCTCGGCGCCGATGAACGCGCCCAGCGCGATCGTCCCGTAGACCAGGACGGGCGCCAGGCAGTTCGGCAGCAGGTGCTTGATGATGATCCGGCTGTTGCTCGCGCCGAGGGCGCGCGCGGCCTTCACGAAGTCCTGCTGCTTCACCGTGATCGCGGCCGATCGCATGATCCGCATGGCCACCGGCCAGGACAGCAGCGCGATGGAGAACACCACCAGGCTGACGATGGTGAACGCGTCGGCCGAGACGCCGGAGAGGAACGCGGACAGGATCACGATCGCGCCCAGCACGAACGGCAGGCCGAAGAAGATGTCCGCGATCCGGGACAGGATCGCGTCCACCCAGCCGCCGAAGAAGCCGCTGAGCAGGCCCATGGTGCCACCGATGAGCACGGTGGCCAGGGTGGACATCACGCCGACCAGGATCGACCACCTGGTGCCGTAGACCACCCGGGCGAAGATGTCCTTGCCCTGGGTGTCGTAGCCGAACCAGGCTTCGGCCGACGGCGCGACGCGGGAGCGCTGCAGGTCGCCGACGTCCGGGTCCACCGAGGTGAACAGCCAGGGGAAGGCGGCGACGATCAGCAGGAACAGGATCACCGCGCCCGAGATGACGAACATGGGCCTGCGGCGCAGGTCCTGCCACGCGTCGGACCAGAGACTGCGGGGCTTGTCCTGTGTGGTGGAAGCGTGCTCGGCGTCCGAGACCATCTGGTGGGCCTCGATGGTGGAGCCGGCAGCGGCAGCAGACGGGTCAGTCATAACGGATCCTCGGGTCGAGCACGGCGTAGAGCAGGTCGACGAACAGGTTCACGATCAAGAAGACGATCACCAGCAGGACGACCACACCGGTCACGGTGATGCCTTCCTTCTGGAGAATCGACTCGTAGACCAGACCGCCGATCCCGCGGATGCCGAAGATGCCTTCGGTGACAATGGCCCCGCCCATCAGCGAGCCGAGGTCGGTGCCGAGGAAGGTGATCACCGGAATCACCGAGTTGCGGAGCAGGTGCACCCCGACCACCCGGCTCTGCGGCAGGCCCTTGGCCACCGCGGTCCGGACGTAGTCGGCGCGCTTGTTCTCCGCGATCGAGGTGCGGGTCAACCGGGTCACGTACGCCATCGACAAGCTGCCGAGCACGAAGCCCGGCACCAGTAGTTCGGCGAAGGTCGGATCCTCTGACACCACGGTCGGGATGATCTCCAGCTGGAAGCCCAGCACCTGCTGCAGCACGAAGCCGGTGACGAAGGTGGGCAGGGAGATCAGGAACAGGGTGGAGACCAGGACCAGGTTGTCCAGGAAACCGCGGCCGCGCAGGCCGGTCAGCACACCGGCGATGACGCCGATGACGGCCTCGATCAGCACCGCGACCAGCGCGAGCTTGACCGAGACGGGGTAGCGCAGCGCGATCAGCTCACCGACCGAGGTGCCGGAGAAGGTCTCCCCGAAGTCACCCTGGAACAGGCCGCCGAGGTACTTGAAGTACTGGACGACGATGTTGTCGTTGAGGTTGAACTTCTCCGTCATCTGCGCGATGAAGGCATCCGGACAACGGCGATCGCCGCACATGGCGGCGAACGGGTCACCGGGCAGGGCCCAGACCAACGCGTAGATGAGGAAGGTCGTCCCGAGGAAGACCGGGATCAGTTGAAGCAGGCGCCGAATCACATAGCGGCCCATGAACGAGAACTCCTCTACCGCGATCGGGGCTGGCCCACGACATTGTGGACCAGCCCCGTTCTAGCTAGTGATCAGGCAACCTCGACGGACGAGAGGTCGAGTTCGCGGTAGGCGTTCATCTGCACGTTCTTCAGCTTGGTGGACCAGCCGAACTGCGAGGTGGTGTTCCACAGCGGGATGGCCGGCATGTCCTGGGCGATCAGCTTCTCCGCCTCGTGGTAGAGCTTGTAGCTCTCCGCCTCGGTCGGCGCGCGGTCGGCCTCGGCCAGCTTGGCGTCCACCGCCGGGCTGGAGTAGCCACCGTCGTTGGAGGAGCCACCGGTGCGGTACAGCGGGTTCAGGAAGCTCTCCACCGACGGGTAGTCGGCGATCCAGCCACCGCGGTAGACCTGGGTCATCTCGTGCGCGTTGATCTTCTTCCGGATCTCACCGAAGGTGGCGACCGGGGCGAAGGTGCACTCCAGGTTCAGCGCGGACTTGATCTGGCCACAGGCCGCCTCGATCCACTCCTTGTGCCCGCCGTCGGCGTTGGAGGTGATCTCCAGCTTGCCCTTGAAGCCGCTCTTGTCGAACAGCTCCTTGGCCTTGGCCGGGTTGTGCTCGCACAGCTCGCCGCAGGCGCCCGGCTGCCAGCCGGTGGTGCCGTCGACCGCGTAGCCGCTGGTGGGCTTCCGGTTGCCCTCGAAGATCTTCTCGGTGATCTCCTTGCGGTTGATCGCCATGGAGATCGCCTGGCGGAAGTCCTTGTTCTGGTACTTCGGGTCGTACAGCGGGAAGTTCAGGATCTGGATGATCAGACCCGCCTGGGACTTGGACCGGTCCTTCAGGTCCGTCTTCCACAGGTTCCCGGCCAGGCCCGAGGGCGGGATGGTGTCGAGGAAGTCGAGCTGGTTGCCCTTGACCGCCGCGTAGGCCGCCTCGGTGCCGGTGTAGATGGCGACCTTGACCTTCTTGATCTTCGGCTTGTCGTCGCCCTTGTAGTCCTCGAAGCGCTCAAGCTTGATGTCCTGCTTGGGCGTGCGGGAGATGAACTTCCAGGGGCCGTTGCCGATCGGGGCGGCCTCGTAGCCCTTCTGGTCGGTGAAGAACTTGTCCGGCAGCGGCATGTAGGCCGAGTAGCCGAGCTTGACCTTGAAGATCACGTGCGGCTCGGTGAAGTCCACGGTGAAGGTGGTGTCGTCGACGACCTTGAGGCCGGACATCTCCTTGGCCTTGGGCTCAGGAGCCTTCTGCGGACCGTCGGCGCCGTCCGGGTCCACGGTGTTGACGTCGCGGAAGCCCTTGATCTGCTCGAAGAAGCTGGCCGACTGCTGCCCGTTGGGCGAGTAGGCGGTGTAGTTCCAGGCCTTGACGAAGTTCTCGGCCTTGACGGGGGTGCCGTCGTGGAACTTCCAGCCCTGCTTGAGCTTGATCGTGTACTGGTCGGGCTTGGTCAGCTCGATGGACTCCGCCATCGCGTTCTTGACCTCGAAGGTGTTGGTGTACGTCACCAAGCCGGTGAAGATCGACTGAACCACCTTGCCACCACCGGTCTCGGTGGTGTTGCCCGGCACGAGCGGGTTCTCCGGCTCCGTGCCGAAGATGCTGACCTCAGTGGTCTCGTTGCTGTTGCCCGACGAGCTGCCGCCGCCGCCACAAGCCGTCAAGACCAACGACGCCGCGACCGGCACCGCGATCAAGGACAGCGCGCGTCCCTTCCGCATGAACGTCCTCCCACCTACACGGCGCGCCGCACGAGAACGTTCGTGAGCGCCACCCGAACGGCCGCGGGAACCCTTCCCGAACCGTGAGAGGGACCGTAATCGGCTCAGCCCAACGAACTACACCTGGGGGCGGTCACAAAGCGGTCACGATCGTCAATTTTGTCAACTGAATAACAAGTTACAACTACGGAAAGTAACCGGAATCTTCACGGAAAGATGTCCGTCAATCGATTGACGGACTGTCCCTCAAACGACCGACAACGCGATGCCGTCGAGAATGTCGTGCTCACTGACGACCAGCTCGGTGATTCCAGCCCGTTCGCGCAGTTCTTCGGCGATCTTGGCGACCACTAACGCACCGCCACCGATGACGTCCACCCGGCCCGGGTGCATCACCGGGAGGGCGGCCCGCTCCTCCCGCGAAAGGGTGAGCAGGAGTTCGATGGTCTCGTGCAGCTCGCCCATCTGGAGTCTTGACAGGTGGATGGCCTCCGAGTCGTAGCTCGGCAGGCCCTTGGCGATGCCGGAGAGGGTGGTCACCGTGCCCGCCAGACCGATCCAGGTGCGGGCGGAGCTGACGTCCACCGCGGCGAAGGCCTCGGCCAGCGCGGCGCCGATCACCCGCTCGGCCTCGGCGCGCTGGTCAGGGGTGGGCGGGTCGTCCGGCAGGCAGCGCTCGGTCAGCCGCACGCAGCCGATGTCCACCGAACGGGCCGAGGTGACCTTGGCCCGGACGCCGTCCCACTCGCCCAGCACGATCTCGGTGGAGCCGCCGCCGAGGTCGACCACCACGAAGGGGCCTTCCTCGGGCTCCAGATCGCCCACAGCGCCGGTGAAGGACAGGGCCGCCTCTTCATCCCCGGTGATGACCTCGGCGTCCACACCGAGCGTCTCACGGACCATCGCGAAGAAGTCCTCGCGGTTCGCCGCGTCCCGGGTCGCGGAAGTGGCCACCATGCGCACCCGCTCCACGCCCTTGCGGCGCAGGACGGCGGTGTAGTCGGCGAGCGCGATCCTGGTCCGCTCCAGGGCTTCCGGCGCGAGCACACCGGTGGCGTCCACGCCCTGGCCGAGCCGCACGATGCGCATCTCCCGGTGCACGTCGCGCAGCCAGCGGCTGCCGTCCTCGCGCTCGGAGACGTCGGCCACCAGCAGCCGGATCGAGTTCGTCCCGCAGTCGATCGCACCAACCCGCGGCATAGCCCACCCCTGTTTCGCGAACCTTCCGCGGCAACCCTACTTCGGCGGCGCGACCGCGTCCGTCTTGGCCACCGCCGGCGCCTTCTCCGGCTCGCCGGAGGCGACCGGGGTCGGCGAGACGCACGCGCCGGGCGTGGTCGTGGTGGCGCTCGAGATGGGGGTGCCGGTCGGCGTGGTCGTGGTGGTGGTCGTGGTGCAGGTCGGCGTCTTCGACGTGGTGGTGGTCGTGGTCGTCGTCGTGGTGGTGGTCGTCGTGGTCGTCGTCGTGGTGGTCGTGGTGGTGGTCGTCGTCGTGGTGGTGCCGGAGGAGGACGAGCTGGTCGTCGTCGTGGTGGTCGTGGTGCCCGGGTCCGGCGGCGGGTTGTTCGGCGGCGGGTTCACCCCGGCCTGCGGCGGCGGCTGGGTCAGGCTGGGATCGGTGGGCACCACCGGGTCGTCCGAGGTCACGTCCACGCCGCTGGCGTAGCGCTCCATCCAGGACAGCACCTTGGTCACGTAGGCGTTGGAGTGGTTGTAGCGGAAGACCGCGGCGGCCAGCTGGGCGGGCACGGCCAGGTCGAGGCCGCCGGAGCACAGGTAGTTGCCCGCGCCAAGGGCGGCGTCGTAGACGTTGTTCGGGTCGAACCTGCCGTCGCCGTTGCCGTCCGCGGCGTACCCCCGCCAGGTGCCCGGGATGAACTGCATCGGGCCGACCGCGCGGTCCCAGGCGGTGTCGCCGTCCAGCGCGCCGCCATCGGTGTCCCTGATCGCGGCGAAGCCGGGGCCGCCGGAGAGCTGCGGGCCCAGGATGCGCGGGATCGCGTTGCCGCTGGCGTCCAGGTGCGCGCCGAAGATCCGGGCGTGGTTGGTCTCGATCTTGCCGATGCCGGCCAGCAGCGACCAGTGCAGGTGGCAGCCGGACTTGGTGACCGCCAGGGTCTGCGCGGCCCGCTGGTATGCCTGCAGCACGGTGCCGGGGATGTCGTTGCCGGTGGTGGGGCTGGTGCCGGGGTCGGAGAGGTCCGAGGGCAGTGGCGCGGCCGGGTCGCGCAGGGCCGCGATCAGCTCGGGGCTGACCGAGTCCGCGCTGGGCAGCGCGCCGTTGACCGCGATGTTGTCGTTGTTCTGCAGCAGCGCCAGGATGTTGCTCGCGCCGGGCGCCTGGATGCCGCTGACGTCGGCGACCGGGAGGAAGCCGAGGCCGCCGCCACCGGCCAGCAGCCCTGGGGTGACCATGGCCGCGCCGACGGTCGCCGCGGCGAGCAGTCTCCGACCCTTGCGCCGTTTCCGTGTCGTCGCCGCCACGAAGCCAGGCCCGTTCGGAGCACCCACGTACAACCTCTCCTCACATCCGCGGCCGGACGACGGCCGTGCCCCCCAGTGTTACCGCCGCCAGCCTGCCTGATCAGCGAAGCCGTGTCACCGGCTCTCACCGTACTGAGCACAACGACGCGGTACCAGGAATGTCACGTAACACGACCGGAACCGTCCAACTGAATACAACCGGGTCATCACCCGCGCTTATCGGCGGCGGAGCGAGACGAGATCCGCGGGCGACAGGGTGACGGTGAAGGGCTCGCGCAGGGTGACCGTCTCCTCGCCGCGGGCGAATGCGACCTCCGCATAGCGCCCATCACGCAAATGCCAGCAACGCAAGGCCGGTTCGTCCGGATCGACCACCCAATAGTTCGGACATCCGGCCGCCTGCATACGCGCTCGTTTCAGCTCGAGGTCGAATCGCCTGGTGCTGGGCGAGAAAACCTCGACCGCGAGCACCGGCGGGCCGAACAGCCCGCGCTCGGTCCAGTCCTGGACCCGGGCGATCACCACGTCCGGGATGAGCACGGTGTCCTCGGCCAGCACCACGTCCACCGGCGCGGGCAGGACCTCCAGCTCCTCCGGGCAGTGCGGCTCCAGCGCCATGATCAACCGCAGGATGGCGCGCTGATGGAGTGGGCGGGGTGACGGGCTCACGGTGAGCACCCCGTCCACCAACTCGTAGCGATGACCGTCATGAGGCATCGCCTCCAGGTCCAGCCGCGTCAAGGGCCTGCTGTGCGGAAGCGCGGGGACACTACCCATGGTGGCTGCCCTCCCGCTCGCGATCCACCCTCGTTGCAGGGCGGTGACCTGGTCAGACCCACGTGCCGGGCACGGGAGATGCGAGTGTATCGACTCGACCGGGGTAGCCGCGGGCGGGAAGTTCCCCAGAGAGCCGAGCGTGGGCTACACGCAGCTACCGGAGCGCCACCAGTCGCCCAGCCGATCGGCCGATTCATCACCGAACGGGTTCACTCCCCGCCCACAGGCAAGTGCATGTGCAACTTGTACGTGCAAGCACTTGACCCGGTCCGGCATGCCGCCCGCGGTGACCTTCGTGCCCAGCGACTCGATCGAGTCACGCTCGGCGAGATAGCTCTCGTGCGCCTTCAGGTACTGGTCAGCAAGGCCCTGGTCGGCTTCCAGGCGGTCGGTCATCTCCTTCATCAGACCGGAGGCCTCCTGGGTGCCCAACATCGAGTTCACCCTGGGGCAGGTCGAGTAGTACATGGTGGGGAACGGGGTGCCGTCGTCCAACCGGGGGTTCGTCTGGAGCACCGCCGGGTTACCACACGGACAGCGGTACGCCACCGCCCGCACACCTCGCGGCGACCGGCCCAGCTGCGCGGTCACCGCCGCGCGGTCGGCCTCGGTCAGCTCCTCCCGCACCGGCGGGACGTCCAGCCCCAGGCGCGGTTCCTGCTCACTCACGAACCACTCCCGGTGATCGATTCCCACAGTTGGTCGTACCACGGTTTGTCGCTCTTGCGCTGCTCCGACTCCTCGGGCGCGGCCGGGGTGGCCGGCTGCGGCAGCTGCACGACATAAGGCGTCTCGCCGGGCCGCACGTAGCGCAGCCTGCGCCTGGCCTCGGCTTCGATCTGGGTCGGGTCGGAGAGCTGGGTCTTGCGCTCCTCGAGCTGTTTGGCCTGCTCGTTGAGCTGCTTGACCTTCTCGATCTCGGCCTGCATCTCCGACTTCTGGCTCCAGTAGTTGCGCAGCGGCACCGCGATGGACAGCGTCAGCGCACACGCGATGATCGCCAGCAGCGCCGCCCGCCGGGTGGAGGACAGCTTGAACGCGCCGCCCGGCCCCGCGGTCGGCCTGCGCGACCGGCCGCCGGGAGAGCCCCGGCGGGTGGTCTCGCTGCGCTCCCTGGCCGTCCGGTCCCGGGCCGGGCGGACCTCCTCGGTGGAGGAGGCCGCCGCGGCGCCGGTCCGGTCCTGCCGTTGCCACTTGCGGCGGGCGCGCTCCGGCCGTCGCGCCGAGGAGGCGGAGGAGTTCTCCGTCCGCCTGCGCCGCCGCTCCCTGTCGTGCTCGCGCCCCGCCACCGGGCTCAGCCCTGGCTGTCCGGGGTGAAGCGCGGGAACGCCAGCTCGCCCGCGTAGCGTGCCGCGTCGCCGAGGGTCTCCTCGATCCGCAGCAGCTGGTTGTACTTGGCCACCCGCTCGCTGCGGGCCGGCGCGCCGGTCTTGATCTGACCGCAGTTGGCCGCCACCGCGAGGTCGGCGATGGTGGTGTCCTCGGTCTCGCCGGAGCGGTGGCTCATCATGCTGCGGTAGCCGCAGGACTGCGCCAGGCTGATCGTGTCCAGCGTCTCGGACAGGGTGCCGATCTGGTTGACCTTCACCAGCACCGCGTTCGCCGCGCGGCGGGCGATGCCCTCCTCCAGGCGCTCCTGGTTGGTCACGAACAGGTCGTCGCCGACGATCTGCACCCGGTCGCCGATCTCCTTGGTCAGCTGCACCCAGCCGTCCCAGTCGTCCTCCGACAGCGGGTCTTCCAGGGAGATCAGCGGGTAGTTGTTGAGCAGCTCGGTGTAGTACCCGGTCATCTGCTCGGCGCTGCGCTTGTTCTTCTCGAAGTGGTACGCGCCGTCCTTGTAGAACTCGGTCGCGGCCACGTCCATGGCCAGACCGAAGTCACGGCCGAGGCGGAACCCGGCCTTCTCGATCGCCACCGCGATCAGGTCCAGCGCGTCCCGGTTGCTCGGCAGGTTCGGCGCGAAGCCGCCCTCGTCGCCGAGGCCGGTGGCCAGGCCCTTGGCCTTGAGCACCGACTTGAGCGCGTGGTAGACCTCCACGCCCCAGCGCAGCGCCTCCCGGAAGCTCTCCGCGCCGATCGGCGCGATCATGAACTCCTGCACGTCGACATCGCTGTCGGCGTGCGCGCCACCGTTGATGATGTTCATCATCGGCACCGGCAGCACGTGCGCGTTCGGGCCGCCGACGTAGCGGAACAGCTCCAGCCCGCTGGACTCGGCGGCGGCCTTGGCCACCGCGAGCGAGACACCGAGGATGGCGTTCGCGCCGAGCCGGGACTTGTCCGGGGTGCCGTCCAGGTCGACCAGCTTCTGGTCCACCACCCGCTGCTCCACGGCCTCGATGCCGACCAGCTCGGGGCCGATCTCGTCGAGCACCGCGGTCACGGCCTTCTCGACACCCTTGCCGAGGTACCGGTTGCTGTCGCCGTCACGCAGCTCGACCGCCTCGTGCTCGCCCGTGGACGCGCCAGAGGGCACGGCCGCGCGGGCCAGCGTGCCGTCGTCCAGTGCGACCTCGACCTCGACGGTGGGGTTGCCGCGAGAGTCCAGGATCTCGCGGGCGCCTACCTGTTCGATGACCGCCACGTGCGCTCTCCTTAATCACCCAGCCTGGGACTTGACCACCGCCGAGCCTAGCCGGAGCCCGGCACCGCCCCTTCGGCCAGGATGACGGTTGTGAGGACAAAAATCGGGATTTTGCTCTTCGACGGCGTGGAGGAGCTGGACGCGGTCGGTCCGTGGGAGGTGCTGGCCTCCTGGGCGGAGCGGCATCCGGAGGACCAGGTGGAGGTCTTCACCATGTCGCCGGGCGGCGCGGGAGTGCGCTGCGCCAAGGGTTTGCGGGTGCTGGCCGACCGGGACTCGCTGGCCGGTCCCGAGCTGGACGTGCTGCTCTACCCCGGTGGTCGCGGCGCGCGGGCGCTGCGCACCGACCCTGAGCACCTGGACTGGCTGCGCGCGCTGCGGGCCAGGGTGCCGCTGCTGACCAGCGTGTGCAGCGGCTCGCTGAGCTTCGCCGCGGCGGGGCTGCTCACCGGGCGGCCCGCGACCAGCCACTGGAGCTGCGTCGGGCAGCTGACCGAGCTGGACCCGACCATCGAACCGCGCCCGGAGGAGCGGTTCGTGGACACCGGCGACGTGATCACCTCGGCCGGGGTGTCGGCCGGGATCGACCTGGCGTTGCACCTGGTGGCGCGGCTGTCCGGGGTGGAGGTGGCCCGGGAGGTGCGGCGCTACATCCAGTACGACCCGATGCCCCCGGTGTGACCAGCGCGGTCGCCTGACTCCTGTGGATCATGGCCCGGATGGCGGGCGCGCGATCGGGCGAGAAGACGTACCGTGGGGTGACTATGACCGAGGGCACCTTCGAGGCTTATCGCAGGGCGGAGTCGCTCCTGGCCGCGAACCGGCCGCTGGACGCGCTGCGCCAGCTGGAGCCCGTCCTGGAGTCCGATCCGGAGCTGCCAAGTGTTCATCTGCTGGCCGCCAGGTGTTACCTGCACTCCGCCCAGCTGACCAGGGCCGAGCGGGGTTTCCGCCGGGTGCTGGAGCTGGACCCCACCGACCACTACGCCCGGTTCGCGCTGGGCCGGACCCTGCAACGGCAGAGCAGGCTGTCCGAGGCGATCACCCAGCTGCGGATGGCCGCGGCCATGCACCCGACACCGGACTACCTGGAGGCGGTCAACGAGGTGCGGGCCCGGATCATGCTGCGGGAGAAGGACACCGGCACCTGAGGCACCGGTTCGGGGTCAGCGCTGGCCGAGGCTGCCGCGGGCGTACCGGTCGGCCAGGCCGAAGACCTTCTGGCCGTACTCCACCGAGTTGTTGTAGGTGAAGGTGGCCGCCCACCAGTCCTTGCCGGTGCCCAGGTCCCGGTTGCTCGCGCACAGGTAGCGCCCCGCGGCCACCGCGGCGTCGTCGATGTCCTGCGGATCGGCCTTGCCGTCCCCGTCCGCGTCAGCGGCGAAGCGCTTCCAGGTGGCCGGGATGAACTGCATCGGCCCGACCGCCCGGTCCCACTGGGTGTCGCCGTCGAGCTGGCCCTTGTCGGTGTCCGGGATGGCCTTGAAGCCCGGTGAGCCGTCCAGCGGCACGCCGATGATCGGCTTGGACGGACGGCCGTCGTCCTGCAGCGTGGCGCCGCCGTAGCGGTTGTGGTTGGACTCGATCCGGCCGATCGCGGCGATGGTGGCCCAGGTGATCCGGCAGCGCGGCTTCTCCTTGCGCAGGGTCAGGTCGGCCACCGCGTAGGCCCGCAACGCGCGGGCCGGCACCTCGATGGCCTCGCCGACCTTGCCCGCCCAGTCCCCGATCGGGTCCGGGGCCTGACCGCCCTGGGCGGCCGGTGGCGGCTGGCGCTCCGGCAGCACCTCGCCGGGCACCGCGGAACCGGGTTCCACCGGCACCGCGACGATCGGCGGCTCCACCCGGCGCGGGGTCCGGTCCGGCTCCAGGAACTGGGTCAGCGACCACACGCCCGCGCCCGCGACCCCGATCACCACACCGGCGATGACCAGCCGGATCGCGACCCCACCACGGCGCGATGGCGGCTCGGGAGTGGGCGTCGGCGCGGACGGCGGAGCGGGGGTGACCACCAGACCAGGCTACGCACACTCCGCACCGGCCCGGTAAGACCGATGTCTCCGCAGGTCAGCGGGCCGCGATCAGGCCTTGCGGCTGTTGCGGCCGTAGTGGTCGGCCCGGTCCAGCACGTCCTGGCCGTAGCGGCGGCTCTCGTTGTAGGTGGTCACCGCGCGCCACCAGCCCTCCGGCGTGCCCAGGTCGCCGCCGCTGGCGCACAGGTAGCGGGCGGCGGAGAGGGCGGCGTCGTCCAGGTCGTCGGGGTCGGTGCGGCCGTCGGTGTCCGCGTCGATCCCCCAGTCCTTCCAGGTGGTGGGGATGAACTGGAGCGGGCCCATGGCGCGGTCCCACACGGTGTCGCCGTCCAGCTGTCCGCCGTCGGTGTCCTTGATCGCCTTCACCCCTGGCCGCCCGTCCAGCGGGATGCCGCGGATGTCGGTGGTGGGGCGGGCGGAGGCGTCCAGTTTGGCGCCGTTGAACCGGCCGTGGTTGGACTCCACCTGCCCGATGCCGGCCAGCGCGGTCCAGGTGATCCGGCAGGCGGGCTGCTCAGCGGCGGTGACCGCGGCGGCGTAGCCGTAGGCCTCCAGCGCGGCCTTGGGCACGTTGAGCTTCATCGAGTGCGCGGCGGCCCACTCGGCCAGCTGCGCCTGCGGCCGCACCCCGGGCGCGGACGCGGCCAGCGCGGGCAGCTGCACGCCGCCGTCGGGCGGGGCCAGCGCGGACGGCAGCTTGAGCTCGGCCACCGGCGGCTGCTTCGCCACCGGCGCGGCCAGCTCGCCGCGCACCGCGAGCGCGCCGAGCACGGCGAGGGCGGTGCCCGTGGCGCCGAGCAACAGGAAGGCCCAGCGTCGCTCGTTACGGGTGTGGCCGTCGGGGTTCATCGCCACCCAGTGTGCCTGGGAACGCGCGCAAGGTCAGCAGCAGCCCCCACGGCGGGTCACGAATTAGGTTTGATTAACCCGATCAGGGGTAGTCCTTGTCGCCCGTTCAGTCGGGTGCGTTGTCTGCGTGTGCTGTGCCGCTGGGCTGTTCGGTGGGCCAGAACTGGTGCCAGCCCGCCGCGTCCAGGGTCGCCGGGTCCACCCCGGCGGCGCGGGCGGCGGCCTCGGCGGCGCGCAGGGTGACCGCGAAGCCGCGGGCCACCGCGCGCAGCTCGGACTCCGGGTCGGCCCCGGCCAGCTTGGCCTTGGCGGCCAGCGCGAACAGCCCGGAACCGGTGTCCGCGCCGGAGGGCAGCAGGTCGACGGGCACTCTCGCCCGACCCGCGCGCTGAGCGAGCTTGGCGGCCAGGGACACCGCGGGCTGGCCGAGGGCGACCCCGTCCACCGCGGACTGCCTGCGCTTCTCGGCCTGCTTGAGCTCCTCCCAGCGCTGCTGCTGGGTGTGGCTGTCCCGCACCGCGGGGTCGCCGTCCTCGGCGAAGACGTGCGGGTGGCGGCCGATGAGCTTGGTCACCAGCTCGGTGGCCACCTCGTCGATGGTGAACGGGTCCGCCGCGTCCTCCTCGGCCACCCTGGCGTGGAAGAGCACCTGGAGCAGCACATCGCCCAGCTCCTCGCGCAGCGCCGCCCGGTCGCCGTCCTCGATCGCCTCCAGCAGCTCGTAGGTCTCCTCGACCAGGTACTGCCGCAGCGAGTCGTGGGTCTGCTCGGCGTCCCACGGGCAGCCGCCGGGCGAGCGCAGCCGGTGCATCACCTGGGCCGCCTCGACCAGTCCGGCGCCGCGCGGCTCCGGGGTGCCGATCAGCTTGGCCCCGGCCCGCACCAGCGCGGCCGCGGCCGGGCCCTCGGCGTCCAGGGTCAGCAGCACCACCGGCCCGCGCTCGGCCGCCGACAACAAGTCCGCCACCGGCGGCGGGGCCGGGAAGCCCAGCTCGGCCGGGTCGGCGTAGACCTCGGCCGCGGTGCGCAGCGCGGGCACCGCGGCCAGCGGTAAGACCGCGCCGAGCCGCTCGCTGAGCAGGACGACGGCGCAGTCCTGGGCAACGGGGGTCACTGCTGCGAGTCGCCCCTGCGCACGCTGAAGCTGCTGCCGGGGATGCGCGGGTCGCGGACCCGCTTGTCCACCGCGGTCTCGGTGGCCGCCCACTCGCCGTAGCGCGGGTTGACCTGCACGCCCAGCTCGTTGGCGTAGTGCGAGACGACGATCTGGCCGACCGCCTCCAGACCGGTCAGGTTGAGCTGCTCGGCCAGGCCGCCCTGGCTGGGCGCGCCCGCGACCGGGCGGTCCGTCCTGGACTTGACCCTGGCCACCAGCCACTGGCCGTTGCCGGTCTGCTCACCGGAGTTCAGCGACAGCGCCACCGCGTCACCGGGCTTGGCCGTGAACAGCGGCAGCAGCACCGCCGGGTTCTGCTGCTCGAGAATGGTCTGGAAGGTGAACCGCTTGTTCAGCCGGGCCGCCTCCGCGCTCTGCCCGGTCTGCGGGTTCGGCGGCTGGCCCGCGGTGTCCTTGCGCACCAGCGCGGCCGCGGCCTCGTCGCTGCGCGCCATCTCCTTGGCCTTGGCCTGCGCCTCGGTGTAGGTGGCGGCGTTGGTGAAGTCCAGCACCACCGCGAGGTGGTCGGCGAACTTGCGCCCGATGCCCACGGCGAGCAGCTGGGCGCGCACGGCCTGGTCGATGTTGTCCATCGTGTCCAGGCTCTTGGCCACCACCTGCTCGCGGCCGCCTGCCAGCTCGATCGCCTGTTCCTTCTGGTCCTCGGCGTAGGTCACGCCCTCCTTGGCGGCGACCTGCCGGATCAGCTCACGGGTGATCGCGATGCTGGCCTGGCGCCTGCCCAGGGTGGCCATCTGGTTGCCCTCGCGCTGCTGCTTGGCCGCGGCGGGGTTGGCCTTGAGCCAGGCGTCGAACCGCTGCTGGACCGCCTCGACCGGGATGGTGGTGTCCCCGATGATGGCCGCGGCGCCGGCCTTCGCGGGACCGCCGCAGCCGGTCAGGATCAGGCCCGCGGTGATCGACACGGCGACCAGGCGGGTGCGAGTCATGGCCTTCGTCACAGCTCCGTACCTTCTCACGATCGGGTGGCGCAGGTGCGTACGAGTCTTGCCCATCAGGCCCTTCCCGCCCCAACGGGGGTACCTGGAGTGGCCCCGACGAGGCTGTGCAGGAACTGGGCGCACCAGTCCAGCAGCTCGCGGTCGCGCAGCGGCGGCGCGCCCATCCGGCCACCGGCCGGTCCCTCGGTCGGCCTGGGCACGTTCACCTGACGGGTGGCCGGCTTGTACAGCGCCTTGGGGTAGAGCCGCTTGAGCCGGATGGTCTGCGAGTCGCGCAGCTCCATCGGCGCGAACCGGATCTGGCTGCCCTGCAACGCGATCTCGGTGACCCCGTGCTCGCGGCAGGTCTGGCGCAGCGTGGAGACCGCCAGCAGGTGCTCCACCGCCTTGGGCAGCGGGCCGTAGCGGTCGGTCAGCTCCTCGCGGACCGCGTCCAGGTCGGCGCCGCTGGCCGCCGCGGCGATCTTGCGGTATGCCTCCAGCCGCAGCCGCTCGCCCGGCACGTACTCGTGCGGGATGTGCGCGTCCACCGGCAGCTCGATCCGCACGTCGGCCAGCTCGGCCTCCTCGCTCTCGCCCTCCCCCGCCCCGGCGTGCTTGCGGAAGGCGTCCACCGCCTCGCCGACCAGCCGCACGTAGAGGTCGAAGCCGACGCCGGCGATGTGCCCGGACTGCTCCGCGCCCAGGATGTTGCCCGCGCCGCGGATCTCCAGGTCCTTCATGGCCACCGCCATGCCCGAGCCCAGCTCGGAGTTCTGCGCGATGGTGGCCAGCCGGTCGTGCGCCTGCTCGGTGAGCGGGGACTCCGGCGGGTAGAGGAAGTAGGCGTAGCCGCGTTCCCTGGCCCGGCCCACCCGGCCGCGCAGCTGGTGCAGCTGGGACAGGCCGAGCAGGTCGCCGCGCTCCACGATGAGGGTGTTGGCGTTGGAGATGTCCAGGCCGGTCTCCACGATGGTGGTGCAGACCAGGACGTCGTACTCCTTCTCCCAGAAGCCCTCGATGATCTTCTCCAGCTTGTCCTCGTTCATCTGCCCGTGCGCGGTGACCACCCTGGCCTCCGGCACCAGCTCGCGGATCTTGCGCGCCGCCTTCTCGATGGTGCTGACCCGATTGTGCACGTAGAAGACCTGGCCGTCGCGCAGCAGCTCGCGCCGGATGGCCGCGCCGACCTGCTTGTCGTTGTGCGCGCCCACGTAGGTCAGCACCGGGTGCCGCTCCTCCGGCGGGGTGAGGATGGTGGACATCTCGCGGATGCCGGCCAGGCTCATCTCCAGCGTGCGCGGGATCGGGGTGGCTGACATGGTGAGCACGTCCACGTGCGTGCGCAGGGACTTGATGTGCTCCTTGTGCTCGACCCCGAAGCGCTGCTCCTCATCGACGATGACCAGGCCGAGGTCCTTGTAGCGCACGTTCTTCTGCAACAGCCGGTGGGTGCCGATGACGATGTCCACGCTGCCGTCGGCCAGCCCGGTCAGCACCTTCTCCGCTTCCATCGTGTCGGTGAAGCGGGACATGCCCTTGACCGTGACCGGGAAGGCGCGCATCCGCTCGGTGAAGGTGTTCAGGTGCTGCTGGCCGAGCAGCGTGGTGGGCACCAGCACCACCACCTGCTTGCCGTCCTGCACCGCCTTGAACGCCGCGCGCACCGCGATCTCGGTCTTGCCGTAGCCGACGTCGCCGCAGATCACCCGGTCCATCGGCACCGCGCGCCGCATGTCCGCCTTGACCTCGTCGATGGCCGCCATCTGGTCGGGGGTCTCGGTGAACGGGAAGGCGTCCTCCAGCTCCCGCTGCCACGGGGTGTCCTCGCCGAAGGCGTGGCCGGGCGCGGACTGCCGGGCCGCGTAGAGCTGCACCAGCTCGGCCGCGATCTGCTTGACCGCCTTGCGCGCCTTGGCCTTGGTCGCCTTCCAGTCCGAGCCGCCGAGCTTGTTCAGCGCGGGCAGCTCGCCGCCGACGTAGCGGGAGACGTCGTCGAGCTGGTCGGTGGGCACGAACAGCCGGTCGCCCGGCTGGCCGCGCTTGCTGGAGGCGTACTCCAGCACCAGGTACTCGCGGGTGGCGCCCTGCACGGTGCGCCGCACCATCTCCACGTACTTGCCGATGCCGTGCTGCTCGTGCACCACGAAGTCGCCTGCCTTGAGCGCCAACGGGTCGACGGCGTTGCGGCGGCGGGAGGGCATCCGGCGCATGTCCTTGGTGGAGGTGCCGCCGCGGCCGCCGGTGAGGTCGGTCTCGGTGAGCACCACCAGCGCGGGGTCGGTCAGCACGAAGCCGTCCTCCAGCGCGCCGCGGACCACGGTGACCAGTCCGGGCGGCGGGGCCTCCGGCAGGCCCTGCTCGGCCCAGCGGCAGGGCACCTCGGCCTCGCTGAGCTGTTCGCAGGCGCGCTGGCCGGTGCCGGTGCCGGGCACCACGAGCACCGCGGCTCCCCCGCTGGCGGCGTGCGCGCGCAGGTCGGCGAAGGCCCGCTCCACCTCGCCGCGGTATGCCTCCACCTGCCGGATGTCCAGCCGGATGGGGCGGCGCTCGCCGTCCACGTCGTCGGTGGTGAGCTGGCTCAGCGACCACCACGGGCGGCCGGTGTCGCGGGCGTGCTCGGCCACCTCGGACAGGCTGCGGTAGGCCGAGGCGCCCAGGTCGATCGGGGCCTTGCCGCCGCTGGCCGCGGCCATCCAGGAGGCCTCCAGGAACTCCTGGCCGGTGCGCACCAGGTCGTGCGCGCGGGTGCGCACCTTCTCCGGGTCGGCCACCAGCACGTGCGTGCCGACCGGGACCACGTCGGTGAGCAGCTCCAGCTCGCCGGGCAGCAGCGCGGGCAGCAGCGCCTCCATGCCCTCGCACGGGATGCCGTTGGCGATCTTCTCCAGCATCTCGGCCAGCTGCGGGTCGCCGGTGTGCTCCTGCACCAGGCCGGCCGCGCGGGCGCGCACCTGCTCGGTGATCAGCAGCTCCCGGCAGGGCGGGGCGAACAGCTCCGGCACCGCGTCGGTCAGCGAGCGCTGGTCGGCCACGGCGAAGGCGCGGATCTCGGTGACCTCATCGCCCCAGAACTCCAGCCGCACCGGGTGTTCGGCGGTGGGCGGGAAGACGTCCAGGATGCCGCCGCGCACGGCGAACTCGCCGCGCTTCTCCACCATGTCCACCCGCACGTAGGCCAGCCGGACGAACCGCTCGACCAGCTCGGCGAAGTCGTGCTCGGAGCCCACCCGCAGCCGCACCGGCTCCAGCTCGCCGAGGCCGGGGGCCATCGGCTGGATCAGGCTGCGCACGGTGGCCACCACCACCCGCAGCGGCCCGAACTCCTCGGGGTGGGCCAGCCTGCGCAGGATGGACAGCCGCCCGCCGACGGTGTCCGCGCGTGGGGAGAGCCGTTCGTGCGGCAGCGTCTCCCAGGACGGGAAGACCGCCACGGTGTCCTGGCCGAGCAGGTCGCCGAGCGCGCGGCCCAGCTCCTCGGCCTCGCGGCCGGTGGCGGTGATCACCAGCACCATCCGGCCCGCGCCGACCGGGGCCGGCGCGGCCAGGGTGGCCACCACCAGCGGCCGGGCCGAGGATGGGCCCTCCAGCTCCAGGTCGTGGGCGCCGACGGAGGTGACGACCCTGCGCATGGCCTCGGAGGTCGTGGCGGCGGTGAGCAGGCCGGCGAGCGGCGCGGAGGTGGTCATGGCGGAGTGCGGTCCCCTCGGTGTTCGAACGCGAGACAGACCTCTGCCCGGGATCAGCGCCCCCGGGGAGGGGTCTCGTTGGTCAGCCTACGTCGGCCGCGCGCTCGTCGCCCGCGACCCACCACTCGGCCAGGCCGGGCGCGATCCCGGCGGAGATGAACAAGCCCAGGTTGAAGCTGACCGGGATGAGCAGGTAGCCGATCACGACCACGCCTGCCAGCACCGGGATCCGCCACCACCGCCGGATGAGCGCCCGCCCCAGCCGCCGCAGGTGCTGCCCGATGGCCTTCACCGCCGGACCAGCGAGTCGAGGATGCCCACCACCTCGTCCGGGCGGGACAGGAAGCCGATGTGGCTGCCGCTCGCGGTGTGCACGTCGAAGGGGTGCGCCGGGTTGGCCGCGTCCGCGTCGGCGATGAACAGGTCCTGCCAGGCGGGCGGGTGCAGCCGGTCCTCGGCCAGCCGGAGGTAGCTGCGCGGCACCCGGCCCCAGGTCGCCGGGTCCAGGCTGGTGTCGCCCTGGGTGATGTGCGGGGACTCGTCCGGGTCCAGGGTGTTCAGCGCGGCCAGGAACTCGGCCTGGGTGCCCTCGGCGAACATGGCCTCCTGCACCGCGGCCAGCGCCTCGGGGTCGGCGGTGCGCCAGTTCATCCGGATCACCCCGGCCGTCATCGGGTCGGCCGCGAGCACGTTCTCCCCGACCGCGGCGGCCAGGCTGTCGGCGTACTCCGGGGCGCTCAGGTAGTCGGCCACCGGCCGGGTGCAGCACCAGGCGGAGATGTAGACGATCCGGTCCAGCAGCTCGGGCACCGCGTTGCCCACGCCGCCCAGGGTGAACCCGCCGAGGCTGTGCCCGACCAGGACCACCGGCCCGTGCTCGGCGGCCCTGCGCACCACCGCGACGGTGTGCTCGACGTAGTCCGCCAGCGTCACCGAGGTCATCGGCGAGGGCGCGGCCGCGAAGCCGACGAGGTCCTGCGGGGCCTGGTACGCGGGGAGGAACCCGGCCTGGAAGCCGTGTCCCGGCAGGTCGACGGCGAGCGAACGGTGCCCGCGCAGCGCGAGTTCCCGTTGCACGGCCGACCAGCTGAAGGAGTTGGCGTTGGAGCCGTGCACGAGCACGAACGTGGGTGTCACCGGAGCAGCCTGCCACGCGCCATCCGTTGTGCCCTACCGGTTTGTCAGACTCCGTCGCTAATTTCGGACGGTCCGGCAGAAGCCGGGGGGAACACTGGGGAAAGGGCACACATGTCTGCCACACCATGGGGCCGGGTCGTGCTGCGCGGAGTCGGGGTGACCGTCGCGGTGGCCGCCGCGGGTCTGCTGACCGCCACCGCCGCGCTCGCCGCCCCGACGAAGGCCGCCGAGCGCACGGCGGTCACCTCCTACGAGTTCGTCAGCCAGTCCGGCGACTGGGTCGGCGGCGGCCAGACCCGCTCCTACCAGGCGCCGACCGACAAGTTCCGGTTCACCGGCAACGCCGAGTACCTGACGCTGTCGGTGGACTCCGCCGACGGCCGCGAGTGGTGGTCGGTCACGCTGGCCGCGCCCAAGGGCGAACGGCTGCGGCCGGGGATCTACCGCGACGCCGAACGCGCCCCGTTCCGCACCGGGCGCGCGCCCGGCCTGGACGTGGGTGGCACCGGCCGCGGCTGCAACCAGGTCTGGGGCCAGTTCGCCATCGACCAGATCGAGACCGACAGCAGCGGCGCGGTCAGCGTGCTGGAGGCCGGCTTCACCCAGAACTGCGAGGGCCCGGACGCACCGGCGCTCAAGGGCAAGGTGAAGTACCAGGCGTTCCCGCTGGGCTACAAGTTCGCCAGCGACCCCGGTGACTACATCGGCGGCGGCGTGACCAAGGCCTACTCCGGTTCCACCACGGTGTTCACCATGGGCGGCACCGTGGCCAACGGCCTGAGCCTGGGCGTCTCCGGGCAGCGCGACGGCTGGCACGTGGAGCTGGCGGCCCCGCGCGGTGAGTCGCTGAAGGTGGGCAAGTACCTGGACGCGCAGCGGTCGGCCTTCCGCGAGGACGGCCACCCCGGCATCGACATCGGCGGCAACGGGCGCGGCTGCAACAAGATCAGCGGCTCGTTCGAGATCACCGAACTGGTGACCAACCCGGACGGCACGGTCAAGGCGCTGGCCGCGACCGTGGAGCAGCACTGCGAGGGTGGCACCCCCGCGCTGCGCGCCACCATCAACTACTACGCCTGAGCCGATCCGGACGTTCACGTCGAGACCACAGCCGATGCCCCACCCTGGGGCGCATGAACTCGCGGCTCGCGGTCATCGGTGTGGCGGTCCTGCTCACGGCGGGCTGCGCGGGCGGGGTGGGCGGCACGGCGCCGTCCACCTCGCCCGCGCCGGGCCTGGCGGTGGAGGTGGTCACCGACAAGCTCACACACGGCTGGGAGATCGGCTTCCTGCCCGGTGGCCAGGTGCTGGTCAGCCAGCGGCCAGGACGGCTCACCCTGCTGTCCGGGTCCAAGCCGGGGGCCACCGCCACCGAGGTCAGCGCCGACTTCGCCGACGTGCTGGTGCGCGGCGAGGGCGGGCTGATGGGCCTGGTGGTGCACCCGGACTTCGCCACCTCGCGGAAGTTCACCACCTGCCAGACCCACCAGCAGGGCGACCGGGCGGTGGACGTCCGCCTGGTCACCTGGACGCTGGCCGCGGACGGCCGCAGCGCTGCCAGGAACCCCGAGCCGCTGCTCACCGGGCTGCCGGTGATCAGCAGCGGGCGGCACTCCGGCTGCCGCCTCCAGCTGGCCCCCGACGGCGCGCTGCTGGTCGGCACCGGCGACGCGGCGCAGCCCGCGGCCGCGCAGGACCGGCAGGGGCTGGGCGGCAAGGTGCTGCGGATCGACCTGAACAACGGCGCGCCCGCGCCGGGCAACCCGTTCGCCGCCGCGGGCAACGCCAGGGAGCGGCTGATCTACAGCTTCGGGCACCGCAACGTGCAGGGCCTGGCGGTGCGGCCGGGCGGGGACCAGGTCTTCGCCGCCGAGCACGGGCCGACCCGCGACGACGAGGTCAACCTGGTCAAGGCGGGCGCGAACTACGGCTGGGACCCGTCCCAGGGCGGCACGGTGACCAGCTACGACGAGAGCGTGCCGATGACCGACACGGAGCGGTTCCCGGACGCGGCGCCCGCGGTGTGGAGCTCGGGCGCGAGCACCGTGGCGGTGTGCGCGGCGGACTTCCTCAGCGGCGCGGACTGGGGCGAGCTGGACGGCGTGCTGGCCATGACCACGCTCAAGGGCAGCAAGCTGCTGCTGCTCAGCCTGGACGAGGCGGGCGCGGTCAAGTCGGTGGCCGCGCCCAAGGAGCTGGACGACACGCACGGCCGGCTGCGCGCGGCCCGGCGCGGCCCCGACGGCGCGCTGTACGTGACCACCAGCAACGGCACCGGGGACAAGCTGCTGCGGATCACCCGGCGCTGAGCGCGGGCGAGGTGTTGCGCAGCCCGCGCACACTGCGGCTGGCCAGCATGAACAGCGTGGCCAGCGCGATCACCCCGGCCGCGGCGAACAGCGTCTCGGTGACCCCGAAGGCGTGTGCGGCCGGTCCGATCGCGATCTCGCCGATGGGCACCGCGAGGAAGGAGCCGATCGCGTCGTAGGAGTACACCCTGGCCAGCCGGTCGGCCGGGATGTGCTGCTGCATGGAGGTCTCCCAGGCCACCCCGAACTGCTCCAGCCCGACCCCGGCCAGGAAGGCCATGATCACCAGCGTCCAGGTCTGCGGGCTGATCGCCAGGGTCAGCGGCAGCACCACGTCCAGCAGCATGCAGGCGCAGCCGACGAACAGCAGCCTGCGCACCCGCAACCGCATCGCGACCACCGCGCCCACCGCCATGCCCGCGGTCTGCGCGGCCAGCACCAGCCCCCAGGCCGAGCGGCCGATGGTCGCGTCGGCCACCGCCGGGCCGAGCACCTGGAGCACGCCGACCACGGCCGCGTTGAGGAACATGAACCCGACCACGACCACCCACACCCAGCGCCGGGAGACGAACTCCCGCCAGCCCTCGGCCAGCTCCCGGACCATGCTGGTGCGCTCGGTGGCGGGCGCGGCGCTGGGCACCCGGATCAGCAGGAAGCACAGCCCGGCCAGCGCGAAGGTCAGCGCGTCCAGCGCCAGCCCCCAGCCCGGCCCGACCACCGCGACCAGCAGCCCGCCAGCCGAAGCGCCGACGATCTTGCTGCTGCTGACGCCGAGCCGGACCAGCGCGTTGGCCTGCTGCCAGGACTTCGCCGGCGCGGTCTGCGGGGTGATCGCGGCCGAGGCCGGCCAGGAGAAGGCCACCGCCACGCCGTTGACCGCGGCCAGCACCGCCACCATCGGCACCGTGGCCGA
Organism: Crossiella sp. CA-258035; assembly: GCF_030064675.1. Taxonomy (GTDB): domain Bacteria; phylum Actinomycetota; class Actinomycetes; order Mycobacteriales; family Pseudonocardiaceae; genus Crossiella. The sequence goes on from NZ_CP116413.1 coordinate 8,317,070, forward strand.
GGCGGTGATCACCAGGAAGGCCAGCGCGCCCTGGCTGAGCGCGCTCACCGCGCTGCTGCCCACCAGCACCAGGTGCCGGGGCAGCCGGTCGGCGACCACGCCGCCGAAGAGCAGGGAGAGCACGGACATGAACGAGCGCAGGCCCACGACCAGCCCCAGGGAGACGACCGAGCCGGTGAGGTCGAGCACGGCGAAGGCCAGCGCGATGGTGGCCACCGAGTCACCCAGCTGAGTGATCACCCGTCCTGCGGTCAGCAGCCGGAACGCGGGGTACCGCAGGGGCGCGAACACCCGGTCAAGTTACCGAGAGATGGTCAGCTTCGGCGCCGGATCCAGGTGTGACAAACCCTTCCAGGACAGGTTGACCAGGTGCGCGGCCACCTCTTCCTTCTTGGGCTTGCGCACCTCCAGCCACCACTGCCCGGTGAGCGCGACCATGCCGACCAGCGCCTGGGCGTAGAGCCCGGCCAGCTTGGGGTCGTAGCCGCGCGCGGAGAAGTGCAGGCCGAGGATGTGCTCGACCTGGCTGGCGATGTCGTTGAGCAGGCTGGAGAAGCTGCCGGTCGCACTGGCCACCGGCGAGTCCCGGACCAGGATGCGGAACCCGTCGGTGGACTCCTCGATGTAGTCCAGCAACGCCGTTGCGGCGTGTTCCAGCAGCTCACGGGGGTGCGTGGCCTGGGAAAGCGCGCCGATGACACCTTCCAGCAGCAGGTCCATCTCGCGGTCCACCACCACCGCGTAGAGCCCTTCCTTGCCACCGAAGTGCTCGTACACCACCGGCTTGGACACCCCGGCCCGGTGCGCGATCTCCTCGATGCTGGCCGCGTCATAGCCCTTTTCGGCGAACAACGCCCTACCGACCTCGAGCAGCTGTTGCCGCCGCTCCTTGCCGGTCATGCGCACACGCGCTGGCGGGCGCGCTGCGGCGACATCCGTCTGCGCCCGCTCGCGTCGTCGTGCTGCCATCACTCCCACCCTAGATGCTTTCCCGCCCACAAGACGTCGGCGGCCCAGTTCACGCCACTGGTGAACTGGGCCGCCGACCCAAAACTGCCGGTACGCCCGCCCCCGAACGGCCCCGGCCAACCTGTTGCGCAAGAGGCGTGGCGCGCCAGCGACACGCCGGGCTCTTGGCATCGCGGTGGGTTTGATTTTTCGCGTCGCCTTGTCGTGCGTCCGACGCATCCGAAGCTTGCTTCGCGTGCGGCGGATGCACGACGAGGCGACTCAAGAGCGAAAAATCCCGCGCGCGGAGCGCGCCAATGTCACTGCTCCGTCACGGTGATCCGCGCCAGCCGCTGCTCGGTGGGCCACCGCACCGAGTAGGCCCACCCGAACTTCTCGAAGATCCAGATGATCCGCGCCGACGTGTCCAGCTGCCACTTCCGCACCCCGTGCCGGGCGCAGGTCGGGTCAGCGTGGTGCAGGTTGTGCCAGGACTCGCCGAAGCTCAGGATGGCCAACGGCCAGAAGTTCGCCGCCTTGTCCTTGGACTTGAACGGCCGATCCCCGATCAGGTGGCAGATCGAGTTGGTCGACCAGGTCACGTGGTGCAGGAAGCCCACCCGGACGATGCCCGCCCAGAAGAACGCGGTCAGCGCGCCCCACCAGGACCAGGTGATCAAGCCACCCAGCACGCCCGGCAGCACGAAGGTGAGCAGGGTGAACAGCCCGAAGAACCGGTCGACCGCGCGGATGTCCTTGTCCGCGAGCAGATCGGGCGCGAACCGCTCGGCGTTGGTCTTGTCCCGGTTGAGCGTCCAGCCCATGTGCGCGTGCCAGAAGCCCTTGGTCAGGCCCCAGGGCGTGGTGCCGTGCAGCCACGGCGAGTGCGGGTCGCCCTCCTTGTCGGAGAAGGCGTGGTGCCGCCGGTGGTCGGCCACCCAGTGCAGGATCGAGCCCTGCACCGCCATCATCCCGGCGACGGCCAGGCCGATCCGCAACGGGCGTTTGGCCTTGAACGAGCCGTGCGTGAAGTGCCGGTGGAAACCGATCGTCACGCCGAGCCCGGAGAGGTAGTAGAAGAACACGGCGAGGCCGATGTCCACCCAGCCCAGTCCCCACCCCCAGGCCAGCGGCACGGCCGCGATCAGCACCAGGGTCGGCAGGATCACGAAGGCACAGATGGTGATGTGCGCGGTGGTGGAGCGCGGTGCGCCCAGCATCGGCTTGGGGCCGCGCGCGGCGTCCTCGGTGGTGGTGGGAGTCTCGACGGTGGTCGTCATTCGATAGCTACCTCAGCGATGTGGGGGAAGGTCGAGGCGGTTCGGCACCCAACTTACGGGACCGTAACTTACGCCAGCGTAAGTAAGGCCAACCAAACTCGCCAGACCTGGTGGCACAGGTCTCGGTGTGTCTGGTTCCCCGGGCGTGTCGGTTCACTCCGATGTGACCCCAAGCTCACCTGAACGGCGCTTGCTCGACATGATCAGGACAATGCGCTGGTGGAGAACACCTCGGTCCGCCTGGACCCACCAGCCGCGCCGCCCCGCCGCACCGGACGGCGGATCGTGGCGGCGGTGCTGGCCGCCCTGCTGACGCTCACCCTGGGCGCGGGCGCGGTCGGCTGGTACTACAGCGGGGAGCTGCTCGTCCCCTACTCGGGTGAACCGCAGTTCCGGGACACCGTGCTGGCCAGCACCACCGCGACGGTGACCCTGGAGGACACCGAGAACTCCCGGCAGCCGGGCACGTTCACGCTGGTCTGGCCGGGTGGCGCGGCCAGGGTCGGGGAGATCACCCGGCGCTCCGGCGAGCAGGTGGAGCGGCAGCTCGTCGACGGCGTGCCGGTGCCGGTCGGGACCAGGGTGCGCTTCGACAACGACGTGTTCAACGGCGACCCCAAGCAGGCCCTCGGGCTGGACTTCAGCACCGTGTCCGTGGCCTCCGAGCTGGGCCCGATGCCGGCCTGGCTGGTGCGGCCGGAACCCGCCAGGGACACCGGGCTCTGGGTGGTGCAGGTGCACGGGCGGGGCGCCAGCAGGGACGAGACGCTGCGTGTGGTGCCGGCACTCCGGAAACTCGGATTGGCCAGTCTTTCGGTTACTTACCGCAATGACAAAGGCGCGCCAATTTCACCCGATGGGCTGTATCACCTGGGCGACTCAGAATGGCGGGACGCGGAAGAGGCGGTGCGGTTCGCGCTGGGGAACGGCGCCCGCCGGGTGGTGCTGTTCGGTTACTCGATGGGCGGGGCGATCATCGGCCAGCTGCTGGCCCGCTCCCCGCTGGCCGGGCAGGTGGCCGCGGTCGTGCTGGACGCACCCGTGCTGAGCTGGCGGAAGACCCTGGACTGGCAGGCCAGCGAGCGCGGCCTGCCGCAGTTCCTGACCCCGATCGCGGAGGTGGTCTCCCGCTGGCGCTCCGGCATCGACTTCGACCGGCTGGAGCTCATCGAGCGCCCGCCCGCGACCAAGCCGCCCACCCTGCTCATCCACGGCGCGGCCGACGGCACGGTGCCCGTGCAGGCCAGCCGCGACCTGGCCGAACAGGCCAGGCGGCTGGGCTGGCCGCTGGAGTACCAGGAGGTCCCCGGCGCCGACCACGTGGCCGCGTGGAACCTGAATCCCGCCGCGTACGAGCAGCGGATCAGCGGCTTCCTCAGCCGGACGCTCGCCCTGCCCCCGTCCTGACCTGCGCGGCGACCGCCCAGGGCCACGGTCCGCCCAGTCGCCGACCTGATGTTCATTTGTGGCAAACCCAGCCGGATGTCACAGCGCGCGGGCTGGATATGTAACGATGTCCGGGCGGACGCGCAGCCGGTGTCCGTGATCCGCCGTGGTGTAACGGCAGCACCTCGGATTTTGGTTCCGATGGTCCAGGTTCGAATCCTGGCGGCGGAGCGGTGCGGACTCGGGGGAGGGTCCAACCCGAACGGTGGACAACCGGCGGCTATGCGACACGTCAGTAAGGGGGTGTGCGCCACTGTCCTCGGAAACGGTCGACAGGCGGGACGGCCCCTTGCCCACGCGTTCTGAGCTCTCCGAAGCGTGGTTGGTGGGGCGTGCCCGCGAACTGTCCGCCGTCGCGCAGAACAGCGAGCTGGGCACCCAGCTCAACGCCGCCCAGGAGACCGACGAGCTGCTCACCGAGGCCCAGCGGCGCGGTGAGCCCTGGATGGTCGGCGAGATCCTGCGCTGCGCCGCCGTGGTCCGCCTGGTCACCCCCAGCATCGCCGACGACGCGGAGCCGTTGCTGGAGGAGATGATCGCGCACACCCGCAGGCACGGGCTGCTCGTGCTGGAGGCCGACGCGCACGCGCTGTCCGGCCGCCGCGCGCTGATGGCCGACCGCGAGGACGCCGCGCTCTCCTCCATCGCCAAGGCGCTGGCCATGCTCGACGACGAACCCGCGCCGGACGCGCTGCTGCCGCGCCGCCAGTGGGACCGGCTGCTGGTCTCCGCGCTGGTCGACATCGGCCTGGTGCTCACCCAGCTCGGCGTCTACGACATGGCCGACCGGGAGCTGGCCAAGGCCAACCAGCACATCCGGCACTCCGGCGGCCCGCACGACATCGCGGTGCACCTGATCAACCGGGTCCGCCTGCAGCTGGGCTGGGGCCTGCGGCTGGAGCGGGTGGACAAGGACGAGGACGCGGTGGACCGCTTCGCCACCGCCTCGGCCATCGCGGTCGCGGTGGAGGGGCCGTGGCGGGAGTCGCTGTTCCCGCGCCGCACCGACCTGCCCGCGGCCGCCCAGGTGCCGGTGCTCGGCGCCGCGCACGCGCTGGCCCGGCCAGGGCTGGAGCACGTGGACCGGCTCAAGGAGCTGCTCGACGTGTCCATGTACCCGCCCGAGCTGATCATGACCTCGATCGCGCTGGCCCGCTCCCTGGCCGAGGGTGACCGGCACGAGGAGGCGCTGTTCGCGCTGACCAAGGTGCGCATGCAGCTGGAGCACGACACCTCCGAGCCCTCGCTGCGGCTGTGCCTGGTGCGCGAGTTCGCCCGGTTGTCCGGGCCGGACTCCAGGGCCACCAACACCGCGCTCTCGGAGTACGCCAACGAGCTGGAGAACGAGCTGTGGGGGCTGGCCCGCACCCGTGAGTCCACCCTGCGCACCCGGCTGGACCACGAGCGGCTGACCCGCAAGCACGGCGCGATGGCCCAGCAGGCGCTGCAGGACCCGCTCACCGGCCTGCCCAACCGGCGCGCGCTGGACGAGCGGATGGACACCCTGTTCAACGCGCCGGGCGCCTACCCGCTGTCCATCGCGCTGATCGACCTGGACGGGTTCAAGGGCGTCAACGACCGGTACTCCCACGCCGAGGGCGACGACGTGCTGCGCGCGGTGGCCAGCACGATCAGGGACGCGCTGCGCGGGGACGACCTGGTGGCCCGCTACGGCGGCGACGAGTTCGTGGTGCTGCTGCCGGGCGCGCCCATCTCGGCCGCCGAGGCCGCGCTGAACCGCGCGGTGGACGCGGTGGACCGGCTGCCGGCGCACCTGTCGAGGGGGGTCACCCTCTCCATCGGCGTCGTCGCCGTGTTCCCGCAGGAAAGCCCAGGTCAGGCCCTGTCCAGGGCGGACTCGGCGATGTACTGCGCCAAGCGCGAGGGCGGCAACCGGGTCTCCGGCGGCCCGGCCGAGGGCCCGCTGGAGAGCTACAGCCACCCCGGACTGCTCCCGCCCGTCGCCCCGTAGGATCGTCGGGGCGCGGCCCCCCGTCGCGGGGTGGTCCGCACCTCGACCTCCACACGACGGCAGGCAGGGAGATCCACCCCATGCTCCAGGGCGACGTCGGCCCCATCACCGCGATCGTGCTCGCCGCAGGCGAAGGCACCCGCATGCGCTCGGCCACCCCGAAGGTGCTGCACCGGCTGGCCGGTCGCACCCTCGTCGAACACGCGGTGCGCGCCGCGGCCGAGCTGGGCCCGGACCACCTCGCGGTGGTGGTCGGGCACGGCAGGGAGGCGGTGCGGGACCACCTCGACACCGTCGGCAAGGCGCTGGACCGGGAGATCCGGACCGCGGTGCAGGAACAGCAGAATGGCACCGGGCACGCGGTCAGCTGCGCGCTGGAGGCGCTGCCGGCCGACCTGGCCGGGGTGGTCGTGGTGACCTACGGCGACGTGCCGCTGCTGGACGCGGAGACCCTGCGCGGCCTGCTCGCCGAGCACCGGCACGCGGGCAACGCGGTCACCGTGCTCACCGCGAAGGTGGCCGACCCGACCGGCTACGGCCGGATCGTGCGGGACACCACCGGGGTGGTGACCGCGATCGTGGAGCAGAAGGACGCCGACGAGGCGCAGCGGGCCATCCAGGAGATCAACTCCGGCGTGTACGCCTTCGACGCGGACGTGCTGCGCGGCGCGATCGGCAGGCTGTCCACCGACAACGCCCAGGGCGAGCTGTACCTGACCGACGTGCTCTCCATCGCCCGCGGCGACGGGCTACGGGTGGGCGCGCTGGTCAGCGGGGACGCCTGGCTGGTGGAGGGCGTCAACGACCGGGTGCAGCTGGCCAGGCTGGGCGCGGAGCTGAACCGGCGGCTGCTGGAGCGCTGGATGCGCGAGGGCGTCACCGTGATCGACCCGGCCTCGGTGTGGCTGGACGCGGACGTGGTGCTGGCCCGCGATGTCACCCTGCATCCCGGCGTGCAGCTGCGCGAGGGCGTGCGGGTCGGCGAGGGCGCGGAGATCGGCCCGGACACCACGCTGGCCGACTCGGTGGTGGAGGCGGGGGCCAAGGTCATCCGCACGCACGGGTCCGGCGCGGTGATCGGGGAGAACGCCGTGGTCGGGCCGTTCGCCTACCTGCGGCCGGGCAGCAGGCTCGGGGTCAAGGGCAAGATCGGCGCGTTCGTGGAGACCAAGAACGCGACCATCGGCGAGGGCTCCAAGGTGCCGCATCTCACGTACGTGGGGGACGCCACGATCGGTGAGTTCTCCAACATCGGCGCCGCTTCAGTTTTCGTGAACTACGACGGCGTCAGCAAGCACCACACGACGATCGGCTCGCACTGCCGCACGGGCTCGGACACCATGTTCATCGCGCCTGTGACCATTGGCGATGGGGCCTACACGGCGGCCGGGTCGGTGATCACCAACGACGTGCCGCCGGGGGCCATGGCGGTGGCAAGGGCCAAGCAGCGGAACATCACCGGATGGGTGGAGCGCAAGCGCCCCGGCACCGCCGCGGCTGATGCTGCCGCGCGAGCACTCGCTGTCACCAGCGATGATGGGGGCAAACACCAGCCAAACGGGGAGTGAAATGACCGTGAGCGCGATGTCGGCGACCCCCAAGAAGAGCTTGATGCTCTTCTCCGGGCGCAGCCACCCCGAGTTGGCCGACGAGGTGGCCAAGCACCTGGACGTGACGGTGACCCCGCAGGCGGCCTACGAGTTCGCCAACGGAGAGATCTTCGTCCGGTTCGAGGAGTCGGTGCGCGGGTGCGACGCGTTCGTCATCCAGAGCCACTGCGAGCCGATCAACACCTGGGTGATGGAACAGCTGATCATGGTGGACGCGCTCAAGCGCGCCAGCGCCAAGCGGATCACCGTGATCATGCCGTTCTACCCGTACGCCAGGCAGGACAAGAAGCACCGCGGCCGGGAGCCGATCTCGGCCCGGCTGATCGCCGACCTGTTCAAGGTGGCCGGGGCTGACCGGATCATGACCGTGGACCTGCACACCGCGCAGATCCAGGGCTTCTTCGACGGTCCGGTGGACCACCTGCTGGCGATGCGGCTGCTCGCCGACTACGTGGGCGAGAAGTACTCGGGACGGGACATCACGGTCGTCTCCCCCGACTCCGGCCGCACCAAGCTCGCGGAGAAGTGGGCGGACACCCTCGGCGGCTGCCCGATCGCGTTCATCCACAAGACCCGCGACCCGCTCAAGCCGAACGAGGTGGTGGCCAACCGGGTGGTCGGCGAGGTGCGCGGGCGGCTGTGCGTGGTGATCGACGACATGGTCGACACCGGCGGCACCATCGCCAAGGCAGCCGACCAGCTGCGGGCCGAGGGCGCGGCGGACGTGATCATCGCGGCCACCCACGGCATCCTCAGCAACAACGCGCCGAAGAAGCTCACCGAGTGCGGCGCCAGCGAGGTCATCTTCACCAACACGCTGCCCATCCCGCCGGAGAAGCAGTTCCCCGGCCTGAAGGTGCTCAGCATCGCCCCGCTGCTGGCCAAGGCCATCCACGCGGTGTTCGAGGACGGCTCGGTGACCAGCCTGTTCGACGGTCACGCCTGAGCCTTCCCGGCTCGTTCCGTCACGCGCCGGGCGCCCCCTCGCAGGGGTGCCCGGCGCGTGTTTCGTAAGGGGCGTCTGGCCGGAGGACCCGGATGGCGGTACCCCCGATTGGGACCTGCGGCCCGTACAGGCATACACTGGTTGGGTTGCCTCGGCGAGGGTGTTCTTCTCGCGGCTCCGTGATCGACGCGGCGGCGTTCAATCGCCGCGCGTTGTCATTTCTTTGCCGCGCTGGGTACGCCGCCGCAGGTCACCACACACGACTGAGATTTATTCTGCCCGACGTCATGCAAGGAGAGCATCGCCGTGTCCGAGGTCCGTCTCGCAGCTGAGCCGCGCACCGAGTTCGGCAAGGGCGCCGCTCGCCGTACCCGCCGCGCTGGAAAAATTCCCGCGGTGCTTTACGGCCACGGCTCCGATCCGAAGCACGTAGCCCTTCCGGCCCTGGAGTTCGCCCGCGTCGTGCGTGAGCACGGCACCAACGCGGTGCTGACCCTGGACCTGGGCGGTGCCGCCAACGAACTGGCGCTCACCAAGACCGTCACCACCCACCCGCTGAAGAACTACATCGAGCACGTCGACCTGCTGCTGGTCAAGCGGGGCGAGAAGGTCACCGTCGAGGTGCTGCTGGTCATCACCGGCGACGCCGTGCCCGGTGCCCTGGTCACCCAGGAGATCTCCCAGCTCCTGGTCGAGGCCGACGCGCTGAACATCCCCGAGCAGGTCGAGGTCTCGATCGCGGGCGTCCAGCCGGGCACCCAGATCCACGCCTCGGACGTGGTCCTGCCCGAGGGCGTGACCCTGGGCATCGACCCGGAGGCCCTCGTGGTCAACGTGGTCGCCGCGCCGACCGCCGAGCAGATGGAGGGTGGCGCCGAGGAAACGGCCGCCGCCGCCGAAACCACCGAGAGCTGAGCCCTCGACGTCGGGCATCATGCTGGACGGCGCGCTGCCCCACCGGGGCGGCGCGCCGTTGGCATCTTCCAGGAGGGACACCGGTGAGCGAGGACGACCTGTTGCTGGTGGTGGGTCTGGGCAACCCCGGCCCGCAGTACGAGGGCAACCGGCACAACATCGGCTTCCTGGTGCTGGACGAGCTGGCCGGCCGGACCGGCGGCAAGTTCAAGTCGCACAAGGGCGGCGCATCCGTGCTGGAGGGCAGGCTGGGCGGCGCCAGGGTGGTGCTGGCCAAGCCGCGCTCCTACATGAACCTCTCCGGCGGCGCGGTCGCGGGCACCGCGCGCTTCTACAAGGTCGACCCGGCCCGGATCGTGGTCGTGCACGACGAGCTGGACCTGCCCTTCGGCACCATCCGGCTCAAGCTCGGCGGTGGCGAGAACGGCCACAACGGACTCCGGTCCATCTCCAAGTCGCTGGCCACCAAGGACTACCTGCGGGCCCGCTTCGGCATCGGCCGCCCGCCCGGCCGCCAGGACCCGGCCGACTTCGTGCTGAAGGACTTCTCCAGCGTGGAGCGCAAGGAGCTGGCGTTCCTGATCGACCAGTGCGCGGACGCGGTCGAGTCACTGGCCGCCGAGGGTCTGGAAGCCGCGCAGAACCGCTTCCACGCGCTCTAGGCCAGCCACTCCGCCAGTCGCTCGCGGACCTCGCTGCGGCGCAGCTTGCCCGAGGGCGTCTTGGGCAGCTCGCCCGGCGGCAGCACCACCACCGCGTTCGGCCGCACGCCCAGGGCGTGCACGACCTCGGCGGCCACGTCCTTGCGGATCCGCCGCTCCACCTCGGCCTCGCCCGCCCTGCGTGACTCGACCACCACGGCCAGCCGTTCCCGTCCGTTGCCCGCCCAGCGCACCGCGACCGCGTTGCCGGCGCGCACGTCCTTGGCGGCGCAGGCGGCCCGTTCCACGTCGGTGGGGTAGATGTTGCGGCCGCCCAGGATGATCACGTCCTTGCGCCGGCCGCAGACCACCACCTGGCCGCCTGCCAGGTAGCCCTCGTCGCCGGTGGCCAGCCAGCCCTCGGCGTCCTGGGTGGCCAGCGGGCCGTGCACGGTCAGGTAGCCCGCGGTCACCGCGTCGCCGCGGACCTGGAGCTCGCCGATCTCGTGCTCGGGCAGCACCCGGCCGTCCTCGCCCACCGCGCGCACTTGAAGTCCGGGCAGCGGCGGGCCGAGCAGCGGGAAGCCGCGCACCTCGTCCACGGCCACGCCGGTCTCCAGTGGCGCGAAGGACACCGCGAGGGTGGCCTCGGCCATGCCGTAGGCGCACAGCACGCACTCCGGGCGCATGCCGAAACGGCCGCCCTGCTTGGTGAACTCCTGCATCACGTCCGGGTCGATGGGTTCGGCCCCGCTGAGCGCGATCCGCAGCCGGGACAGGTCGAACCGGTCCTGGTCGTCCACTTTGGACAGTTGCCGGGCGAAGACCGCGTAGCCGAAGTTGGGCGCGGCGGTGATGGTGCCGCGGTAGGTGGTGATCAGCTCGGGCCAGACCAGCGGCGAGCGCAGGAAGTCCACCGGGGTGATCTTGACCAGCTCCATGCCCACGGTCATCGGCACGGTGAGGAAGCCGACCATGCCCATGTCGTGGAACAGCGGCAGCCAGGACACCATCACGTCGGTCTCCGGCGCCAGCCCGGCCGCGGTGTGCATGGCCCGGATGTTGGCGATCAGGTTGGCGTGGCTGATCACCACCGCCTTGGGCTCGGCGGTGGAGCCGCTGGTGAGCTGGAGCAGCGCCGCGTCCTCCTCGTCGACGAGCACCGGCTCAGCGGGCGCACCAAGAGCGAGCTCCACCACCGGCAGCACCCGGATGCCGTTGTCCCGCAAGGGTTCGGCCAGTGCGGCGAAGGTCTCGTCCAGCACCACCGTGCGGGCGCTGATCATGCCGAGGGTGCGCACGGTGTCCGCGGCCCAGGCCACCAGGTCGGTGCGCGGGGTCGGCTGGTGCAGCATGGTCACGCTGGCCCCGCTCAGCCAGATGCCCTGCACCGCCTGGGCGATCAGCGCGGGATCGGCGGCCAGCACACCCACCGCGTCCCGAGGCGCGACCCCGGCGGCCAGCAGCGCGCCGGCGATCCGGCGGGCTTGCTGGTGGACCTCCGACCAGGTGCGGCGGATCGGCGCCTGCGGGGCGCCCGTGGTGATCCCGCGCTGGGTCTCCGCCGCCGCGGTCGCGACCATCGTCTCAACGAACCGGCTCACAGCATCGAAAGTAGCGCGAGTTAGGGTCCTCCGGTGGTGCTGAACCGATCTTCCGCCGATACGGCCGAACTCCTCGTCGGCACGGCCAAGAAGGTGATCGCGGACCTGAGCGAGCTCGACGCGGACGGCACGCCGAACCTCAAGGTCTACGCGGAGATGATGGCCGACCACCCTGACCTGGCGCTCTACGAGGTCACCTTCTACCCGGAGCGCTGGGAGTCGGTGGTCGGGCGGGACGGTCCGGGCGCGGCCGAGTCGGACGTGGAGTTCGCCGCCAGGGCTGCCGAGGAGTTGCAGCAGCTGGTCCGCGAGCACCGCGGCTTCGACGCGCCGCGCTGCCCCGGCCACGAGCACGCGGTGACGCCGGTGGCCGCGGAGACCGCGCGCTGGACCTGCCCGGCGGACCCGGACCACTTCAGCGCGGCGATCGGCGAGTACCACCGGCGCTGAGCTCGGCCTCGAACCGGGAGCCCAGCGCCGCCCGCAGCCGCCGCTCGATCCGGTCCACGTCCTGGCGCTCGGCAGGCGGCAGCGGCGCGCTCGCGCGCAGGGCGGTGGCCTCGCCGAGCAGCCTGGCCCCCTCCGCCGGGTCCTCGGCCACGCCGGCCAGTCCTTCCAGGGCCAGTGCGATCGCGCGCGGCTCGCCGATGTCCTCGGCGAGGGCCAGCCCTTCCCGGTGCAGCGCGCGGGCGGTCTGGGCCTGGCCCCGGCATTCGGCGATGAAGCCCAGCTCGGCCAGCAGCAGCGGGGTGCCGTAGTAGGGCTGGGCCAGGCCGCGGTGCCAGGCCAGCGCCGCGCCGAGCAGTTCGGCCGCGGTGTCCAGGTCGCCCTGACGGCGGGCGCCGAGGCCGAGGCCGACCCTGGCGAAGGCCTCGGCGAACGGGTTGGCCTGCGCGAGGGCCAGCTCCAGCGCGTGCTGGTGGCACTCGGCGGCGCGGGCGTGCTCGCCGGTGAGCAGCGCGATCCGGCCGAGACCGGAGTGCCGGTAGGACACCACGGTCCACAGCCGCAGGTCCTCGGCCAGGCGCAGGCCGCTGGCGTGCAGGTCGGCGGCCGCCGGGTAGTCACCGGCGATCTCGGCGGCGTAGGCCAGCACGTCCATCGCCTGCAACCGGCCCCAGTCGTCGCCGAGCTCGGTGAACAGCGCCAGGCCGCGCCGCCCTGCCGTCTCGGTGGCGGCCAGGTCGCCGTCGAAGAGGGCCAGCTTGGCCCTGGCCACCAGGGTGGCCGCGGTCAGCCAGGGGTCGCCGGAGGTGTCGGCGAGCAGCCGCCGGGCCGCGGCGGTCTGGCCGAGGTGCAGGTGCGCCCAGGCCAGGAACCAGGTCGCCAGTGGACTGTCCACTGTGGACTGTTCAGGAGTGGTTGTGCCGATGAGCAGGGCGAAACCGGCCCGCCAGGCGCCGGTGGTGGCCGCCTGTGCCTGGTGGCACTGGCCGCGCAGGAACCAGTGCCAGGCCAGTGCGTCGCTCAGCCGCTGGGCGGTCGGCGGGTCGGCCAGGTCCAGCGCGGCGCGCAGGTTGGCGGACTCGGTGTCCAGCCTGCGCAGCCAGTCCCGCTGGGCCGGGCCGCGCAGGTCGGCCTGTTCGGCGAGCGCGGTGTAGTGGGCCAGGAACCGGCGCTGGACCTCGGGCTGTTCGCCGGAGTCGGCCAGCCGGGTGCGGGCGTAGGCGGCGATGGACTCCAGCAGCCGGTAGCGCGGGCCAGGCAGGGCGAGGAGCAGCGAGCGGTCCACCAGACTGGCGAGCGCGTCCAGCAGGTCCAGGCCGGGTTCGGCGCAGACCGCCTCGGCCGCGGCCAGGTCGGCGCCGTCGGCGTGCACGGACAGGCGGCGCAGCACCGTGCGCTCCGGCTCGGTGAGCAGCTCCCAGCTCCAGTCGATCACCGCCCAGAGCGTGCGCTGGCGGGCCGGTGCGGCCCTGGATCCGTTGGCCAGCAGGCGGAACCGGTCGTCGAGGCGCTCGGCGAGCAGCCGGACGCCGAGTGCGCGCACCCTGGTCGCGGCCAGTTCCAGGGCCAGCGGCAGGCCGTCCAGCCGGGTGCAGACCGCGGTGACCGCGGCCGGATCGTCCAGCACCCCACCGGTGGCGGCCACCCTGGCGGTGAACAGGCTGACCGCGTCGGCCAGGGCCAGCGGCTCGACCTCGTGCCGGGTCTCCCCCGGCAGCCGCAGCGGTTCCCGGCTGGTGGCCAGCACCCGCAGGCCCGGCGCGGCGCGCAGCAGCTCGGCCGCCTGCTCGATGAGGTGCTCGCAGTTGTCCAGCAGCAGCACCAGGTTCCGGCCGCGCAGCGCCTCGGCCAGCCGGTGCGCCGGGTCGCCGGACTCCGTCCTGATGCCCAGCACCCCGGCGATGGTGGCCGCGATCGAGCCGGTGTGCCCGGCCAGCTCGACCAGCCAGACCCCGTCCGGCGCGGTCAGCTCGCGGGCCACGGCCAGCGCCAGGCTGGTCTTGCCGACCCCGCCGGGCCCGGTGAGGGTGAGCAGCCGGGTGCCGCCGAGCAGCTCCCGCACCGCGCGCACGGCCTCGTCGCGACCGATCAGACCGGTGAGCGGCGCGGGCAGGTTGCCGTTGCGGGACTGGGGAATCAGCGCTGGGTCCTGGCTGAGCATCGCCTGGTGCAACGCGGCCAGCTCGGGACCGGGGTCGGCCCCCAGGTCCTCGGCGAGGTGGCGGCGCAGCTCCGCGTACCCGGCCAGCGCCTCGTGCTGGCGACCGGCGCGGTAGAGCGCGCGCAGGTGCGCGGCCCGCAGCCGTTCGCGCAGCGGGTGCGCGCGGACCTGGGCGCTCAGCTCGTCGGCGAGCCGGTCGTGTTCGCCGAGGGCCAGCCGGGCCTCGGCCAGCTCCTCCAGCGCGGTCAGCCGGAGCTCCGCCAGCCGCGCGCGGGCGGCGCGGGTGAACTCCGCGTCGGCGAACTCGGCGAAGGCCGGTCCGCGCCACAGCTCCAGCGCCTCGGCCAGCAGCCCGGCCCGGACGCCGGGGTCGGTGCTCCCGGCGGCCTGGCGGGTCAGATCGGTGAAGCGGTCGGCGTCCACCTCCGCCGCCTGGAGCCGGTATCCGGCGGGTCCGTGGGCGACCGCGTCCCTGCCGAGCACCCGGCGCAGCTGGGAGACCTTGGTCTGCAAGGTGTTCAGCGGATTGTTCGGCGGCTGCCCGGCCCAGATGTCGTCGATGAGCCGGTCCGCGGTCACCGGGCCGCCGTCGTGGGCCAGCAGGGCGGCCAACAGGGCACGGACCTTCGCCTCCGGCACCCGCACCGGATCGCCGGCCGGGGTCCGGACCAGCAGTTGTCCCAGCACGGCGAAACGCATGCGCTCACGCTAGCCGTGCGAGAACCACCAGCGGACCGTGCGCGCCACCCGGAACAGTGACCGCCATGACGATCAGCTCCCGCGAGTTCCACCTCACCGCCCGCCCCACCGGCGAACCCGGCCTCGAACACTTCGCCCTGGCCGAGGTCGAGCTGCCCGACCCCGGCCCCGGCCAACTGCTGGTGCGCAACACCTGGCTGTCGGTCGACCCGTACATGCGCGGCCGGATGAACGCGGGCGAGAGCTACATCGGGGCGTTCCCGGTGGGCGGCCCGCTGGAGGGCCACGGCATCGGCGAGGTGGTGGCCAGCGGCGCGCCGGAGTTCCCGGTCGGCGCGACCGTGGTGCACTTCGCGGGCTGGCGCGAGCACTCGCTGCTGGACGCGGCCGACCCGACGGTCAGCCTGATCGACCCGGCGCTGGCCCCGCCACAGGCCTGGCTCAGCGCACTGGGCACCACCGGCCTGTCCGCCTACGCCGCGGTCAAGGAGGTCGCCCCGGTCCGCGAGGGCGACGTGGTGTGGGTGTCCGCGGCCGCGGGCGCGGTGGGCAGCCTGGCCGGTCAGCTCGCCCGCAAACTGGGCGCGGCCAGGGTGATCGGCTCAGCCGGCGGCCCGGAAAAGGCGGCGAAGCTGGTGCGGGACTTCGGTTTCGACGCCGCGCTCGACTACCGGGCCGGCGACCTGCCCGGCCAGCTCGCCGCGGCCGCCCCGGACGGCATCGACGTCTACATCGACAACGTCGGCGGCGACCACCTGCAGGCCGCCATCGGCGCGATCCGCCAGCACGGCCGGATCGCCATGGTCGGCATGATCAGCGGCTACAACCGCCCGGCGCCCGGCCCGGACAACCTGTTCACCGCGGCCAGCCGCGAGGCCACCCTGCGCGGCATGCTGGTGACCAGCCACTTCCACCTGTTCCCGGAATGGGTCGAGCAGGCGGCCGGGTGGCTGGCGGAGGGCTCGCTGCACGCGGCGGAGACCGTGGTCGAGGGACTGGAGAACACCCCGGCGGCGTTCCTGGGCGTGCTGCGCGGGGAGAACACCGGGAAGATGCTGGTCCGGCTCGGCTGAGATCACCAGGGCGGCCCTCGGCGTTGCACTGGTCATGACGCACCGGATCATCAACCCCGAGGGCCTGCACGACCCGCTGCCGTTCGGCTACAGCCACGTCGCCGTGACCTCCGGCGAGCTCGTCTTCATCGCGGGCCAGTACGCCAGCGACGCCACCGGCCAGGTCAGCACGCCCGGCTTCGCCGACCAGGTGGACGCCGCCTTCGCCAACCTGCGCACCGCACTGGCCGCCGCCGGGCTGGAGCTGACCCACGTGGTCCAGCTCCGCACCCACATCGTCGACCACGACCTGGAAAAGCTGGCGGTCCTCGGCAAGGCGATCAGCGCGATCTGGGGCGACCGGCCGCCGGTGCAGACCCTGACCGGGGTGGCCTCGCTGGCACTGCCCGGGATGCTGTTCGAGGTCGACGCGGTGGCCGCCCGGCCATGAGAGGAGGCGGTGGCTACTCGGCGGTGTCGGCCGCCAGCAGCCACTGCTCCCAGAACCCGCGCACCAGGGCGTGGTTGATGTCGATCTTCCGGCTGGCTGACTCGGCGCGCAGCCGGTTGTCCAGCTTCGCACGCAAGGCTGCCGGGCCGGTGCTCATCGGTTCGCCGCTCCCAGTGCTCGCTCGATGCGCAGGGCCGCGCGTTCGCCGTGCCGGTCCGCGCGGGTGCGCAGCTGGCGGGGGGTGACCAGGCCGCGGTCGAGTGCGTCGGAGACCGCGGTGTCCAGTTGTTCCTGGCTGAGGGTGCCCGCCGCGGTGTCGAGCAAGGTGCGCTGCACGGTGGTGACGCGAAACTCCGCGCGCTCTTCCACATCGGACTGCGGCAGGGATTCCTTGTGCAGCACCGCATTCGGTGCTGTCGCGCGGAATCCGGGCGGGACGGTCAGGTGCACCGCGCTCGGGTTGACGTCGCTCAGCTCGTGCAGCAGCAGGGCCGACTCGTGCGAGACGACCGCGCGGTCACCGCTCCACAGCCGCCACCGCACGTACTCCTCGTGCTCGGTCTCCGGCCAGTCCGGCAGGCGGAACAGGCCGCGGCCGACGCGGGTCCAGTTGCCGCGTTTCACGTGGTAGTTCTGAGCCTGGTGGGAGTAGCCCGCCGCGCGCGCCTGCTGCGCGGTGAAGTACCCGGCCTGGCGTAGCGCCGTCGCGTTCAGCGCCCGGCGCAGTTCGGCTGGATCGGCCACCACTACGCCATACTACATCTCCCATGTAGTTTGACGCCTTCACGAGACGTAAAACTACACGGGAGAGGTAGGTTCACGTCGAGGACTACTCGGCGGTGTCGGCCGCCAGCAGCCACTGCTCCTCGACCTCCGCCTTCTCCGCCAGCACCGCGCGCAGCTCCGCGTCCAGCTTCAGCAGCCGGGCCGGGTCGGTGGCCGCCTCGGCCAGTGCCGCGTGCAGCTCGGTCTCCCGCTTGGTCAGCTTCTCCAGCTGGCGTTCCAGGCGGGCCAGCTCCTTGCGGGCGGCGCGCTGGTCCGCGGCGCTGGGGCCGGTGGCGGCCGGGGTGGGGGCGGTGGGTTCCTGGGGCAGGGTGGCGCGGGCGATCAGGCCGGACTGGCCGCTTTCCTCGCGGCGGCGCAGGTACTCCTCGATGCCGCCGATCAGGTGGGTGATCTTGCCGTCGCCGAAGAGGGCCACCACCTGGTCGCAGACGCGTTCCACCAGGTAGCGGTCGTGGCTGACCACCACCAGGGTGCCCGGCCAGGAGTCGAGCAGGTCCTCCAGCTGCTGGAGGGTGTCGATGTCCAGGTCGTTGGTGGGCTCGTCCAGCAGCAGCACGTTCGGCTCGGCCATCAGCAGGCGGCACAGCTGGAGCCTGCGCCGTTCGCCACCGGAGAGGTCGCCGACCGGGGTCCACTGGCGCTGCGCCGGGAACCCGAAGAGCTCGGCCAGCTGGGAGGCGGACATCTCGCGCTTGCCCAGCACCACCCGCCGGGCGATCTCCTCCACCGCCTCCAGCACGCGCAGGGCCGGCGGCAGGTCGGCCAGCTCCTGGGACAGGTGCGCCAGCCGGACGGTCTGGCCCTGGATCCGTTTGCCCGCTTCGGGTTCGCGTTCGCCCGCGAGCAGCTTGAGCAGGGTGGTCTTGCCGGAGCCGTTCACCCCGACCAGGCCGATCCGGTCGCCCGGCCCGATCCGCCAGGTGACGTCGGTGAGCAGCGGGCGGTCCGGGATGGTCAGGTCGACGTTCTCGACCTCCAGCACGGTCTTGCCCAGGCGGCGCTTGGCGAAGCTGACCAGCTCCACGGTGTCCCGCGGCGGGGGCACGTCGGCGATCAGGGTCTCCGCGGCCTCGATCCGGTACCGGGGCTTGGAGGTGCGGGCCGGCGCGCCGCGGCGCAGCCAGGCCAGCTCCTTGCGGGCCAGGTTCCGCCGCTTCTCCTCCAGGGTGTCGGCCACCCTGGCGCGCTCGGCGCGGGCGAAGATCCAGTCCGCGTAGCCGCCCTCGTACTGCTCCACCCTGCCCCCGACGACCTCCCAGGTCTTGGTGCACACGGTGTCCAGGAACCACCGGTCGTGGGTGACCACCACCAGCGCGCCGCGCCGGGTGAGCAGGTGCTCAGCCAGCCAGCGCACGCCTTCCACGTCCAGGTGGTTGGTCGGCTCGTCCAGCACCACCAGGTCCAGTTCCTGGACCAGCGCGGCGGCCAGCGCGACCCGGCGGCGCTCGCCACCGGACATCTCGGCCAGCGGGCTGTCCAGGCCGAGCGCGGTCACGCCGAGCCCGTCGAGCACGTTGCGCGCCTTGGGATCGGCCGCCCACTCGTGCTCGGCGGCGAAGCCAAGCGGGTCCAGCACCAGGGACCGCACGGTGGCGCCCTCTGGCAGCTCGCTGCGCTGGGTGACCACGGCCATCCGCAGGTCCCGGCTCCGGCTGACCCGGCCCTCGTCGGGCGGTTCGACCCCGGCGAGCACCTCCAGCAGGGTGGTCTTGCCACCGCCGTTGAGCCCGACCACGCCGATGCGGTCGCCTTGGGACACGCCGAGGGACACCGCGTCCAGCAACGGCCGCACGCCGTAGGACTTGGACACGGACTCCAGGTTGACCAGGTTGACCATCAGAAGTTCGCGTTCTCCACTATGAGTTGCCGTCCGCGCAGCAGGAACTACGCGTGCACCTCGGGCGGAGCGGGGCGAGGGGACTCCTCGACGCTCATCACCCTGGCGCCGTGCACCGGCCCCTGTGCCACTCGCACGGTACGGCACACGCCGACCCCGGCCAGCTCCGCGGCGACCCGGACCGCCGACTCGGCGTCCTGGCAGAGGAACGCGCAGGTCGGTCCGGAGCCGGAGACGATCCCGGCCAGCGCGCCCGCGTCCACGCCCGCGCGCAGCGTGCGGCGCAGGGCCGGGCGCAGCGAGACCGCGGCGGCCTGCAGGTCGTTGCCCAGCAGCAGGGCCAGCTGCCGGGGGTCGCCGGTGGCCAGCGCCTCCACCACGGGTTCGACCGCGCCGACCCTGGGCGGCTCGCCCTCGGCGCGCAGCCGGTCCAGCTCGTGGAAGACCGACGGCGTGGACAGGCCCTCGTGGTCCAGCGCGAGCACCCAGTGGAACTGGTGCCTGGCCAGCACCGGGACCAGCCGGTCGCCCCGGCCGGAGCCGAGCGCGGTGCCGCCGTGCAGGCAGAACGGCACGTCCGCGCCGAGTGCGGCGGCCACGTCGGCCAGCTCGTCCTTGCCGATCTCCAGCTTCCACAGCGAGGCCAGGCCGACCAGGGTGGCGGCGGCGTCCGCGCTGCCACCGGCCATGCCGCCGGCCACCGGGATGCCCTTGCGGATGTGCACCCTGACCCTGGGGTCCTTCGGGTCCCGGCCCACGTACTCGGCCAGCGCCGTCACGGCCTTCCAGGCCAGGTTGGAGAAGTCGGCGGGCACCATGTCCGCGCTGTCGCCGACCACCTCGATCCCTGGCTCCTCGGCCACCGAGACCGTGACCTCGTCGTTCAGGGACAACGCCTGGAAGACGGTCATGAGGTCGTGGTAGCCGTCCTTGCGCACATCACCGACGGCAAGGTGCACATTGACCTTGGCCGGGGCACGGACGATGACCGGGGGCGGAACGACTGCCAGCACCCTGTCAGCGTACGTGCTCGACCCGGAAAACACGCCCGGCTCCTGATCCGTGGACCACTTTCTGCCGGTTGCCGGAAACGTCAGGCCGGGATGACCGCGCCGCCGAACTCCTTCTGGATGTAGTCCCTGGTCTGCTGCGAGGTGAGCAGCTCGGCCAGTGCCTTGATCCGCTTGTCCTCGGCCAGCTCGGGCCGGGTGACCAGCCCGTTCGCGTAGGGGTTCTGCTCGGCCTTCTCCACCGCCAGGGAGCCCTTGATCGGGTCCAGCCCGGCGTCGATGGCGTAGTTGCCGTTGACGATCGAGGCGTCGGTGTCGTCCAGGCTGCGGGCCAGCTGCGCGGGCTCCAGCTCGACGAACTTGATGTTCTTCGGGTTCTCCGCGACGTCCTTGAGCGCGGCGCCCTGCTCGCTGCCCGGCTTGAGCTTGAGCACGTTGTTGGCCTGCAGCAGGCGCAGCGCGCGGGTCTGGTTGGCCGCGTCCTGGGACAGCGCCACCTTCGCGTTGTTCGGCAGGTCGGCGATGTTCTTGACCTTCTTGGAGAACACCGCGAGCGGTTCGATGTGCACCGGCGCGACGAACTTCAGGTCCCCGCCGCGCTCCTTGAGGAACTCGGTCAGGTAGGGCACGTGCTGGAAGTAGTTGGCCTCCAGCTGCTTGTCCACCAGCGAGGTGTTGGGCAGCACGTAGTCCTGGAACTCCACCACCTCGATCTTGATGTTCTTGCTCGCGGCCAGGTTGTCCTTGACCCAGTTGAGGATCTTGGCGTGCGGCACCGGGCTGACCGCGACCCGCAGCGCGGAGTCCTGGTTGGCGGCGTTGTCCCCACCGCCACCGCAGGCGGTGAGGACGAGGGCGGCGGTGACGACGGTCGCGATGAGGGCGGGAACCCGCATGGGAGCGGTCCTTTCTAGACGGTGATCTGGCGGCGACGGTCGACCGTGCGCGAAACAAGATCAAAGAGAATCTGCACGAGGAAGGTGAGCGCGGCCAGCACGATCACCGAGCTGTACAGCAGACGGGAGTCGAAGCGCTGGTAGCCGTAGGTGATGGCCAGGTTGCCCAGGCCACCGCCGCCGACCGCGCCGGCCATGGCGGAGTAGCCGACCAGCGCCACCGCGGTGACCCCGACCGCCGCGATCAGCGAGGGACCGGCCTCCTTGACCAGCACGCTGCGGACGATCTTCGGCTTGCTCGCCCCGGTGGTCAGCGCGGCTTCCACCACGCCGGCCGGCACCTCCCGCAGCGCGGACTGCACCAGCCTGGCCAGGAACGGGATCGCGCCGATGGCCAGCGGCACCACCGCGGGGCCGCTGCCGATGTAGCTGCCGGCCAGCGCGCGGGTCACCGGGATCAGCGCGACCAGCAGGATGATGAACGGCAGCGAGCGGGTCAGGTCGACCACGAAGCCCAGCGCCCGGTAGACCAAGGGTTGCGGCCGCAGCCCACCCGGCGCGCTGGCGTGCAGCAGGACGCCGAGCGGGAGACCGCCGAGCACCGCGAACAGGGTGCCGAGTCCGACCATCAGGCCGGTCTCGGCCCCCGCCTGGGCGAGCTTGTCGAACACTTCCGCCCAGGGTGTTGCCTCTTTCACGCGGCTGCTCCTCCAGCGAGCACAGTCGGCCGGCGGCGGACGACGGCGCCGCGGTCGGCGATCCAGTCGAAGGCGGCGTCGGCGTTGGCTCCGGTCAACGCGACCCGGAACCGGGCCACGGGGGTGTCGGCCAGGCGGGTCATGCCGCCGCCCAGCAGGTTCAGGTCCACCTCGAAGCGGCTGGCCGCCTCGGGCAGCAGGGCGCCGACGGCGGCGAAGCCGACCAGCACCACATCGGCCACCCGGTCGAAGCGGGCGTCGGTGTCCCCGGCGCGCACGATGTCCTCCACGCCGGGCAGCAGCGCGCCCGAGGTGCGCGAACCGGCCTGGGTGACCAGGTCGAGCACCTTGCCGTGCTCGACCACCTGGCCGCGGTCCAGCACCGCGACGTCATCGCAGATCCGGCGGACCACGCCCATGTCGTGGGTGACCACCAGCACGGTCACGCCCAGTTCGGCGCGGGCCCGGTCCAGCACGGTGAGCACCGAGGCGGTGGTGTCCGGGTCCAGCGCGGAGGTGGGCTCGTCGGCCAGCAGCACCGAGGGGTTGGCGGCCAGCGCGCGGGCGATGGCCACCCGCTGCCGCTGCCCGCCGGAGAGCTGGTCGGGGTAGCTGCCCGCCTTGTCCGCCAGGCCGACCAGGTCCAGCAGCTCGACCACCCGCTTGCGCCTGGACTCCACCGGCGCGCCCGCGGCCTCCAGCGGCAGCGCGATGTTGCCCGCCGCGGTGCGCTGGCGCAGCAGCGAGTCGTTCTGCGGCACCACGCCGATCTGGCGGCGGGCGGCGCGCAGCGCGGAGCCGCGCAGGGTCACCAGGTCGGTGCCGTCGACCAGGATGCCGCCCGAGTCGGGCTGCTCCAGCAGGGCGATGCAGCGGGCCAGCGTGGACTTGCCCGCGCCGCTCTCCCCGACGACGCCGCACACCGTTCCAGCGGGGACCTGGAGCGAGACGCCGTCGAGCGCGACGGTCGTGCCACTGCGGCCCCGGTAGGCCTTGGTCAGGTTCTCAACTGTGATCACGATGTCTCCATGGCAGGGCGGTGCCGCGCTCGGCGGCCCGCGCACACCTGTGTGTCCGGTGCTCCGGACGTAAGCGGGTAGAGCGTGTGGTGGAGGGAGAACGCCGTCAGTGCGGCGGAAGTCCGGTCAGGACCGACAACCGGAGACCGTACGGCGACCGTGATCGACTACCCGTCGACGCGTCAACACGCGCATGAGCTTCATGTCTGCTCCATCGCTCCTGGCGGTAGCACCTGCCCATTGCTGGGTGGTTGCTGCGGCGTCACAGATCCAGGTCTCTCGGCCGCTCGGGATGGATTACTCGAACAGTACAACTGAGCCAACAGAGGAAAAGCAAGTGCGTCCGCCCGTTCGGCCGTGGTTCGTTCGCCAGATCACAGCTGTAACGAACAAGCGAGCGTCGGCGAGCGCACCCCTTGGGATCAACGGGTCACGCGGCGTGGTTATTCCCCGAGCTCGGCCTCGGCCTTGGCGATTTTCACGTAGGCGTTGATGTCCAGCTGCTCGCCGCGGGCGGTGGGCTCGATCCCGGCCGCGGCCAGCACCCGGCCCGCCCGCTCGGCGGATCCGGCCCAGGAGGCCAGTGCGGCCCGCAGTCCCTTGCGGCGCTGGGAGAAGGCGGCCTCGATCACCGCGAACACCGCGGCCTTGTCCGCGCCCTCCGGCTCGGCGCGGCGGGTGAAGGCGACCAGTGCGGAGTCCACGTTGGGCACCGGCCAGAACACCGCGCGCGGCACCGCGGAGGCCCGGCGCATCGCGGCGTACCAGGCGGCCTTGACGCTGGGCACGCCGTAGATCCGGCTGCCGGGACCGGCCGCCAGCCGGTCGGCCACCTCGGCCTGCACCATGACCAGGCCCCGGCGCAGCGAGGGCAGTTCGGCCAGCAGGTGCAGCACCACCGGCACGGCCACGTTGTAGGGCAGGTTGGCCACCAGCGCGGTGGGCGCGGGCTCGCCGAGGTCGGCGGCGCGCACCCGCATCGCGTCGGCCAAGATCACCCGCAGGTTCGCGGCCAGCTCGGGCGCGCGCTCGGCGGCAGTGGTGGGCAGCAGTCCGGCCAGCACCGGATCGATCTCCACCGCGACCACGCCCGCGCAGGCGGGCAGCAGGGCCAGGGTCAGCGAGCCGAGGCCGGGGCCGACCTCCAGCACCACGTCGTCAGCGGAGAGCCCGGCCTCCCACACGATGCGGCGCACCGTGTTCGGGTCGTGCACGAAGTTCTGCCCCAGCTTCTTGGTGGGACGCACGTCGAGCTCGGCGGCCAGCCGACGCACATCGGCCGGGCCGAGGAGCGAGACGCCCTGCGGCCCGGCCGGTGCCGGAGTTTCAGTCACCCGGAGAGACTACTTGGGCAGGTTCAGCTTCGAGGAGCAGTGCGGCCAGGCGCCGTAGCCGCCGCGGGCGTCGCGCAGCTTGGTGGCCACCGCGATCTGCTGCTCCCGGCTGGCCTGGTGCGGCAGGGCGGCGTACTGCGCGCCGCCGTAGGCCCGCCAGGTGCCCGCGTTGAACTGCAGGCCGCCGTAGTAGCCGTTGCCGGTGTTGGCCGCCCAGTTGCCGGTGGCCTCGCACTGCGCCAGCCGGTCCCAGACCGCGCCGTCCGGCGGCACCTTGGTGCCGACCTTGATCTTCTTCGGCTTGGCTTCCTTGACGACCTTGGTGCCCAGCTTCTCCCGGGCGGTCTCCTTGCCGTTCTTCATGGTGACCCGGTAGGTGACCATCTGCTCGCCGGGCGTGCCCGGGTCCTCGACCTTCTGCTCACCGCGCATCATGGTCGGGTCGTCGGTCTTCTCGACCGTCGGCTCGATGGCTTCCTTCTTGTTCACCACGGTCACGCCGGTGCGGCTGACGTGGATCTCCGCGCCGTCGCTGATCTTGCCGTCCGCGCCCAGGTTGACCTGGTCGTCGGGACCGAGGCTGAGCTGGAGCTGCTGGAGCAGTTCGGAGACCGTCAGCGCGGTGGTCTTCATCCGCTGCGGCTCGTTGCCGCCGTCGAAGAGCGTGACGTTCTTCGGGGTCTTGATCTCCAGCGCCAGGCCGTCGGTGGGGATGGCCGCGGTGCGGTCCTTGGACAGCCAGGCGCCGTCGTGGTTGATGCCGAGCTGGTTGAGCGCGTCGCCGACGGTGCGGGCGCGCACCCAGGACTCGGTGGTCTGGCCGTCCACGGTCATCTTCAGCTGACGGCCGCGCTCCAGCACGATCTTGCCGCCGTCGGCGATGGAGGCCTGCGGGGACGGGCTGAGCGCGTCGTGCGCCTGGGTGGTCAGGCCCTGGTCGGCCAGCACCTGGGCGACCGTGCTGGCGTAGGTGCGCACGGTCTGCTGGGTGCCGTCGATGTCGACGGTGACCTGCTTGTCCATCGCGACCGCGGCCGCGCCACCGCCGGTCAGGGTGACCAGCGCGGCGGCCACGCCGGCCTTGAGGAAGCGGCGCTTCCAGTCGGTGACGGCCTCGACCAGCACCGGCGGGATCTCGCCGCGGTCCCTGGCGGCGCGGTCCTCGTCGTCCTCGGGACGGAGGTCGCGCAGCGCCGGGAGCATGGTGGTCTCGGCGTTGAGCAGGCCGATCAGCTCGTCGATGTCGACGTCCACGCTGTCCAGCAGCGCGTAGGCGTCGGGGCCGAGGACCTGGAGCACGTCATCGGTGGTGACGCTCAGGGACATCGACGGGTGGCTGGGGTGGTCCAGGTTGACGCCCCGGAACGCCGGCCGGTCCAGCACGGCGACGTTGTGCGCGGGGTTCTGCTCGAACCAGGAGTCCGAAGGAGTGGAGTCCTCGAACGTTCCAGTGCCCACGGCAACACCACGGGGTCTGCCGGTTCCGGTCACGGGGTCGATACCTCCAGGAGGCGGTGTTCATGCCAGGCGCGCCACTGCTGGTCGACGAGCCCCGACACACGTCTCCCTGTGGGTGCGAACCATTCCCGGAACCTGATGCCCCGGGAACGATCACGGGACAGTAACGAGTACCGGGGGGCTAGGGAAAGGCCCGTTCGGCTGCTTGTGACGTGCACCACAGCAACGGTAAACGGTTACTGCGCGTCCTCACTCCATCGCCGACCGCTCTGCCAGCCGGAACACCCGTTCGGCGGTGGCGGAGGTGGTCTCGGCGAGTTCCGCCACATCCACTCCCCTGAGTGACGCCACAACACGCGCTGTATAGATAACGGCGTAGGGCTCGTTGGGCCTGCCCCGGTACGGATGGGGGGTCAGGAAGGGCGCGTCGGTCTCGATCAGGAACTGGTCGGCGGGCACCAGCCGGGCCGCCTCCTGGAGGTCGGTGGACTTGCGGAAGGTCACCGGCCCGGCGAAGGAGAGCACGTACCCCTTGTCCGCGCACCGCTTGGCGAACTCGGCGTCCCCGGAGAAGCAGTGGAAGACCACGGTCTCGGGCGCGCCCTCCTCGTCCAGGATGCGCAGCACGTCCTCGTGCGCGTCCCGGTCGTGGATCATCAGCGCCTTGTCCAGCCGCTTGGCCAGGTCGATGTGCCAGCGGAACGCGGGGTCCTGCTCCGCCGGGGTCGAGTAGTCCCAGTAGTAGTCCAGCCCGGTCTCGCCGACCGCGACCACCCGGGGCGCGGCGGCCAGCTTCTCCAGCTCGGCCCGCTCGGCGTCGCCGAACACGCTGGTACGGGTGGGGTGCAGCGCGACCGCGGCGAACAGCCGGTCATCCCAGGCAGAGGCTTCCACCACCCAGCGCGCCGAGGGCAGGTCGTCGGCCACCGTCACCACCCGGCCGACCCCGACCGAGGCGGCCCGGTCCAGCGCGGCCCGCACCGACCCGGGATCGGTGAAGCCGCAGGCGTCGAGATGGGTGTGCGCGTCGACCACCGGCGCCGGAAGCGGTTCCGGCAGCGGCGGCGGGTCGCCCTTGCGTCCGTGGTCAGCCACGGAGAACTAGCCTAGGAGACATGTCGGCGACCACTCGTCTCGCGGTGCTCGGTGCGGTGCGCATGCTCCAGCCCGTGAACTACTACCAGGTCCGCCGCAACCTGCTGACCTGGAACATCGACCGCTGGGCCAACCTCCAGCCCGGCTCGATCTTCCACGCGCTCAAGTCGATGCACCGCGACGGCCTGCTCACCGCCGAGGAGTCTGCCGGCGAGGGCAACGCCCGGCAGAAGCTGATCTACACGGTCACCCCGGCAGGCGAGGCCGAGTACAAGGACCTGCTCCGCTCGGCCTGGCTGCGCGAGGAGCACTCGCTGGACGGCCTGATGACCGCGATCTGCCTGCTGCCGGACCTGTCCGCCGAGGAGCTGATCCCGTTGGTGAAGCACCGGATCGTGCGGATCGAGGCGGACCTGATGAGGACCGGGTCCGGGCGGGAGGCGGTGCGCGCACCGGGGAAGCCGCGGCACATCGTGGAGCTGTTCGACCTGTCCGGGGAGCTGGGGAACGCGGAGCTGACCTGGTGCCGGAACCTGCTGGCGAAGCTGGAGGGCGGGGAGTACCAGGGCTGGCAGGTCGCCGAGTAGGCGGAGTCCGCCCGCATCGCCGCGGCCCACGCTCCGGCCACCCACCCCGCTTGACGCCCGCTCTCCCCATCCGCCATTCTTCAACAGTCAAATTTGACTAACCCACTTTGACCGGAGCAAAACATGATCACAGCGCGCGGCCTGGCCCGCCGCTTCACCAGCAAGGCGGGATCCGTCGATGCCGTCCGCGGCGTGGACCTCGACGTCGGCCCCGGCGAGCTGGTCGGCTTCCTCGGCCCGAACGGAGCCGGCAAGACCACCACCCTCCGCATGCTCACCACGCTGCTCGCCCCGACCGCGGGCACCGCCACCGTCGCCGGGTGCGACCTGCGGCAGGACCCGGTCGGGGTGCGGCAGCGGATCGGCTACGTGGCCCAGGGCGGCAGTGTCGCCTGGGACCGGGGGGTCGGTGAGGAGCTGGGGATGCAGGCGCGGTTCTACCGGTGTGATCCGGTGGCGGCGCTGGAGCTGCTCGGGCCGTTGGAGCTGGCCGGGCTGGCGAAGCGGACCTGCGGGGAGCTCTCCGGCGGGCAGCGGCGGCGGCTGGAGATCGCCATGGGACTGGTGCACCAGCCACCACTGCTCTTCCTCGACGAGCCGACCAGCGGGCTGGATCCGCAGGGGCGGGCCAACCTCTGGGCACACATCAGGGCGTTGCGCGAGGAGCGCGGCATGACCGTCTTCCTCACCACGCACTACCTGGACGAGGCGGACGCGCTGTGCGACCGGGTGCTGGTGATGGACCAGGGCAGGCTGGTCGCCGAGGGCACGCCGGAGGAGCTGAAGCGGCGGGTCAGCGGGGACACCGTGGTGCTGGACACCGAACAGGCCGAGCGGGCCGAGGGGCTGGCGGCGCTGGTGCCGGGGGCGAGCGCGGTCAGCAGGGACGGGCGGAGTGTGCGGTTCCGCGCGCCGCGCGGGGCGACCGTGCTGCCGGGGCTGCTGCGCGAGCTGGAGCAGGCCGGGATCACGCCGGACGCGGTGGAGGTGCACCGGCCGACGCTGGACGACGTGTTCCTCACCCTGACCGGGCGGAGCCTGCGCGAGGAGGTTGTCGGTGCGTGACACGCTGCTGGTTTTCCGCCGCGCGGTGCAGCCCACCCTGGACCACCCCAGCTCACTGCTGGCCGACGCGTTGATGCCAGTGCTGTACCTGGTGCTCTTCGGCCCGCTGCTGGCGAAGCTGGCCGCCGCGCCGGGGTTCCCGCCCGGTGGCGCGTGGGCGGTGTTCGTGCCGGGCGTGCTGGTGATGCTGTGCATGTTCGGCGCGATGTTCGCCGGGTTCGAGCTGTTGCCGGACTACCGCTTCGGCGTGGTGGAGCGGATGCGGGTCAGTCCGCTGAGCCGGCCGGCGCTGCTGCTGGGGCGGGTCGCCTACAACACGGTGCGGATGCTGGTGCAGGCCGTGCTGCTGGTGCTGCTCGCGGTGCTGCTGTTCGGCCTGCGGGTCTCGCCGCTGGGCGTGGTGATCGGCTTGCTGCTGCTGGCGGTGCTGGCCGCGGCCGCGGCGGCGGTGTCCTACGGGCTGGCGCTGAAGCTGAAGAACGAGTACCTGTTCGCGCCGTTGGTGCAAGGGGTCTCGATGCCGCTGCTGCTGCTCTCCGGCGCGTTCATCCCGATCGACGTCGGGCCGGACTGGCTGCGCTGGCTGGCCCAGCTGAACCCGCTGACCCATGTGCTGCGCGCCGAGCGGGCGCTGTTCCTGGGCGAGTTCACCTCCGCGGTGGCGATCGGCGCCGGGGTGCTGGCGCTGGTGCTCGGGGCCGGGCTGTGGTGGGGAATGCGGGTGTTCCGGCGCGAGAACGCCTGAGTTCACCTGGCCACATTCACTGTTCTGAAACAGTCCCACCGGTCATGATGCGCGCGTGCACGTGCTCACCCGGCCCGTCGGCCGCCGGTCCGCCCCGGAACTGGTGTTCCGGCGGCTGGTCGCGCGTGCCCACGAGCTGGGTCTGCCGCCGCCGGCCGCGCTCAGCGGTGACTGGTTCGGCGCGCGGGCCGTGCTGCTGCCTTCGGTGCAGGTCAACCCGGTGGCGGACGAGGTGGCACACACCGTGCCCTGCCTCCAGCCGACGGTGACCGGGCCGGTGCCGCCGGGCACGGTCGGCGGTGGCTGGTTCGGCTTCCTCGGTTACGGGCTCACCGATCCGGGGGTCTGGACCGCGCCGCGCGGGTTGCCGAACGCGGTCTGGGGCTGGGCCGACCACGTGCTGCGGCTGGACCACGGCGGGCAGTGGTGGTTCGAGGCGCTGGTGCCGGACAACCGCGCGGAGCCGGTCGCGCTGGCAGCGGAGCTGGCCGAGCTGGTGGCCGCGAGCACCGAGCCGGCCCGGCGGCCGTGGCGGGCCGGGCCACTGCGCAGAGCCTCCGCTGCCCGGCACCGGGCGGCGGTGGCCGGTTGTGTCGAGCAGATCGCGGCCGGGGAGATCTTCCAGGCCAACGTGTGCACCCAGTTCACCGCCGAGTTCGACGGCGACCCGGCCGAGCTGTTCGCCGAGGGCGTGGCCCGGCTGGACCCGGCCCGCGCGGCCTACCTGGCCGGGGACTGGGGCGCGGTGGTCTCCTTCTCCCCCGAGCTGTTCCTGGCCAGGCACGGGCGCACCGTGCGGTCCAGTCCGATCAAGGGCACGCTGCCCAGGCGCGGTCCGGAGGACGAGGGGAACGCGGCCCGGCTGCGCCGCTCGGTCAAGGACGTCGCGGAGAACGTGATGATCGTCGACCTGGTGCGCAACGACCTCGGCCGGGTCTGCGTGCCGGGCTCGGTGACCGTGCCGGAGCTGCTGAAGATCCGGCCTGCGCCCGGCGTCTGGCACCTGGTGTCCACTGTGGAGGGTCAGCTGCGGCCGGCGGTGGACGACGCCGAGCTGCTGGGGGCGACCTTCCCGCCCGGCTCGGTCACCGGCGCGCCCAAGGTGCGCGCGCTGGAGCTCATCGCCGGGCTGGAGGACCAGCCGAGGCAGGTCTACTGCGGCGCGGTCGGCCTGGCCTCGCCGGTGGCCGGGATGGAGCTGAACGTGGCCATCCGCACGCTGGAGATCCGCGACGGCGAGCTGCGGCTCGGTGTCGGCGGCGGCATCACCGCGGACTCCGACCCGCAGGCGGAGTGGCTGGAGTGCCTGGCCAAGGCGGCGCCGCTGGAGCGGTTGCTGACCAGCGGGGCCGCGGTGGCCTGCTCGGTCAACCAGCGGGCGCGCTGAACACCACCGCCGCGATCTCCTCGGCCAGCGCGGGCGTGGCCGCGGCAATGCCGGACCAGCGGCGGGTCAGGTCCACGTCCAGTTCCAGCGGCCGCCCCATCGCGTCGATCACCACGCCGCCCGCGGCCGGCACGGTGACCATGGCGGCGGCCAGGTCCATGATCCGGTGGGTGTCCGAGCCGGGGTCGGCGTAGGCGTCCGCCGAGCCCTCGGCGACCAGCGCGCACTCCAGCGCGGTGGTGCCCAGCACGCGCACCCTGGAGGCGCGGGCGGCCAGCCGGGACCAGGTGTCCTGGTTCTGCTTGGGGCGTTGCAGGCACAGCTGTGCCCCGTCCAGCGCGGTGCGGCCGGTGGTGCGGTACTCGGTCGGCTCGTCAGCGCGCGCGTACCAGCAGCGGCCGGTGTCGAACCAGCAGGTCAGCGCCTCGATCGGCTTGCCGTCCAGGGCGAGCACGCCGGCGAAGCAGCTCAGCGGCACCCCGGCGGCGGAGTTGCCGGTGCCGTCCACCGGGTCGACCACCAGGGTCAGCGCGGAGCCGTGGTCCAGGAAACCGGCCTCCTCGCTGAGCAGGTTGACCCCGTGCCGGGCGGCGGCCTCGGCGATGGCGTTCTCCACCAGGTCGTCCACCCGGGAGGTCGGGGTGCCGTCCGCGCCCATCCGGACCTGCTCGCCGAGCTCGTCCCGGTCGAAGCGGTGCCGTCCGGCGCGCAGCGCGGTGGCCGCGGCGCGGCACGCGTCGGCCAGCGCGGAGTGGGTGGCCTCCGGCAGTTCGGGCTCGGGCACCGGCCACGCGATGCGCCGCGGGCTGGTCAGCTCGACGTCGGTCACTGCTGGCTCCTCTCCAAGCGGGCTTCTCGTGTTGTTCGTACCCCGGTACTGGTGCTCAGGAAGCGCACCGTGGACAATGAACGAAAGAACAGATCGTTCATTGCCTCATTGGAGGGGTCGTGCCTGCCCATTTCGACGAGCGCGACCGGGCCCGGATCAGGGCGGAGTTGCTGGCTGCCGGCCGGGAGCTGTTCGTGGCGCAGGGGTTGCGCAAGACCTCGCTGGCCGAGCTGACCGAACCGGCCGGGATCGCCAAGACCAGCTTCTACGCCTTCTTCGACTCGAAGGAGTCCCTCTACGGCGAGCTGATGCTGGCGAACGCGCCCACCATCCAGGCCCGGGTGCTGGCCACCCTGCGCGGCGAGCCGAGGGCGGCGATCGGGGCCTTCCTGCGCGAGGTGCTCGCGGTGCTGGCGGAGGATCCGTTGTACCGCAGGCTGATCACGCATCCGGAGGAACTGGCCGCGGTCACCGCGCGGCTCTCCCCGGAGCGGGCCGCGGCGCTGCGCGAGCAGGCGGCGCTGCCGATCGGGGAGTTCCTGGCCCGCACCGGGCTGAGCGACCGGCGGCCGGAGGTGGTGCTCGGGGTGCTGCGCGCGGTGCTGCTGCTTCCCTTGCACCGCAACGAGTTCGGCGAGGTCTACGACGAGGTGGTGGACCAGCTGGTCGAGTTCGTGGCGAGCGGGCTGAGCCGATGAGGGACGTCGAAGCGGGCAGGCTGCCTGGCGGTTTTCCTTACCTGGCCGTGGGTTCCGGCAAGCCGCTGGTCTACCTGCCGGGTTTCACGCCGGAGCACGTGAACCCGACGGGTCTGGCCGCGCGAATGGCGATCCGGTCGGTGCGGCCGCTGGCCGAGGGCGGCTGGCGGGTGCACCTGGTGAACCGGCGGCCGGGACTGCGGCCGGGGATGAGCATGGCCGAGATCGCGGGCGAGCACGCCGAGGCGATCCGGTCGCGGTTCGGCGGGCCAGTGGCGCTGGTGGGGCACTCCACCGGCGGCACGGTGGCCTTGCAGCTGACCGCCGACCACCCGGCGGTGGTGTCCAGGGTGGTGCTGGCCTCGACCGCGTACACGCTGGGGCCGGTGGCACGGCGGGCGCAGTGGGCGATGGCGCACCGGCTGGCCGAGCGGAAACCCGGCTACCACCTGCTCGCCGACGGGTTCACCAGGAACCCGGTGCTGCGGCGGGTGCTGCGCGGGCTGATGTGGGCCGTGGGCAGCTTCGGGCCGTTCCCGGCGGACCCGGCGGACATGCTGACCGTGATCCAGGCCGAGGACGCGGTGGACCTGCGCGCGCGGCTGCCGGAGATCACCACCCCGGCGCTGGTGGTGGCCGGGGCGCGGGACTACTTCTGGACGCCGGAGCTGTTCACCGAGACCGCGGCCGGGATGCCGAACGCGCGGCTGGCGCTGTACCCGGACGCCGGGCACGCGGTGAACGTCAGCGCCCGGTTCTACCGGGACGCGCTGGCCTTCCTCGCGGCAGACGGCGCGTCCCGGTAGGCGGAGACGATCAGAGGCTCTGCACGTCGGCCTGCTTGGCGCGCACGGCCTCGGCGGCCTCCTTGAGCGCGGCCAGCTCGGAGTCGGTCAGCTCGGTCTCCACGACCTTCTTGACCCCGCCCTTGCCCAGCTCGGCGGTGACGCCCAGGTAGACGCCCTCGATGCCGAACTCGCCGTCGACCCAGGCGCAGACCGGCATGACCGCGCCGGAGTCCTCGCGCACGGCCTTGGCCATCCGGGCGGCCGCGGCGGACGGCGCGTAGTAGGCGGAACCGGTCTTGAGCAGCGCGACCACCTCGGCGCCGCCGTTGCGGGTGCGGGTGACCAGCTCCTCGACCTTGTCCGCGAGCAGCAGGTCGGTCAGCGGCTTGCCGTTGACCGAGCAGGCCGAGGGCACCGGCACCATGGTGTCGCCGTGCGAGCCCAGGGTCAGGGTCTTGACCGAGGAGACCGGGACGGACAGCGTCTCGGCCACGAAGTTGGTGAAGCGCGCGGTGTCGAGCATGCCGGCCTGGCCGATGACCCGGTTCTTCGGGAACTGGGTGGCGATCTGGGCCAGCGCGGTCATCTCGTCCAGCGGGTTGGAGACCACGATCACCACGGCCTCGGGGGCGTGCTTGGCGACGTTCTCCGCGACCTGACGGACGATCTTGGCGTTGGTCTCGATCAGGTCCATCCGGCTCATGCCGGGCTTGCGCGGCAGACCGGCGGTGATCACCACGATGTCCGAGCCCGCGATGGCCTCGTAGCCACTGCCGTCGCGACCGGTGGTCTGGCCGACGACCTTGGTCTCGAAGCCCTCGACCGGGCGGGACTGGTTCAGGTCCAGCGCCAGGCCCTCGGCCTTGCCGTCGATGATGTCGGTCAGCACGACGGTGTCGAAGATGTCGTACTCGGCCAGCCGCTGCGCCGTGGTGGAGCCGTAGAAACCGGCGCCGATTACGGCGACCTTGCCGGAGCGTGCCACTGGTGAAGTCCTTCCGATCCGCATGTTCCGCATGGGGTGGGTCCACGGGCGCGCAGCGGAGAGGCCCGGTCACAACCGCGGGACCGCATCACCGGGCTGTGCGCCCAGCGCAGGCGAGGTTACCAACACCGCCGGTCACCGGAGTTCTCCGGTGAGCAGCATCTCCTCAGGGCCCGATGGTCATGGCCACATAGGTGATCATCAACGCGAACCCGCTGTAGGTGAGCACGTCGATCGGGCGGCTGCGGATGGCGAGCAGGTAGCTGGCCTCCACCGGCAGCGCGGCCCGGAACACCGCGGCCAGGAACAGCGCCCCGGCCAGCGTCACCGAACCGCGCTTCCAGTGGTACATCAGGATCCAGACGAACCCGAAGACCACCATGGCCATCACCACCAGGAACGGCACCACGCGCAGCCAGGCGGGCCGCTGCTCCTGGGTGGGCGGCAGGTCGGCGGCCACGCTCATCCCGCCGCTCGCTCGGCCGCCTCGACCACGTTGCTGACCAGCAGCGCCCTGGTCATCGGGCCGACGCCGCCGGGGTTGGGCGAGAAGAAGCCCGCGACCTCGCGCACGTCCGGGTGCACGTCGCCGGAGACGCCGCTGTCGGTGCGGCTGACGCCCACGTCCAGCACGGCCGCGCCCGGCTTGACCATGTCCGGCTTGATCAGCGCGGGCACACCCGCGGCGGCGATCACGATGTCCGCGCGGCGCACCTCGGCGGCCAGGTCCTTGGTGCCGGTGTGGCACAGGGTGACCGTGGCGTTCTCCGACTTGCGGGTCAGCAGCAGGCCCATGGAGCGGCCCACGGTGATGCCGCGGCCGACCACGACCACCTGCGCCCCGTTGATCGGCACCTCGTACTGGCGGAGCAGCCGGATGATGCCGTGCGGGGTGCAGGGCAGCGGCGCGGTCTTGCCCAGCACCAGGCGGCCCAGGTTGACCGGGTGCAGGCCGTCGGCGTCCTTGGCCGGGTCGATCCGCTCCAGGATCGCGTTCGCGTCGATGTGCCCGGGCAGCGGCAGCTGGACGATGTAGGCGGTGCAGTCCGGGTCGGCGTTCAGCTCGTCGATCACCTTGGCCAGCTCGTCCTGGCTGATGTCGGCGGGCAGGTCCCGGCGGATGGAGTTGATGCCCAGCTGCGCGCAGTCCTTGTGCTTGGACCGCACGTACATCGCCGATCCCGGGTCATCGCCCACCAGCACGGTGCCCAGGCCGGGCACGATGCCCCGCGCCTTGAGCGCGTCCACCCGCGGCCGCAGGTCGTCGAAGATGGCGTTCTTGGTCGCCTTGCCGTCCAGGATCGTTGCCGTCACGACTTCAATAATCCCACGTCATGCGCGCTCGTTCACGGGCACCCGTTCCAGCCAGATCTCGCGCCAGAAGGGCACGAACTCGCGTGGGCAGTTGACGTTGAAGCGGCCCAGGCAGACCACGCCCTCCAGCACGATGCACGGGTTGGCCAGGTGCAGCATCCGGCCGGTGCGCTCGTCGATGCAGCGGTCCACCCTGGCCAGCACCCTGGCGGTGCGGCCGCAGAAGTGCGCCATCTCCTCGTCGAAGCTCATGCCCCGGTTGCGCAGGTTGTCATCCAGCGTGGCCTCGATATCGGACCTGGGTCTGATCCGCACCAGCTCGCCCGGCTGTAGGTTCAACGTGGCGGTCGGGGTCTTGCCCGGTCGACCGGGGTTGAGGAAGCCCCAGTCGCGGCCGCCGCGGAAGAGCAGCCAGCGGGGCAGGCGCTTGCGGCTCTCCACCTGGACGCGGTTGAACACGCCGACCAGGAAGCCGCGCAGGGCCAGCAGCGGGCCGACGTTGCCGGTGCGCACGTCGGTGACGTACTGGCTCAGGCTGAGCACCGGCATGCAGATCGGCGCGGCGCGCAGGATCTCGGTGGCCTGGCAGGCGTAGCGGGCCTGGCCGTCCGGGTCGGCGCCCCTGGTGGTGGCCGAGACCAGCAGCGGCAGGTTCGGCTTGCCCTCGGCCGGGGTGTGGCGCGGGGCGAGCTGGCCGGGTTCGATCTTGCGGAGCCAGTCCTCCTTCCAGTACAGGGAGCAGGCGGTCTGGCAGCCGCCGTGCGCGGAGCCGTCGCAGCGCGCGCCGGTGAGGTGCACCGCGCGGGCCATCCGGCGTAGGCCGGTGTGGGTGATGGAGTCGCAGAGCTTGTGCGCCACCTTGTGCACGGTCATCCGCTGCCCGCAGTAACGCAGCATCTCCGGCATGAACGGCAGCTCGTCCAGCTCGCCGCGTTCGTCCAAGGTCGACAAAATCTCTTGCGCGCCAAGGACTTCGACCACGTCACCGACCTTCAGGCTCATGGCTCCGTCGTCCCACGGCCGAGGACCGGGTGGCAACTCCCCGTGACCGGGTTGTTACTCAGCGGCGACTGGGCAGCGCGGCCACGCCGACCGCGACCAGGGTCAGCAGGGTGCCGGTGACCGCGACCGCGGACAGGTGCGCGCCCTCGGCGGGGAAGAGCAGGTCCAGCGCCAGCGCGCCGAGCAGTTGACCGGCCACCGAGCCGAGGCCGAGCAGCAGCACGCCGGTGATCCGGACCAGCGCGGCGGCGCCCGCGATGAAGACCAGGCCGATCGCGCCGCCGAGGTAGAGCAGCGGGTCCGTGGGCAGGGTGGCGGGCCAGCCCTCGGTGGCGAAGTGGAAGACGCCGAAGACCAGCAGCGCGGTGGTCCCGGCCAGGAAGTTGACCAGGGTGGCCGGCAGCACGCCACCGGCGGCTTCCTTGATCCGGCCGTTCATCGCCTGCTGCCAGGACATGCCGATCCCGGCCAGCAGCGGCAGCACGGCCAGCACCAGCGCGCCGGGCGCGCTGAGCCGTTCGGACACCGCGACCAGCACGGCGGCCACCGCGAGCACCGCGCCCAGCACCCTGGTCACGGTCAGCGGCTG
Source organism: Crossiella sp. CA-258035 (assembly GCF_030064675.1). Taxonomy (GTDB): domain Bacteria; phylum Actinomycetota; class Actinomycetes; order Mycobacteriales; family Pseudonocardiaceae; genus Crossiella. Next base: position 8,353,364 of record NZ_CP116413.1, read on the forward strand.
CGGACCGGCCGGCCCGAGTCCGGCCCGGTCCACCGCGAGGCTGCTCACCGCCTGCCCGGCCACCACGGCCACGGTGAACACCGCGACGCCGAGGCTGGCCACCGCCACGCCCTGGGAGAACACCAGCAGCGCGCCGCACAGCCCGCCCAGGGTCTGCCACCAGCGCACCGAGCCGTTCCGCAGCGCCGCGCCCAGCCGCTTGGTGGCCCGGCGGCTGCCCGGCAGCGCCAGGACCAGCGCGAGCACCAGCAGCAGGCCGCTGCCGAAGGAGATCAGGGCCGCGCCGACGCCGTCCTGCATCTGCCTGCCCAGCTCACCGTTGAGGCGGGACTGGAGCACGATCAGCACGCCGATGCCCGCCGCGCCCAGCACGCCGAGCAGGCGGGCGCGCGAGCTGGTCCGGGTGCGGGTGTCCGGCCGGGCCGGGGCGTCGGTGGCAGTCATCACCCCCAGCGCAACACAAGTCGGTGGCCGAGTCATCCCACCTCTGGCCGCGACTAGCTCACACCGGGTCCGAGGACTCGGGCTGACGCTGGTCAGCGGGGGTGGTTGTGCGCGGGACCACACGCACCGACCAGGCCATCAGCGCGGTGCCGAAGACCATCGCCACGGTGGCGCCCGCTGCCGCGGCGGCCGGGCCGAACCGGTCCAGCAGCCAGCCCGCGACCGGGGCGGCCAGCGCGCCGCCGGTGGTGGTGAAGGTGGCCAGCCAGCCCACCGCCTCGGCGGCCCGGCCCTGCGGGGAGATGTCGCCGATGCGCTGGTTGGACGCGGAGATGGTGGGCGCGATGGCCAGGCCGCCGATGGCCAGGATCAGGCCGATCAGCACCGGCGAGGTCGGGTCCAGCACCGGCGGCAGCACCGGCACCAGCGCGGCCATGCCGAGGCCGACCATGGCCATCCGCAGCGTGGGGCGCGGCTGTCCCGGCAGGCCGCCCGAGACCAGCCCGCCGATCAGCGAGCCGACCGCCCACACCGCGATCAGCGCACCGGCCACGGTGGGCTGGCCGAGCTCGCGGCCCAGGGCCACGATGGCCAGGTCGACCATGGTGAAGGCCATCACCAGGAACAGCGAGGAGAACAGCGTGAGGGCCAGGCCGCGGGCGGCCAGCACCGAGCGGCGCCTGGTCCCCTCGGCCAGCCTGGGCAGCGGCTGCGGGGTGTCCATGCCGGCCCGGCGCAGCACCACCGCGAAGACCAGGTTGGCGCCCAGCGAGACCGCGGCGATCAACCCGAGCGCCCAGCGCGGGCCGAGCATGCCGACCGCGAAGGCGGTGAGCACCGGGCCGAGCATGAAGGTCAGCTCGAACACGGTGGCCTCGGCGCCGTAGGCGGCGGTGCGGGCCTGGCTGTCCTTGATCCTGGTGAACGCCGAGCGCACCAGCTGGGTGGCCGGCGGGGTGCTCAGCCCGGTGAAGAAGGCGATCACCGGCGCGGCGTACCAGACCGAGGCGGGCAGCACCACCAGCACGAACAGCCCGGCCACGTAGCAGAGCACGGTGACCGTGATCAGCCGCGGCGCCGAGGTCCGGTCGGCCATCCGGCCCCGCCACGGCCCGGACACGCCGTTGCCGACGGTCAGCGCCCCCATCACCAGCCCGGCCAGCGCGTAGGAGCCGGTCCACTCCACGACCAGGAAGGTCAGCGCGATCGAGGTGCCGGTGCCGTGCAGGCGCGCGAGCACCGACCACACGAGCAGGGAGGCCAGGTGCGGGACCGCGAGGAGTTGCCGGTAGGGACGGAGCACCGGGCCAGTCTGGCGACCGGGACCGACATTCCGCGCCTGGTTTTCTCACCGCGAACGCCGGGCCGAGAGCGTCGCGAACAGGATCGCCAGCACCGCGGCCGCGGCCGCGCCACCCACCGCGGCGGCCGGTCCGACGGTGTCCAGCAGCCAGCCCGCGGCCGGGGCGGCCAGCGTGCTGCCGGTGGTGGTGAAGGTGACCAGCCAGCCGAAGGCCTCCGCCGCCCGGCCTTCCGGGGCCACCTCGCCCAGGCGCTGGTTGGAGGCGGCGATCGCGGGCGAGATGGCCAGCCCGCCGACCGCGAGCAGCACGCCGATCAGCACCGGCGAGGCCTCGGCGACCGGCGGCAGCGCGGGCACCAGCACGATCACCCCCGCGGCCAGCAGGGCCACCCGCAGCACGTAGCGCGGCGTCCCAGCCCGGCCGCCCGCGATCAGCCCGCCGACCAGCGAGCCGACCGCCCACACCGCGACCAGCGCCCCGGCCACCACCGGCTGACCGAGCTCCCGGCCCACCGCGACCACGGCCAGGTTGACGCTGGTGAAACCCATCGCCAGCAGCGTGGCCGCCAGCAGCGCCGGGGTGAGCCCCGGCAGCGCCAGCACCGATCCGCGCCTGCCGGGCCCGCCTCCGGCCACCGGCCCCGGTTCGCCAAGGCCCGCCCTGCGCAACGCGGCCGCCAGGGACAGCACGCTGGCCAGCGCGAGGGCGGCCATCAGCGCGAGCGCGGCCCTCGGCCCGGCCAGGCTGATCATGGCCGAGGCCAGCACCGGCCCGGCCATCACGGCCAGCTCGAACAGGGTGGCCTCGGCGGCGAACACGCTCGCCTTGGTCGAGTCCCCGGCCAGCCGGGTGTAGGCCGCGCGCGACACCGGCCCCACCGGCGGTGTGCTCAGCCCGATCAGCAGCGCCAGCACCGGCGCGGCGTACCAGGCCCAGGCGGGCAGCGCCATCAGCAGCAGCAGGCCGGTGACGTAGAGCAGGCAGCTGACCACCAGCACCCGTGGCGCGGAGCCGCGGTCGGCCAGCCGCCCCCGCCACGGGCCGGAGACGGCGTTGCCCACGGTCAGCGCGGCGATCACCAGCCCGGCCAGCGCGTAGGAGCCGGTCCAGCCGACCACCAGGAAGGTCAGCGCCAGCGGGGTGCCCAGCGCGTGCACCCGGCCCAGCACGGACAGGAACATGACCAGGCCCAGGTGCGGGACTCTGAGCAGTTCGCGGTAGGGCCGTAACACGCCTCAGTCGACCACGAGGCCGTGCGCGGCGGCGTAGGCCACCGCGGTGGCCAGGTCCACCCGCGCGCCGGTGAGCTGGGCCTGCACCAGGGCGTTCGCGTCCAGCCGGGCCTCGCGCAGGTCGGCCTCGCCGAGCTTGGTGTTCTGCATCCGGGCGCCCATCAGGTCGGCCCCGGTCAGGTCGGCGTGCCGCAGGTCGGCCTCGACCAGGTTGGCCTCGCGGAAGCGGATGCCGCGCAGCCGCAGCCGGCGCAGGTCCGCGCCGCCGAGCGCGGTCAGCGACAGGTCGGTCTCGCGCAGGGTCCACGGGCGCAGGCGGCAGCGCTCGAAGGTGGAGCCGACCAGCGAGCAGTTGTCCATTGTGGACTCACTGAGCACCGCGCCGCGGAAGGTGCAGCTGCGGAAGGCGGTCGCGGTGTGCCTGGACTCGCCGAGGTCGGTGTTGGCGAACAGGCAGTCGGTGAAGGTGCAGTTCGCGGTGACCAGCCCGCGCAGGTCGGCCTCGGTGAAGTCGCAGGCGGTGAAGTGCCGCCTGGTCCAGGTCTGCCTGCCCAGCACCGCGTCGACGAAGCTCTCACCGGTGATCGTCTCAGTCATTGCCGCTCCAGTCGATGTCGTCGAACAGCGCGCGCAGCCGGGCCGCGCGGACCGGGTGGGTGGCCGCCACCCAGCCGATCCGGCCGAGCAGGTGCGCGCGGAAATCCGGGTGCCCGCCGTGGTTCTGCGCGGCCGGGCCGGTGCGGGCGCAGTTGTGCAGCACCGCGCGCAGTTGGTCGTAGTCCGCGCGCGGCACCGCGGGCCGGTGGTTGACCACCAGCCCCGCCAGCCGCTGCCGCTGGTGCGCCGCGGCGATCCGGGTCTTGCCGGGGTGCAGCCGGAAGCCCTCGTCGGTGGCGATCCGCCGCACCCCGTCCCGCAACCGGTCCAGCGGAAGGTCACCGGAGAAGGCCAGGTCGTCGGCGTACCGGGTGAAGGCCGCGCCGATCCGCTCGGCGAGCCCGGCCAGCCGCCGGTCCAGCCGCGCGGCCAAGGCGTTGGCGATGGCCGGTGAGGAGGGCGCGCCCTGGGGCAGGTGCGGGGTGGCCAGCCGGTGCCGCTCGGCCCCCGGCGGGGCGTCCCGCAGCACCTCGGCCGGGGTGACCGTGGTGAGCAGCCCGGTGAGCGCGGCGGCCACGTTGCCCGGGTAGCCGAGGTGGCAGAAGTAGGCGCGCAGCCGGGCCGCGGTGATCGAGGTGAAGAACCCGGCCAGGTCGAAGCGTGCCACCAGCGCCGCCCCGGCGTGCGGCGCGGCGAAGGTCGCCGCCGAGCGGCCAGGCCGGAACCCGTGCGCGGCCTCGTGCACCGGGAGCTGGTTGAGCAGTAGGCGGTTCAGGCGGCGCTGGAGCTCGGCCAGTCGTGGTTTGGGCGCTTCCACCGGCCGCGCGCCGAGCCAGCGGTGCCGGTAGTGGCGGAGGGGCTGGTCAGCGCGGCGGTTCCAGGTGCGGACGTCGGCGAACCAGTCCAGCTCGCCGGGGGTGAGCCGGAGGGCGGCGGCCAGCTCGGCCGGGGTCTCCCAGCGTGGCACCTCAGCGCGCCAGCGGGTGCGCGGCGGCTCGGGCGGCGGGTGGTGGCGGGGCAGCTCGGCGAGCAGGCGGGCCAGGGCTTCCGGCGGGCCGAAGAAGGGGCTCGGGCTGAGGTCGAGCAGGCGGGTGGCCAGGTCCTCGGGATCGCGGTTCGGCGCGGCGTGCAGCGGAACCGCGGCCAGGCGGGTGGCCAGGGCCGCGCGGGTCCAGGGACCGGCGAGAGCGGCGCGGGCGATGGGGAGGAGGGCGGCGGTCACGCGACCACCCGTCGACCCGAGGCGTGTGGCGGGACGGGGCGACCTCTTCCTTCGTCCGCCGCGTGGGATCCGCACGCGGAGCGTACCGAACCACGCGGGGCGCACTGACCAGCTGGAGAACCGCTCCCCGGGGTTGCCCCGGAGGGACGGGAAAGCACGCGGCCACCCGTCGTCTCGCTCCCGCCCCGCCACACCGCGACGACGCTACCCACTACCCCCGACAGGCGGTGCGGTGCTCCCCCTCGGTTCCAGTCGCGGCAGCTCGTCCTGCACGTCCTGCGCCGGCAACCCGCCCACCAGTCCGAGCAGCCGCCGGGCCGCGCGGGCGCCGAAGGCCGCGGTGTCCCGGACCAGCGCGGTGAGCTGGGGGTGGGTGAGACGGCAGAGGGCGGAGTCGTCCCAGGCGACCACGGACAGCTCGCCGGGCACCCGGATGCCGAGCTTGGCCGCCTCGCTCAGGCCCGCCACGGCCATCACGTCGTTGTCGTAGACCACCGCGGTCGGGCGGGTGGCCGCGGTGAGCAGGGTGCGGGTGGCGTGCGCGCCCGCTTCGACGCTGTAGTCGGTGGCCAGCGAGGGTTCCGCGGCCAGGCCGTGGCGCTGCATGGCCAGCTGGAAGGAACGGACCCGGCGTTCGGTGTGGATCAGTCTCGGCAGACCCGCGATGTGCGCGATCCGCTTGTGTCCCAGGCCGACCAGGTGGTCGACGATGGCGCCCATGGCGGCCGCGTCGTCCACCCAGATGCTGGGTGTGCCGCCGGGGCACGGGCCTCCTATCACCAGGGCGGGCACGCCGAGCTTGGCCAGCAGCGCCGGCCGCGGGTCGACCAGCCTGGGGTCCACCACGAGCAGTCCGGCCACCCGGCGCTCGGCCCACCAGCGGCGGTACAGCTCGCATTCGGCGGAAAGGTCTTCCACCACCTGGAAGAGCAGTGCGGTGGAACTGCGGGCCAGCGCGGTCTGAATTCCGGAGACCAGTTGCAGGAAGAATGGCTCGACACCCAGGGTGGCGGCCGGTCTGGCGAACACCAGGCCGACCGTGTCGGTCTTGGCCGCGGACAGGGCGCGGGCCGCGCTGTTGGGTCGCCAGTCGAGTTCCTCGGCCACCTGCATGATGCGCCTGCGGGTCTGCTCGGACACACCGGGCCGGTTGTTCAGCGCGAACGACACCGCGCTCTCCGACACCCCCGCGGCACGGGCGATGTCCCTGATGGTGACCCGTTTGGCGCTTGCCTCCACCGGGTGGACACCTCCCGAAGTAAAGCGGTTTATCGATTCCGAGATAAAGCGCATTAGTTCTGGCACTGTCGCCTGGGTGAACACGGCCTGTCAAGTACTGGACAAGAAAGTGGACAGGGCTACTCTCCGGTGTTGACGCAGCCGGTCGGACAGCGCATTTTTTGCCCACCTGAATCCCGCCGAAGGAGTTCTCGCCATGCGCCTTGCCAGAGGGTCGACAACGGTGTTGGCCGCGATGACGGCAACGGTTCTCACCCTGTCCGCCTGCGGCCTGAGCGGCTCCGGCGCACCGCAGCCGGCCCAGGCGGTCACCGGCGAGGTCAAGGGGCAGGTCAGCTTCCAGACCTGGAACCTCAAGAGCAAGTTCGGCGACTACTTCACCGGCCTGATCGCCGAGTTCGAGAAGCAGCACCCCGGCACCAAGGTCGAGTGGCTGGACCAGCCCGCCGACGGCTACGCGGACAAGCTCAGCGCGGACGCCAGCGCGGGCACGCTGCCGGACATCATGAACCTCTCGCCGGACCTGGCCTACCCGCTGTACCAGAAGAAGCTGTTGCTGGACCTGGACACCGCGGCCCCCGAGGCGAAGAAGGACTACCTGCCCAACGCCTGGCAGGGCTACGTGATGCCCTCGCCGGACCCGGCACAGCGGCGCAACGCGGCCTTCCCCTGGTACCTCAACACCGGCCCGAACTTCTACAACAAGCAGCTGTTCAGCCAGAACGGCCTGGACCCCGCGAAGCCGCCGAAGACCTACGACGAGCTCAAGGACCAGGCGCTGCGGCTGGCGAGCGCGAGCGGTGGCAAGGTCGCCATGCTCGGCCAGACCCCCGGCATCGAGGACTTCGGCCTCTTCGGCGTGCCGCTGATGGACGAGGGCGGCACCAGGTTCACCTTCAACGACAGCAAGGGCGTGCAGCTGGTCGAGCTGTACAAGGCCATGTACGACGCCAAGGCGCTGCTGCCCGAGGCGCTCAGCGCCACCTACACCGGCTCCGGCGCGAAGTTCCTCGCCCAGCAGATCGCGCTGTCCTCGGGCAGCGCATACGACCTGCAGAAGTTCCGCACCGACGCGCCCGGGCTGTACAACAACATCGGCATCACCGAGCCGATGACCAACACCGGCAAGGCCAACATGTACCTGCAGGGCCTCTCGATCGCCGCGCAGAGCAAGAACAAGCCGACCGCGATCGCCTTCGCCCGCTTCGTCACCAACGCCAAGAACCAGCTCGGCTTCGCCAAGATCGTCACGGTGTTCCCGAGCACCACCGGCACCCTGGACGATGCGTTCTTCACCAGCGAGGACGGCACCGACGTGGGCCGGGTCCGGGTGGCCGCGGCCAAGCAGCTGGCCGGTGCGGTGAACTACACGCCGGTGCAGCTGTCCGACCAGATGAAGACCATCCTGCGCAACGAGATCGCCAACGCCATGCTGGGCAAGCAGTCCGCCAAGCAGGCGCTGGACAACGCGGTCGCGCAGTGCGACAAGCTGTTGCGCCCCAATGGCTGAGCTGGTTCGCAAGCCGCTGCGCCGGGAGTGGTGGCTGACCCCGTGGCTGTTCCTGGTGCCCGGCCTGGCGGTCGTGGTCCTGTTCAGCGTCTACCCGTTCCTCAACACGCTGCTGCTGTCCTTCACCGACGCCACCGCGCTCGGCGGCGGGAAGTTCACCGGGCTGGACAACTTCAGCCGGATGCTGGACGACCCGCAGTTCTGGACCGCGATCACCAACAGCGCGCTGTACGTGGTCGGGGTGGTGCCCGCACTGGTCTTCCTGCCGCTGCTGCTGGCCTTGCTGGTGCAGAAGCAGGTGCCGGGCATCGCCTTCTTCCGCTCCGCCTTCTACACCCCGGTGGTGGCCTCCATCGTGGTGGTCGGGCTGATCTGGACCTGGCTGCTGGACAGCCGCGGCCTGGTGAACAGCCTGTTGCAGGGCCTGCGGATCGTCTCCGAGCCGGTGCCCTTCCTGACCGACGCCAACCTGCTGCTGATCAGCGCGATGGTCGTGACGGTGTGGAAGGGCCTGGGCTACTACATGATCATCTACTTGGCGGCGCTGGCGAACGTGCCCAAGGAGCTGCACGAGGCGGCCGAGGTGGACGGGGCGGGGCCGATCCGGCGCTTCTTCTCCATCACGGTGCCGACCATCCGCTCCACCATGGTGCTGGTGGCCGCGCTGTCCGCGGTGGCCGCGTTCCGGGTGTTCTCCGAGGTGTTCATCCTCTCCGGCAACTCCGGCGGGCCGGGCGGCGCGGACATCACGCTGGTGATGCTGATGCGCCAGGTCGGCACCGGCCTCAACGGCGACATCGGCTACGCCTCGGCGCTGAGCCTGGTGCTGTTCGTGCTCACCCTCGGCCTGATGCTGCTGGTGCTGCGGCTGAACCGGAAGGAGGACGAGTGAGGCTCGTGCTCCGGTACGCGTTGCTGCTGGGCGTGCTGCTGCTGTCCATCGGCCCGTTCCTGTGGCAGCTGTCCACCTCGCTCAAGGGCGTCGGCGAGGACATCTACAGCTACCCGCCCGCGTTCCTGCCCAGCGATCCGACGCTGGCCAACTACGGCAAGGTCGCCGACGTGGTGCCGGTCTGGGACTTCGCGCTGAACTCGCTGATGGTGGCCAGCGCCAACGTGGTGCTCAACTGCCTCGGCGCGTCCATGGCCGGATATGCCTTGTCCCGCATGCGTTTCCGCGGCCGCGGCTTCGCCACGCTGGCCTTCCTGCTGGCACTGCTGGTGCCCGGCGAGGCGATCCTGGTCTCGCTGTTCCTGATGATGCGCAGCTTCGGCCTGGCCGACACGCTGGTCGCGGTGGTGCTGCCCGGCGCGGTCGGCGCGCTCAACGTCTTGTTGATGCGCAACGCCTTCAGCGCGCTGCCGCAGGCGGTGGAGGAGGCCGCGGTGATCGACGGGGCGAACGCCTGGCAGCGGTTCACCAGGGTCGCGCTGCCCTCGGTGAAGGGCTCGGTGGCGGTGGTGGCGATCTTCTCCTTCATGTTCAGCTGGGACGACTTCCTGTGGCCGCTGATCGTGCTGAGCAACCCGGAGAACTACACGCTCACCATCGGCCTCAACTACCTCAAGGGCACCTTCGCCCTTGACCAGCGGCTGGTCGCGGCGGGCACCATCATCGCCGTGGCCCCGCTGATCCTGATGTTCGTGAGCCTCCAGCGGTACTTCTTCCGCGGGGTCGGTGAGGGGGCGGTGAAGGGTTGAGCGTGCGATTCGGCGTCAACTACACACCTGCGCAGGGCTGGTTCTTCCACTGGCTGGACTTCGACCTGGACGCGGTGCGGCGGGACCTGGACTCCATCGCGGGCCTCGGCCTGGACCACATCCGGGTGTTCCCGCTGTGGCCGGTGTTCCAGCCGAACCGGACCCTGGTGCGCGCCAAGGCGATCGACGATCTGCTGGCCGTCGTGGACGCGGCGGGCGAGCGTGGCCTGGACGTGGCGGTGGACGGCTTGCAGGGCCACCTGTCCAGCTTCGACTTCCGTCCATCGTGGACGGTCAGCTGGCACCGGCGGAACCTGTTCACCGACCCGGATGTGGTGGCCGGGGAAGCCTTCTACCTGCGCACGCTGGCCACCGCGCTGGCCGGGCGGCCCAACTTCCTCGGTATGACCCTGGGCAACGAGGTCAACCAGTTCTCCGACAAGCCGCACCCGGACCCGGACCCGCTGTCGGTGGCCGAGGCCGGGGACTGGCTCACCCGGCTGCTGGCCGCCTGCGAGCAGGGCGCGCCGGGGAAGTTCCACACGCACTGCGCCTACGACGCGGTGTGGTTGCAGGACGGGCACCCGTTCACCCCGGCGCACGCGGCCCGGATCGGCGCGGCCACCAACGTGCACTCCTGGGTGTTCAACGGCACCGCGCAGCGCTACGGCGGCGACTCCGCGGCCACCGCGCACTACGCCGAGTACCAGGTCGAACTGGCCGCCGCCTGGGGCGAGCCGGGCCATCCGGTGTGGCTGCAAGAGGTCGGCGCACCGGCCCCGCACATCCCGGCCGAGCGCGCGGGCGAGTTCGCCGCGCAGACCGTGGCGAACGCGCTGACCTGCCCGGACCTGTGGGGCATCACCTGGTGGTGCTCGCACGACGTCAGCCGGGAGCTGGCCGACTTCCCGGAGCTGGAGTACGGCCTCGGCCTGTTCACCAACGACAACCAGCGCAAACCTGCCGGGCAGGCGGTCGCCGAGGCCATCGCCGCGGCGAAACCCGTTGCCGCGTCCAGAAAAACCGCGCTGGTGCTCGATGTCGGCGAGGAGCACACCGCGCCCGGCCGCGCGACCTGCGGCCCCGGCGGCGAGTTCTTCGAGGCCTGGCTGGAGCTCGCGGTGCGCGGCGCCCGCCCGGCGGTCGTGCTCGCCTCGCGGGCGCGGGACACACAACACCTGACCACACGGGGCATTTCCGAGGTTGTGCACGTGCCGGACGGCTGGAGTAGCAAGCATGCATGACGACCACAAGCTGATCGAGGGCCGCATCGAGCGGGTGCTGCGGGAGCGGATCCGCCCCGCGGTCTACCCCAGCTCGGTCGGCGTGGACCTGGCCGTGTGGCACGCCCCCGGTGAGCCGGTGCCGGCGGCCGAGGCCCTCGCCGCCGAGTACCAGCCGAGTTCCGTTGGCGCGCAATGGGGTCCGGCCTGGGGCACCAGCTGGTTCCGGCTCACCGGCACGGTGCCTGCGGAGTGGTCCGGGCTGGCCGTGGAGCTGGTCTTCGACCTCGGCTTCGACGACAAGATGACCGGCTTCCAGTGCGAGGGCCTGGCCTACCGGGCCGACGGCAGTCCGGTGAAGGGCCTCAACCCGCGCAACACCTGGCTGCCGGTGGGCGATCCGGCCCAGGGCGGCCAGGAGGTCGTCTACTACCTGGAGGCCGCGGCCAACCCGGTGCTGCTGGACTACATCCCGTTCCAGCCCACCCAGCAGGGCGACCGGCTCACCTCCAGCGACGAGCCGCTGTACCGGATCGCGCGCGCCGACCTGGCCGTGTTCGACCACCAGGTGTGGCAGCTGGTGCAGGACATCGAGGTGCTCTACCAGCTGATGCTGGAGCTGCCGCTGACCGAGGCCCGCCGCTGGGAGCTGCTGCGCGCGCTGGACCGGGCCATCGACGCGGTGGACCTGCAGGACGTCGGCGGCACCGCGAGCGCGGCCCGCGCCGAGCTGGTGGACATGCTCAGCCGCCCCGCGCACACCAGCGCGCACCAGGTCTCCGCGATCGGGCACGCGCACATCGACTCGGCCTGGCTGTGGCCGCTGCGGGAGACCGTGCGCAAGGTCGCGCGCACCGCCTCCAACGTGACCAAACTGATGGACGAGCACCCCGGCTTCCACTTCGCCATGTCCCAGGCCCAGCAGCTGGCCTGGATCGAGGAGCACCACCCGAAGGTCTTCGCCAGGGTCAAGGAGAAGATCGCCACCGGCCAGTTCGTGCCGGTGGGCGGGATGTGGGTGGAGTCGGACACCAACATGCCCGGCGCGGAGGCGATGGCCAGGCAGTTCACCCACGGCAAGAACTACTTCGCCTCCCGCTTCGGCATCGAGACCAACGAGGTGTGGCTGCCGGACTCCTTCGGCTACACCGCCGCGCTGCCGCAGCTGGTGCGCCTGTCGGCCTCCCGCTGGTTCCTCACCCAGAAGATCAGCTGGAACCAGACCAACAAGTTCCCGCACCACACCTTCTGGTGGGAGGGCCTGGACGGCACCCGGATCTTCACCCACTTCCCGCCCGCGGACACCTACAACTCCGAGCTCAGCGGCAAGGAGCTGGCGCACGCCGCGCGCAACTACCAGGAGAAGGGCAAGGCGACCCGCTCGCTGGTCCCGTTCGGCTGGGGCGACGGCGGTGGCGGCCCCACCAGGGAGATGCTGGCCCGCGCCGCCCGGCTGACCGACCTGGAGGGCTCGACCAGGGTCACCGTGGAGCCGCCCGCGGAGTTCTTCCGCAAGGCGGAACAGGAGTACCCGGACGCGCCGGTGTGGGTGGGCGAGCTGTACCTGGAGTTCCACCGCGGCACCTACACCAGCCAGGCCAAGACCAAGCAGGGCAACCGGCGCAGCGAGCACCTGCTGCGCGAGGCCGAGCTGTGGGCGGCCACCGCGGCGGTCCGGCTGGGCGCGGACTACCCGTACGAGCGGCTGGACCGGCTGTGGAAGCTGGTGCTCACCAACCAGTTCCACGACATCCTGCCCGGCTCCTCGATCGCCTGGGTGCACCGGGAGGCCGAGGAGACCTACGCCGCGGTCGCCGACGAGCTGAACGAGATCATCGGTGTGGCACAACAGGCCCTGGCCGGCGCCGGGGACGCGCCGGTGGTGTTCAACGCGGCCCCGCACGCCCACGCGGAGGTCCCGGCCGCCGGCGCGCTGCCCCGCGGCGAGTTCGCCGGACACCCCGTCTCAGTGTCCACTGTGGACGGTGCCACGGTGCTGGGCAACGAGTTCCTGTCGGTGACCGTGGACGGTGACGGCCTGATCAGCTCGATCCACGACCTGGCCGCCGACCGCGAGGTCATCGCACCCGGCGCGCGGGCGAACCTGTTGCAGCTGCACCCGGACTTCCCGAACATGTGGGACGCCTGGGACGTGGACTCCTTCTACCGCAACAAGGTCACCGACCTGACCGAGGCCGAGCTGGTCAGCGTGGAGACCAACTCGCCGGAGCTGGCCACGCTCCGCATCCAGCGCTCGTTCTCCGCCTCCACGGTGACCCAGCTGCTCACCCTGCGCGCGGGCAGCCGGTGCGTGGAGATCGACACCGAGGTGGACTGGCACGAGACGGAGAAGTTCCTCAAGCTGAGCTTCCCGGTGGACGTGCAGTCCGACCGGGTGGCCGCGGAGACCCAGTTCGGGCACGTGTACCGGCCGACGCACACCAACACCAGCTGGGACGCGGCCAAGTTCGAGATCTGCGCGCACCGCTGGGTGCACCTGGGTGAGCCGGACTACGGGGTGGCGCTGGTCAACGACTCCACCTACGGCCACGACATCAGCCGGGCCGCGCGGGAGGGTGGCGGCACGGTCAGCGTGATCAGGGCCTCGCTGCTGCGCGCGCCGCGCTTCCCCGACCCGGAGACCGACCACGGCGTGCACCGGTTCCGGCACGCGCTGGTGCTCGGCGCGGACAAGGCGGACGCGGTGCGCGCCGGGTACCGGATCAACCTGCCGGAGCGGGTGGTTTCCGGTGCGGGGGAACAGGTCCAGCCGATCGTCACGGTGGACAACCCGGGCGTGGTGGTCGAGTCGGTCAAGCTCGCCGACGACCAGAGCGGCGACCTGGTGCTCCGGCTCTACGAGGCCCTCGGCTGCCGTGCCAGGGCGCGTCTCAGCGTTGGCGCGGAGATCACCGCCGCCTACTCCACCGACCTCCTGGAACGGCGCTGGGACGACACCACCGAGTACGAGGTGACCGGCAACGGGTTCGAGCTGAGCCTGCGGCCCTTCGAGATCGTCACCGTTCGGCTCCCGCGAAACCCTGCCAGCCAAGGAGATCACTGATGCGGAAGCTGCTCACCGCGGCCGGGACGCTGGTCCTGCTGCTGTCACTGGCCACTCCGGCACAGGCCGCGCCGCACAAGCGCACGGTCGTCTACTACCAGACCCAGTACAGCAACGGGGCCACCGGTGACTACGTCTCGCCGCTGCCGCTGCTGACCAACAACACCGGGGTCACCGACGTCATCGTGGCCGCGATCCACCTCAACGCGGACAAGACGGTGCACCTCAACGACCACCCGCCGTCGCACGAGCGCTACACCCGGATGTGGCAGGACCTGAAGTCCATGCGGGACCGCGGGGTCAACGTGATCGGCATGGTCGGCGGCGCGGCCCAGGGCACCTACGCGAACCTGGAACGCGACTTCGCCACCTTCTACCCGCTGCTGAAGAACGTGATCACCACCTACGGGCTCAACGGCGTCGACCTCGACGTCGAGGAGAAGATGTCCCAAGCTGGCATCACCAAGCTGATCGATGCGCTGCGCAAGGACTTCGGCAGCGGCTTCCTGATCACCCTGGCCCCGGTGGCCAGCGCGCTCCACGGCGGCGGCAACATCTCCGGCTTCAACTACGAGACGCTGTACCGGGAGCGCGGCAGCCAGATCAACTGGTTCAACGCCCAGTTCTACTGCGGCTGGGGCAGCATGGCCGACACCGCGGGCTACGACCGGATCATCGGCCGCAAGCTCATCCCGCCGGCCAAGGTGGTCGCGGGCGTGATCACCAACCCGGCCTCCTGCGGCGGGTACGTGGAGCTGGACAAGCTGAAGAGCACCATCAAGCAGCTGACCCAGAAGTACCCGACCTTCGGCGGCGTGGACGGCTGGGAGTACTTCAACTCCAACCCCGGCGGCACCGCCCGCCCGTGGGAGTGGGCCAAGGAGATCACCTCGGCCATGCGCTGAACCCCGCGACCCGGTGCGCTCACTGGAAGTCCCGTGAGCGCACCGGGATCCGCAGGTCCAGCGCGGACAGGTGCTCGGCCCGCAGGCTGATCACGCCCTGCGCCTTCTCCAGCACCCCGCGCACCACCACCGCCGAGCTCTGCCGCGCGATCCGCCGGTAGCGGGCCCACACGCCCTGCGTGCACACCACGTTCACCATGCCGGTCTCGTCCTCCAGGTTGAGGAAGGTGACCCCGCCCGCGGTGGCCGGGCGCTGCCGGTGGGTCACCGCACCGCCCACCGCCACCCGCCGACCATTGTCCACAGTGGATAGTTCGGCGGTGGTCAGCACGCCGCGCGCGGTCAGCTTCTCGCGCAGGAACTGGATCGGGTAGCTGTCCGGGGAGATGCCGGTGGCCCACACGTCGGCGACCGCCTGCTCCAGCGCGTCCATGCCGGGCAGCGGCGGCGCGGTCACCCCGACCGTGGTGCCCGGCAGGCTGCCCGGTCCCTCCCTGGCCACCGCGCCCGCGGCCCACAGCGCGGCCCTGCGGTTGAGCCCGAAGCAGCCGAACGCGCCCGAGGTGGCCAGCGCCTCCAGCTGCGGCAGGGTCAGCTTGCAGCGGCGGGCCAGGTCCACCATGTCGGCGTACGGTCCCTCTGCCCGCGCGGCCACGATCCGCTCGGCCAGCGGCATGCCCACCGTGCGCACCGAGCCCAACCCCAGCCGCACCAACGGTTTCCCCGCGTCACCGGGCTCCAGTCCGGCGTGTGGCAGGCTGGCGTTGATGTCCGGGCCGAGCACGGTCACCCCGTGCCGCCTGGCGTCGGCGACCAGGGACTGCGGCGAGTAGAAGCCCATCGGCTGCGCGCGCAGCAGGGCGGCGCAGAACGCGGCCGGGTAGTACAGCTTGAACCAGCTGCTCGCGTAGACCAGCAGCGCGAAGCTGAGCGCGTGGCTCTCCGGGAAGCCGAAGTTGGCGAAGGCCAGCAGCTTGTCGTAGATCCGCTGCGCTCGCTCGCCGGTGATCCCGTTGCGGGCCATGCCGGAGAAGAACCGGTCCTTCAGCCGGGCCATCCGCTCCCCGGAACGCTTGGCCCCCATCGCCCGGCGCAGCTCGTCCGCCTCGGCCGCGGAGAAACCGGCCACCTCCACCGCGATCTGCATCAGCTGCTCCTGGAACAGCGGCACGCCAAGGGTTTTCGCCAGCGCCTTCTCCAGCAGCGGGTGCTCGTAGGTGATCGGCTCCTTGCCGTTGCGGCGGCGGATGTAGGGGTGCACCGAGCCGCCCTGGATCGGACCGGGCCGGATCAGCGCGACCTCCACCACCAGGTCGTAGAACCTCTCCGGCCGCATCCGGGGCAGGGTGGCCAGCTGGGCCCTGCTCTCCACCTGGAACACGCCGATCGCGTCCGCCCTGCGCAGCATCTCGTACACCGCCGGATCGGCCAGGTCCTGGCCGAGCTGGTGCAGGGTGACCGTGCGGCCGTGGTGCTCGGCGACCAGGTCGATCATGTAGTGCAGCGCGGAGAGCATGCCGAGGCCGAGCAGGTCGAACTTGACCAGCCCCATGGCCGCGCAGTCGTCCTTGTCCCACTGCAACACGCTGCGGTTGGCCATCCGCGCCCACTCCACCGGGCAGGTCTCGCCGATCGGCTGCTCGGAGATGACCATGCCGCCGGAGTGGATGCCCAGGTGCCGGGGCGCGCCTTCCAGCTCGGCGGCCAGCTCCAGCACCGGCAGCGGGATCTCGGTGTCGTCCACAGTGGACTCCATCGGTCCCCAGCGCTCGATCTGCTTGCTCCAGGCGTCCTGCTGCCCGGTGGAGAAGCCCAGTGCCTTGGCGGTGTCCCGCACCGCGGACCGGCCGCGGTAGGTGATCACGTTGGCCACCTGCGCCGCGTGGCTGCGGCCGTAGCGCTGGTAGGCGTACTGGATCACCTCCTCCCGCCGGTCGGACTCGATGTCCAGGTCGATGTCCGGCGGTCCGTCCCGCTCCGGCGCCAGGAACCGCTCGAACAGCAGCTCGTACTTCACCGGGTCGGCGTGCGTGATGCCCAGCGCGAAGCACACCGCCGAGTTGGCCGCCGAGCCCCGGCCCTGGCAGAGGATGTCCGCGCGGGCGCAGAACTCCACCAGGTCCCACACCACCAGGAAGTACCCGGCGAACCCCAGCTCCTTGATCACCGCCAGCTCGTGCTCGACCTGCCGCCGCTGCTCGTCGAACTCCGCGCCCTCCGCGACCCGCTGGTGCAGCCCCAGGTAGACCTGCCTGCGCAGGAAGCTGTCCTCGTCGTGCCCGGGATCCACCGGGTAGGGCGGCAGCCGCGGCTTGACGCTCTTGAGGTTGAAGGACAGCCGGATGCCCAGTTCGGCGGCGGTGGGCACGGCGGTCGGGTAGCGCCGGAACCGCTCGGCCATCTCCGCGCCGGAGCGCAGGTGCGCGGCCCCCGACGGCGGCAGCCAGCCGTCCATCTCGTCCAGGCTGCGCCGGGCCCGCACCGCGGCCATCGCGGTGGCCAGCCGGTGCCGGGAGGGCGCGGAGTAGTGCACCGCGTTGGTGGCCGCCACCCGCAGCCCGTGCCGCTCGGCCAGGCCGGCCAGCTGATCGTTGCGGGTGGTGTCGCCGGGCAGCCCGTGGTCGGTCAGCTCCACCACCACGTGCTCCCGCCCGAACAGCGCCACCAGCCGGTCCAGCTCCCGCCCCGCCGCCTCCGGCCCGCCGGTGGCCAATGCCTGGCGCACCATGCCCTTGCGGCACCCGGTGAGCACCAGCCAGTCCTGATCCGCTTGCGCGGCAACGTCTTCCAGCTGGTAGACCGGCTTGCCCTTCTCCGCACCCGCCAGCTGCGCCTTGGTGATCGCCCGGCACAGCGAGCCGTAGCCGTCCGGGTTGCGCGCCAGCACCAGCAGGTGGCTGCCCTCCGGATCCGGGATGCCGTTCTGCGGCATGGTCAGCCCCAGGCTCAGCTCGGCCCCGAACACGGTGCCCAGCCCGTGCGCCCCGGCCGCCTCGGCGAAGCGCACCACCCCGTACATGCCGTCGTGGTCGGTGATCGCCAGCGCGGTCAGCCCCAGCCGCGCCGCCTCGGCGGCCAGCTCCTCCGGATGGC
Organism: Crossiella sp. CA-258035; assembly: GCF_030064675.1. GTDB lineage: Bacteria > Actinomycetota > Actinomycetes > Mycobacteriales > Pseudonocardiaceae > Crossiella. Next base: position 8,370,898 of record NZ_CP116413.1, read on the forward strand.
TGGCCCCGTCCAGGAAGCTGAAGTTGGAGTGGCAGTGCAGCTCCGCGTAGGGCACCCGGGGCGGCAGCTGGCTCGGCGGCAGGTCCGGCTCGTAGGTCGCCCGGCGCCGGGTCCAGGCCGGGCTGTCCCCGCCGTCGCCGGGGTGCTCCTCATCGCGCGGCCTGCCGGAGAGCGCCTGCTCGAACTCCCGCCAGCTCACCGGCGGGTTGTTCCACCCCATCAGTCGTACACCCCTTCCACCTGCCAGGAACCGTTGGCACAGGCCAGCAACAACGCCTGCCCGTCCGCCAGCAGCACCTGCAACCGGGCCACCCGGTTCGCGCCCAGCTCCGGCGGCAGCCACCAGCGCTCCTCCACCGTCCACGGCCCCGCCCACGCGGTGACCAGCCGCGACCGTCCACTTTCGACAGTCACCTCGTGCGGCGGCCCGCTGATCCGCTGCCGCGCGCTGACGCTGACCACGTTGCCCCGCCGGTCCTTCACGATCGCGGCCACCGGCTCCGCGGGCACCAGCGTCGGCGAGGGCGCGGGCAGCCGCCCCGGCCACGGCGGCTCCGGATCATGCCGGGGCCGCGCCTCGTCCCCCCAGGGCACCCAGCGGACCCGCTCCCCAGGACCGCGTCCGCCACCGAGCACCCCGGTGCACACCGCCTCCGGCCCCAGCAGCCCCTGCACCCGGACGAAGGCCCGCCCGGCCCGCTCGGCCAGCTGCGCCGCGCCCTCGCCCTTCCACAGGTCGAGCTGGAGCACCCCGGCGTCGACCACCTCCTCCGGCTCCACCCGCAACAGGTTGATCCCCGCGGTCGGCCCGCCCGCCCGCAGCCAGCCGTCCAGCTGCCAGCGCACCCGGTCGGCGATCCCGTTGGCGGTCAACGGTTCCGCGCACCGCCACACCCGGCTCAGCTCCTCGCCGTGCTCGGTGCGGGCCTGGATGGCCAGCCGGGTGCAGGCCAGCCCGCGCGCGGCCAGCACGGTGTGCAGCCGCTCGGCCAGCGCCCGCGCCGCGAACGCCGCCGCGTCCACCCGCTCCACCGGCGGGTCGAGCTGTTGCGCCACCGCCAGTTCCGCCGGTGGCAACCGCCGGTCGGCGGGCCGCTCCTCCAGCCCGCGCGCCAGCCGGTGCGCCCGCACCGCCGCCGCGCCGAACCGGGAGGCCACCTCCCGCTCCGGCAACACCCCGAACTCCCCAAGCGACCGCAACCCCAACCGCCGCAACAGGTCCACCAGCTCGCCCCGCCCGGCCAACCGCTCCGCGGGCTGATCCAGCTCGCCGATTCCCAGTGGTGCCAAGAACTCCGGACTCCCCCCAGGCGGCACCAGCACCCCGCGGTGCGCGGCCAGCGTCGCCGCGAACAACCCGTCCGCCACCCCGACCTGGCACTCCACCCCGGCCAGCGCCCCGACCTGGTCGACCAGCCGCTCGGCCGCCTCCTCCGCGCCGAAGTACCCCACCGGCCCCTGCGCGGGCAGCGCGACCAGCCCCGGCCGCACGATCTCGATCCCCGGCGCGAGCTGCTCGATCCCCAGCGCCACCGGCTCGAACAACCGCGCGTCCCTGGTCTGGTCGTCCTCGAACACCACCAGCTCGGGACAGCGCCCCTCGGCCTCCCGGCGGCGCAGCCCACGCCGGATGCCCTCCACCCGCGCGGTCGCCGAGCAGGCGAGCACCTTGCCCCCGGCGAGCACCGCGCAGGGGGTGCGCGGGTCCAGCCCGGCGGCGGCGATGGCCGCGGTCACCGGCCAGTCCGGACACCAGATGACCAACAGCCGCAACGGCCGGTACCCCGCGGGGATCTCGGGCAGCACGGCCTCCGGCACGCGATGCGCCAGCCCCGCATACCGCGCGAGCCCCGTCCCACCCGCGGGCGCGGCACCGCCCGCGAGCCCCGCCCCGCCCGCAGACCCAGCGCCGCCCGCGAGCCCCGCACCATCTGCCAGCCCCGCACCCTCTGCCAGCCCCGCACCGCCCGGCAGCCCAGCGTCGCCGGGCAGCTCCGCGCCGGCTGCCCGGCGACGCCCCGGCGTCTCCTCGACGCCCATCAGACCGCCAGCCCAGTGCCCGCACCGCCGAACTCAACCGCCTCGTCCACCGGCGGCGTTCCCGGCCCGTCCAGGCTCAGCCACTCCCGCCGCGGCCGCCCCGCCGCGCGCCGACCGCCGACCTCCACCAGCAGCTCGCTCCCGGTCAGCTGCCCGTGCCCGTCCGCGAGCCCGTGCCAGCGAATGTCCACACAGGACAGTTGAAGATCCGCGCCGGGCCAGGCCCCGAAGGCCAGCAACACCGAACCGCGATGCCGCGCCCGGACTTCCAGCTTGCGCGCCTGCGCGGGCGCGAGCGAGTCCGGACCGGCCAGGACCACCAGGTCCAGCCCGTCCAGCAGTGCGGCGGTCACCGCCGCCGTCTCCCGGCGCGGCCGTGGTACCAGGGCCAGGCGTTGTACCGCCACCCCCGCTTCCGCGGCGGCGACGAGCCCCAGCCCAGGCAGCCCAACCACGGCAGCCCAGGAGCCGGCGGCGGTGGCCGTCGACAGCAGCCCCAGCAGGAGTGCTGTCGACCCGCGCACCGCTACGGTGCTGCCGCGGCGCAGGCCACCCCCTGGGAGAATGGCGGCCAGCTCCGCGCGCACCGGCAGCATCCGCCCCAAGGCGCGATCGCCGGTGGTCACGGCAACCCCATTTGCCGTGACCACCTCAGCGAGCGCTGCCAGCGAGGCAACTGCCACCTCAACACCGCCTTCCCACGTCCACGTGCACGCACCCATGTGCACGTCACAAGCCGTGGGGAGCCGGCAGGTCGAGTTCCCCGGAACCCCGGCACCGGTTTCCTCGACTCAATCGAACAGGTGTTCGATCGATGGCTGTATTCAATCGGCTCCGGGGGTCCGGGTCAAGTCGAGTCACCCGTTTTTTCGAACTGGCGTTCGAGGGCCACACTGTTGGGCGGATTGATGTTCGACCGTCACGTTCTGGGGGTTTGATGACCGCGGTAGCACCACCCGGCTGGGGGACGCCGAAGCGGAAGCGACACCCCAGCACCATCCCACTGGCGATCCTGCTGGTGGTGCTGGTGCTGGCCATCATCGGCGGCGGGATCTACGCCTACGTGGAGTACCAGTACGCGCACCGGGACCACGGCGAGTCCCCGCGCACCATCAGCTCGAACCCGTTGTGCGACAAGATCTCCGGCCCTGCCAAGGAGCGGGCGCGGACCACGAACCCGGACAAGGCCGAGCTGAAGAAGTACGACAACGGCAGCCAGATCGCCTGGTGCGGCTGGCGGCAGACCAAGGGCAAGGACGGCGAGGGCCAGCGCTTCCTGCAGGCCGAACTGGCCGACTCCACCACCAGCACCGACGACCGGCGGGCCGAGGACCTGGTGGAGCGGCTGGAACTGGCCAAGCGGTACGCCGGCGGCGACTACCAGGTCGAGAAGCTCGACGGGGTCGGCGACGAGGCCTACTTCGCGGTGAAGAAACCGGCCACCACGAGCATCGCCACCGTCGAGGTCCAGGTGGGCGCGCGCAACGCCAACGGGTTCGTGAAGGTCACCTACAGCGGCTTCGACGTGGGCACCTTCAGCAAGCGCCAGCCGAACCTGGACGAGCTGAAGACCGTGGCGACCGCCGTCGCGCAGGACGCCCTGCGCTGACGGCGGCCGCCACTGGAATCAGTGTGCGAAGTGCCTGGTGCCGGTCAGGTACAGGGTGACCCCGGCGGCCTCCGCGGCGGCGATGACCTCGGCGTCGCGGACCGAGCCGCCGGGCTGCACCACCGCTCGCACCCCGGCTTCCAGCAACACTTCCAGGCCGTCCGGGAACGGGAAGAAGGCGTCCGAGGCGCCCACCGCGCCCTTGGCCCGCTCACCGGCGCGGGAGACCGCGAGCCTGGCCGCGTCCACCCGGTTGACCTGGCCCATGCCGCAGCCGACGGTGGCCCCGTCGGCGGCGAGCAGGATCGCGTTGGACTTCACCGCGCGGCAGGCCCGCCAGGCGAAGGCCAGGTCGGTCAGCGTGGCCGCGTCGGCGGCCTCGCCGCAGGCCAGCGTCCAGTTGGCCGGGTCGTCGCCCTCGGCGTCGATCGCGTCGGCCTGCTGCACCAGCAGCCCGCCGGAGACCGGCCGCAGCTCGGTGCCGCCACGCCGCGGCGGCTGCGCCACCAGGATGCGCACGTTCTTCTTGCGCGCCAGCACGTCCACCGCGCCGTCGGCGTAGGACGGGGCGATGATCACCTCGGTGAAGATCTCCGCGACCTGCTCGGCCAGCTCCACGGTGACCTCGCGGTTGACCGCGATCACCCCGCCGAAGGCGCTCACCGGGTCGCAGGCGTGCGCGCGCCGGTGCGCGTCCGCGATCGCGCCGGGGTCGCCGTCGGGCAGCGTGGAGACCGCGATGCCGCACGGGTTGGCGTGCTTGATGATCGCCACGCAGGGCGCGTCGTGGTCGTGCGCGGCCCGCCAGGCGGCGTCGGAGTCGACGTAGTTGTTGTACGACATCTCCTTGCCGTGCAGCTGTTCCGCGTTGGCCAGCCCGCCACCGGCGTGGCTGGCGGTGTACAGCGCGGCCTTCTGGTGCGGGTTCTCGCCGTAGCGCAGCACCGAGGCGCGCTGCCAGGTCGCGCCGACCCAGCCGGGGAAGCCGGAGCCCTCGTCGTCGGGGGCCAGCGTGCTGCCGATCCAGGAGGCCACCGCCACGTCGTAGCTCGCGGTGTGCCGGTAGGCCTCGGCGGCCAGCCGCTGCCGCTGCGCCAGGGTGAAACCGCCGGCCTGGACCTGCTCCAGCAGCCAGCCGTAGCGGCCGGGGTCGACCACGACGGCCACGTTGGCGTGGTTCTTCGCCGAGGCGCGCACCATGGCCGGGCCGCCGATGTCGATCTGCTCGACGCACTCCTCCGGTCCCGCGCCCGAGGCCACGGTGGCCTCGAACGGGTACAGGTTCACCACGAGCAGGTCGAACGCGGCCACGCCGAGCTGGTCCAACTGCTCGACATGCTCGGGCCGCCGCACATCGGCGAGCAGGCCCGCGTGCACCCTGGGGTGCAGGGTCTTGACCCGCCCGTCCAGGCACTCGGGGAAACCGGTCAGCTCCTCCACCGGGGTCACCGGCACGCCGGCGTCGGCGATCCGGGCCGCGGTGGACCCGGTGGAGACGATCTCGATGCCCGCCGCGTGCAGGCCGGTGGCCAGCTCCAGCAGGCCGTCCTTGGCGGAGACGCTCACCAGTGCGCGGCGCACGGGGCGTCGTTCGTCCACCGGGGACTCTGTGGGTCGAACCGTCGCATCTGGCGCAGCGGTCACGGAATGCTCACCTCTCGTCCGGTCACGGTGCAGCCGTGTGCGGCCAGCCTGGCGACGGTGTCCACCAGCAGGTCGCGCTCCACCGTTTTGATCCGTTCATGCAGCTCGTCAACACCCTCGCCGGGCCGGACCTCAACCGCGCCCTGGGCGAGGATCGGGCCGGTGTCCACCCCGGCGTCCACCAGGTGCACGGTGCAGCCGGTGACCTTGACCCCGTAGGCCACGGCGTCGGCCACCGCGTGCGCGCCGGGGAAGGCGGGCAGCAGCGCGGGGTGGGTGTTGACCACCCGGCCGCCGAAGCGGGCCAGGAAGTCGGGTCCCAGGATCTTCATGAACCCGGCCGAGACGACCAGGTCGGGCTGGCAGGCCTGGACGGCGTCCGCGAGCGCGGTGTTCCAGGCCGCCCGGTCGGCGTGCTCGCGCAACCGGACCGTGAAGGTCGGGATCCCCGCCCGCTCGGCGCGGGCCAGTCCCTCGATACCGCCCCGGTCCGCGCCGACCGCGACCACGGTGGCCGGGTAGTCCGGCGCGGCCGCGGCGTCCAGCAGCGCCTGCAGCAGGGTGCCGGAGCCGGAGACGAGGGCGACGATGCGGACCGGTGCGCTCCACCGCAGCCGCTGGGCTGTCGGGGCGAGGTCCGGTTCGATAGTGCTCAGCGTGGTCTCCTGCGGGCCGGATCCGGGGCTGCGACCAGCGTAGGCGTTGCCCCGTTCGGCCTCTTGGCCAGGTCCCGCGCTAGCGTTTTTCCGGTTCCTCGGGCGGCTCCAGGAGGGCCTCTTCCAGCTCCTCCTCGTCCACGAAGTCCTCTTCCGCCAAGGCTTCCGCGGGCGCGGCCTGCTCAGCCACCGCCTCCTCGGCCACGGGCTCGGCGGCCTCCGGCTCCTCCGCGTCCTCTTCGGCGGCCTCGTCCTCGGCAACGGCTTCCTGGTCGCCCTCAGCGACCTCTTCCTCGCCCTCGGTGTCCTCGGTCTCGGCCTCGTCGAGGTCCGCGGGCTCGTCCTCGGGCTCCGGCCGCGGCCCGGCCAGCCAGGCCACCACCGCCGCGGGAGCGGCCACCCAGCAGAACAGCGCCACCGCGAGCATCCCGGCCGGCACCCGCAGGTTCACCGCGCCCAGCCGCCCACCGGCCAGCGCCGCCGCCGCGAGCGCGGCCGCCGCCACCACCGCCGCGGCCACCCCCACCACCAGCAACCGGTTCTGCGGCAGCGGATCCGCCTTCCGGCAGACCCAGCCCAGCAGCACCCCGGCGGCGATCGGCAGCAGCAGGCACAGCAGCCACCACCGGCTGCCGGACTCCGGCAGCGCGGCCAGCAGCGGGAACGGCGGCTCCTGGCCGCCGACCACGCGCAGCGGGCTGACCACCACCGCGCCGAGGCCGAACCCGGAACCGGCCACAAAGGACAGTGCGGCGACCACCGCGTTCGGCAGGTACAGCAGGCACAGCAGCACCAGCCCCGACCCGTTGCCGAAGCCGGGAGCCAGGTCGGCGAAAGCCGCGCGCACCGAACCGAAGGACAACGCCAGCGCGAGCGCCACGATGAGCGCGCCCATGGCGCACAAGCACATCAGCGCGATCCGGGCCGCGCGCAGCCCGGCCAGGACCCCCTCGCCGAAGCGCTGCCTGACCAGCGTCACCAGCCCGCAGCGCCGGGCCACTCCCGCGGTCGCGGCCAGTGCGGCGACCAGCCCGCAGGCCACCGCGCCGGTGGCCGGGGCCGCGGCGAAGGGCGGGTCCACGAACGCGGCCAGCAGCCCGCCGACCACCACGTGCGCCACGCCCATCACGGCCACCACCCGCAGCGCGTCGGCCGGGCGGGTCAGCCGCAGCCTGCGGGCGAGCCCACCGGCGGCCCTGGCCGCGAGCAGCACCACCGCCACGGTGGGCAGCAGCGGCAGCACGCCGAGGCTGGCCCCGCGCACGGTCAGCGGCACGTGGTGCGCGGCCAGCCACAGCGGAGCGGCACCGGCGGAGACCGCCTCCAGCGACACCACCGCGCGCTCCGCGCCCGCCATCACCAGCGCGACCACCGCGGCCGAACCCAGGTAGCCCAGCGCGATCACGCCGAGTGCGACGGCGAGTGCGGCCCGCACCTGCTGGGCCGCGGTGGCGGGAGGCGCGGCAACGCCGGGTTCGGAGACGCTGCCGTGCGCGGTCGGACGGAGCACGGTCACCCGGTCACCATCGCACCCTGCCCACGGCGATCCGCCTAGGCACGCCGAGGTGTGCTGGCATTCGCACACCACCGGGGTGACCCCGCGTGCGCGGTGTCACCCCGGTCGTGGACTGTCCGGTGTGGACGGTTCAGCTGCTCAACTCTGTTGCGGGCCGCCAAATCCGCCGGGCGGGGTGCCCGGGTGCGGGAACTGCCTGGTCGCCTCGGGCTGGCCGAACCCGCCGCCGCCACCGGCAGGCGGGGGCGGCTGCTGCTGACCGAACTGCGGGGGCTGCTGACCGAACTGGCCGGGCTGCTGACCGTACTGCTGCGGCTGCGGCTGGCCGTACTGCTGCTGCGGCATCCCACCGGAGGGCGGGTTCCAGCCACCGGTCTGGCCGGCCGGCTGGCCGCCGTAGGGGTTGGCCGGCGCCTTCGGCTTCAGCTCGAGCTTGATCATGCCGATCTCCTGCAGCAGCGCGGCGACGATCGCGCCGGTCTGCAGCACCGCGGCGATCAGCACCACCACGTACAGCCCGGCCACGCTCACCGTGTTGGTGATGTTGACCAGCAGGTCCAGCAGGCCGACCACGGCCAGCATGGCCGCCACCCAGAGGAACTGCGGGGCCTTGGGCAGCTGGGTCATCCCGGTGAGCACGGCGGCGCCGATCATCAGCGCGATGCCGAAGGGCAGGCCGAGCCGGGAGACGTCGTCGGAGAAGGTGCAGAAGAAGATGACCAGGCCGAGCCCGGCCCCGACCAGGGCGAGGATCTGCCCCAGGTTCGGTCCGGCGGCAGCGGGTTGCCCGGTCTGCTGCGGCTGGGGCTGCTGCGGCGGGGGAACGCCGAATGGCACGGACATGACCGGTTGTCCTCCTCGTTCGAGGTGACCGCGAGTGACGGCTCTGCGCCGGAAACGCTAGCCGATATCGATCGGGTGATATGTCCCGGGGACCCCGGAACGACAACGGCCGGACGCCCCCGTTGGGCGCCCGGCCGTGTCTGTCCACAGAGGACTGTTGGGCTCAGCCCAGGTTCTGCATGATCTCGCGCATCAGCTCGGCGGTCGCACTCGGCGTCTTGCCGACCTTGACGCCCGCGGCTTCCAGCGCTTCCTGCTTGGCCGCGGCGGTGCCGGAGGAGCCGGAGACGATGGCGCCGGCGTGGCCCATGGTCTTGCCCTCGGGGGCGGTGAAGCCCGCGACGTAGCCGACCACCGGCTTGGTGATGTGCTCGGCGATGTAGGCCGCCGCGCGCTCCTCGGCGTCGCCGCCGATCTCACCGATCATCACGATGGCCGCGGTCTCCGGGTCGTCCTGGAAGGCCTGCAGCGCGTCGATGTGCGTGGTGCCGATGATCGGGTCACCGCCGATGCCGACCGCGGTGGAGAAACCGAAGTCCCGCAGCTCGTACATCATCTGGTAGGTCAGCGTCCCCGACTTGGAGACCAGACCGATCTTGCCAGGCCCGGAGATGTCGGCCGGGATGATGCCCGCGTTGGACTTGCCGGGCGAGATGACGCCGGGGCAGTTCGGCCCGATGATCCGGGTCTTGTTGCCGGTGGCGTTGGCGTGCGCCCAGAAGTAGGCGGTGTCGTGCACCGGGATGCCCTCGGTGATGACCACCGCGAGGCCGATGCCCGCGTCGATCGCCTCGACGACCGCGCCCTTGGCGAACTTCGGCGGCACGAAGACCACGGTGACGTCCGCGCCGGTCTCGGCCATGGCCTCACCGACGGAGTTGAACACCGGGAGCAGGGTGCCGTCGAAGTCGACGGTCTGGCCACCCTTGCCGGGGGTCACGCCGCCGACGATGGTGGTGCCCGACTTCAGCATCCGCTTGGTGTGCTTGGAGCCCTCGGCGCCGGTCATGCCCTGGACGATGACCTTGCTGTGCTCGGTCAGGAAGATAGCCATGGTCATGCCCCCGCAGCAGCGAGCTCGGCGGCCTTGTCGGCCGCGTTGTCCATCGTGTCCACCACGGTCACCAGCGGGTGGTTGGCCTCCGCCAGGATGCGGCGGCCCTCTTCGACGTTGTTGCCGTCCAGGCGGACGACCAGCGGCTTGGTGGCCTCGCCGCCGAGGATCTCCAGCGCCTTGACGATGCCGTTGGCGACCGCGTCGCAGGCGGTGATGCCGCCGAAGACGTTGACGAAGACCGACTTGACGTCGGTGTCGCCCAGGATGATCTCCAGGCCGTTGGCCATCACCTCGGCCGAGGCGCCGCCGCCGATGTCCAGGAAGTTGGCCGGCTTGACGTTGTTGTGCTTCTCGCCCGCGTAGGCCACCACGTCCAGCGTGGACATGACGAGGCCCGCGCCGTTGCCGATGATGCCGACCTGGCCGTCGAGCTTGACGTAGTTGAGGCCCTTCTCCTTGGCCTTGGCCTCCAGCTCGTTCTCCGCCTGCTTGTCCACCAGCTCGGCGTGCGCCGGGTGCCGGAAGTCGGCGTTCTCGTCGAGGGTGACCTTGCCGTCCAGGGCGATGATCTTGCCCTGCGGGTCGCGGACCAGCGGGTTGACCTCGACCAGGGTGGCGTCCTCGGAGACGAAGGTCTCCCAGAGCTGCACGATGACCGCGGAAACCTGGTCGGCCACCTCGGCCGGGAACTTGGCCGCGGCGACGATCTCGTCCGCCTTGGCCTTGTCCACGCCCTTGATCGGGTCGATCAGGACCTTCGCGAGGGCCTCGGGCTTGGTGACCGCGACCTCCTCGATGTCCATGCCGCCCTCGACCGAGGCCATCGCCAGGAAGGTCCGGTTGGCCCGGTCCAGCAGGAAGGAGAAGTAGTACTCCTCCGCGATGTCGGAGGCCGGGGTCACCAGGACGCGGTGCACGATGTGCCCCTTGATGTCCAGGCCGAGGATGGCTTCCGCCTTGGCCTTGGTGTCCTCGGGGGTCTCGGCGAGCTTGACGCCGCCAGCCTTGCCACGCCCGCCGGTCTTGACCTGGGCCTTGACCACAACGGTCGAGCCGAGGTCCGCCGCGATCGCGCTGGCTTCTTCAGGGGTGCTAGCCACGGCGCCGGGCAACACCGGCACTCCATGGGCGGCGAAGAGATCCTTCGCCTGGTATTCGTACAGGTCCACTAGAAGTCTCCTGCGACGCCGGTGTCGGACCTGGCAGACCCTATCGAGGTCACACCCCTTGACACGCACCACCACCCGGTGAAGTCCATCACCGTGAGCAACGGCACTACTGCGCAGGCACGTTTCCGCGCACCCAGTCCACGATTTCCTGGGTGGTCGCGCCGGGGGTGAAGACCTTCGCGACGCCGAGCTCGGTGAGCTTGGGCATGTCGTCGTCGGGGATGATCCCGCCGCCGAAGACCACCACGTCCTGCGCGCCCTTCTCCCTGAGCAGCTCGATCACCCTGGCGAACAGGGTCATGTGCGCGCCGGAGAGCACGGACAGGCCGACCACGTCGGCGTCCTCCTGGATGGCGGTCTGCACGACCTGCTCGGGGGTCTGGTGCAGGCCGGTGTAGATGACCTCCATACCGGCGTCCCGCAGCGCCCGCGCCACCACCTTGGCGCCCCGGTCGTGGCCGTCGAGACCGGGCTTGGCCACCACCACGCGAATCCGACCGCTCATGCGGGCACGCTACTCCGTGAAGCTCATTGCTGACGAGCGTCGCGACCACGCGACACCCGCTCCGGCGAGCAGCGCGGCCAGCGCCGCGAGCCCGAGGAAGAAGCCCAGACCGGCAGATCCGCCGCCGCGCACCGGCAGTTCCGCCACCCGCAGCGCGACCACCAGCGCGGCCCCGGCCAGCAGCGCGCTCGCCCGCGCCGGCCGGGACCGGGGCGCCAGCAGCGCCGCGCCCACCACCGCGGCCAGGCTCAGCAGCAGGCCCCAGGTCTCGGTGCGGAAGTCCCAGAGCAGGCCGGCGGCCGGGAACTCCGGGTTGTCCACCACCGGCAGCAGGTAGGCGCCGAAGCCCAGCGCGGCCCCGAGCAGGGCGGGGACCAGCACCACCCGGTCCGCGCTGATCTCGGACAGGTCGACGGTGTCCTCCCGCTCCTGGCCGCCCGCGATCACGCAGAGCAGCCCGGCGACCGAGGCGCAGACCAGCGCGATGACCACCAGGGCCGCGGCCAGCAACGCCGCCCGCAACCCGTTCACCTGGCTGAACGCGGTGTCCAGCACGTCCAGACCGGTCGCCGGGACCAGCACCCAGGCCACCGCCAGCGCGGGACGGGAGCTGGTCGCGGTGTCCTTGAACAGCACCAGCAGGCCGAGGCCGAGCAGGATGAACCCGGCGACCGCCAGCATCCGGGCCGAGCCGACCGACTGCACCTCACCGGAGGCCAGCCGGGCGATCGGCAGCGCGCTGGCCACCACCGCGAGCACCCCGGCCACGGTGGCCAGCACCCCGGCGGCCAGTTGGAGCTTGCGGTGCCCCGGCAGCTCGCCGAGCTCGAAGACCAGGTTCCGGCGCATCCCGGCCACCCAGGCGAAGATCCCCAGCACCACCAGCGCGAAGGCGGTCTGCGCCAGCGCCACCCACTGGAACAGGCCAAGGCCGAGGCCGGGCGTGGCCAGCGCGGAGACCGCGGGAACCAGTGCCACCCCGGCGGCGGCCGCGACCAGGCCGATCAGCCCGCCCCTGGCCACCTCCGGATCGGCCGCGCCCACGAAGTACGCGCCCGTGAACAGCATCGAACCGGCCAGCAGGACCGTGCCCGCGACCACCACGGCCGGGGACTCGGTGATCAGCCGGACGGGCAGGTACGGGTCGCTGGAGAGGAACGCGGGCACGAACAGCGGCACCGCGACCATGCCGGTCACCCACAGCACGCCGTACATCAGCCCCGGCCGGGCGCGGGCGGTGTCCCTGGCCTCGGTGCCCCACTCGCCACCGGCGAGCACCGCCGAGACGATCATGAGCACCCGGCTCAGCAGGAGCAGGTACAGGCCGCCGCCCGCGGAGAGGTGCACCAGCTGGGTGGGCACGAACAGGTCCGGCCGGGCCACGCTCAGCGGGTCCGCCAGCACCTGGAGGTCCACCAGCAGCAGGCCGGGGGCGAGCATGCCGGCGGCGCGCAGGATCCCGGCCGCGCCACCGTGGTCACCGCGGCTGGCGAAGATCACCGCCAGCACCGGCGGCAGCGCGCTGACCAGCGCCAGCACCAGCCAGGACGGGTAGGCGGGCGGCATCTCGGGCGAAACCGACCCGATCAGCGGAGCGAGTGCGGCGAACGGGACCGCGAGCACGGCCAGACCGATCGCGGCGGGTAGCCGGGCGGGCGAGACGGGGGATCCGGACGTCACTGCGCAGATCGTAGGTGAGCCGGGTGGCGCAGGCGCGTCGAGTGATCTCCAGACATACCCCGTCGCCGCTGGTCCACGCCCTGATAAAACGATTGCTATCGCAGGCGGCGAATATGGCCCAGATCACTTACCGTGAGTTGTATGGGCAAGGATGCCACTACCGGGTTACTTGGGCTCGCGGGAGAGCTGCTCCAGCAGGCCCGGCATGGCGTCGACGGCGTGCGGGACGCCTCCGCCGAGACCCTGCGCTTCGTCCGCTCGCTGCTCACCCCCGGCGGACTGCGCGGGGCGACCATGGAGACGGCCTGGCTGGCCGCGCACGCGGTGCTCTACCCGTGGGGCGCGCTGGCCGAGCAACTGCGGCCGGAGGGCCCCTACGGCAGCTACCGCACCGACGGGCTGCCGCCGATGCAGCGCGGCCTGGTCTGCTCGGACCTGGAGGCGGCGGGCACCCCGATCGTGCTGGTGCACGGGATCGGCGACAACCGGTCGATCTTCACCTTCCTGGCCGCCGCGCTGCGCAGGCGCGGGTTCGGCGTGGTGCACGCGGTGAACTACAGCGTGCTGACCGCGCTGACCGGCGACGTCCGGGCCGCCGCGGAGTACCTGGGCCGCTGCCTGGAGCGGATCCGCGAGCAGACCGGGGCGGAGTCGGTGCACGTGATCGGGCACTCCCTCGGCGGCGTGATCGCCCGCTACCACGTGCAGAAACAGGGCGGGGACGGGCACGTCCGCTCGCTGGTGACGCTGGGCTCGCCGCACGCGGGCACGATGACGGCCTACCTGCTGCCCACCCGGCTGGCCCGCCAGCTGCGGCCCGGCTCCAAGCTGCTCGGCGAGCTGGCCGAGCCCGCGCCGGGCTGCCGGACCCGGTTCCTGGCGGTGTGGAGCGAGCTGGACCAGGTCATGATCCCGCAGCGCACGGCCTGCCTGACGCACCCGGACCTGGACGTGCTGAACCACCGGGTGCGCGACGTCGGCCACCTCTCGCTGCCGGTGGACCCCACGATCGTGCACACCGTGCTCACACATCTCACTCGATCGGATGGATTGAGCGGGCACCCAGGCGCGCAAGATAGTGATCTGGGTCACACGATTCCGGATACTGAGTGTCATCTCAGCAAGTCTCAGACTTGTCAGTAACCCCCGTTCAGCAGAATCTCGGCCCAGGGGTTTGCCCCTAGGGGCGCCGCGCCGTTACTGTCCCCGGGTCCGTTGTCACGGTCCGATCACAAGAGGACACGGAGCCGGTTACCCCAACCGACTCCACCGGGATCCCCCGCCCGGTCTCGTCCAATCGGACTCCCCGAGACGGAAGGGCAGGCATTGACTCAGCACCGCTCCCCCGGCGGCGGTCATCCCTCCCACGCTGTTGACGTGGTCGAACAGCAGAAGGGTGAAGCGCGTCCCCGCGGCGCGCACCGGCTTCCGCCGCCGCCCTCTGCCATGCGTGGCAGGGTTGTCGTAGCAGCAGTAGCGGCCGGCGCTTTTGTGGCCGCCGGATCGTCCCTGGACACCGGCAGCGGCAGCGCCGCCGCGTCCGACGAGGTCACCCCGCTGGCTTCCGGCGCGGACGCCAAGGCAAGCTTCACCGCCATCGGTGGCGACTCCCTCGAGGTCCTCCCGCTCTCGCGGACCACGGACGCCTCGCTCGAGTACCAGAAGCTGGCCAAGAGCGAGCGCATCAAGCAGGACCAGCAGGACCGCGCGGCCCGCGACGCCGAGGCCCGCAAGCCGATGTTCGTCTCGCCCGCGCAGGGCGTGTTCACCTCCGGCTTCGGTGGCCGTTGGGGCACCACGCACTACGGCATCGACATCGCCAACCGCCTGGGCACCCCGATCGTCTCCGTCGCTGATGGTGAGGTCATCGAGGCCGGTCCGGCAAGCGGTTTTGGCCTGTGGGTCCGCGTCCAGCACAAGGACGGCACCATCACCGTCTACGGCCACATGGACCGGATCACGGTCAAGGAGGGCCAGAAGGTCAAGGCGAACCAGCAGATCGCCACCATGGGCAACCGCGGCTTCAGCACCGGCGTGCACCTGCACTTCGAGGTGTGGAGCCCGAGCGGCAAGAAGATCAACCCGCTGCCCTGGCTCAACGAGCGCGGCGTCTTCGTGAAGTAGCCACGCCCCAGCGTTTACCGCCCCCGCCCGGATGCCGCACTTCCCTGCGGCACCCGGGCGGACGCGTGTCCCCACAGTTCCCCGCCGGTTGTCTCCCGTCGGACCCGAGCGGCCCCCGAAACACGCCACCCGGAGCCCTCAACCGCCGAAGCCCCGCTATCTGGTAACTACCCGTACCCCTCCCCGCCAAACCCGCCCGATCGGGTGCCGATGCTGATCTAACACCCACCCACCGACAAAACTTCCCCCGTCGCTGCCGGTTCGGGATTCAACTTTTTTTCGAGACAAAACCGCAGGTCAAGCCGCTGACCGCAGTCAGCCAGGGGAACCTCCGACTGCCCAGAAGTGCAACGCCGGACCCCGTTAGCCCAAACGGGTCAGCGCCTACTGACTGCTCCTCGGCATGTCTGCATTTCCGACGGCGGGCCTACGACCGGTCCACCGCGCAGGACGCCCAGGCGCTGGCACGCGGCCCGCCCGGCGCTGGTCTTCTTCGACCGCTTCCGCGGCATCGACTTCGCCGGTTCCGCACGGACAGCACGTCGCTGTGATGTTCGCGGTCAAGGTCCGGCGGGGTTCCGGGGCGACGGCGATCGGGATGACTACTTCGAGGGCTGCGGCCGTTCTGGATGAAACGGCCGCCGCCGCCCCCACCACCGCCATCGGGGTGGGGGGCCGTCGGCTGGTTAGAGCTTCACCATGGGGACGCCGCCGATGAGCATCAGGCGGACCTTGCCCGAGGTGCCGAAGTCGATGGTGGCGGTGGCCTGGGGGCCGGTGCCGTTGGTCTCGATCACGGTGCCCAGGCCGTACTTGTCGTGGCTCACCCGGTCGCCGACGTCCAGGGTCAGGGACGGGGTGTTCTGCCAGCCCTTGTTGAGCGCGGCGCGGCGGGCGAACGGGGAGTTGCTGACCTCGCTGCTGGCGGCGCGGTCGAAGCCGCGGCGGCCCCAGGTGGTGGCCGCGGCTGGGCCCGCGCGTTCTGGTTCCACGCGGCGCCAGTCGAGCAGGTTGGCCGGGATCTCGTCCAGGAAGCGGGAGGCCGGGTTCATCATCGGCTGGCCCCAGGCCGAGCGCATCAGGGCGCGGGAGACGTAGAGGCGTTCCCTGGCCCTGGTGATGCCGACGTAGGCCAGGCGGCGTTCCTCGGCCAGCTCGGCCGGGTCGCCGAGGGCGCGCTGGTGCGGGAACATGCCGTCTTCCCAGCCGGTGCAGAAGACCACCGGGAACTCCAGGCCCTTGGCGGTGTGCAGGGTCATCAGGGTGACCACGCCGTCGCCCTCGTCCGGGAGCTGGTCGGAGTCGGCGACCAGGGAGACGCGCTCCAGGAAGGCCGCCAGGGAGTCCTGGGCGGGCAGGCCCTCGTCCTCCGGCAGGGGGGCGGCGTCCTCGCCGTCTTCCGGTGTGGCGACCTGGAGCTGGACGAACTCGCGGGCCACCGTCACCAGCTCGGTGAGGTTGTCCAGGCGGGAGGCGTCCTGCGGGTCGTCGCTGGCCTCCAGCTCGCCGCGGTAGCCGGTCTTGTCCAGCAGGGTGTCCAGCACCTCGGCCACGTCCTGGCCGACCTCGACCAGGCCGCGCAGCTCGGTGATCAGGTCCGTGAACCCGGCGATGGCGCGCTGGGACCTCGGGTTGAGCAGCGGGATCCGGTCCGCGGCGGCCTCGCGCAGCGCGGCGGCGAAGGAGATCCGCTCGCGTTCGGCGTGTGCGGCGAGCACGGCCTCGGCCCGGTCGCCGATGCCGCGCTTGGGCACGTTGAGGATGCGGCGCAGGCTGACCGTGTCCTCCGGGTTGTCCAGCACCCGCAGGTAGGCCAGCGCGTCCCTGACCTCGCGCCGCTCGTAGAACCGGACGCCGCCGACCACCCGGTAGGGCAGGCCGAGCCGGATGAAGACCTCTTCGAACACGCGGCTGGAGTTGTTGGTGCGGTAGAAGACCGCGATGTCGCCGTTGACCGCCTCGGCCGAGTCGACCAGCCGGTCGATCTCGTTGGCCACGAACGCGGCCTCGTCGTGCTCGTTGTCGGCGACGTAGCCGACGATCTGCTCACCGTCGCCGGAGTCGGTCCACAGCCGCTTGTCCCGGCGGCCCTGGTTGCGCGCGATGACCGCGTTGGCCGCGGACAGGATGGTCTGGGTGGAGCGGTAGTTCTGCTCCAGCAGGATGGTGCGCGCCTGCGGGTAGTCCCGCTCGAACTCCTCAATGTTGCGGATGGTCGCGCCGCGGAAGGCGTAGATGGACTGGTCCGCATCGCCCACCACGCACAGCTCAGCCGGCGGGATGCCGCCCTCTCCGGTACCGACCAGCTCCCTGACCAGCACGTACTGCGCGTGGTTGGTGTCCTGGTACTCATCGACCAGCACGTGCCGGAACCGCCGCCGGTAGTACTCGGCGATGGCCGGGAAGTTCTGCAGCAGCTCGACCGTGCGCATGATCAGGTCGTCGAAGTCCAGCGCGTTGGCCTGGTTCAGCCGCCGCTGGTACTCGCCGTAGACCTCAGCGACCCGGCGCTCCAGGTCGTTGGCCGCGCGCTCGGCGCCGTCCTCCGGGGTGAGCAGCTCGTTCTTCAGGTTGGAGATGTGGATCGCCAGGGTGCGCGCCGGGTAGCGCTTGGGGTCCAGGTCGAGGTCCCGCGCCACCAGCGTGATCAGCCTGCGCGAGTCGTCGCTGTCGTAGATGGAGAAGTTCGAGCTCAGCCCGGCCGACTTCGCCTCGCGGCGCATCACCCGCACGCACATGGAGTGGAAGGTGGACACCCACATCGCCCGCGCGCGCGGACCGACCAGCGCGCTGACCCGCTCCTTCATCTCCGCGGCAGCCTTGTTGGTGAAGGTGATCGCCATGATCTCGCCGGGGTGCACCCCGCGCGCGGCCAGCAGGTAGGCGATCCGGCTGGTCAGCACCTTCGTCTTGCCCGAACCGGCGCCGGCCACCACCAGCAGCGGCGACCCGCTGTGCTCGACGGCCTCGCGCTGTCGTGGGTTGAGCCCGTGCAGCAACTCGGCAGGCGCGGCCGGGGCCGGGCGGCGCGGGGCGGGGGGCTCGTGGAGTTCGAACAAGGCGTCCATCGGGAGACCACGGTACTCGGCGGCCCCGACATCCCCTGGGTCGCGTTCAGGGACGGGCCAGGGGCGTTCCCCGATTCTTCGCACCCGGTTCAGCGACAACATCGCTACTAGTCCAGTCGACCTAGTAAGAGGGATGTCATGAACCTGATGCCGGACCTCGCGGGGCTTGGACCGGTCACGATTCTGCTGATCATCACCGCGCTGTGCGTGGTGGAGGCGACGCTGCTGGTGGGCTCGCTGGTGCCCGGCGAACTGGTGGTCATCGCGGGCGCGGTGGCGCTGGGGCCGGAGTACTTCCCGCTGGTGGCCGTCGCCGCGGGCCTCGGCTCGCTGATCGGCCAGACCGGCGGCTACCTGCTGGGTCGCGGCACCGGCGGCAAGATCCGGTACAGCTGGGCGGGCCGCAAGCTCGGCGAGCACCGCTGGGCGCGGACCGAGGCGCTGGTGCGGTCGGCCGGTCCGAGCATGATGATCGCGGTCCGGTTCGTCGCGGTCGGGCACACCCTGGCGCCGATCCTGGCCGGGGCGATGAAGGTGCCGCCGCGCCGGTTCTTCTTCCTCGGCGCGGTCAGCTCGATCGGCTGGTCCAGCGTGTGGGCGCTGCTCGGGCTGTTCGCCAGCAGCCTCGGCCAGGCCATGGACAGCCAGCTGATGGCCCTGGCGCTGGGCGTCGCCGGCATGGTGGTGGCCGGGATCCTGCTCACCAGGGCCGCCAACCGGGCCCTGCCGGTGGAGGTCAGTGGTCGTGGCTAGTGTCCTGAGTGGGAAGTTCGGTGGTGGTATCGGCGGTCCAGCTTTCCGCTGGGCGTGCCGAGGGGAAGCCCTCGTACCGGGTTGTACGTGGGCTTTCCCGCGGTGCGGTCAGCGGGAAGCTGGGCCGTCGAGACCGCTGGCGAACTTCCCACTCAGGACACTGGTCACCAGCACGGTGACCGCGTTGTTGGCGTGGTTCTGCTCGGAGCGGCGCCAGCCGTCCACGGTGACCGGGATGAAGGTGTGCGAGGTGGTGCCGTCGGGCACGCCGCTCACCGTGATCGGCGGCAGGCTCCCGCCGTGCGGGATGTTCTCCTGGCTCGCGCAGAAGAACTCCCAGTCCGCCGGCTCGGTGCAGGTCCAGCCCTCGCCACCGGCACGCAGCCGCAGGCCCTTGATCTTGGGCGCGTGCACCGCGCCCGCGGACCCGGCCACCGTGCCCGGGTTGCGCACGGTCACCTCGAAGGTGAAGGTCTCGTGGTTGTAGGCGAGCAGCTCGGTCTTGCTGCTGGCCACCGCGATGTCGTAGTCCAGGGCGGGAGCCGCGCTGGCGATCGGCGCGGCCGCGGCGAGCACCGCCAGTCCGGTGGCGGTCAGGGCGAGCTTGCGCATGGAGGGTTCCTCTCAACGAGCGGGACACGACTCGACGGCAGGGCGCAAGCGTGCCAGAATCGATCTGTGGCTCACCGCGCGTTTTACTTTTTCTACGGGTACCGGACTCCGGCACCCGTGGTCAGCTGACGCCAGCCGAACCACGACCGATGCCCCGGAGTCCTTGGACCCGGGGCTTTGTGCTGCGGGGACCGGGACAGCCGGGTCAGTCCACCCGAGCAGATGAGGATCGCCATGAACGCCGCGCTCGACAGCGACGCACAGTCCACCAGCACCGAGACCGACATCGACTCCCTGCGCGAGGAGATCGACCACCTCGACTCGGAGATCCTCCGGTTGATACAGCGCCGCACCGAGGTCTCCCAGACCATCGGCGCCGCGCGGATGGCCGCGGGCGGTCCGAAGATCGTCTACAGCCGGGAGATGGCGGTGCTGGCGCGCTTCCGCGAGCTCGGCCCCGAGGGCAAGGAGCTGGCCATGATCCTGCTCCGCCTGGGCCGCGGCCGGCTGGGTCGCTAGAGCTGCCAGAACGGGCGCAGCGCCGACCGCACCAGGTCGAGATCGGCCGTGGTGCGGTCGGGGTTTCGCGCCGAGTCGTCAGGTAGATAGGCCAGGGGGTCGGCCAGCAGCTCCTCGGTGTGGCCGAGCAGGCCCTCGATGAGGGCGTGCAGGCACAGGGCCGAGTAGCCGCGCAGGTAGCCGCCCTCCTGGGTGAGCACCGGGCCGTGGCCGGTCAGCTCCTCGGCCAGTGCCGCCACGCGGCCGCCGATCCAGCGGTAGCCGGCCGCGGTGAGGTTGTGCCGTCCGTTCGGGTCGAAGGTGGAGCCGTCGAAGCCGGAGGCGCCCAGCAGCAGCTGCGGGCGGAACTGGCGGAGCACGGGTTCGGCGATCTCGGTGAAGGCGCGGCGGTATGCCTCGTCGCCCGCGCCGAGGGAGAGCTCGATGTTGACGTTGTGGCCGGTGCCGGTCTCGTCGGGGGCGCCGGTCTGCGGGTGGGCCTTGCCCCAGCGGCCGTGCCGCATGTGCACCGAGATGGTGAGCACCCTGGGGTCGTCGTAGAAGATCTCCTGGGTGCCGTTGCCGTGGTGGACGTCCCAGTCCAGGATCGCCACCCGCTCCACGCCCGCGTGCAGGGCGTGTGCGGCGGCCACGGCCACGTTGTTCACCAGGCAGTAGCCGTCGGCCTGGGTGGGCTGGGCGTGGTGGCCGGGTGGGCGGACGAGCGCGTAGGCGGTGTTCGACTGTCCGGACAGGACGGACGCGGTGGCCTCGACGGCGGTGCCCGCGGCGGCGCGGACCGCGTCCCAGGAACCGGGGCCGACGACCGTGTTCTCCTCGATCGCGACCAGTTCGCCGGTGGTGCAGGCGGCCTGGAGCTCGGCCAGGTAGGCGGGGGTGTGCACCGCGGCCAACTCGGCGGGGCTGGCGTGCCTGCCCTGGTGCCAGCGCAGGGAGTCCTTGATCGGGCCGTGTCGCAGGGCGTGCTGGAAGGTGCGCAGGCGGGCCGCGTTCTCCGGGTGGGGTTCGGGCTCGTCCAGCCAGTCCCAGTGGCCGGGCAGCTCCCACAGGCCGGCGCCGGTGTCGTGCGCCAGGCAGTCGGGGTGCCAGTAGACGTCGATCACCGGGGCAGCATCTCAGGGATGTCACCGATGCCGCCGCCGTAATACCGGCGCACACTGGGTTCATGCATCTCATCGCTGTTCTTGTCGGGCTGGTCGCCCTGCTCGCCGCGGTGGCCAACGGCGGATACCTGGCCATGCTCAAGTCCGCGGCTGCCAAGCGGGCGGGCGGCGAACCGGTCGTGCACTACGTGCAGGAGCGGATGCCCAAGGTGGGCGTCACCGTCGTGCTGGCCGTGCTCGCGCTGCTGATGACCGCGGGCGGGTTCATCTTCGACGTGCTGGCCGTCGTGGTGGCCGTCGGCGCTGGGCTGACCGCGACCAAGGAGCTGCGGGCCACTCACGAGCGGTATGGCAAGGCCAGCTGATCTTGATACCGGGCGGGTGAGGTACACCCGTCCGGGTATCACTCCCGGTAGTTAGAGGGACCCGGAGCGCAACCACATCCTGGGCCACCTACTCTGGGTGAGATGGCTCACGAACCTGGCAACGACGACAGCGGGATCAGCCGCGTGCTGGTAGTCGCTGCTCACCCGGACGACGTCGACTTCGGCGCCGCCGGAACGGTGGCCGCCTGGACCAAGGCGGGCATCGAGGTCGCCTACTGCCTGTGCACCTCCGGTGAGGCCACCGGCGACCTGGACACCCCCCGCGCGAAGATCGCCGAACTGCGCGAGCAGGAACAGCGCGCGGCCGCGGAGATCGTCGGCGTGACCACCCTGTACCTCCTGCGCCACCCCGACGGACGCCTGGTGCCCGGCCTCGCGCTGCGCCGCGACATCAC
Organism: Crossiella sp. CA-258035; assembly: GCF_030064675.1. GTDB lineage: Bacteria > Actinomycetota > Actinomycetes > Mycobacteriales > Pseudonocardiaceae > Crossiella. The sequence continues at coordinate 8,392,577 of NZ_CP116413.1, forward strand.
CAGGATCATCCGCACCTTCCGGCCGGACCGGGTGCTGACCTGGTCGCCGGAGATCAACTGGGACCACATCGTCACCTCGCACCCCGACCACCGCGCCGCGGGCGAGGCCGCGCTGGCCGCGGTCTACCCGGACGCGCGCAACCCGCACGCCTACCCCGAGCTGCTCACCCAGGAGGGGCTGGCGCCCTGGACGGTGCGCGAGCTGTGGCTGGCCGACGGCCCGCGCGAACGACGGCGGCACGCCGTCGACATCACCGACCTGATGCCGATCAAGCTGGCCGCGCTGCGCGCGCACCAGTCACAGACCGGAGGAATGGCGGGGCTCGACGAGCAGCTCCGCGGCGAGTTCGCCGCCCAGGCGAAGCACGCCGGCCTGCCCGAGGGCAGGCTCGCCGAGACGTTCCAGGTGGTCAACACGGCATAGGCGGGAAACCGCCCTGCTGGGGCGAAAGAGGTCAGCGAGATGAACAGCGGACAGGGGCCCGCCGAGCGGTACCGGCCACGCCACGGCCGGCACCGCCCGGAAGCCAACGCGCTGTCCTGGACGCCGGAGGTGTCGCGGCCGGAGCCGCCGCCACTGGCGGACCCGGTGGCCGACACCGCGCCGCCCGGTCTGCGCAAGTTCGACCTCGGCATGGTCCCGGCCTCGGTCACCCCGCCGCGCACCTGGAAGCGGGCGGCCTGGTTCGCCGGGCTGTCCTCGGCCACCGTGCTGCTCGTGCTGGTCGCCGCGGCGGCCGCGCTGGTCAGCCCGGACGGCGAGGACCACCTGGAGTCGCTGCCCGGCTACCCCAGTGACATGGTGCTGCCGGAGGGCAGCAAGTCCCCCACCGTGAAGCCCAGCGCCAGCAGCGGTGGCCGCAGCAGCAGCGCGGGCCGCCCGCCCACCGCGGGGCCGAAGACCTCGCGCACCACCGGCACGCCCGCCGGCCCGTCCCGGCTCACCGGCGGCAGCGGTGGTCAGACCAAGCCGGCCAGCAGCACCTCGCTGCCGCCGGTGACCACGGTGACCAACGACCGGGCGGTGCCGCTGGTGCCGGTGGACAAGCTGGCCGGGCAGACCATGGCCTTCTTCTCCGCGCTGCCGGAGGACCCGCAGCGGGCCTTCGAGGCGCTCACCGGGCCCGCGATCAAGGACAACGGGTTCCCCGCGTTCCAGCAGCGCTTCGACAACCTGCAGCGGGTCGAGGTGAAGGCCATCCAGGTCGATCCGGGCCGGGGCGTGACCACCTCGGTGGTCGAGGTGCAGGCCAAGGACGGGTCGCTGAGCACCCAGCAGCGGGAGCTCGTCTTCACCGTTTCCGAGGTGCCGCTGGTCAACGGCGAACGGCTGGTGTCCACCGCCGAACGGTGAGGTCCGGGCCCCGCCGGACCAAATCCGAAGGGTGACCGTTCATCCGTTCGACTGGCTTTTTCCGACCGTTTATCGACTCGAACGGGTGAAACGTGGCCAGTCGCTGGCACCTGCTGCCGATGTGACGGTACGAGTCCTGACGACCACAGAACGTACGGAGGCCACCACCGTGGAGCGTTCGACGACTGGTCGTCGGCACCACCGTGCCGGATCAGTCACCGTGGCGGACCTGATCAGGCAGCAGCCCTGCCCGGTACGGATCCCGCCGCGCGAAGTAGTCGAGACCGAGGAGTTCGTCGACGAGCTGCTCGGCGAGGAGACGACCGTGACGGTCGCCCCGCCGCAGCCGCTGGAGCGCACCCGGCGCTCGACCCGGCTGATCGGGATGCTGATCGGCGCGGTCGTGCTGACCGGCGCGGTCACCGCGGCCTCGGCGATCACCTCGAACATCTGGACCACCCCGCAGGCCGAGCGGGCCCCGGTGCAGCGCGCCACCGAGCTCACCGGCGCGATGGTGCTGCGGCCCGACCTGCTCACCGCCGAGCTGGTCAGCCCGCGCACCTCCCAGCAGGGCCAGGCCGCCTCGGCCAGCCCGGTGCCGCCCGCGGCCCGGGTCAACCCGCCGGTCAGCGAGCAGGCGCAGCCACTGGCCGTGCGGCCGGGCAAGCCGGTGGTGACCACCCAGCCGGGCGGCCAGCGGAGCGCGACCACCCAGCCGCCCGCACAGGGCCTGAACACCCCGGTCGGCGTGGTCCGCGAGTTCTACCAGCGGCTCGGCCAGAAGCAGCCGGAGACCGCGGCCGGGCTGCTCACCCCGAACCTGCTCGGCGACCTGGCCGCCTTCATCCGGTCCTGGAGCGAGTTGCGCCAGCTGGACCTCAAGGAGGTCGAGGTCCGGTCGGACGGTTCGGTGCTCGCGGTGGTCCGGTTGCAGCAGGCCGACGGCAGCTGGCTGACCGTCGAGCAACTGCTCCGGCTGGCCAACGCGGTGCCCATGCGGATCACCGGGGCAGAGCTGCTTTCAGCCCAGCGTGGCTAGGCCATTAGGCCGAAGATTGCCCACAAGTTCACCCGAATTGGTGGCACACAACACCTCAAGTCCGGTATCTCAACCCCGTTGAGAAGCTCCCCGGCCGGAAGGTGATCGCGGTGCGCAAGGGCAGTTCGCGGGATGCGGAATCCCAGATCCTGGTGACCGACCTGCTGCGCAGGGAGGGCCAGACGCCCACGGCGGAGCGTCGCCCGAAGACCGCGCTGCGGGTGCTGGGCGCGGCCGCCGGTGTGGCGGTGCTGTGCGGCACCGTCGGCCTGGGCATCGCCTACATGAGCTTCGAGGACGGCCCCAAGACGCCTGCCGCGGCGCAGCAGAACTTCTCCGGCATCGTCGGTGGCAAGGCGCTGTCGCCGAACGCGATCAACGCGCAGACCGGTCAGGAGACCGGCGCCGAGCAGCCCGGCGGCGGGGACCAGCCCGGCGGCCAGGGCGGCAACGGGACCCAGGGCGGCAACGGCGGCCAGGGCGGACAGGGTCGCGGCGGCAACGGTGGCGGTCAGGGCGGCGACGGGAACACCGGCAACGGCGGTGGCGGCGGCGAGCAGCCGGGCACCGGCGGTGGCGGCACTGGCGGTGGCGGCACCGGTGGTGGCGGCGCCAACCCGCAGCCGACCGGCGGCCAGACCAGCCAGCCCGGCACCACGACCAGCAACGCGGCCAAGCCGACCTCCAGCGCGCCCAGGCCCACCTCGGCCGCGCCGACCAGCAGCAAGAGCGGCGGCCTGCTCGACCCGATCCTGGACCCGATCCTCGGCCTGCTGACCAAGGCCCCCTCCCAGCCCGAGCAGGCCTACGCGATGCTCGCGCCGGAGATGCGCACCGGCGGGGTGGAGGAGTTCAAGGCGGACTGGGCCGGGGTCGAGTCGGCCACCGTCGCCGAGTCCCGCCCGGACGGCGCGGACGCCGCCGTGGTCACCGTGGACTACCGCTGGAAGGACGGCCGCACCCTGCGGGTCGAGCAGCGGATGACCGTGGACAAGGTGCAGCGGAAAATCACCAACGCCAAGGTTCTGTCCAGCAAAGGCCGCTGACCAGCACCGATGGCATCACCTCGGTAAGCGGGCACACCCCAGTTGACCAGCCGCAAGTCAACCCGTCCGGGTGATACCCCTAACCTAGGAGGCGTGACCGACACCGGGACCCGGGCTACGGAGGAGCGTTGAGCGACGAAGGCCGCCTGGTCTCCGGGCGCTACCGACTCACCAGGCGGATCGGCGCCGGTGCGATGGGCGTGGTCTGGCAGGCCAAGGACGAACGTCTCCAGCGGGTCGTGGCGGTCAAGCAACTGCTGCTCCAGCCCAACCTGGAGCACTCCGAGGCCGAGGAGGCCAAGCAGCGGGCGATGCGCGAGGGCCGGATCGCGGCCCGGTTGCAGCACCCCAACGCGATCGGCGTGTTCGACGTGGCCGAGGACGACGGCGCGCCCTGGCTGGTGATGGAGTACCTGCCCTCGCGCAGCCTGGCCGCCGTGGTCAACGACGAGGGCCCGCTGCCGCCGCGCGAGGTGGCCAGGATCGGCGCGCAGGTCGCGCTGGCCCTCGGCGCCGCGCACCAGGCCGGGATCGTGCACCGGGACGTCAAGCCCGGCAACATCCTGATCGGCGACGACGGCACGGTGAAGATCACCGACTTCGGCATCTCCCGGGCGAAGGGCGACGTCACGGTCACCCGCACCGGAATGCTCGCCGGCACCCCCGCCTACCTGGCGCCGGAGGTGGCCAAGGGCTACGAGCCGGGCGCGCCCTCGGACGTGTTCTCCCTCGGCTCCACGCTGTACGCGGTGGTGGAGGGCGAGCCGCCGTTCGGGCTCAACGAGAACACCCTCGCGCTGCTGCACGCGGTGGCCGCCGGGGTGGTCCGCCCGCCGCAGATGGCCGGTCCGCTCACCCCGGTGCTGATGCACCTGCTCCGGCCGCAGCCCAACGACCGCCCCACGATGACGCAGGCGAGCGAGGCCCTCTCCGCGGTGGCCGCGGGGCGGCAGAGCGCGCTCAGCACGCCTCCCGGCGGCTGGGCCACCGTGGTCACGCCGACCACCCAGCTGCCCAACGGGCCGTCCGCGCCGACCCAGTCGATGCCGCCAGCGCTCCAGTCGCCCCGGCTGCACCAGGGCTCCGGCCCGCACCACCAGCCGAAGCAGCCGATGACCAGGCTGGACGCCCGCCCGCTCTCCGACGCGCCGATGACCAGGGTCGGCCCGCCGACCCCGCCGCCGCGCCCGCACCCGGCCACCAACACCGGTGGCAGGCCGATGGCCGCGCCGAAGAGCGCGCCCCCGCCGCCGGAGCGGTCCAAGCGCACCACGATCCTGCTGGCCGCCGCGGCCGTGGTGGTCGCGGCGCTGATCGGCGTGCTGATCGCGGACTGGGTCTCCAGCAACTCCTCGGGCAACGCCAACCCGAACACCGGGGTGCCCCAGCCGGCGCCGACCACCGCCTCCAGCGTGAAGAAGCCGCCGCCGACGAAGAAGACCACCACCGAGCCGACCTCCAGCAGCAGCACCACCAGCACCAGCCCGACCACCACCTCGGCCACGCCGACGCTGACGCCGGAGGACATGGTCCAGGAGGCCAAGCGCTACTACGCGCTGCTGCCGGGCCAGCCCGAACAGGCCTACCAGCGGCTGGGCCAGCCGATGCAGCAGAAGACGCCGTTCGCCTCGTACAAGAAGTTCTGGGAGGGCTTCAAGGACGTGGAGGTCGGCGAGGTCGCCGCGCAGGGCAAGGACAAGGTGCGGATCAAGCTGACCTACGTCAAGAAGAAGGAGGGTGAGGAGGACCAGTCCGAGGTCCGGCTGCTCACCCTCTCCCCCAACCCCGACACCGGCGCGCCGCAGATCAGCGGGGACGCCAGGGTCGGCGGCGCGAACTAGCGCGCGGCCACCGCCGCGGCCGACTGGAGCGCGGCGAGCAGGGCGCGCAGCACCGGCCGGTCCGCGTCCGCCTCGCGCACCGCGGCGAAGATCCGCCGCGCCGGCTCGGGGTTGCGCACCTTGCGCACCACCACTCCCGGGTGCACCGCGCCGAGGCCCAGCTTGGGCACCAGGGTCAGGCCGAGACCGGCCGCGGCGAAGCCCTGGGCGGTGGGGAAGTCGTCGGACTCGACCACGAAGCAGGGGCTGAAACCGGCGCTGGCGCAGGCCTCCAGCACCGCCTTCCGGCAGGGTCCGCTGGTGGTCATGCTGTCCACCAGCGGCTCGCCGCCCAGGTCGGCGAGGTCGATGACCCGTTTCGCGGTGAGCCGGTGGCCCTTGGGCAGCACCAGCCGGTAGGGGTCGTCGAACAGGTGGGTGAGCCGGATGTCCGGCAGCGGCGGCTCGTCGTCGAAGACCACCACCACGGCCAGGTCGGCCCGGCCGGCCAGCACCTCCTCCAGCGGGCTCTCCGGGTCCTTGAGGGTCAGGTCCAGCCGGACCGTGGGGTGCGCGCGGCGGAAGGTGGCCACCGCGGGCGGCACCAGCGCGGCGCCGGCGGTGGCGAAGAAGCTGACGCCGAGGCGGCCGGTGCGGCCCTCGCGCAGGTCGGCCAGTGAGCGCTCGGCCTCGGCCAGCTGGGCGGTGATCACCCCGGCGTGCTCGGCGAGCAGCCTGCCCGCCTCGGTGGGGCGCACGCCGCGGCCGGACTTCTCCAGCAGCGGCAGCCCGGCCTCGCGTTCCAGCGCGGTGATCTGCTGACTGATCGCCGAGGGTGTGTAGCCCAGGTTGGTGGCCGCGGCGGTGACCGAGCCGCTGGTCACCACGGCCCGGAGGACACGCATGCGGCGCACGTCGAGCATGCCGCTGACTGTACAGATTCGCTAAAGGGTCGTGTAGAAGTATTCACTTGTGCTCACAGGTTGCGGAGCGCACCGTTGTTGACGTGACATCTAAGGGCAATCTGGTGCGGTTGGGCCTGCTGGCCCTGTTCTGGGGCTCCAGCTTCCTCTGGATCAAGTTCGCGCTGACCGGGTTCTCCCCGGTGCAGATCGTGCTGGTCCGGGTGGGACTGGGGGCGCTGGTGCTGCTCGCGGTGGTGCGGGTGCAGCGGCTGCGGCTGCCGAGCGGCGGCCGCCTGTGGGGCCACCTGACCGTGGCCGCCTTCTTCAGCAACGTGCTGCCGTTCACCCTGTTCGGCATCGGCGAGCTGACCGTGGACTCGGGCATGGCCGGCGTGCTCAACGCCACCGTGCCGCTGTGGACCCTGCTGCTCGGCCTGGTGGTCGGGCAGGAGCGGAAACTGGGCACGGTGCGCGCGATCGGGCTGACCCTCGGCTTCGCCGGCACGCTGGTGATCTTCGCGCCGTGGCAGGGCGCGGCCTCGGAGCTGGGCGGGGCGCTGGCGATCACCGGCGCGGCGGTCAGCTACGGCGTCGGCGCGCTGTACATGAGCCGGTTCCTGGCCGGCGCCGGGCTCGCGCCGGTGGTGGTCTCGGCCGGGCAGATGCTCGCCGCGACCGGCCTGATCACGCTGGCGGTGCCCTTCGCCGGGCTGCAGCCGGTGCACCTGACACTGACCTCGGTGGCCGCGGTGACCGTGCTCGGCATCTTCGGCACCGGGATCGCGTTCATCTTCTTCTACCGGCTCATCGCGGACGAGGGCGCGACCAGCGCCACCACGGTGACCTACCTGATGCCGCTGGTGTCGGTGCTGCTCGGCGCGCTGGTGCTGAACGAGGAGATCGGCGTGCGGGTGGTGCTCGGCATGGTCATCGTGCTGGCAGGGGTCGTGCTGACCAGGCACCAGCCCAAGACGGCCGCCGCCGCACCGGAACCACTGCCGGTGCGCGCGGCGGCCTCAGCCGGGGAGTAGCTAGACCAGCCTGCGGTCGGAAGCCCAGCGGGACAGCTCGTAGCGGTTGGACAGCTGGGTCTTCCGCAGCACGCTGGAGACGTGCGTCTCCACGGTCTTGATCGAGATGAACAGCTCGGAGGCGATCTCCTTGTAGGCGTAGCCGCGGGCCAGCAGGCGCAGCACGTCCCGCTCGCGCGGGGTGAGCAGGTCCAGCTCGGGGTCGCGGATCGGGGCCGCGCCCGGCCGGTCGGCGAAGGCGTCCAGCACGAAGCCGGCCAGCCGCGGCGAGAACACCGCGTCGCCCTCGCGGACCCGGCAGACCGCGTCCACCAGCTCGTGGCCGGAGATGGTCTTGGTGACGTAGCCCCGCGCGCCGTTGCGGATCACCGCGATGACGTCCTCGGCCGCGTCGGAGACGCTCAGCGCCAGGAACACCACGTCCGGGAATGCCTTGCGGGCGCGGCGCAGCACCTCGTTGCCGCCGCCGTCGGGCATGTGCACGTCCAGCAGCACCACGTCCGGGCGGAAGTGCCCGATGCCGGCCACCGCCTCGCCGACCGAGCCCGCCTCACCGACCACCTCGACCTCGGCGTGCGCCTCCAGCTCGGCGCGCACGCCGGCGCGGAAGAGCGCGTGGTCGTCGACCAGGAAGACCCTGACCGGGCCGCGTGGCTCCGCGGGTGTCTCGGCGTTCTCGACCTCTTCGCTCACGTCCGTGCCTCCTTGCTCGCCCTGGGCATCTCGAGCTGGATCTCGGTGCCCTCGCCGGGCGCGGTGCGCACCCGCACCTTGCCCCCATTGCGCTCCATCCTGCCGTGGATCGAGTCGGCGAGCCCGTGCCGGTCCGCTGGAACCTGTTCCGGGTCGAATCCGGCGCCCCGGTCCCGCACGAAGACGTAGACCACCTCGGGCTCGACCTCGGCGTACACGCTGACCTCGCCGACCCCGGCGTGCTTGGCCGCGTTGACCGCGGCCTCGCGGGCGGCCTGCACCAGCGCGGCCATCCGGTCGTCCAGCGGGCAGTCCCCGACCACGACCTGCTGCACCCGGATGGCGAAGGTGTCCTCGACCTGCCCGCAGGCGATGCCCACCGCGTCGGCCAGGCTCTCCCCGGACACGCCGTGCGCCGGCTCCTCGGTCTCCGCGGCGGCCGCGCCGCGGCCGTAGCCGGCCGGGCCGTACAGCCAGCTGCGCAGCTGGCGCTCCTGGCCGCGGGCCAGGCGGCTGACCTCGCGCGGGTTGTCCGCCTGCTTGAGGATCAGGGCCAGGGTCTGCAGCACGGAGTCGTGCAGGTGCGCGGCGATCTCGGCCCGCTCCTCGGTGCGGATGCGCGCGCGGCGCTCCTCGTTGAGGTCGCGGACCAGGCGCAGCCACCAGGGCACGGTGAGCACGCCGACGCCGAGCAGGGTGACCACCACGGCCATCACGGCCAGCTGGGCCTGGTTCAGGTCCACGCTGCTGACCAGGTAGAACACCACGCCGGCGGTGGCCACCAGGATGCCGGCCACCACCCGGAGCATGGCCATCCGGCCGCCGCGGCCGAGCATCCCGGACTTGGCCGAGTCCCGCCAGCGGCGGCGCTGCGCCTCGTCGGCCTCCCGCCAGACCAGGGCCGCGCCGGCCAGCGCCACGCCCAGCGGGCCGACCACCCAGCCGCTGATCGCGCCGCTCCACATGCTCAGCGCGAGCGCCATGGCCACGCCGATGGCGAGCACGCCGATGGCCTGCTGCCGCTGCACCGGGTTCTCGGTCTGCGGTTCGGCCCCGGTGCGCTGCGGCACCAGCAGCCAGAGCAGGCCGTAGGCGAGCACGCCCGCACCGGCGAAGGCGACCAGCACGGTGAAGGCGACCCGCACCCACAGCACGTTCACCTTGAGGTGCTCGGCCAGCCCGCCGGCCACCCCGGCCAGGATTCGGCCGCTGCGGCGGCGGTACATGCGCAGGGGCAGCGCCACGGTGGCCGCCTCGCCCGCGGTCGCGGGGGGCTGGCCGGTGCCGCCGCGCTCGGTGCTGCCGATCGTAGCCTGGGAGTTCACCATGGCATGGTCACACGTGGATGCGCCGACCCGCATCGGGGCGCAACCCGGAGACCCCGCCTCGGGGTGGGGTCGGGGGGCATCCCTGATGTGGGCGGGTGCGGGTGTGGCCCAAGCTGGTCACCGTGAGCGGGACGGACGGAAACATGCGCGTCGAGGAGACGCTGCGCGACCTGTGGTCGTCGCGGCCACGGCGGCCCAGGGAAGATCGCAAGATCGCCGGGGTGGCCGCCGCGATCGGCAACCGCTACGCGATCGATCCGGTCGTGATCCGGGTCGCGCTCGTGGTGACGGCGGTCTACGGCGGCATCGGAATGATCATCTACCTGCTGGGCTGGCTGATCCTGCCCGGCCCCGACGACCGGGTGTCGCCGCTGGAGGCGCTGCTCGGCAGGGGCCACAGCGCCACGCCCAAGCCGCTGACCCTGTTGCTGATCTTCGGCATGCTGCCCGCCTTCGGCTGGGCGGCCACCACGTTCATCGGCGGCATCTTCGCCATGGTGCTGATCGTGGCGCTGGCGTTCTTCCTGCACCGCAGCCGGGGCAACAGCCCGGTCGCGCCACCCTCCTTCCCGATGCCGGAGACCACCATGACGCCCGGTACCCCGGTGACCCCGGTGCCGCCGGACCAGCCGACGATGGACCTGCGGACCCCGCAGCCGCCGCCTGCCCCCGAGCAGCACACGGCCGACCTGGGCATCCGCCCTGAGCAGGTGACCAGCCAGGTCGAGCCGCCTGCCGCGACCGGCACCACCCAGGTCGTCGGCGCTGAGGTCCCCGAGCCCAGCGCCGAGACCACCAGCGCGCACGCGGCGGAGGCCCCAGTGGCCCCGGTGTCCCAGCCGCTGCCCACGCCGAGCTTCCCGCCGGTGACCTACCCCGCCACCGGCACCCCGCCGCAGTGGGACCCGCTGGGCGCCGCGCCCTTCGCCTGGGACCTGCCGGAACCGCGCCACACCGCCGAGGTGGAGCCCGAGCCGGAACCCAAGCGCAAGACCAGGGTCACCGGGGTGACGCTGGCGCTGGCCTTCATCGTGGGCAGCGTGACCGGCATCCTGGCCGGACTGGTGCCCTGGTTCACCGCCCCGCACGTGCTGGGCATGGTGGTCGCGGTGCTGGCCATCGGCACCCTGGTCGGGGCCTTCCGCGGCGGCGGCAGGCTGCTGGTGGTGCTGGGCTTCCCGGTGGCGATCGTGGCGATCGGGCTGACCGCCTCGCAGTACTGGACGCACACCTTCGGCAACGAGCACCACCGGATCACCTCGGTGGCGAACCTGCAGCCGAGCTACCGGATCGGCGCCGGGTCCATCGAGCTGGACCTGACCCAGCTGGACCTGACCAAGCCGGACCCGGCCAAGCCGGACCGCTCGGCAGGCACCAACATCGTGGTCGGCACCGGGACGATCCAGGTGCTGGTGTCCAAGGACGTGGACGTCGACCTGTACTGCCGCGCGCAGGTGGGCACCGTGCAGTGCCTGGACAACCAGCGCAACGGCGGCGGCGAGGTCAAGTTGGACGACAACGGGGCGGACGGCCCCGGAGGCGGCAAGCTGCGCCTGCGCGCGGAAGTGCAGGGGCCGGGAACTGTGGAGGTGCACCGTGTCGGCTGAGCAGCAGACCGAGCGCAAGCCGAAGGCAAGCCTGTTCATGGTGTTGTTCGGGGTGTGCGGGCTGGGCGTGGCCGCCTTCGCACTCACCGACGGGGTCATCTGGCAGGTGGTGGACGTGCGCTGGGCAATCGCGGCGATCGCCCTGTTCATCGGCCTGGTCCTGCTCGGCAACTCCCTGCGCCCGCGCCGGTAGGTGACCGGCCGGAAATCAAATCGATACTGAATTCACGTTTGCCCCGTTTGCGTCGCCCCGGTGGTTTCTCGACACCGGGGCGGCGCATTCGGCTTTTGTGATCCTTATCTGTATTAATAGCGGGGTGAAGACGCCGCCAGCCCTCGCGCACGGACTCGGCCGCCCGACCCTGGAGGACGTGGCCGCGGTGGCGGGCGTGTCCCGCGCGACCGTGTCCCGGGTGATCAACGACTCGCCCCGGGTCAGCCCGGAGGCGCGCGAGGCTGTGCACACCGCGGTCCGCCAGCTGGGTTACGTGCCGAACAAGGCGGCCAGGACGCTGGTCACCCGGCGCACCGAGGCGATCGCGCTGGTGCTCTCCGAGGCGGAGAACAAGGTCTTCGACGACCCGCACTTCGCCACCGTGGTCCGCACCGCCACCGAGGAACTGTCCACAATGGACACTCAGATGGTGCTGATGCTGACCCAGGACGAGACCACGCACGCCAGGGTGCTGCGCTTCCTGGGCGCCGGGCACGTGGACGGCGCGCTGCTGCTGGCCCCGCACAAGCGGGACCCGCTGCCGGAGGCGGTGGCGAACCTGCCCATCCCGGTGGTCTTCGGCGGCAAGCTGTGGATGCCGGAGGACGGCCTGCACCTGGTGGACAACGACAACGTGGGCGGCGCGCGGATGGCCACCGAGCACCTGCTCGGCCTCGGCCGCCGCACGGTGGCCACCATCACCGGCCCCACGGATGAGAAGGCCGCGCTGGACCGGCTGACCGGCTGGCAACAGGCGATGGGCGTGAGCCAGGAGCGGGCCGACCGGCTGACCGCCTGCGGCGAGTTCACCCGGCAGGGCGGCGAGCAGGCCATGCGGGAGCTGCTCGAACGGCTGCCCGAGCTGGACGCGGTGTTCGCGGCGAACGACCTGATGGCCGACGGCGCGCTGCGGGCGCTGCGCGCGGCGGGCAAGCGGGTGCCCGAGGACATCGCGGTGATCGGCTTCGACGACCAGCCCGCGGTGGCCCCGCTGTCCGACCCGCCGCTGACCACCATCCGGCAGCACCCGGCCGAGCAGATGCGCCGGATGGTGCGGACGCTGCTCCGGCTGGTCGCGGGCGAGGAGGTCGAGCCCGGCCGGGAGGTCCTCCCGACCGAGCTGATCCGCCGCGCCTCGGCCTAGCTCACTCCCACTCGATGGTGCCCGGGGGCTTGCTGGTGACGTCCAGGACGACCCGGTTGACGTCGTTGACCTCGTTGGTGATCCGGGTGGAGATGCGCTCCAGCACGTCGTAGGGCAGCCGGGTCCAGTCCGCGGTCATCGCGTCCTCGCTGGAGACCGGGCGCAGCACCACCGGGTGGCCGTAGGTGCGGCCGTCGCCCTGCACGCCGACCGAGCGGACGTCGGCCAGCAGCACCACCGGGCACTGCCAGATGGTGCGGTCCAGGCCGGCCGCGGTCAGCTCCTCGCGGGCGATGGCGTCGGCCGAGCGCAGGATGGCCAGCCGGTCCGCGGTGACCTCGCCGATGATCCGGATGCCCAGGCCGGGGCCGGGGAAGGGCTGGCGGTGCACGATGGTCTCGGGCAGGCCCAGTTCCAGGCCGACCCGGCGGACCTCGTCCTTGAACAGTGCGCGCAGCGGCTCGACCAACTTGAACTGGAGGTCCTCCGGCAGGCCGCCGACGTTGTGGTGGCTCTTGATGTTGGCCGCGCCGGTGCCGCCGCCGGACTCCACCACGTCCGGGTACAGGGTGCCCTGGACCAGGAAGTCGTAGTGCTCGCCCTGCGCGCCCGCCTCGGCCTGCAGGTCACTGGCGGCCTGCTCGAAGACCCGGATGAACTCGCGGCCGATGATCTTGCGCTTCTCCTCCGGGTCGGTGACCCCGGCCAGCGCGGTGAGGAACCGCTCCTGGGCGTCCACGGTGACCAGGCGGACGCCGGTGGCGGCCACGTAGTCCCGCTCGACCTGGGCCCGCTCGCCCGCGCGCAGCAGGCCGTGGTCGACGAACACGCAGGTCAGCCGGTCGCCGATGGCCCGGTTCACCAGGGCAGCGGCCACCGCGGAGTCCACCCCGCCGGAGAGGCCGCAGATGGCCTTGCCCGTGCCGACCTGGGCGCGGATCAGCTCGACCTGCTCGTCCACGATGGAGGAGGTGGTCCACTGCGGGCGGACCCCGGCGATGTCGTGCAGGAAGCGGCGCAGCACCTCCTGGCCGTGCGGGGAGTGCAGCACCTCGGGGTGGTACTGGACCCCGGCGAAACGGCGGTCCACGTTCTCGAAGGCGGCCACTGGCGCGCCGGAGCTGGTGGCGGTGACGGTGAAGCCCTCGGGGGCCTTGGTCACGCAGTCGCCGTGGCTCATCCACACCGGGTGGTGGCCGGGCAGGTCCTCGTGCAGCACCCCGCCGTCCTGCGTGATGGCCAGCTCGGTGCGGCCGTACTCCCTGGTGCCGGTGTGCTCGGTGGCCCCGCCCAGCGCGACCGCCATGGCCTGGAAGCCGTAGCAGATGCCGAACACCGGGACGCCCGCCTCGAACAGCTCCGGGTCGACCTGCGGCGCGCCGTCCTCGTACACGCTGGACGGGCCGCCGGAGAGCACGATCGCGGCCGGGTCGCGCTTGAGCAGCTCCTCGACCGGTTCGGTGGAGGGCACGACCTCGGAGTACACCTGGGTCTCGCGGACGCGGCGGGCGATCAGCTGGGCGTACTGGGCGCCGAAGTCGACGACGAGCACGGGGCGGTCGGTGTTACTGGCCACCGTGGCGAACCTCCAGGTCAGGACCGGGAACGAGAACCCGATTCTCCCAGCCGCGCGGCCACGGGAACGCCCGGGGGTGGCCGGGGACCCGGTGCGACGCCGGGATCACCCTGTGCTGATGCCGGGGTCAGGCTTACGGTGATTGCCATGACCGACCTGGAGCCCCCGAAGCCCCGACCGTCCTTCATCGCCGGATCGCCCGAGCCGGGCGTCGGCGAGCTGGTCGTGCGCCACCCCTTCGACGGCAGCGAGGTCGCCACCGTCGGGGTGCCAGGACCGGAGCAGGTCGAGCGCGCCGTGGCCGCGGCCGCCGCGGTGTTCACCGAGTTCCGCTCCTCCCCCGCGCACCTGCGGGCGAACGCGCTGGCGCACGTGTCCAAGCGGCTGGCCGAGCGGACCGAGGAGATCGCCGAGATCATCACCGCCGAGAACGGCAAGCCGCTGAAGTGGGCGGTCGGCGAGGTCGGCCGCGCGGTGCACACCTTCCGGCTGGCCGCGGAGGAGGCGCGCCGGTTCACCGGCGAGCTGACCAGGCTGGACACCGACCCGGCCGCCGAGGGCAGGGTGGCGATGATCAAGCGCGTCCCGCGTGGCCCGGTGCTGGGCATCTCGCCGTTCAACTTCCCGCTGAACCTGGTGGCGCACAAGGTGGCTCCGGCGCTGGCGGTGGGCGCGCCGATCATCATCAAGCCCGCGCCGCGCACCCCGCTGACCGCGCTGATCCTGGGCGAGATCCTGGCCGAGACCGACCTGCCCAAGGGCGCGTTCTCGGTGCTGCCGGTGGGCAACGAGGAGACCGCGGCGCTGGTGCGGGACGAGCGGTTGCCGGTGGTCAGCTTCACCGGATCGGGGCCGGTGGGCTTCTCGATCATGGACTCGGCGCCGCGCAAGCACGTGGTGCTGGAGCTGGGCGGCAACGCGGCCGCGGTGGTCTGCGGCGACTGGAGCTCCGAGGCCGACCTGGACTTCGCGGCCAAGCGGATCGCGCTGTTCAGCAACTACCAGGCCGGGCAGTCCTGCATCGCGGTGCAGCGGGTGCTGGTGGACCGCGCGGTGTACGAGGACTTCCTGCCCAGGCTGCTCAGCGCGGTGGGCGCGCTGCGCACCGGCAGCCCGCACGACCCGGAGGTGGAGGTCGGGCCGCTGGTCGACGAGGCCGCCGCCGAGCGGGTGGAGCAGTGGATCTCCGAGGCCACCGGGGCCGGGGCGAAGGTGCTGGCCGGGGGCACCAGGGAGGGCGCCACGGTGGCACCGACCGTGCTCACCGAGGTGCCCAAGGACGCCAAGGTGTGGTGCGAGGAGGTCTTCGGGCCGGTGCTCGCCGTCGCCGCGGTGGACGGCGTGGACGAGGCATTCGCCGAGGTCAACGACTCCGCCTTCGGCTTGCAGGCCGGGGTGTTCACCCACGACATCCAGACCGCGTTCCGGGCAGGCACCGAGCTGGAGGTGGGTGGGGTGATCATCGGCGATGTGCCGTCCTACCGCGCGGACCAGCTGCCCTACGGCGGGGTCAAGGGCTCCGGCGTCGGGCGCGAGGGCGTGCGCACCACGATGAACGACTTCACCGAGGAGCGGGTGGTGGTGCTGACCGGCGTCAGCTGGTGAGCCCCTGGGCGAAGCGGAACACCCCGTCCGGGTCGTAGCGGGTAGCCACCGCGCGCAGCCGGTCCAGGTTCGGGCCGTAGTACGCCTTCGCCCAGTCCTGCTGCGCCGCGTCCAGGTAGTTCACGTAGCTGCCCTTGCCGACCAGGCCGGTCAGCGCGTCCCGCACCTCGGTGACCGCGGCGAGCTGCCTGGCGTGCTCGGCGCGTTCGGCCGGGGCGTAGATCTGCACGCTGGCCAGTGCCTTGCGGTGCGGGAAGGCGGTGTCGGCCACGCCGATCTCGCCGACCGCGCCGCCGAGGCCGTCGAAGAGCAGGTCCATCTTGCGGCCCTGGACCTGGCCGACCACCCGGTCCAGGTTGGTGATCTTGTGCTCCACGATCCGGGAGGCGGCGGCGAAGCCCTCGCGCTTGCCGCCGCCGTGGCCGGCGAAGTGCCGCATCGCGTCCAGGTAGCCCTTGGGCTGCGCCATCCGCTGGGTCGGCTTCGCGTTCGCGGCGCTGACCAGCTGGTCCAGCAGCGGGTTCAGCCCGCCCGCGCCGCCGACGTAGCACCCGGCGACCATGGCGGCCGGTGGCGTGCCGCCGAGCAGGTGGCAGATCGACCACAGCTCCGGCGGGGCCGAGCCGATCCAGTCCTGCCAGGCGCCGAGCACCGAGGCCGCGGACCCGGCCGGGAAGCGCAGCGAGAACACGGTCAGGCCGGGCGCGGGCACGGTGCCGAACTCGAACTGGGTGACCAGCGCGAAGTTGCCGCCGCCACCGCCGCGCAGGGCCCAGAACAGCTCCTGCTCGGAGTCGGCCGAGGCGGTGCGCAGCGAGCCGTCGGCCAGCACCACCTGGGCGGAGCGCAGGTGGTCGCAGGTGAGGCCGAACTTGCGGGCCAGCACGCCGATCCCGCCGCCAAGGGCGAGTCCGGCGATGCCCACCGAGGGGCAGGACCCGGCGGGCAGCGCGCGGCCGGCGCGGGCCAGTCCGGCATAGACGTCGGCGAGCTTGGCGCCCGCGCCGATCACCGCGGTGCCGTCGGCCTGCACCCGCACCTCGCGCATCGGGGACACGTCGACCACCAGGCCGCCTGCCGGGGCGCTGAAGCCCGCGTAGCTGTGCCCGCCGCTGCGCGCGGCCACCGGGATCTTGGACCTGCGCGCCACCTCAAGGCATTCCTGCACCTGCTCCGGGATCTCGCAGCGGGCCAGCGCGGCCGGGGGCGGCAGTTGGAGCGCGGAGTTGAACGGGGACCAGGCGGCGGTGAAGTCCTTGTCTGGCGGCAGCAGCACCGGGACCTTGGCGCGCAGCGCGGCCCAGTCCGGCGGCGGGGGCGGGCCGGTGGTGCCCGGCGGGGTGGTGGTGGCGCTGGTGCCGCTGGGCGGCGCCTCCGCGCCAGCGCCGCACGCGCCGGTGGCCAGTGCCGCGGCGCCGGCCCCGGCCAGCCGCAGGAATCCTCGTCGATCCATCGCCTCACCTCCTGTGCCCGTACAGGAGACGCCTCATCGCCTGGCTTCGTTGGCTGTAACGCCGGTCACCACCCGGTCGCGCGACGCAGCGCGCTGACCAGTCCCGCGCCCAGGTCCCCAGCGCGCAGCACCGCGGCCAGGTGGCCGTCCGGGCGGACCAGCGCGGCCGAGCCGGGCGGCATCCGCAGCGCCTCGGCCAGCGCGCCGCCGTCGGCGGCCTCCTCCAGCGGCTGCACGTGCACCGGCGGGCCCTTGGGCAGGCGCGGCCGGGAGGCCACGGTGAGCAGGTGGAACTCCGGGCCGAAGTGCGGGCGCAGCCTGCCGTGCCCGGCCAGCGACGTGTCCGGGCACAGCACGCCGGGCAGCGGCGGCCGGGGCACGCCGGGGTCGCGCGGGAAGGCGGCGATCTCGGTGGGCTGGGCGGGCGTGGTCAGCGGGGAGTCCAGGTAGTAGAAGGGCTCGGCCAGCTTGCCGGAGTCGATCTTGGCGCGGGCCGCGGGTTCGCGCACGCTGCGCTCCAGCACGTCCCGGCGGTAGGCCTGCTCGGCTCCGGTGCGCGGCACCAGGAAGCGCATGGTCTCGCCGGTGACGCGCAGGTTCTCCCTGGCCGCGGCCCGGCGTTCGGCGTCGTAGGAGTGCAGCAGCAGCGGGCCGCCCCAGCCTGCCCGGTCGAAGGCGATCTTCCAGGCCGCGTTCTCCGCGTCCGCGATGCCGGAGTTGAGGCCGCGCGCGCCGAACGGGCTCATCACGTGCGCGGCGTCCCCGGCCAGCAGCACCCGGCCGATCCGCATCGCGGGCACGCAGCGCTGGTGGAAGCGGTAGACCGAGGCCCACTCCAGCTCGTAGTCGGCCTCGCCGACCACCGAGCGGACCAGGGTGTCCAGGCCGCCGTTGCTCCTGGCCTCGGTCAGGTCGAAGTCGTCGGACACCTGCCAGTCGATCCGCCAGCGGCCCTGCGGCTGCGGGTGCACCAGCACCTGGCGGCCGGGGTTGGCCGGCGGGTCGAAGTAGAAGCGGCGCTCGGCGGCGTGGCCCAGTGGGGCGCGGATGTCCGCGATGAGGAACTTGTCCCGGAAGCTGTAGCCCTGGAACGGCAGGTCCAGCAGCTGGCGGACCAGCGAGCGCGGGCCGTCGGCGGCCAGGCAGTGGCTGCCCCGGAAGGTCCGCTCGCCCTCGGGGGTGCTCACCACCACCTCGACGCCCTCGCGGTCCTGGCTCAGCCCGACCACCTTGTGGCCCAGGTGCACGGTGACCAGCGGCTCGGCCGCGACCCGCTCGTCCAGCAGCCGTTCCAGGTCGGTCTGCGGCAGGTTCACGAACGGCGGGAAGCCCTGCCGGTGCGGCAGCCGGACGGTGAGCACCTCGTGCTCGCGGTAGTAGGTGCGCCCGGTGTGCCAGGTGACCCCGGCCGCGGCCACCCGCTCGCCGAGCCCGACCCGCTCCAGGACGTCCAGCACGTCGCCCTGCACGCAGATGGACCGGCTGCCGATGGTGGCCCGTTCCGCCGCCGCCTCCAGCACCACGCTGGGCACCCCGGCCCTGGCCAGCAGCAGCGCGCCCATCAGTCCGACCGGGCCGCCGCCGACCACGAGCACACACTCCGCACTCATGCCCGCTCCCCAACGTCCTCTATCGGCTGATCCATCCCCACACTGTGCCAGCGGTCACACTCGCGGGGAACATTCCGTGATGGATCAGCTACCTGCCGTACCCCATCGGCCGAGATCGTCACCGGTCCGCCCACTGAGCGTGATCTCAGTGGGCGGCTGCGGATCAGCTCACGATGGGCAGGCGGAGCGCGCCGGGAGCGGCGGCGGGCACGGCCGGGCTGACCGGGGGGACGGGGCTCAGGCGCTGGTAAGGAGCACCCTGGGCGGGCCGGGGGTCGGCCTCGCCCTTGTTCGGCCACAGCGAGAGCGCGCGCTCGGCCTGGGCGGTGATGGTCAGCGAGGGGTTCACGCCCAGGTTCGCCGAGATGGCCGAGCCGTCCACGATGGACAACCCGGGGTAGCCGTGCACCCGGTGGTAGGGGTCGATCACACCGTGCTCGGCGTCCAGGCCGATCGGGCAGCCGCCGAGGAAGTGCGCGGTCATCGGGATGTTGAACATCTCGCTGATCGCGCCGCCGGGGATGCCGTCGATCTTGTCAGCGGCAAGTTCGGCGGCCTTGACCCCGGCCGGGATGGAGTTCGGGTTGGGCGCGCCGTGGCCCTGCTTGGAGCTGAGCTTGCGGCCGCCCAGCCAGCCGCGCTTGGTGAAGGTGGTGATCGAGTTGTTCAGGCTCTGCATCACCAGCAGGATCACCGTGCGCTCGCTCCACCTGCGCACCGAGAGGTTCCGCAGGGTGAGCAGCGGGTGCCGCAGCATGGTGGCCACCGCGGGCGCCTGGAGCAGGCCCATCGCGTTGCTGCCCTTGCCGTAGCGGACCGGCTCGATGTGGGTGTCCTCGTCGGGGTGGAACGAGGAGGTGATGGCCACGCCCTTGGTGAAGTCCCGGTTCGGGTCCACCTTGGACGCCTTCGCGCCCAGGATGGCCTCGGAGTTGGTGCGGGTGAGCTGGCCCAGCCTCGGCGAGAGCGCGGGCAGCGAACCGTTGTCCCGCAGCTTGTGCAGCAGGTTCTGGGTGCCCCAGGTGCCTGCCGCGAGCACCACCTGGCCGGCGGTGAAGGTGCGGCGGCCCTTGCGCAGCCAGGAGCCGGTGCGCTCGGTGGCCACCACCCAGCCGCCGTCGGCACGCCGGCGCAGGCCGGTGACCGTGGTCAGCGGGAAGACCTCCGCGCCCTTGCGCTCGGCCAGGTAGAGGTAGTTCTTCATCAGCGTGTTCTTCGCGCCCACCCGGCAGCCGGTCATGCAGGAGCCGCACTCGGTGCAGCCGGTGCGCTCCGGCCCGGCGCCGCCGAAGTACGGGTCCGCGGCGCGCTCGCCGGGCCGGTCGAAGAACACGCCGACCGGGGTGGTGTGGAAGGTCCCGGCCACGCCCATGTCCTCGGCCACGTCCTTGATCACCTCGTCCGAGGGCGTGGTGCTCGGGTTGGGCACCACGCCGAGCATCCGGGTGGCCTGCTCGTAGTAGGGCGCGAGCTCGGCCTCCCAGTCGGTGATGTGCGCCCACTGCTGGTCCCGGTAGAACGGCTTGAGCGGCCGGTACAGCGTGTTCGCGTAGTTCAGCGACCCGCCGCCGACCCCGGCCCCGGCCAGGATGAGCACGTTGCGCAGCAGGTGGATCCGCTGCACGCCGAAGCAGCCGAACTTCGGCGCCCAGAGGAACCGGCGCAGGTCCCAGGAGGTCTTGGCGAACTCCTCGTCGGCGAAGCGGCGCCCGGCCTCCAGCACCGCCACCCGGTAGCCCTTCTCCACCAGCCGCAGCGCGGCCACGCTGCCACCGAAGCCGGAACCGATCACCAGGACGTCGTAGTCGTTGTTACTGGCGAGTTGGGTCATGTACCCAAAGTAGAGAGCGCCCGTCCTCGCCGCTAGAGGGTGTTACCGCCAGTAACGATAAAGTCCGGGAAGTCCAGCACGAGCCGCCCGATCCGAGCCTCCAGCGGCACCCGGTCGGCGTGCACCAGGCGGTAGCCCACCGGCGTCGGCGTGCCACCCACCGGGACGGTCTCCTCGGCCGCGCCGGGGTCGGCCTGGTGGCGTTCGTGCTCCTCCAGGACCAGCCGGTAGTCGCGGGTGATCGAGACCTCCACCGGGGGCAGCCCGCCGGTCCAGGCGAACCCGGCCCCGTCGGCCACGCAGGTCAGCTCGCCGGTGGCCACCTGGCGCCAGTCGAACTCCTCCTCGGTGCTCCGCTTGACCTGCACGCTCACCCGGACCCGGCGGCTGGCCGCGGCCGCGGCGAGCTCGGCGCCCGCCTTGGCGCCGAGCGCGTCCGCGGTGGCCGCGCCGCGCAGGGTAAGCCGGATGCTGTCGGCGGTCTCCTCGGCCAGCAGGGTGCGGGCGGGCACCAGCTGGGTGAACTCGGCCAGCACGATCGAGGACAGCTCGAGCCCGGTCACCGAGTGCGGCTGGTAGCGGGCCACGGCCAGGCGCAGCAGCGGGAAGTAGGCGGTGGGCACGCCGGGGTCCAGGTCCACGTCGGCGAACCACAGGCCCTTGTCCGCGTCGAACTCCGGCTGCACCGCGACCACGTCCACTGTGGCCGGACCGCCGGCGAGCGTCTCGGCCATCGCCAGTCCGGTGGCGGTGGCGGCCGGGTTGGTGATCCGGTCCGCGGCCAGCGGCGGCAGCTGGGTGCTCTCCGCCCAGACCGGGTCCACGCCCCAGTCGCTGCGCAGTTCCGGCGGCAGCTGCCGCTGCGGGTCGAGCACCACGGCGAGCAGCTCGTCATCGCCGGAGGAGAACCAGGGGCGTTCCAGGTAGATCCGCACCCCGGCGCAGCGCCGGAGGCTGGTGCGGCGGCGGTTCTCCTCATCGGCGACCGTCTCCCAGCGGAAGGTGGGCACCAGGTAGGCCGGTCGCGGCGGCAGCGGCCTGCGGCTGCTCGGCACCGGCCAGGGCTTGCCGTCCGGCGCCGCGCACACCGGGCCGACGCTGGTGATCCGGTCCAGGTCGGCGGTGATGGAGGGGTGGAAGTACTCGCGGAAGCGGGTGGTGCCGACCGGGACGTAGCCGACGTTGCGGTGCCGGGTGTCGCCGAACTCGTGCTTGAGCTTGCCCACGCCGAAGGCCAGGTTGTCCTCGACCTCGCGCAGCTCCAGCCCACCCACCCGGGTGCGCGCGCTGACCCGCCGGGGCGCGTCCTCGGCCGGGTCGTCCAGCCACTCCTGCCAGGTCGCGTCCACGTCCACCCGGCCGGTGCTCGGCGCGTCGGCCACCAGCACGCCGTGCACCTCGGTGAAGGTCGACTCCGCCACCCGCGGGAAGGACAGGTCGTGCAGCACCGGGCGGGCGATCGGCCGTTCCACCGCGTGCACCAGGGTCAGGTCCACCCACGGGGTGAGCATCCAGTTCTCGCCGTCGACGGTGGCCCTGGTGAGCAGCTCCCGCTCGGCCGGGGTGAACCGCTGCCACTCCTCGGACTCGGTGAGCAGCCGCCAGCCGTGCAGCAGCTCCAGGTCGGCCTCCGCCAGCGCGCAGCTGAGGCGGATGGTGCGCACCTCGCCCTTGAGCAGCTGCACGGTCAGCGTCCGGCTGGCCGCACTGAACCTCGGCTCGCCGTCGCCCTCTTCCAGCACCAGCCGGATCGGCCCGGCGTCCGGCCACTCGCGGTGCAGGATGCCGTAGAAGGAGTGCACCTCGTTGGTGCCCTCCGGGTCCTCGGTCGGCAGCCCGCGCAGGGACAGGCCGCGGGCCAACGGGTCCGGCAGGTAGGGCAGCAGCAGGTCGTCGTCGGTGTGCACGACGAACTCGCCCTCCTTGAGCTCGCCGCCCTTGCGCAGGGTGCGCAGGTCGGTGACCGGGCCGGGGGCCTTGCTGTTGTGCGTGGCGACCTTGATCCGGTTCCGCAGGTCCACGGTGAACTCGGGGTTGTCCGCCCGGCGCACCACCACGTCGGTGAAGCTGCCCGCCTCCCGCGAGGCCGCGAGCAGGAACCGCCTGCGCTGCTCGGCGGAGGGGTTGCCGCCCAGCACGTCGTCGTACTTGCCGTGCTGCTCGGCCAGTTGCAGGGCTGCCTTGGGCGGGGCCAGGTGCCGCTCGTCGGTGTCCCGGTACCGGCGGCTCAGGCCGTCCGCGGGCAGCGGGTCGTCGTCGTGGTCGGGCACGTCGCGGTTGTCCAGCGCCCAGAAGGTGGCGGAGACCTCGCGGCCGTCCTCGTCCACCGTGCTGCGGATGACCAGGCGCTCAGTGGACTCGCCCTCGTTGAAGGCGTGCCGGGGCACCACCACCGGGTGCGGCACCGGTTCCCAGCGCCGGTAGGTGATCGGGTCCGACTCGATGTCCACAGTGGACGGATCGGTCAGCTCGGGGCTGTTGCCCGCCAGGTCGACCAGCCGGGCGCGCAGCCGGTAGGTCTGACCGAAGCGCAGCTTGGGCAGGCTGCCCGGCACCGGGGTGAAACTGGTGTCCAGCGGGAACTTCTCGTCCACGGTCCGCTCCGGCACCACCACCGTGCCGTCCTCGGCGATGGTCCGGCCGGGGCGCGGGGCGGACAGGCTCCAGCCGTCCCAGCCGAAGAGCGCCTCGTGGGTGAAGGCCCTGGTGTCGGCCGGCGCGGACTTGGTGGTGGCGCTGGTCTTCACCTGGCCCTCGTCCTCGGCCACGCCGGTGATCGGGATGACCGGGCCGGTGGCCGGGCGCAGCGCGTAGCTGCCGCGGCGACGGCACAGCGAGTACCAGGCGGTGACCGGCGCGCTCGGCGACTCGGCCAGGCCGACATCGACCCGGTAGCCGCGCACCAGCGCCTCGGCGGTGACGGTGGGCGCCTCGGCCGCGTTGGTCCGGACGGTGTTGCCCGCCAACTGGTCGGCGAACCAGGCGTCCCGGTCAGCGGCCAGCAGGGTGATCCCGGCGTTGCGCAGGGCGGGCAGGCCGGTGCCCATCCGGTTGCCCGCCTGGGCCCTGATCCGCTCCACGGCCGCGCTGAAGTCGGCGATCCGGATCGCGGCGGAGTCCAGGTCCAGGTCGGTGACCGCCCAGCTCTGCTCCTGGCTGAGGTCCAGGTAGCGGTCCCGGTAGCGGCTCTGGTCCTCGGTCGCGGCCTCGAACCGCTGCCCTGGCAGGTGTCGCAGCCGGGTCAGCGGCAGCAGGTCGGCCTGCTTGAGCGAGGCGGGCGCGCCGGGGCCGGGGTCGACCGAGACGGTGGCCCCGGTCTCCGGCAGCCCGGCGGGCAGGGTCAGCAGCAGGTCGACCACCAGGCCGAACCGGCGTTGCAGGGCCGGGTAGTCGCCGAGCAGGCCGCACACGCCGGCCACGGTGAGCTTGGGCTTCTCCGGCGCGGCCGGCGGCGCGGGCTCGTCGTCGGTGCGGAAGCTGTTCCGCTGGTAGTACTGGAAGGACTCGGCGAAGGTCAGCTTGGCGCCGTAGCGGTCGTCGCGGTGGATGTGCCGGGGCCGGTCCTGCGCGGCGATGCCGATCCCGCCCTGCGGCTCCAGCAACCGGTTCAGCGACCGGAAAGCCGCCGCCGGGTCCTCGGCGAACGCGCTGGCCCCGGCGAAGGTGCGGTCGGTGCGCAGGTTGCCCTTGGACGGGAAGGCGAAGCCGAGCTGGCTCTCCGGCGGCGGGTCGCCGCATCCGCGGATCACCTCCCTGGTGTCCTCGGCGTTGAGCCTGCCCTCGGCGACCAGCCCGGCCATCCGCCGGTAGAAGCCGGTGACCTGCTCCCGCACCTTGGTGCCTGGGAAGGACCGCAGCTCGGTGATCGCCCCGTTCGCCGCTCTGTCCACAGTGGACTGACACGGGCTGCCGGGCGGGAACAGGGCCTGCCACAGCGTGGAGTCCGGTCCGGCGTAACGGTTCTCCACCTCGACCGCGACCCGGTGGGTCTGCCCGGCCCAGCTGAACACCAGGCCCAGCTGGGAGATCAGGCCGGTCAGCGTCAGCGGCCAGTCCAGGAACGGTCCGCTGCCAAGGGTCACGGCCTCGATCCGCGGGCTGACCAGCACCGACAGCCTGGCCCGGCCATCCGGGTGGAAGCCGTTGGGCAGCGCCGTCCACACGGCCTTGTGGGTGGCGGGAGCGGTCATCTCAGGCGCCTTCCGCGAAGGCCGAGCAGTACTCCAGGACCGGGTCCCGGCGCAGGCCGGCCTCGGTGTAGGGAGCCATGAACTCGGCGAAGGTCAAGGTGCGCGGTGCGTCCAGCGCCGCGCGGGCGTCGGTGTTCGGCGATCCGGCGAAGGTCTTCTCGCAGCTGATCTCCACCGACTCGGAGAAGAACGCGATCTCGATGGTGATGGTGATGGTGGCCCGGCCGGAGACCACACCGTGGTCGTAGCGCAGCTCCAGGTACAGCTCGATGGAGGCCGAGATCAGGCCGAGCACGTCGACCTCGCCGCGGGCCCGGAAGTACCCGGCCAGCTCGACCCCGTCGCCGTCGATCCGGAAGTAGATCCCGGCCATCACCGACAGGCTGCCGCTGGCCACGCCCAGGTTCATCGACACCGCCGCGCCGAACTCCAGCGCGCCCTCGCAGTAGAGCAAACCCTTGGGGCTCAACGCGATGCCGAAGAACCCGCCGCCGCCGAAGAAGGCCACGGTGAGCCGGAACGGGGCCTCCCGGCGGCAGAAGGAGAAGCCGACCTCCATCCCGCTGCCGATGAATGGCAGCCGGAAGTGCGCGTCCAGCCGGATGTTCTCCAGGCTGAACACCCCGATCGCCAGGCTGGGCAACGGCATCCCGTACCGCGCGGTGATGCCGTCGGCGCCCACGTCCAGGCTGGGCGGGTCGCTGAAGCCGTCGAAGGGGATGATGTTGCGCAGGGTCTGCACGAAGGACAGCGGCCCCACGAAGGTCACGTCCCCGAAGGCCACCTCCACGTCCGGCTTCTTCCCGGCCCTGGCCAGGAAGCGGATCCGCTCGAAGTAGAGCTCGATCACGCCGACCAGGTTGATCTGGAAGTCCTCCAGCGAGCAGCTGACGTCCGCGCCGAGGGCGAGGTCCGGCCGCAGCGAGCCGCGCAGGTCCACCACCACGGCGAACCGGCCGCGCTCCCGGAAGACCAGCAGGTCCTGGTAGTTCTGGACCTTCGGCTCCCACTCCAGCCGGGTGTTCACCGTCTCCGGCAGGGTGAAGTTCTTGGCCGCCTTGAGGATGGAGTCCTTGAGCGAGAGCGCCGACCCGGCCGCGGCGGCCCAGGTGGCGGCCTGCGCGCGGACCCGCTCCAGGAACGCCGGGACCGCCGGGTCGATGCCCGCCGGGAGCTCGGCGATCAGCGCCTGCACCGCGTTGAGGAAGGCGTTGAACTTGGCTTCCACCTCGCCGATGGTCGGCTCCGCGCCGCCGGGGGTGAGGAACTCGCCGGTGATGTCCACGAACTCCGCCGCGGTGCGCCGGACCTCCCTGGCCCGCTGTGCGACCTGGTTGAACCGCTGCTCCACCAGGTCCATCAGCTCCCGGATCCGGTGCAGGTCGGAGAGGAAGGAGGTGACCGCGTTGACCGTCTCGGTGAGGAACCGGGGCGCGCGCAGCGGCTCGTCCAGCCCGGCCGCCCGCACGATCGCGGACAGCGGGATGAGGCCGAACAGGTTGGCGTCCAAGGTGTCCAGCACATCGGCGGGGTTGAACGTGCCGGCCGCCGCGTTGGCCAGCGTGCCGCCGACCGGGCCGGTGATCCGGGACATCCCGGCCACCTTGATCGAGGGCGCGGCCAGCCCGCCGGAGCGGTCCCGCCCGCCGTTGGCCTCGAAGTCCAGCGACACGTTCGCCTTGACCTCGACGAAGACCTCGCCCTTGTTCGGCGAGTCCGCCCGGTCCGCGGCACGGGGGAAACCGGCCACCGCGTACTGCTCGGCGTACCCGATCGGCACCGCCTCCGCGTTGCCGGTCAACCGGCTGGCCGCGGCCACCACGGCCTTGGCCCCGGCCACGATCGGCGCGAACCGGGCGAACTCCGAGGGCGGCAGGTCCTCCCACTCCTGGGGCGCGCGCAGTTCCCAGGTCAGCTCGGTGGTGTCCAGGCTGGTGTCGTCCACCCGCGCGCTGTCCGCGTAGGCCAGCGCCTGCCCGCCCAGGCTGACCACCCGGTTGGCCGGGGCGTTCTGGTAGGTGGCCAGCACCTGGGGCAGGCGCTGCGCGTTGTGCTGGGCGGGCACGAACAGCAGCGGGGTGCGGAACTCCACCGCTCGCTGGTTGCGGTCCTGCCCGACCGCCTTGAACTGGAACGGTTTCTCCGCCTGCGTCGCCGGGAAGAACTCCTCCTCGGTGTCCCCGACCAGGTCCGGGGTGACCAGGGTGAGCAGCCGGACCTGGCGGAAGGGGAACAGGTTGTTGAACTTGTGCTCGGTGCCGACCGCGGTGAGGTCCACGCCCGGCTTGAACTCCCGCACCGGCTCGCGCACCACCACGAACACCCGCTGCCGCAGGTAGGCCGGGTTGCCGGGCCGGTCGGGGTGGAACCTGCGCTCGGTGATGGTCACCTTGACCGCGCGGTGGCCGAACGGGGCCAGGAACCCGGCCTGCACCACCCGCACGTAGTGGTCCCGGCCCAGCGCGGCCCGGTGCCGCCACTCCACCAGGTCGATCCCGGCGGGGCGGTGCTCGGACCAGTCGCCGTGGCTGTCCAGGTAACCGCCCAGCGCGCTGAGCACCAGGTGCTCCACCGAGACCGGCCGGGGCAGGTAGGGCTGGCCGATCTCGGTGCGCAGGTCGTGCCTGGCGGTCAGGTGCACGATGTCCCGCCGGTGCTCCGGCTGGAGCGAGGCCGGGAACGGGCCGGGCGGCACCGGGGAGCCCACCGGCGGCGCGGTGTCCCCGGGGAAGTCCCTGGTCCACACCGCGCGGGCGGTCCGGCCGCGCAGCCGGGTGTGCCACAGTTCGACCCGGCCGCTCTCGGGCGGGGCCTCGGCGCGGTGCACCCAGCGGTCGGCCGAGCGCGGGGACAGGTACAGCCGGTAGGGCAGCTCGATCGCGGTGCGCGGGTTGTTCGCCGGGTCCCGCAACGGGTTCTCCGGCACGCCCGGCCCGTCCGCGACCGGCACCACCCGCATCGGCAGCGTGCGCAGCGCGGCCAGCAGACCGGCCTCCTCGTAGGGCACCCGCACGCCCGCGCCGACGGTGAACACCAGTTGGCCGCCACCGGCGATCCGGGCCGCCACCGGCGGGGCCGAGGGGGTGCCCGCCGGTTCCGGGAACGCCTCCTCCAGCAGGTGCTGCGGCGGCAGCGCGACCACGACCAGGCCGTCCTGACCGGCGACCGAGGGCACCAGCCGTCGCCGGAACGCGTCTTCGAACTTCAGGCCGCGGAAGGTGAAGCTGAGGTCGAGCAGGTCGGCTGGGCGCAGCAGGCGCACTGGCGCCGGGAACTCGTCGGCAGGCATGTGCGCCCTCCCCCGTGATCGGCGACTACCGCACCGAAGCTAGGGGAAAGCGCCTACCTGCCACAGCGGGCCGAGGAGCCACCGAACGGGCCGCCTCACTCGCCCTTCCGGCCGCACGTTCAGGCCAGGTCGGCCCGGAGGATGCCGTAGGCGACGAGGTCCCTGCGCACCCCGCCGCGCAGCTGGGCCCCGCGCAGTACGCCCTCGCGGCGCAGCCCGGCCTTCTCCAGCGCGCGCTGCTCGGCCCGGTTCTCCACGTCGGTGGATGCCTCCACCCGGTCCAGGTCGGTGCTGGCGAACAGGTGCTCCACCAGCAGCCGCTGGGCGGCCGAGCCGAGGCCGCGGCCACGGGCCGAGGGCAGCAGCGCGATGCCGAAGTTCCACGCGGTGCAGGAGCGGGCAGGCCCGTAGCTGACCGGGTGCCAGCTCACGCCGCCGACCAGCTCGCCGGTGATCTGGTCCAGCACCGCGGCCCGCCCGGAGACCTCGAAGCGCACCAGCGGCTCCTGCTCGTCCCGGTCCACGTCGAAGGCGCCGTCGCTGCCCTCGCTCAGCACGTCCTCATCGCCCGGCCCGAACTGGGCGAGGGCGATGAGGTCGTTCTCGGCGAGGATCGTCCTGGGACTCACTTGCGGACCGTCAGGCCGACCTTCTGGAACTCCTTCAGGTCCGAGTAGCCGGTCTTGGCCATCGCGCGCCGCAGCGCCCCGAAGAGGTTCAGCGTGCCGTACGGGCTGGTGGCCGGGCCGAACAGGACCGACTCCAGGCTGTGCCCGCTGGTGAAGCCGTAGACGTCGCTGCGCGGCAGCGAGGGGTGCGCGGCCGCCGCGGTCCAGTAGTAGCCCTGGCCGGGCAGGTCCTCGGCCTCGGTGAGCGCCTCGCCGAGCATCACCGCGTCCGCGCCGCAGGCGATGGCCTTGGCGATGTCGCCGGAGTAGGTGAGCCCGCCGTCGGCGATCACGTGCACGTACCGGCCGCCGGTCTCGTCCAGGTAGTCGCGGCGGGCGGCCGCGGCCTCGGCGATCGCGGTGGCCATCGGCACCCCGATGCCCAGCACCCGGTTGGTGGTGCTGGCCTGGGACTGGCCGTAGCCGACGATCACCCCGGCCGCGCCGGTGCGCATCAGGTGCATCGCGGTGCGGTAGTCGCCCACCCCGCCGGCGATCACCGGGATGTCCAGGTCGGCGATGAACCGCTTGAGGTTCAGCGGCTCACCGTCCCTGGAGACGTGCTCGGCGGAGATGATGGTGCCCTGCACGATGAGGATCTCCACGCCCGCGGCCAGCAGGTCGGGGGTCAGCTCCTCGGCGTGCTGCGGACTGACCCGCACCGCCACCGTGTTGCCGGACTCGCGCACGGTGCGGATGGCCTCGGTGAGCAGGTCCACCCTGATCGGCGCGGCGTGCAGCTCCTGCAGCATGCGCACCGCGGCCGAGGGGTCCTCCCCCTCATCGGCGGCCTGCACCACCCGGAACAGCGCGTCCTCGGCGTTGGCGTGCCGAGCCCAGACCCCCTCGGCGTTGAGCACGCCGAGCCCGCCGAGCTCGCCGAAGCGCACCGCGGTGGCCGGCGAGACGATCGCGTCGGTGGGATGGGTGATCAGCGGGATGTCGAAGCGGTAGGCGTCGATCCGCCAGTCCAGCGACACGTCCTTGGAGGAGCGGGTGCGCCGGGAGGGCACGATCTCGATGTCGTCAAGCCCGTAGGCACGCAGCGCGGTGCGCCCGGCACCGATCTCCACCTGGTCCCGCACGTCGATCCTCTCTCACTGTGACAACTGCACTGGCTGCCGGGAATGTCCGTTGTGGACGGTTACCGGGTGGTGTAGTTCGGCGCTTCCACGGTCATCGTGATGTCGTGCGGGTGGCTCTCCTTGAGCCCGGCCGCGGTGATCCGGACCAGCTGGGCCTGCTGCAGCTCGGTGATGGTGGCCGCGCCGGCGTAGCCCATGCCCGAGCGCAGGCCGCCGACCAGCTGGTGCACCACGTTGGACAGCGGGCCGCGGAACGGGATCCGGCCCTCGATGCCCTCCGGCACCAGCTTGTCCTCGCTGAGCACGTCGTCCTGGAAGTAGCGGTCCTTGGAGTAGGACTTGGCCTGGCCACGGGACTGCATCGCGCCGAGGGAGCCCATGCCGCGGTAGGTCTTGTACTGCTTGCCGTTGTGCAGGATCAGCTCGCCGGGCGCCTCGGCGGTGCCGGCCAGCAGGCTGCCCAGCATGACCGTGCTGGCGCCGGCCGCGATGGCCTTGGCGATGTCACCGGAGTACTGGATGCCGCCGTCGCCGATGACCGGCACCCCGGCCAGGGCGCAGGCCAGCGAGGCCTCGTAGATCGCGGTGATCTGCGGCGCGCCCACGCCCGCCACCACGCGGGTGGTGCAGATGGAGCCGGGGCCGACGCCGACCTTCACGCCGTCCGCGCCCGCGTCGACCAGCGCCTGCGCACCCGCGCGGGTGGCCACGTTGCCGCCGATGATGTCGGTGGACTCGCCCAGCTCCTGCTTCAGCTTGGCCACCATGTCCAGCACGTTGCGCGAGTGCGCGTGCGCGGAGTCCACCACGATCGCGTCCACGCCCGCGTCCACCAGCGCCATCGCCCTGCGGTAGGCGTCGTCGCCGACCCCGACCGCGGCGCCGACCACCAGGCGGCCGTCCGGGTCCTTGGTGGCCAGCGGGTACTGGTCGGTCTTGACGAAGTCCTTGACCGTGATCAGGCCGCGCAGCTTGCCGTCGCCGTCGATGATCGGCAGCTTCTCCACCTTGTGCCGCCGCAGCAGCCCCAGCGCGGCCTCGGCCGACACGCCGACGTGCGCGGTGACCAGCGGCATCTGGGTCATCACCTCGCGCACCGGGCGGGAGTGGTCGACCTCGAAGCGCATGTCCCGGTTGGTGATGATGCCGACCAGGCGGCCCTGCGCGTCGGTGACCGGCAGGCCGGAGATGCGGAACCGGCGGCAGCGCTCGTCCACCTCGGCCAGCGTGTCGTCCGGGGAGCAGGTGACCGGGTCGGTGACCATGCCGGCCTCGGAGCGCTTGACCACCTCGGCCTGCGCGGCCTGCTCGTCCACGGAGAGGTTGCGGTGCAACACGCCGATACCGCCCTGGCGGGCCATGGAGATGGCCATCCGGGCCTCGGTGACGGTGTCCATGGCCGAGGAGACCACCGGCACCCGCAGGGTGATGTTGCGGGAGACCCGGCTGGAGGTGTCGACCGCGCCGGGCACGACATCGGACTCGGCAGGCAAGAGGAGGACGTCGTCGAAGGTCAGGCCGAGCATGGCGAACTTCGGCGGGATGCCGTGAGCGGTGAGCTCGCTGGTCATGACTGGTGTCGGCCTTCCTGGTGCGCCGGTCACACGGTGGTTCCCGCCGGCCAGGTGGAGCCAGCGGAACGGGTGACCACATGCTAACCGGCCGACCGGCGGCAACACCTCCGGCCGCAAGCCAGGTACCGTGCCCCACGTGCCGCACAACGCGTTGCCGCCCGATCCCTTCGCCGGGGACCCGGAGGACCCGGCCCTGGTGCTGGGCGAGGCAGAGGAGGAAACGGCCGAGCCCCTCGGCGAGGACGAGCGCGCCGACCTGCTCGCCGACCTGGCCGACCTGGCCGTCTACCAGGCACTTCTGGAGCCGCGTGGGCTCCGTGGCATCGTCGTGGACTGCGGCGACTGCCGGGAGCCGCACTACCACGACTGGGAGCTGTTGCGCTCCAGTCTCCAGCAGTTGCTCGACGACGGCCGGATGCGCCCGCACGAGCCCGCCTACGACCCGGACCCGGCCAGCTACGTCAGCTGGGAGTACTGCCGGGGCTACGCGGATGGCGTAACTCACACCGAGGGCGAGCGTTAGCCAGCTCACGGCGTCATCCCATCCGGTGAACCCACCGAGCGCGGGCCGCCACAGAACATGACCACGCCGTCACGGTGCGCAGTCACGGGCACCGTCCACAGTGGAACCCGCCCCGGAGGTCAGGGTCGCGCGATCCGGCTCGGGCCCGCGGCGTTGTCGGTCCAGGCCTGCTGCCGGTTCGCCGGGGTCACGCACACGTCGTCACCTGGCCAGGCGTCCCGCCACACGTAGCCCTGCACGCAGGTGTGCGGGCCGTAGGGGCCGTTGTACCAGCGGCCGTGGGTGGCGTTGTTGTCCGCGGCCGTCTGCTGGCGGACCGCGCCGCTGACGCACACGTAGTCGTGCTGGTCGCCGTCCCGCCACACCCAGCCGCTCGTGCAGGCGTTGGGGCCGTAGGTGGCGCCCTGCACGGCGTTGGTGCTCACCGTGACCGAGGCGGTGTTGCCGCTGATGCCGTTGATCCGCACGGACACCCCGTTGGCGTCCAGGGACTGCACCGGGTGCCGGTCGCCGCCCCTGGTGCGCAGCAGGTACGGCGTGCCGTCGCGCACCTCGTTCAGCATCACGATGTCGGCCGGGATGCCCGCGCTCCAGCCGGTCTTCTTGCGCAGCTCCACCGTGTAGTACCGGTACGGGTCGTTGGCGTCGAACGGGATGCGCAGCAGCTGGGTGCCCGCCGTGCCAGGGGTTTCCAGCGCGGAGAGGGTGATGGTGCGGGTGCGCACGCCGTCCGCGCCGAGGGTGAACACCCGGTCCCTGGGCAGCCAGCCGAGCTTGTCCCGGAGGTAGCCGTTGAGCCCGACCGCGCTGGTGCCGAAGCGCGCGGTCTGGAAGGTGTGGATGTTCATCGCGGACTGGATGTCCCACGGGTTGTCGTACTCGCCGATCTGCGCCCACTCCACGTTGCGGTAGGCAGGGTCGTCGGAGAAGGAGTGGCCCAGGCCGTAGCCGTGCAGCATCTCGTGCGCGGCGAAGCCGACGTTCCACGCGCCGGGGTCGAGCAGCACCCGGTCGCCCGCCGCGCCGGAGTCCACCCAGTCGTTGAGGATGGCGATGATCCGGTGACCGTTCGGCACGCGGTAACCGTTGCTGGCCGCGGTGTTCACGCAGTCCTGGATCCGGTCCCAGCGGGTCTTCGGCCGCTGCTGCTCCAGGGTGAACGGCATCGTGTGCCAGCCGCGCACCACCGAGCCGTGCAGGGTCACCCGGCCGCGGGACTGGTCGGTGAAGTAGTCGGCCAGTCCGCCTTGGCCCGCGCCGTCCTGGGTCAGGAAGTCGCGGAAGAACTGCTGGTTCTGCGGCTCCTGCGGCTTGTCCTTGAACTTGCACAGCAGCACCGACCAGCCGGTCTGCCCGCGCACCGGCACCGCCTGCGCCGGATTCGCCAGCACCAGCCCGATTCCGCCAACCAACAGGGTCAGCGCCAGCGCCGCCCAGGTCCGATATCGCCTCATGACGCTCCTCCGTCGATCACCTCAGCGGAGCGAAAACTAGCCAGCGAAACGGAAAATCGGCCTCGGCTGCCCCGGCCCCCGCACGTTGGGGCGGCAGCACTGCCCTAACGCCCGGTCAGCACGCCGATCGCGATGCCCAGCAGGGCGGTGTTGTACAGGAAGGACATCGTGCTGTGCACCAGCACCGCGTAGCGCAGTTCGCGGTGCCGCACGGTCACATCGGACACCGCGAACGAGGTGCCGATGGTGAAGGCGAAGTAGGCGAAGTCGGCCAGGTTCGGCTCCGGCTCGTCCGGGAAACCGAGGCCCTGCCCGCCGCACAGCTCGTAGTGCAGGTGGGCGTACCGCTCGGCGAAGCCGAAGTGCAGCATCAGCCAGGCGAAGATGATGGTCGGCGCGCCGATCAGCTTGATCAGGAAGGTGGAGTCGCCGTCCGCGCCGAACCGCTCGTACAGCACGATCATCAGCCCGGAGAGCACGCCGACCAGGCTGGCCAGCACAGTCGCCACAAAACCCAGCCTGCGCCCGGCCACCGTGCTCAGCCAGGCCGGTGAGCCGTCGGCGCGCTCGTCCAGGCCGGACCGGGCCCGGCGGACCCGGCGCCAGCGCAGCAGCACGTAGCCGAGGGCGACCAGGTTCCACCCGCCGAGCAGCAGCACGCTGGACAGGCTGACCGCCTCGCCCAGCACCGCGGCCAGGCCGAGCAGGATCAGCACCAGCTCGCCGAGGCGGTACACCAGCCTGCGCGGGCTAACCACGGATCGCCCGCCTGGCCGGGGCGAACACCAGCGCGCAGCCCAGCGCCAGCGCGAACGTGGTCACCACGCTGGCCTCCAGGCCGAAGGCCGCGCCGTTGACGATGCTGGGCTCGCCGCCGCGCAGGGTCAGCAGCGCGGTGCTCACCTCGGTGCCGGAGACCGAGGCGCCGAAGACGTTGCCCTGCACCCAGTTCCACATCAGGTGGAACCCGCACACGCCCCACAGCCCGCCCTCGGCGATCGCCCAGCCCGCGGTGAACAGCCCGTACAGCAGCAGGTTCAGCACCGCGAGCACCTGGAGACCGCCCACGTTGCCGGTGTGCAGCGCGGCGAACAGCGCGGCCTGCACCAGCACCGCGGCCACCACTCCCCACCGCCGGGTCAGCGCCTGGAGCAGGAAACCCCGGCACAGCAGCTCCTCGGTGGAGCCCTGGATCGCATACGCGGCAAGGGCGAGCAGCGCGCCGGGCAGCAGCGACCACCTCGGACCGTCAGTGAAGGACATGTGTCCACTCAGGACAGTGGCGAGCACGATCCCGCCGAAGACCAGGAAGGCCGCCAGCGCGCCGAGCGCCAGCCCGCGCGGCGAGGTGGTGAACCCGGCGCTGGCGAACGGCCGTCGCTCCTTGAACCGGATCCACAGCCACAGCACCAGCGCCACCGGCGCGAACCCGCCGACCAGCATGGCCACCTGACCGCGCAGGTTCCCGGTCTGTGGCGTGGCCGATCCGGTCAGCAGCAGGTTGGCCGTCAGGCCACCAGCGCCGCCGACCAGCAGCATCGCCAGCGCCACCACGACAAGGGCGAGCCAGGGGCCGGTAGGGCGCCGGGCGGTGTCCATACCGGTGAGGAAGGGACTCATCAGGCTCCTCGCTGCTCCAGGGCGAGACGAGCATGCCGTACGTCGTGCCGGGCCCGGTCGACGGCCGGGTCCAGCTCGTGGTCGACGCTGTTCTCCAGCGCGATGGCCAGCGCCAGCTGCGCGTCCTGGAGGCGGTGCATCCGTTGCGCGCCAAGGGGTCCGTGCGTGCGCCGGGCCAGCCTGCGCGCCTTGCGCCGAGCCCGGCCGGTGCGCAGCGCGGCCACCTCCGGCGGCGTGATGATCTCCGGGTCCTCCTGGCGCACGGTGGCCACGAACCAGGCGAACTCCCGCCGCGCGGTGTACCGGTAGACCAGGGCGAACAGCAGCACCAGCACCGCGTACTTGGCCAGCGCGCCGAGCACGCCCAGCTGCCCGAGCAGCGGGGAGTTCCACAGCACGTGCAGGCCGTACCCGGTCAGCACCGAGGCCGCCGCGACCAGCGCGCGGTGGCCGTGCGAGCGGTCGGTGGCGGTGCGCGCGTAGCCGAGGCCGAACCCGGCGATGCCGGTGAAGACCACGTGCGCGCCGACCCCGAACAGCAGCCGGGACACCGAGCTGCCCAGCGCGGCGGAGAAGTCGTCGTTGACGTCGGTGAGCGCGGCGTTGACCGCGTAGCCGAAGTTCTCCAGCGCCTCGAAGCCGAGGCCGATCATCGCGCCGTAGACCAGCCCGTCCAGCGACCGGTGCAGGTGCTCGCGCACGATCACCAGCACGGCCACCACCCCGAGGCCCTTCAGCCACTCCTCCGACAGCGGCCCGGCCAGCGCCGCGCCCCAGTCCGCGGCGAAGGCCGCGCCACCGGTCTTGCCGGCCAGGCTGAGCAGCGCGCCGTTGGCCGGGGCGGCCACCGCCGGCGCGATGAACGCGCCCCACAGGAAGGCCAGCGCCAGCAGCACCGGCGGTTCCTTCTCGAACAGGTCCAGCCGCCGGATCAGCACGGTGAACACCACCACCAGCAGGCACTGCGCCAGCACCGCGGTGACCGCCGCGACCGGGGCCGCGCGCGCCGCGTAGAGGTCGCCGCCCGCGAACGAGCGCAGGCCGAAGACCAGCAGGACCAGGTAGGCCCAGAACATCGGGCGGCGCAGCACCGTGGCCCAGCCCGCGCGCGGGGCCACCGGCGAGGTGATCGTCACGGCTGGACCACCACACCGTCCAGCAGCCCCCGCAGCACCGGCGCGGACAGCCCCCGCGCCGAGACGGTGACCACCGGCCCAGGCCCGCCGAGCAGCACCAGCGTGCCGCCGTCGAACTCCCCGACCAGCCCGGTCAGCCCGCTCGCCGTGCGCAGCTGTCCGACCGGCGTGACCGGCCGTCCCTGCAACGCGTACAGCCGCCCGATCCGGGCGAAGGTCACCGCCGGGTCCACCACCCCGGTCTTCAGCTCCACGGCGCAGCTCGCCCCGCCCTGCGCGGCGGAGACGCTGTCCGGGGGCTGGCCGGCCGCCTGCCGGAACCCGGCCAGCGGACTCAGGTCCACCCGCGCCGTGCCCGCGCCATCAGCGGCGCGCAGCAGCGCCTCGTCCCCGGCCCGCACGGGCACGGCTGGTTCGGCCACGGTGGCATCGGCCAGCAGCGGCAGCACCAGCATGCCGAACACCCCGGCGAGCACGCCCAGCGCGCCCCACAGACCACGCCACTCGATCACCGGACCGCGCATCGCTCCACAGTGGACCGGCGGGGTACCGGTGGCAACAACGCGAACACCCCCTGTTCGAGTGACGAACAGGGGGTGCCGAGGTCTGGCTTCAGCTGTGGTCGGTCAGCGCCGGGGTCTCCGCCGCGGACTGCGCCGGGCTGGCCGGCGGTGGTGGCGGGGGCGGCGGCGGGTTGTTCTCGGTGCTGCGGCCACCGCTGCTGCTGTTGCCACCGCTGGGCGACTCCGACGGCGAGGTGGTCGTGCTCGACGGCGGGGTGGTCGTGGTGGTGCTCGGCGGCGTGGTCGTGGTCGACGGCGGCGTCGTGGTGGTGCTCGGTGGCGGCGCGGGCGGATCCGACTTGGAGCTCGTCGTGGCCGGCGGCGGCACCACCACCGGCGGCGGCTGCTCCGACGGGTTGCCGGTGCCCGGCGTCGGCGGCTCGCCGACCTGTTCCGTCAGCGTCTCGTGCTGCTGGGCCAGGGTGTCCTTGCCGTCCTCGGCCGCGACCGCGGCCAGCGCGGCGGCGGCCCGTTCCAGCGCGGCCTTGGCGATGTCCGGCCTGCCCTGCCGCAGCGCGTTGGTGGCGATGTCCAGATCCGCGCGCACCGAGGCGGCGGCCTCCACCGACCGGGCGTGGTCGGCGTAGAGCACCCTGGTCAGTCCCCAGAGGGTGTCGCCGGGCTCGGCGGTGCGGGCGGCCAGCCCGACCCCGGTGAACCCGATCGCGAGCACCGCCGCGGCCGTGGCCAGCGGAATGAGGAAGCGGTGCCGCCGACGGCTCTGCGTCTTGGCGGCCTCGATGGTGGCCAGCGCGGTGTCGATGTCGACCAGCTCGCCGATCGGCTCCGCGTCCACGTCCCGCCGCCAGGACAGCAGCAGGGCGGAGAGCTCCTGGTCGCCGAGGGAGCGGTTCGCGTCGTGGTGCGTGCCGGCCAGGCTGTCCAGCAGCATGTCGTCCGCGCGGACGGCCATCAGGTCGACCGGCCCGTCGACCTCGCCGTGGTCGGTGGTCAACGGGTCCTCGGGCGCCAGTGCCCCGGCGCGCCGCCGTGCCAGTTCGACGTCACCTTGGTTGTGCTGCTCGGCCATGTTCAGACCACCTCCTCCGGTGCCAAGGTCTTGCGGAGCCTGGCGAGCGCCCGATGCTGGGCCACCCGCACCGCTCCCGGGGTTGAGCCGACCGCGTCCGCGGTCTCCTCTGCGGACAGACCCACCACGACCCGGAGGAGCAGGATCTCCCGCTGCTTCGCGGGCAGCACCCGCAACAGCTGGGCCATCCGTTCGGACAGCTCACCGTGCATGGCCCGCTGTTCCGGACCGGCCTCGGTCTCCGGGGCGTCAGGCACCTCGGGGACCGGTTCCGACCGGTTGCGAGCAGCGCTGCGATGCGCGTCAGCCACCTTGTGCGCGGCAATGCCGTACACAAATGCCAGGAACGGGCGTCCCTGGTCGCGATAGCTGGGCAACGCCGTCAGCACGGCGAGACACACCTCCTGGGCGACGTCGTCCGCGGAAGCGTACGAACGTTCCTGCCTGCCTACCCGGGCGCGGCAGTACCGCACCACCAAGGGACGGATCGACGCCAGCAGACGGCCGATCGACTCTCGGTCGCCGCCGATCGCGGCGCCTACGACGGCGTCCAGTCCGTCCCCCGTGTTGGTCATCGTGGTGAGTAGCCCTGGTGTTACGCGCTGGCGGACTGACATAGAACGATTCACCGACCGTGGCCCGCCCTCCCGGTCGGCTTCACCGTACCCGCCGGGGTGCGGAGAAGAGAGTGCCGGGGCGAAGACCGTGGGGAAAGCGAGACCAGGGACTGCGAGGTCCTGGCCTCGGATGAATGGGGCTGAGCATGACAGCAGGTAGCCCGGCGACACGCCGAGCTACCTGCTTCGTCAGTGAGTGTGTGGGCCGTGGTGGTCAGGAGACCAGGCCGCGGCGGAAACCGTGCGCGACCGCCTGGGCGCGGTCCCGGACGCCGAGCTTGCGGAACAGCCGCCGGGCGTGCGTCTTCACCGTGTCCTCGGACAGGTACAGCTCGCGACCGATCTGGCCGTTGCTCTTGCCCTGGCTCATGCCGCGCAGGACCTGCAGTTCACGCTCGGTGAGCTGCACGCCCGGGTCGGACGGCTGCCGAGGGGCGGGCACCGAGGTGCTCGCCAGGGTGTGCGCCAGCGCGGCGACCAGCTCGGGCCGCGAGGCGTCCCAGCGCAGGTACCCACGGGCGCCGCCGGCGATGGCCGCGGCGATGCTGCCCGCGTCGTCCGGAGCGCCGAAGACGATCACGTTGGCCTGCGGGTGCGCCGAGACGAGACGCCGAGTGGCCTCCACCCCGGTCGGCACCGCGCGCTGGGTTCCCACCAGGACGACGTCGACCGCCTGCCGGGAGAAGCGCGCGAGCAGCTCGTCGCCGTGACCGACACAGTCGATGCGGCTGACCCCAGGGACGGCCGACATCACGCGAGTGAGACCCTCCCGGACGCTTCGCCGGTCATCACAGATCAAGACCGTCGTCACCGGGGACTCCTTCCTACAGCTGAGTGACGTTCCAACTCCCCTATCGGACGCTGACGGCGGAACCTTGACACGATCTGGTGCTTAATCCGTCAAGAAATTCATCCGGCTGGCCGCATCCCCCGGTTCACTAGAACGGAGCAACCACGAGGGTAACCACGCAGATCGGGCGGCCAACCGCCGTCCGGACGCGTCGGTACGGCCTAACACCGTGGTCAGAGCGTCGCGAGCGCCATTCCGGTGATATCCGACCCGATCGGGTTCAGCCTCCGACAGCAGTAACGCTGGCGGCCAGACGAGCGGCCAGAGACCGTGCCGACTGGCGTTTTTGATCACCCTGCGTAGAAAATCCACTCCGGTGGGTAACCCGAGGACCTGCTCCGTCACGCCCAGGACCAGCTCTGACTTGGTTTGATGGCGCACCGAAGACGTGGTGTGAGCTACGTCACATGCCAGTTTACTGGCTGGTAGGGCCCGGTGCGGATGACCTTGGGCGAGCGCGATCTCGGCCTCGACCCAGCCGATGCGGACCCGGGGACGCCAGGAGGGGTCACTTCCGAGAGTCGAAACCGCTTCACCGTGCAACCGGGCGGCGGCGGTGAGGCGACCGCGGCCGATCGCGTCGGCGGCCAGGCCCAGGAGGACGTCGACGACGATGGCGCGGAGGGACTCGGGAGAGGGCGGGGGCTCGGCGGGCGGGGCGGTGGGCCGCGCGGCGGCGGGCGCGGCGGGCAGGGTCGCGGCGGTCAGCGGCGCGGCGGTGGCGGGCGGGGTGGCGATCAACGGCGTGGCGGCGGGCGCCGCGGTGGCGGTCAGCGGCGCGGTGGCGGGCGGCAGGGGGTAGAGCCCCGCTTCGGCGAGCCTGCGCAGGGCCTCTCCGTCATATCCCGCGGCCGCGGTGTGCGCGCCCAGCTGCCTGCGGTGCGAGGCCAGCGCGGTCCAGGCCGCGGCGGACAGCACCGGGTCCGGGCCGCGGCCCAGGCGGGTGAGGGTGGTCAGGGCGGCGGCGTAGTGGCCCTGGCCCCCCAGGGCGACCGCGGCGTACCAGGCGGCCCAGCCGGTGGTGGCGGCCTCGGCGAAGACGTTCTCGGCCGGGCGGTCGCCGAAGGCCGCCGCCCGCACCCGGTCCAGGTTCACCCCAGGGACGCTTCCAGACGGGCCGCGGTCTCGGCGAGGGTGCCTGCCCGGCGGATCCGGTCGGGCAGCTCGGCCTCCGCCCAGCCCGGTCCGCAGGCGAACATCGGCACCCGGCCCTTGACCCGGTGGAAGAACCTCGGCTCGGCCTGGCCAGGGTCGGCGGCCCAGAACAGGATCGCGGCCGGGGACAGTCGCCGGGCCAGCGCGGCCAGCGCCTCGGCAGGGAAGGCGGCCAGCAGCACGGTGGCCGGGATGCCCCGCTGGACGAGCGCGGTGGCCAGCACCCTGGGCGGCAGCGCGGCCGGGTCGGCGGAGAACAACAGCACCGGGTTGTCATGGGCGGGCAGGGGCGCGCCTACCTCGGCGGTGGCCAGCGCGGCGCGCACGCACTGCGCGGCCAGGTGGCTGACCGGGGCCAGCTCGCGTTCGGCCAGCGCGGCCAGCACCGGGCCGGCCAGCTGGTCCCAGGCCGCGGCCACCCCGTCCTCGGCGATGGCCTCGGCGAGCACCGCCTGCGCGGCCGGGGCGTCCATGGCCAGCAGCGCCCGGCCCAGGCCGCGGGCCCGGCGGCTCGCGCCCGGCAGCCGCAGGCCGCGGCCGATCCGGTGCGCGGGCCTGCGCGGCGGTTCGGCCGGGGCGTCGGTGTCCTCGGTGGAGCTGCGGGCGTAGCGGGCGGCCTCGGCCGGGGCCGCCCCGCGCAGCAGCGCGCGGTGCATCCGCTCCAGCCGGGCGATGTCGGCGGGGCCGTAGCGGCGGTGCCGCCCGGTGGTGTGGTCGCTGGGACCGAGGCCGTAGCGGCGGTCCCAGGTGCGCAGGGTGGCCGGGGCGACGCCGAGCCGGCCGGCCATCGCGGCCACGGTCAACCAGAGGGAGGACTCCTCGTCGCCAGTTCTCGGGACGAGCGCGGACGGCGCGGGATGTCGCCGCGTCGGCCGGGGTATACCCGGACCTGTCGATCTCGTCACGTGTTCATGTTCAGGTCGGGGTCACCCGGTCGGCAACCTGAGTCAGGTGGTGCAGGCCGCTGACAAGCCATTTTGATCACCCGGCGTTGAACTAGGTCTGACGAGCCTAGCGATTGAACAAGTTTTGGCGCGGTTCTACGGTTGATCAAGGTTAGATCCGGGCACCCCACGGCACGACGACACATCAACTCCGGCAAGAAGGTGGTCGCGATGGCTGACACCCGGCGACTCCCCGGCCCGAACGCGGACCTGTGGGACTGGCAGTTGCGCGGCTCCTGCCGCGGTATGGACAGTGCGTTCTTCTTCCACCCCGACGGTGAGCGGGGACCAGCAAGGGCACGGCGCGAGGCCAAGGCCAAAGCGGTGTGCGAGGCGTGCCCAGTGCTCGCCCAGTGTCGTCGGCACGCTCTCGCCGTCCAGGAGCCGTACGGCATCTGGGGCGGGATGTCGGAGTCCGAACGAGAGTCGATCATCAGCAACCGCCGGCGCAAGCTGGCCCTGACCCCAGCTCCGGCCTGAACCCGCCGGAGTCCGCCGCCATACGCGCAGCCACCGCACAACCCCTTCTGACGACTTAGGGCGACACCCCCGGATCCGGGAGGTGCCGCCCTTGTCGTTCGTCACGCGTGCTTCGTTACCAGCCGAAGGTCAGTGGCCGTGCCCGTGACCGTGGCCGTGCCCGGAGCCCGCGGGCTCGTCGTCCTTCTTCTCCACCACGGACGCCTCGGTGGTGAGCACCATCCGGGCGATCGAGGCGGCGTTGGCCACCGCGGAACGGGTGACCTTGACCGGGTCGACCACACCGTCGGCGATCAGGTCGCCGTAGGTGAGGGTGGCCGCGTTGAAGCCCTGGCCCCACTCCGAGTCCTTGACCTTGTGCACCACGACCGAGCCTTCCAGCCCGCCGTTGGCCGCGATCCAGAACAGCGGCGCGTTGAGCGCCTCGCGCACGATGGCCACACCGGTGGCCTCGTCGCCGGTCAGGCCCAGGTTGCCGTCGAGCTCCTTGGCCGCGTGCACCAGGGCGGAACCGCCGCCGGGCACGATGCCCTCCTCGACCGCGGCCTTGGTGGCGGCGACCGCGTCCTCGATGCGGTGCTTGCGCTCCTTGAGCTCGGTCTCGGTGGCCGCGCCGACCTTGATCACCGCGATGCCGCCGGAGAGCTTGGCCAGCCGCTCCTGGAGCTTCTCGCGGTCCCAGTCGGAGTCGGTGGCCTCGATCTCCCGGCGGATCTGCTCGATGCGCGCGTCCACCCCGGCCCGGTCGCCACCGCCGTCGACGATGGTGGTGGTGTCCTTGGTGACCACGACGCGGCGAACCTTGCCGAGCACCTCCAGACCGACCTCGGAGAGCTTGAGCCCGACCTCGGGCGCCACCACCTGGCCGCCCAGGACGGCGGCGAGGTCGTCCAGGAACGCCTTGCGGCGGTCACCGAAGTACGGCGCCTTGACCGCGGTGACCCGCAGCGTCTTGCGCAGCGAGTTGACCACCAGGGTGGACAGGGCCTCGCCCTCGACGTCCTCGGCGATGATCAGCAGCGGCTTGCCGGCCTCGGCGGTCTTCTCCAGCACCGGCAGCAGGTCGGCCAGGGCGGAGATCTTGTCCTTGTGCAGCAGGACGAAAGCGTCCTCCAGCACGGCCTCCTGCGCCTCCTGGTCGGTGGCGAAGTAGGCGGAGATGTAGCCCTTGTCGAACTGCACGCCCTCGGTCACGTCCAGCTCGGTGGCCAGGCTGGAGGACTCCTCGACGGTGATCACACCGTCTTCGCCCACCCGCTCGATGGCCTCGCCGAGCAGCGCGCCGATCGACTCGTCGCGGGAGGCGACGGTGCCGACCTGGGCGATGTTGTCGCGGCCCTTGACCGGGGTGGCGCGCGCCTTGAGCGCCTCCACCACGGCGTCCGAAGCCGCCTGGATGCCCTTGCCCAGCGAGGCCGGGTTGGCGCCGGCGGCCACGTTGCGCAGGCCGACCCGGACCATGGCCTGGGCCAGCACGGTGGCGGTGGTGGTGCCGTCGCCGGCCACGTCGTTGGTCTTGGTGGCCACGGT
The DNA here is from genome assembly GCF_030064675.1 of Crossiella sp. CA-258035. Lineage (GTDB taxonomy): Bacteria > Actinomycetota > Actinomycetes > Mycobacteriales > Pseudonocardiaceae > Crossiella. The sequence continues at coordinate 8,435,541 of NZ_CP116413.1, forward strand.
CTTGGCCAGCTGCGCGCCCAGGTTCTCGAAGGCGTCGGGCAGCTCGATCTCCCGCGCGATGGTCACACCATCGTTGGTGACGGTGGGGCCGCCGAACTTCTTGTCCAGCACGACGTGCCTGCCGCGCGGGCCAAGGGTGACCTTGACCGCGTCGGCCAGCTGGTTCACCCCGCGCTCGAGCGCCCGGCGAGCCTGCTCGTCGAAGCTGATGTGCTTAGCCATCTCTTCCCTTCTCCTTCTCGTGCCCTGCACGTAGAACCGCCCCGTGACCCCCGGAGGGGCCGCCGGGGCGGATCAGGTGCTCAGCAGCAGGTCGTCACTTCTGGATGACGGCCAGCACGTCGCGGGCGGAGAGGATCAGGTACTCCTCGCCGTTGTACTTGACCTCGGTGCCACCGTACTTGGAGTAGATGACAACGTCGCCGACGTTCACGTCCACCGGGACGCGGTTGCCCTTGTCGTCCACACGACCCGGCCCAACGGCCAGGACGGAGCCCTCCTGGGGCTTCTCCTTGGCGGTGTCCGGGATGACGATGCCGGACGCGGTCGTCGTCTCGGCCTCGCTCGCCTGGACGAGGATCTTGTCCTCGAGCGGCTTGATGTTCACGCTCACCGGTTTGACCTCCGTAGGTCTTCGAAAGCGTTGGCAGGTAGTTGAGTTACGGCTCCTACCATCCCGTCGTCGCGGGTGCCGGGGCGGTGAAGCGCCGTTCGTTTGGCACTCTACCCCTGAGAGTGCCAACGCTCAACGACGGCCCCTCGGAACGAGTGAGCGGTATCTCTCAGCCTCGGTCGAGCGCCCCCTGGCCGCGGCGAGTTCCGCGAGGTCACGATACGCACCCGGCTCGCCTGCCGTGACCAGACCCAGCAGTTCGGACTCGGCCTCGGCCAGCCTGCCCTCCGCCCAGAGCAGGTGCGCCAGGTTGTACCGGGCCAGGTCGTCCCCCGCGGCCACGGCCGCCCGGTAGACCGCCTCGGCCGAGGCCGGGTCGCCGAGGTGCTCGCTGTAGTAGTTGCCGAGGGAGTTGACCGCCTCGCTCTCCCCGGCGGCCACCCCGGCCCGCAGCAGCTCGACGCCCTCGGCCTCGCGCCCGGCGTCGAAGAACTGGTCGGCCAGCTGCACCCGGGCCATGGCCAGGTCACTGGGATCGGCCAGCTCGGCCAGCGCCCGCCACAGGATCTGCTCGGCCTCGGCCCGCCGGTCCTCCAGCTCGGCGATCTCGGCCGCCTCGAAGAAGGTCTCCGCGTCGCCGAGGGCCATGCCCAGGTCCAGGGCGGCGAACATCTCCTGGCGTTCGCCCAGGTCGCGGTGGGCGCGGGCGAGCTGGGCATGCGCCTCGGGCAGCCCGGCCGCGACCGCCGCGGCGAAGACCTCGACCGCGGCCCGCGACCGGTGGTTGCGGCGGAGCAGCCTGCCGAGCTTGAGCAGGGCCTGCTGCTCGCCCAGCTCGACCGCCCGGCGGAAGGCGGGCTCGGCCCTGGCCGCGGCGTGCGCGTCCTCGTCCAGCAGCAGCGCGTACTGGTAGGCGGAGTGCCGCTGGCCGCTCGCCGCGCCCTCGGCGAGCAGGCGCTCGGCCTCGGCGGCCCGCTGCTCGAAGCGCAGCACGATGCCCAGCTCGGCGCGGGCGCAGTCGGCCAGCACCGGGTCGGCGTCGGCGAGCAGGCCGCGCAGCAGCCGCTCCTGCTCGGCCGGGTCGCCGTCGGCCTCGGCCAGCTGGGCCTGGCCCATCACCGCCCAGCGCTCGCCCAGCCGGGCGGCGATGCCGAGCTGCTCGCGGGCCTCCTCGGTGTACTCGCCCAGCTCGACCAGGGCCATGCCCAGCGCCTGGTGCGCGTCCAGGCAGCCGGCCACCACGGCCTTGCGGTAGCTGTGCACGGCCTGTTCGAGCAGCGTGCGGTCGCGGGCGGGCAGGTAGCGCTGGCGGAGCACGTTGCCCAGGTTGTAGTGCGCGTGCTCGCCACCGGCGGCGATGGCCCGGCGGAAGCAGTCCTCCGCCCGCTGCCAGCGCCGCTGGTCGGCCAGCGCCATCCCCAGCTCGTTCCACTGCACGGCGCTGGCCCCGTCCCGTTCGGCCCGGCCCAGCCGGTCGTCCAGCCAGCTCATACCTCAACCGTAGGCCCGGAGTTCCGGGAAGTTCACCGCGCCGTGCCGAGGTGGCAACCAATGGTGGCTGGTGCGCGTCACGCGTACGGGCGTGGGATCGGGGGGTTCCCACTGACCGGAGGTCCACCACCATGCGCGTGTCCCGACGCTCCGCCCTGCTCGGCGGCGCTGCCACTCTCGCCCTGACCACCACCCTGCCCGCGGTCGCCGCCCCCTCCCGCAAGCTCGCCGACCCGTTCACCCTTGGCGTCGCCTCCGGTGACCCGACCCCGGACGGCGTGGTGCTGTGGACCCGCCTTGCGGTGTCCCCGCTGAACGAGGACGGCCTCGGCGGCATGCCGGACCGGGTGGTGCCGGTGCACTGGGAGGTGGCCGAGGACGAGCGGTTCCGCCGGATCGCCCGGCGCGGGGTGGCGCACGCCCGGCCGGAGTCCGCGCACACCGTGCACGTGGAGGCAGGCGGGCTGCGCGCCGGCCGCGAGTACTTCTACCGCTTCCGCACCGGCGGCGAGATCTCCCCGGCAGGCCGCACCCGCACCGCGCCCGGCCCCGAGGTGCTGCGCACCGAGCTGACCATGTGCTTCGCCTCCTGCTCGCACTACGGCCAGGGCTACTTCACCGCCTACCGCCGCCTGGCCGAGGACCACCCGGACCTGATCCTGCACCTGGGCGACTACCAGTACGAGTACGCCGCGGGGGCCAACGAGGTGCGCAAGGTGCTCGGCCCGGAGACCCGCACACTGGCGAACTACCGGCTGCGGCACGCCCAGTACAAGACCGACCCGGACCTCCAGCTCGCACACGCCACCGCGCCCTGGCTGGTCGTCTGGGATGATCATGAAACCGAGAACAACTGGGCCGACGAGGTCCCCGAGCAGCCGGACCCCAACTTCCTGGCCCGGCGGGCCGCGGCGTTCCAGGCCTACTACGAGAACATGCCGCTGCGCCGGACGTCCAAGCCCAACGGCATCGACCTCCAGCTGTACCGGCGGATCCGCTGGGGCGGGCTGGCCGACTTCCACATGCTGGACACCCGCCAGTACCGCAGCGACCAGGCCTGCGGCGACGGGGTGAAGGCGGGCTGCGAGGCCCGGCTGGACCCTGCTCGCTCGATCACCGGTGTGGACCAGGAGCGCTGGCTGCTGGACGGCCTGCACCGCTCCCGCGCCCGCTGGAACGTGCTCGGCCAGCAGGTCTTCTTCGCCCAGATCGACCTCACCCCCGGCACTCCCGAGGGCTTCAACATGGACGCCTGGGACGGCTACAAGGTCAACCGGGACAAGATCGCCGCCGGGCTCGGCCAGACCCGCAACGCGGTGGTGCTCACCGGCGACGTGCACCGGCACTGGGCGGCTGACATCAAGGCCGGTTACGGCGACCCGACCTCCAGGACGGTGGGCGTCGAGCTGGTCACCACCTCGATCACCAGCGGCCGGGACGGCAACGACGACCCGAACGCGGCGGTGCTCGCGGAGAACCCGCACGTGAAGTTCCACAAGAACCGGCGCGGCTACGTGCGGACCAAGTTCACCCCTGGCGAGCTGCGCGCGGACTTCCGCACGCTGCCCTACGTGACCAAGCCGGACGCGCCCGCCGAGACCGCGGCCAGCTTCCTGGTGCAGGACCGCGAGCCCGGACTGCACCGGGCCTGAGGCGGGATCTTCACCCACGTCTGGTAGCAGTGGGGCGTGGAGTTCTGGGAACGGCTGATCAGTGTGCAACCGGCGCCGCCGCAGTGGGTCGTGCTGACGACGGCGCTGGTCGCGCTGGTCGTCGTGCTGGCCAACGGGCCGTGGCGGCTGGCGCGCAACGTGGTGACCATCGTGCACGAGGCAGGGCACGGGCTGATCGCGGTGCTGGTCGGGCGGCGGCTGAGCGGGATCCGGCTGCACTCGGACACCTCAGGCGTGACCACCTCCCGGGGCAGGCCGACCGGGCCGGGCATGGTCCTCACCGTCCTGGCCGGGTACATCGCGCCCTCGCTGCTCGGCCTCGGGCTGGCCGCGCTGCTCGGCGCGGGGATGATCACGCTGCTGCTGTGGGTGTGCACCGCGTTGCTGCTGCTGGTGCTGATCATGGTGCGCAACGTCTACGGCGCGGTGCTGCTGCTGGTCACCGGTGGCGCGCTGGTGGCGGTCTCGGTGCTGGCCGACAGCGCGGTACAGGCCGGGTTCGCCTACCTGGTGACCTGGTTCCTGCTGATCGGCGGGGTGCGGCCGGTGCCGGAGCTCCAGCGCAAGCGGCGGCGGGGCCGGGCCAGGGACTCCGACGCGGACCAGCTGGCCAGGCTCACCGGGCTGCCGGGGATCTTCTGGGTCACCGTGTTCGGGCTGGTGGCGCTGGGCGCGCTGGCGCTGGGCGGGAACTGGCTGCTGGCCGAGGTCCTGGACGGCTGGTCGCTGCGGCCCTGACCACGCCCGCGAGCACGGCCAGGGTCAGCGCGTCCGGGCGCAGCAGCGCTGGCCGCGCAGCGCCTGCCAGGTGGCCAGCGCGACCAGGCCGAGGTAACCGGCCCCGGCCCATGCGCAGGTCGCCGCCGGTGGTGCTCCAGCCGGTGAGCGGCAGGCCGGGGCCGCAGTCGGGCACGCCGACGCTGTGCGCGCCCACCACCGGACCGGGCAGCGGCTGGCTCGCCCTCGGCAGCGTCATCAGGCCGCCCATGGCCAGGCCGAGCAGCGAGATGCCGGTGCCGCCAGGCCCAGGTCAGGCCGTAGAGCGCGTTGGACACCGCGAACTTGAACGGCTTGAGCCACAGCGGCGCGCCGAGCACGGTCCGCTCGTCGAAGGCCAGCCCGGCCAGCGCGAGCACCGCCATCGCGGCCGAGCACACCAGCAGTGGTCGATGCCAGCCCGCCATGTCTGCTGAGCGCCGAGTCGGGCGTCCCGGTCGGGACGATCAAGTTCTACCTGCGCGAACAGCTGCTGCCGCCCGGCGAGCGGACCAGCCCCAACCAGGCCCGCTACACCGAGGCGCACGTCCGGCGGCTCAAGCTGGTCCGCGCGTTGATCGAGACCGGCGGCTGCTCGGTGGCCGAGGTGCGCAGGGTGGTGGAGACCGCGGTGGTCGGCACCGTGCTCGGCGATGCCCTGTTCGCCGCGCTGCGCAGGCTCGGCGACCAGCACCAGGCGGCCAAGCGGTTCGGCTCAGCCGCCGTAGACCAGCGGTAGCGAGGGGTCCGCGGACAGCGTCAGCGGCGAGGGGTCCGCACCGGCGGCCACCACGTGCGCGCCCAGCGCGGCGATCATCGCGCCGTTGTCGGTGCACAGCCTGGGCCTGGGCACCCGCAGCTCGATCCCGGCCGCCGCGCAGCGCTCGGCCGCCAGCTCCTTGAGCCGCGAGTTGGCCGCCACCCCGCCGGAGATCACCAGCGTGCCCACGCCCAGCTCGGTGGCCGCGCGCACCGCCTTCATGGTGAGCACGTCCGCGACCGCCTCCTGGAAGCTGGCCGCGACATCGGCCACCGGGATCGGCTCGCCCGCGCGCTCCCGCTGTTCGACCCAGCGGGCCACCGCGGTCTTGAGGCCGGAGAAGGAGAACATGTGCCGCGCGTCCCTCGGGCCGGTCAGGCCGCGCGGGAAGTCGATGGCCTTGGCGTTGCCCTGCCTGGCCAGCTTGTCGATGGGCGGGCCGCCGGGGTAGGGCAGGTCGAGCACCCTGGCCACCTTGTCGTAGGCCTCGCCCGCGGCGTCGTCGATGGTGGCGCCGATCTCGGTGATCTTGCTGACCAGGTCCTCCACCAGCAGCAGCTGGCTGTGCCCGCCGGAGACCAGCAGCGCGAGGCAGCGACTGGGCAGCGGGCCGTGCTCCAGGGTGTCCGCGGCCACGTGCCCGGCCAGGTGGTTCACCCCGTACAGCGGCTTGCCCGCCGCGCTGGCGTAGGCCTTGGCCGCCGACACCCCGACCAGCAGCGCGCCCGCGAGCCCCGGTCCGGCGGTGACCGCGACGGCGTCCACATCGGACAGTGACAGCTTCGCGGTGTCCAGCGCCCTGCGCATGGTGGGCACCATGGCCTGCAGGTGCGCCCGGCTGGCGATCTCGGGCACCACGCCGCCGAAGCGGGCGTGCTCCTCGACGCTGGAGGCGACCTCGTCGGCCAGCAGCTCCAGGTGGCCGTCCGGACCGCGCCGGACGATGCCGACGCCGGTCTCGTCGCAGGAGGTCTCGATGCCCAGGACGATCATGCTGTTCTGCTCTCTGCGGTGGGCGTCCGGCGCATGGTGAAGGCGTCCGCGCCGGAGGGCTGGTAGTAGCGCTTGCGCACGCCGAGCTTCTCGAAGCCCTGCCGTTCGTAGAGCGCGATGGCCGGTTCGTTGTCGGTGCGCACCTCCAGGAACACGGTGGCGTTCACCTGGGCCACGTGCGCCAGCAGGTCGAGCAGCAGCGCCTTGCCGATGCCGTTGCCCTGCCAGTCCGGGTGCACCGCGATGGTGTGCACCTCGGCCTCCGCCTGCGGCGGGCCGACCAGCAGCGCGATCCCGGCGTAGCCGATCAGCTCGCCCTCGGCGTAGGCGCCGACGTAGTGGTGCCCGGCGTCGATCTCGGCGGCGAAGGCGGGCTCGGACCAGGGGTCGTCCCCGGCGAAGAGCTCCGCCTCCATCTCCGCGCAGCGCTTGAGGTCCTCGCGGCGCAACGGTCCGATGTGGACGGTCATGCCGGGCTCACCCGCTTGCGGCCGGCGGGTTCCACCGCGTCCGGGCGGCGCAGGTAGAGCGGGGTGAGCGGCGCGGGCTCGCCGGAGAGCGCGGACTCCGCGGCACGCACCAGGCCCACCGGGGTCGGGTACTCCGCGGCCAGCACGGCCAGGCCGAACAGCTCGGCGTGCTGGGCGGCGACGTGCCCGGCGACCTGGGTGATGCCCAGCCCGGCCAGCTCGCCGGTGAGCAGCTCGGCCACCGCGTCCGGGCGGTCCACCCGCGGGCCGGTGACGTTGCGCCCGGCCGCGTCGTAGGCCGACCAGTACACCTCGCGGCGGCGGGCGTCGGTGACCACCAGCAGCCCGGCCTCGTGGCTCGCGCCCGCGGCGATCGCGTCCAGGGTGGAGACCGGGTGCACCGGCTTGTCCAGGGCTTGCCCGAACGCGGCCGCGGTGACCATGCCCGCGCGCAGGCTGGTGAACGGGCCAGGACCGGCGCCGGTGACGATCGCGGCCAGCTCGGCCAGCGCGATCCCGGCCGCCTCCGCGACCTGGTGCACCTGCGGGGTGAGCAGCTCGCCGGCCGCTCTCGGATCGAGGGTCACCCGCTCGGCGAGCAGCCGCGGACCGGAGTCCGCCAGCGCGACGACCCCCGCGGTGATGGCGGGGGTGGCGGTGTCCAGGGCGAGCACGAGCACGCGGACAAGCCTACGAGACCCCGGGCGCGCAGGGCCGTTCGACCTCTTGACCAGGTGATCGGCCAGCGACTAAGCACGACCCGACATCCGGATCTGGGGAGGCAAGCACGTGCTGACACGCCGTAGAAGACACCGCCTGACGGTGGTGGCCGCCGCGGTGCTCACCGCGGGCACCGCGCTGCTGGGGACGCCGGTGGCCGGTGCCGCTCCCGCGCAGCCGGAGCGGGTGACCAAGGGCGAGGACCCGGCCAACGGCCCCGACCGCAACGAGGTCGCGGCCACCGACACCCCGGCCGGGCGCAGCGGCCTGCGCGCCCACGGTGCGAACAAGGTCACCAAGAAGGACGGTTATCCCAGGCAGACCCAGCTGCGGGTGTTCCCGGAGGAGCCCAGCGACTCCTCGATCAAGCTCGGTCTCGCCCCGTACCACTCGATCGCGCCCAAGCTGAACGAGATCCAGCAGCGCAGCGACCGGGTGTCGGTGGAGGTGGTCGGCCAGTCGGGTCTCGGGCGGGACCTGTACCTGGTCACCCTGACCGCGCCGGAGCGCCCGCAGGAGACCAGGCAGCAGGACGCCTGGCGCGCGGAGATCGAGAACGACCCGCGCTCGGCGGCTCGGGACAACCGGCTGCGCCGGGAGTACAAGGCGCCGGTGTGGATCAACGCGAACATCCACGGCGACGAGTACGAGGGCACCGACGGCGCCCTGCGCATGATCGACTACCTGGCCACCACCAGCGACCGCAAGGCGCTGGAGCTGCTGCGGCAGCACCGGGTCTACTTCAACGTCTCGGCCAACCCGGACGGCCGGGTGAGCGGGGTCCGGGCGAACGCGAACAACTTCGACCTCAACCGCGACTTCGTCACCTCCTCCCAGCCGGAGGGCCGGGTGATGCGGGACCTGGCGATCCGCACCCAGCCGGTGGCCATGCTGGACGAGCACGGCTACGTCGGCGGCACCCTGATCGAGCCGACCGGCCCGCCGCACGGCCAGAACTACGACTTCGACCTCTACATCAAGCACGGTTACGCGGCCGGCCTGAAGATGGAGCAGGGCGTCAAGGCGCTCGGCCACGCCGAGGCGCAGAACGTGCAGATCCCGTTCCGGGACTACCCGGTCGGCGAGTGGGACGGCTGGGCGCCGGTGTTCACCGCGCAGTACGCCATGTTCCACGGCGCGGTGGCTTACACCATCGAGGTTCCGTTGCAGGTCAACCGGGGCGCGTACCAGAGCCTGCCGGTCAGCGAGCTGCGCAGGCGGGCCGCGGTCAACACCGACGTGGTGGAGTCGACCATCCGCAGCACCCTGGACTACGTCTCGGCCAACCGCGCGGACATGATCTCCAACCAGATCGAGGTCTTCCGCCGCGGCGCGGCCGGTGAGGCGCTGCGGCCGATCCCGGACGGCTTCGTGCCCGGCTTCGGCCCGGAAGACCGGTACAGCACCAAGTTCCCGCGCGCCTACGTCATCCCGGCCGGTCCGACTCAGCGCTCCGGCGCGGCCGCGGCCCGGCTGGTGGACCACCTGGTCGCGCACGACGTGCGGGTGACCAGGGCGGAGCGGGCGTTCTCGCTCAACGGCCGGACCTACCCGGCTGGCTCGTACGTGGTGGACATGCACCAGGCCAAGCGGGCGCTGGCCAACGTGATGCTGGAGCAGGGCGGGGACGTCTCCGAGCGGGCGCCGCTGATGTACGACATCTCCGGCTGGAGCCACCGCCTGCTCTGGGGCGCCTCGGTGGACGTGGCCGTCTCCGGCGACCTGCGGGTGCAGGGCAAGCCGGTGGCCGCGGCCTCGCCGACCGGTGGCGTGGACGCCGCGCCGGGCAAGGACCTCACGCTGACCGTGCGCGACGGCAAGGATGCCAGCGCGGTCAACGACCTGCTCGGCCGGGGCATCGAGCTGCGCCGCCGCGCGGACGGCTCGATCGTCGTGCCCGCCTCGGCGCGGGTGGACGCGATCCAGGTCGCCGACCGCTACGGCGTGCGCTTCGGCCTGGCCGCCACCGGCGAGCCGGGCAGCCCGCTGCGCAGGCTCACCATCGCGGCCGCGGTCGGCCCGGACGAGCTGTTCGCGTTGCGGGACATGGGCTTCGACGTGCGGCCGGTGTCCACCACGGTGCTCAACAACGGTTTCGACCTCAGCCGGATGGATGTGCTCTTCGCCTCCTCCGGGCTGTCCTTCACCGGCCTCAACCCGGCCGCGAAGACCGCGTTGCAGGCGTTCCTGGCCCGTGGTGGCGTGGTCACCCGCGGCGCCACCGGCAGCGCGTTCAACACCCAGGCGGGGCTGCTGCCGGTGAAGCCGGTGCAGGGCAAGGGCGATGCCAACGGCGTGGTCACGGTGACCAACAACGCGGCCGGGGTCATCGGCGCGGAGGCGCTGCCGAACTCCTTCGTCTACTCGCCGCAGTGGTTCACCGAGATCGGCGCCGGGGTGACCGTGGAACAGCGCTACGGCAACGGGAACCCGCTCGCCTCCGGGCACTGGACGTCCAATGAGGACGGTTCCGGCGGCCCGGCGGCGGCCGGTGGCCAGGCCGCGGTGGTCTCGGGCACGGACGAGTCCGGCGCGCGGGTGGTGCTCTTCGGCACCGAGCCGATGTTCCGGGCGCACCCGAAGGGGCTGTACAGCCAGGTCGCGAACGCCATCTACTGGTCCGCGACCCGCTGAGCGGCACGGGTTCCGGCGGGGCTGAGCCTCGCCGGAACCCGGCCGCCGTCAGCCTTGGCGCAGTCCGGCCAGCAGCCGGGGCGTGCCCGACACCGTGGCCACCCGCACCTCGTCCTCGCGCCGCTCCAGCCGGATCAGCAGGTGCTCCTCGGCCAGCCCCTCGGCCACGCCCTCGCCCCACTCGACCACGACCGCCGAGGTGGTCAGGTCGGTCTCCAGGTCCAGGTCCTCCAGCTCGTCGAAACCGCTGAGCCGGTAGGCGTCCACGTGCACCAGCGGGATGCCGCGCTCGCCCGGCTTGTGCGCCCTGGCGATCACGAAGGTCGGCGAGCTGACCTGCCCGCGCACGCCAAGACCGGCGGCGATCCCCCTGGTCAGCGCGGTCTTCCCGGCGCCGAGCGGCCCGGCGAGCAGCACCAGGTCACCGGCGGCCAGCAGCGCGCCGAGCCGGGCGCCGAATGCCTCGGTGTCCGCCACCTGGGGCAGTTCGATCGTCCACAGTGCACTGTCCACAGTGGTCATGCCTTTCGCCACCAACGCTTTCCGCTCCCGGGGCTGGCACAGCGCCGGATGAGTTCGGTCAGTTTCCCGGTCACCAGCCCGGCCTGCTCCAGCATCACCATGTGCCCGGCCCCGGTGGCGCGCACCAGCTCGGCGTCCGGCAGCTCGGCCGCGATGGCCTCGGAGTGCGAGTACGGGGTCAGCCGGTCCGCGTCGCCGCCCAGCACCAGCACCGTGCAGTGCCGAAGGCCGGCCAGCGCGGCGTACCGGTTGTGCGTCTCCAGGGTGGACAGGAAGTCGGTCATCACCTCGACCGGGGTGTCGTCGATCATCCGGTCCATCAGGTCCACCAGCGAGGGGCTCACCTCGCGGTCGCCGAAGGCCAGCCGCCGCACCACGCTCCAGGTGATCTCGCCGCCCACCTTGCGCACCCACTCGACCACGCCGGGCAGCGTGCCGGCCACCTTGCCCACGCCCAGGGTCACCGGGTTGTACCGGGACAGCAGCGGCCGGGGCAGGCCGGAGCTGCCCACCTTGCCCGCCGCGGTGCCGATCAGCGCGACCCCGCGCACCCGGTCCACGAACAGCTCGGGCTGCTGCTCGGCCAGCGCCATGATCGTCATACCGCCCATGGAGTGCCCGACGAGCACCAGCGGCCCGTCCGGGGCCAGCGCGCGCAGCACCGCGTCCAGGTCCCGGCCCAGCTGCTCGATGGTCGCGGTGTCCCTGCCCGCGCGGCCGGAGCGGCCGTGCGAGCGCTGGTCGTAGAGCACCAGCCGGATCCGCGGGTCGACCAGCTCGGGCAGGTCCCGGCGCTGGAAGTGCCAGCAGCGGCGGTCCAGGGTGTAGCCGTGCACCAGCACCACGGTCAGCTCGGCCTTGCCGCCGTCGGCCGGGTCGACCTCCTCGCAGGCCAGCGGCGTGCCGTCGTCGGCGGCCACGGTGGACTGCCGGTCCGGGCGCAGCTCGCCCAGCTCCTCGTCGGTGAACGGGTCGTCCTCGGCGCCGCCCGCGCGCTGGGCCTTGATCCGGCGGGTCTGGGTGGCCGCGCCGACCGCGCCCGCGCCGACGGCCGCGCCGAGCACGCCGCCCGCGATGCCGACGGCGCGCCAGATCCGGTTCATCCGCGGCCCCGGTAGCTGCGCCGCACCCGCGGCCGGTACATGCCGGTGACGATCTCGTAGTGGATGGTGCCGATCTTGTCAGCCCACTCCTGCGCGGTGGGTTCGCCCTGGTCACCCGGCCCGAACAGGATGACCTCGTCGCCCTCGGCCACCTCGGCGTCGCCGCAGTCCACCACGATCTGGTCCATGCAGATCCGGCCGACCACCGGCAGCCGCCGCCCGCCCAGGAAGACCTCCATCCGGCCGGAGAGTGCCCTGGGCACGCCGTCGGCGTAGCCCACCGGCACCAGGGCCAGGCTGGTCTCCGCGGGCGCGGTCCAGGTCAGGCCGTAGGACACGCCGGTCCCGGCCGGCACCCGCTTCACCCTGCTCACGCTGGAGCGGAAGGTCATCGCCGGGCGCAGCTGCTCGCCGCCGTGGCCGGGCACCGGGTTCAGGCCGTAGCCCGCGATGCCCACCCGGACCAGGTCGAAGTGCAGGTCAGGCCGCAGCAGGGTGGCCGCGGAGTTGGCCAGGTGCCGCATCGGCCGCAGGCCCAGCTCCAGCGCGGTCCGGTAGGCCTGCGCGAAGACCTCGGCCTGCTGGTCGGTGGCCGGGCTGTCCGGCTCGTCCGCGCTGGCCAGGTGCGACCACAGGCCGACCACCTCGACCGCGCCGTCGGCCGCGGCCTTGGCCGCCGCCTCGAACAGGCCTTGCCAGCTGCCCGGCTCGGCCCCGTTGCGGGACAGGCCGGTGTCCACCTTGATGTGGATCCGCGCGGCCCGCCCGGTCGCCGCCACCCCCGCCAGCACCCCGGCCAGCTCGGCCCGCGAGGACACCGACAGGTCGACCTCGGCGGCGATGGCCGCGCTGAAGTCCTGCTCCACCGGGTACAGCCAGCACAGCACGGGCGCGGTGATCCCGGCGGCGCGCAGTTCCAGCGCCTCCTCCGGCGCGGCCACCCCGATCCAGGTCACCCCGGCGGTCAGCGCGGCCTTCGCCACCTCGACCGCGCCGTGGCCGTAGCCGTCGGCCTTGACCACGGCCATGGTCGCCGCGCCGGAGGCGGCGGCCAGCCCGGCCAGGTGGGCGTAGTTGTGCCGCAGCGCCGCCGTGTCGATCACGGTCTCGGCGCGGGCGGAGCGCGTCTGGTCAGCCATAACACCGTCAATGGTGTCACAAGGATCCGCCGGGCAGCCCAGGAGCGCCTCAGCCGATCCGCCGCCGCGCCAGCACCTCCAGCTCGGCCCGCTGCGCGCCCACCGCCTGCTCGACCTCCTCGGCCGCCAGCGCCCCGCAGTCCAGCCCGCGCACCAGCCCGATCGCCAGCGCCTGCGCGGTGGCCGGCTCGTCCAGCACGGTGCCCGCGATCCGGTCCCGGTAGGCGCGCAGCCGCGCGGCCGCGGCCGGGAAGGCCTCCCGGTAGAAGGCGTAGGTGGCCAGGAACCGGGTGGGCAGCTGGTGCGGGTGCAGGTCCCAGCCCTGGTAGTAGGCGCTGTCCAGGGACCGCCGGACCAGCCGGGCGTGCAGCCGCCAGCCCGCGTGCACCTCGGCGCTGCCGCCCACCGGCAGGATGTTGGTGGACCCGTCGGACAGCCGCACCCCGGTGCCCGCCGCGGCCAGCAGCATCACCATCCGGGCGTGCTCGGCCACCGGGTGGGCCATGCTCTGCAGCGCCGCGGTGACCCCGCAGGCCGCGCTGTAGTCGTAGGTGCCGTAGTGCAGCCCGGCGCACCGGCCCTCGCTGGCGTGCACCATCTCGGCCACGGTGGCCCGCCCGTCCGGGCCCAGGATCGCCTGGGTGGTCTCCACCTGGAGCTCGAACCGCAGCGTGCCCTCGGCCAGCCCGAGCTCCTGCTCCAGCCGCCCGCACAGCCACACCGCGGAGGTGACCTGCGCGGCCGAGGTGACCTTCGGGAAGGTGATCACGAACCCCGGCGGCAGCCCGCCGTCGACCAGCTCGGTCAGCAACAGCGCCAGGCTGCGCAGCCCGCGCCGCCGCAGCGCAGGTTCCAGGCCCTTGGGCCGCACGCCGCAGAACGGCGGCGCGGTGCCTGCCGCCAGGTCCTCGCGCAGCGCCCGCCCGGCCGAGCGGGCCGCCGCGTCCTCCTCGGCCTCGCCGGGTGCGCCGAAGCCGTCCTCCAGGTCGACCCGCAGGTCCTCGATCGGCTCCGCGGTCAGCTTGGCCAGCACCCGGCCGCGCAGCCCGGCCGCGCCGTCCACCCCGGTGGCCGCGGCCAGCGCGGCCCCGTCCGGGGCGTGCTCGGCCAGCGCCGCCCGCGCCTGCGCGCCCCAGGCCGCGGCCAGTCCTGGCCGGACCCGGTCGGCCGGCACGTAGACGGTGTGCACCGGTTGCCGCCCGCCGGGATCGCCCGGATAGGCCCGGTCCCGCTCGAAGTCCACAGTGGATAGTTGCCGGTCGAGCTCGCCCGCTATCGCGTCCAGGTCCACTGTGGACTCTCCTAGGTCGTGACGATCCGCTGGTATGCGGGCAGGGTGAGGAAGTCGGGGTACTCCTGGGCCAGCGTCACCTGCTCGAACACCTCGGCCGCCTGGTCCAGGTGGGCCAGGTGTTCGCCGCGCAGGTGCGCGGTGACCTCGGCCAGCACCCGGCGCACCAGGTCCGCGGTGACCGGCTCGCCGGTGTCCAGGCCGACGTCGTTGTAGATCCACTGCCACAGCTGGGACCGGGAGATCTCCGCGGTGGCCGCGTCCTCCATCAGGTTGTGGATGGCCGCCGCGCCGTTGCCGGACAGCCAGGAGGCGATGTAGCGCACCCCGACGTCCACCGCGCTGCGCAGCCCGGCCGCGGTCGCCGCCCCCTCCGCGGAGGCCACGTCCAGCAGCTGCTCGGCCTTGACCTGCACGTCCTCCCGGGTCCGGCCCAGCTGGTTGGGCTCATCGCCGAGCACCGCGTCGAAGACCTCGCGGCAGACCGGCACCAGGTCGGGGTGGGCCACCCAGGACCCGTCGAAGCCGTCCTCGGCCTCGCGCTGCTTGTCCTCGCGGACCTTGGCCAGCGCGGTCGCGGTGACCTCGGGGTCGCGCCGGTTCGGGATGAACGCGGCCATCCCGCCCATGGCGAAGGCGCCGCGCCGGTGGCAGGTGCGCACCAGCAGCTCGGTGTAGGCCCGCATGAACGGCGCGGTCATGGTGACGCTGTTGCGGTCGGGCAGCACGAACTCGGGCCCGGAGTCGCGGAAGGTCTTGATGATGCTGAACAGGTAGTCCCAGCGGCCCGCGTTCAGCCCGGCGGCGTGCTCGCGCAGCTCGTAGAGGATCTCGTCCATCTCGAAGGCGGCCGGGATGGTCTCGATCAGCACGGTGGCCCGCACGGTGCCCTGCGGGATGCCCAGCTCGGCCTGGGCCTGGGTGAACACGTCGTTCCACAGCCGGGCTTCCAGGTGGCTTTCCAGCTTGGGCAGGTAGAAGTAGGGGCCGCTGCCGCGGGCGAGCAGCTCGGCCGCGTTGTGGAAGAAGTAGAGCCCGAAGTCCACCAGCGCCCCGGCCACCGGCTCGCCGTCCACCAGCAGGTGCGCCTCGTCCAGGTGCCAGCCACGCGGCCGCACCACGACCACCGCGTGCTCGACGTCCTCGCGCAGCGCGTACCGCTTGCCCTCCGGCGTGCTCAGCTCGATCGTCTTGCGCACCGCGTCGGCCAGGTTGACCTGGCCGGAGACCACGTTGCGCCAGTGCGGGGTGTTCGCGTCCTCCAGGTCGGCCAGCCACACCTTGGCCCCGGAGTTGAGCGCGTTGATCGCCATCTTCCGCTCGGTCGGCCCGGTGATCTCGACCCGCCGGTCCCGCAGGTCGGCGGGGGCCTGCGCCACCCGCCACTCCGACTCGCGGATCTCCCTGGTCTCCGGCAGGAAGTCCAGCCGCCGGTCCGCCGCGGCCTGGGCCCTGCGCTCGGCCCGCCGGGCGAGCAGCTCGCGCCGCCGCGCCCCGAAGGCCCGGTGCAACCCGGCCACGAAGTCCAGCGCCGCGGGCGTGAGCACCTCCTCGCCCCGCTCGACCGGCTCGCCCAAGACGCGGATCTGGCTCATCCACTCACCCCGCTGTGTCCGTCCTCGCACACCTGGGACCACCCTATGGACACCTGCGGCGAGTCGGCACCCTCAAATACTGGAACTGCCGGTTCCCAACCCGGATGCCGACCGCAGCGCGCGGATCGCCCCGGGCAGCACGTCCACCAGCACCGAGGCCGAGGTCGGCGCGTCCCGCGCGGCCAGCTGTCCGGCCACCTCGTGCGCGCGCACCGCGCAGCCCGCGGCCAGCAGCGGGTCCATGCCACCGGCCAGCAGCGCGCCGATCAGACCGGAGAGCACGTCACCCGACCCGGCGGTGGCCAGCCAGGCCGAGCGGGCCGGGTTGACCAGCACCCGGCCGTCCGGCGCGGCGATCACGGTGGCGTGGCCCTTGAGCAGCACCACCGCGTTGGTGCGCTGCGCGGCGCGGCGGGCCGCGGCCACCCGGTCCTCGCCGACCGTGCCTGCCAGGCGGGCGAACTCGCGGTCGTGCGGGGTGAGCACCATCGGGGTGTCCGGGTCGCGCTCGTCCCAGAGCGACTCGTCCGCCGCCAGCAGGGTGATCGCGTCGGCGTCCGCGCAGACCGGCACACCGGCGGCCAGCACCTGGCGCAGCACCTCCGCGCCCGCGGTGCCGGTGCCGAGGCCGGGGCCGACCACCCAGGCCTGCACCCGGCCGGCGTCGGTGACCGAGCCGGTGGCCACCACCTCCGGCCAGCGGTCCCGCACCGGGTCGGCGGCCTCGCCCGCGTAGCGCACCATGCCGGAGGTGGCCCGGATGGCCGCGCCGGTGGCCAGCACCGCCGCGCCGGGGTAGACCGCGGACCCGGCGGCCAGGCCGGTGACGCCCTGGGTGTACTTGTCATCGCTCGCGCCGGGCACCGGCCAGCGCGCGCCGACCTCGGCGTCGGAGAGCACCACCAGCTCGGGTTCGCCCAGGTCGTCGCCGATGCCGATGTCGATGAGGCAGACCTCGCCGCAGTGCCCGGCGGCCAGCACGTGCACCGGTTTGAGGCAGCCGAAGGTCACCGTGGCGGCGGCGTGCACGGCCGGGCCGGACACCACGCCGGTGTCCGGGTCCACGCCACTGGGCAGGTCCACCGCCAGGATCGGGGCCGCCACCTGCTCGACCAGCTCAGCCGCCGCTGGCCGCAGCGGACCGCGGGCGGACAACCCGACGATGCCGTCCAGCACCAGGTCGGCGGCCCGCACCGCGGCCAGGTGGTCGGTGGCGATCCGGCCGCCTGCCCGGCGCAGCGCGGCCAGCCCAGCGGGGTGCGCCCGCTCCGGGTCCAGCAGCACCGCCTCGACGGCGACCCCGCGCCGCCGCAGGAAGTGCCCGGCCCACAGCGCGTCCCCGCCGTTGTTGCCCGCGCCCACCAGCAGCGTCACCCGCCGCCCGGACACACCGCCGGTCAGCTCTGCCAGCATGCCGATGGCGTAGGTGGCCAGGCCGAAGGCGGCCCTGCGCATCAGCGCGCCCTCGGGGACCCGCTGGAACACCTCGTGCTCGGCCGCCCTGACCCGGTCGGCGCCCCAGACGCCGCTCACTCGACGGTGACCGACTTGGCCAGGTTGCGCGGCTTGTCCACGTCGTAGCCGCGCGCGCGGGCGATCTCCGCGGCCAGCACCTGCAGCGGGATGGTGGAGACCAGCGGCTGCAACAGGGTGGGCACCGCGGGCAGCTCGATCAGGTCGTTGGCGAAGGGCCGCACCGTCTCGTCGCCCTCCTCGGCGATCACGATGGTGCGCGCGCCGCGGGCCCTGATCTCCTGGATGTTGGACAGCAGCTTGCTGTGCAGCACCGCCCGGCCCTTCGGCGAGGGCATGACCACCACGACCGGCAGCCCCTCCTCGATCAGCGCGATCGGCCCGTGCTTGAGCTCACCGGCGGCGAAGCCCTCGGCGTGCATGTAGGCCAGCTCCTTGAGCTTGAGCGCGCCCTCCAGGGCCACCGGGTAGCCCACGTGGCGGCCGAGGAACAGCACCGCCTTGGCGTCGGCCAGCTCCCGCGCCAGCTCACGCATCCGGTCCACTGTGGACAGCACCTGGCTGACCGCGGCCGGCATCGCCGCCAGCTCGTGGAACTCGCGTGCCACCTCGTCCGGGTACTTGGTGCCGCGGGCCTGCGCCAGGGCCAGGCCGACCAGGTAGTTGGCCGCGATCTGGGCCAGGAACGCCTTGGTGGAGGCGACCCCGATCTCCGGCCCGGCGTGGGTGTAGAGCACCGCGTCGGACTCGCGCGGGATCTGCGCGCCGTTGGTGTTGCAGACCGCCAGCACCCGGGCCTTCTGCCCGCGGGCGTGCCGCACCGCCTCCAGGGTGTCCGCGGTCTCGCCGGACTGGGAGACCGCCACCACCAGGGTGGAGCGGTCCAGCACCGCGTCCCGGTAGCGGAACTCGCTGGCCAGCTCGACCTCCACGGGCAGCCGGGTCCAGTGCTCGATGGCGTACTTGGCGACCAGCCCGGAGTGGTAGGCCGAGCCGCAGGCCACCACGAAGACCTTGTCCACGTCCCGCAGGTCCTGGTCGGACAGGCGCTGCTCGTCGAGCACGATCCGGCCGTCCTGGAAGTGCCCGCGCAGCGTGTTGGCCAGCGCGTCGGGCTGCTCCTCGATCTCCTTGAGCATGAAGTACTCGTGGCCGCCCTTCTCCGCGGCCGCGAGGTCCCAGTCCACGTGGAAGGGCGTGCACGGCGCGTCCTCGCCGTGGAAGTCGGTGACCCGGTACCCGGCGCGGGTCAGCTCGACCACCTGGTCCTGGCCCAGCTCGACCGCGTCCCTGGTGTGCTCGATGAAGGCGGCCACGTCGGAGGCGACGAAGTTCTCCCCCTCGCCGACCCCGACCACCAGCGGCGAGGACCGCCGCGCGGCGAGGACCAGGTCCGGGTGGTCGGCATGCGTGACGACCAGGGTGAACGCGCCCTCCAGGCGGCGGCAGACCAGCCGCACCGAGGCGGCCAGGTCACCGGCGGTCTCGCCCTCGCGGTAGGCGGCGGCGATCAGGTGCGCCGCGGTCTCGCTGTCGGTGTCGCTGGCCGGTTCGACCCCGGCGGCCTCCAGCTCGGCGCGCAGCGCGATGAAGTTCTCGATGATCCCGTTGTGCACCACGGCCAGCTTGCCGGTGCCGTCCCGGTGCGGGTGCGCGTTGCGGTCGGTCGGCGCGCCGTGCGTGGCCCACCGGGTGTGGCCCATGCCGCTGGTGCCGGCGAAGCCGTCCCGGCCGACCTCGTCCAGCCTGGTCTCCAGGTTGACCAGCGGCCCGGCCTTGCGCTCCACGGCCAGTCCGCCACCGCCGTCCAGCACGGCCACGCCAGCCGAGTCATAGCCCCGGTACTCCAGCCGCCGCAACCCGTCCAGCACGACGGTCAGAGCTGGTCGATGTCCTACGTATCCCACGATCCCGCACACTCGGGACAGGGTAGGCGCTGCCGTCGGCGGAGTCGGATTGGTCCAAACCTCGGGCCGACGCCAGCCGGGCGGGGCGGTATCCACTACCGTCCGGGGCATGGCACGCGCGGTCAAGGCCCTGACGGCCAAGCAGGCGCTGGTGACGCTGACCCGCCCCGGTCCGCACAAGGTGCTGCGCGGCGACCTGGGCCTGATCGGCCTGCCCGGTGTGATCCTCACCCCAGCACAGGGCCTCGGGCTGCCCGCGGTGGCCTTCGGGCACGGCTGGCTGCAACCGGCCCGCCGCTACCTGGGCCTGCTCAAGCACCTGGCCTCCTGGGGCATCGTGGTCGCGGCCCCCGGCACGCACACCGGCGCACTGCCCAGCCACCGCCTGCTCGCCGCCGACCTGCGCACCGCGCTGGACGTGTGCACCGGCGTCCGCCTCGGCGAGGGCCAGCTCAGCGTGCACCCGGAACGGCTCGCGGTGGCCGGTCACTCCATGGGCGGCGGCGCGGCCGTGCTGTCCGCCGCCGAGGACGAGCGGGTCCGCGCCGTGGTCACCATGGCCCTGTCGGAGACCCGCCCCTCAGCCCTGGACGCCGCGCACCACTGCGCCATGCCCGGCCTGCACCTGTCCGCGGTGCAGGACCTGGTCGCGCCAACGGTCGGCCACGTCGAACCGGTCGCCCAGGCCTGGGCCGGACCGGTGCAGCTGCGGGGCATCACCAAGGCCACCCACCTGGCCTTCACCGAGGGCAGGCACTGGAGCGACCTGCTGCTGGACGGCCGGTCCCACCACACCACCCAGAAGCTGACCAAGGCGCTGACCACCGCGTTCCTGCTGCGCATCCTCACCGGCACCCGCGCCTACAGCGCACTGCTGGAGGAAGAGGTCCGCGGCTGCACGATCGACTACACCCGGGGCCCGCTGCCCACGGCCACACACCGCTGATCAGCCTCGCGGCGGCTGTCCCGCCCGGGGTGCGGCCGCGGCTTGCCCAGCGCCCGGTTCACCGGCGGCAGCAGGTACAGCAGGCAGCTTCTCGATCAGCCGCCACAGGTGCACACCGGCGAAGACCAGGCAGAGCCCGAGCAGGATGAACCTGGCCCAGGTCTGCCGGCACAGGGTCAGCACCGCGAAGATCAAGGATGTCGTTGGGCAGGTGCCCGGCACCGAGGTGGAACCCGCCGAGGCGGCTGCCACCGGCCACGCTCAGCCCGAAGCCGACCTACACCCCGGCGCTGACGACCACCCAGACGAACGCGACCACCACCGCGACCAGCGACGGCTTCCGCATCATTGGCGGCAGCAGCCCTGGCGGCCCTGACGATGTCCCCGGTGACGGCATCCCCGGCGTCCCTGGGCCGAAGCCGGGCGGCGAGTAGCCGCCCGGTCCCTGCCCCCACCGCGGTCCGGTCACCGGCCGCCCTTCTCAGCTGTCACGGGTGCGCGCGCTCAGCGGTCGCGGAAGCCGTCGTCACCCAGCACCGGGTTGACCCACTTCCGCTCCCCCTCCTCGTCCACGGAGAAGTACTGGCCCTGCGTGCGCCAGTTGCTGCTCTGCCGCTCCTGGTCGCCGCCCTGGCCGCCACCGGCGCCCGCGCCGCCGCCCATCGGCATGCCGCCGCCCATGGGCGCGCCCGCCGGGGGCTGGCCGCCCATCTGCTGCTGGTTCCAGGCCGCGCCATCGGGCACCGAGGCCAGTCCGGCCCCACCGGAGCCGCCGGCCTGCGGGCTGTTGGTGTCCGAGAGCCCCGCGCCACCGGCGGAGGGCTGGTCCGGCCCGCTGCCGAACGCGCTGCCCGCGGACGGGTTGCCCAGGCTGCCGCCACCGGCGGAGGACTGGGTGTAGCCACCGTCGTAGCTGCCCCCGGCGGCCGAGGCCGTCGCGGTGCCGTCGACGAAGCCCTGCGACGGGAACGGCCCGCCGTTGAAGCCCGGCTGCGGACCGCCCCAGTTCGGCGGGGGCGGCGGCTGCCAGTTCGGCGGCGGAGGCGGCGGCGGACCGCCGTGCTGCGGGCCACCCTGCCAGCCACCGTGGTCGTTGCCGACGAACTGCGGCGGCGGAGGCGGCGGCTGCCACCCCGGCGGCGGGGGCGGCGGAGGCGGCGGACCGCCGTGCTGCGCGGGCATCGGCTCGTGCTGCCACGGCATCCCGGGCGGCGGACCACCCTGCCAGCCGGGCGGCGGCCCCTGCGGCGGGAACCCGGGCGGCGGACCGCCCCAGCCCTGCGGCGGCGGACCACCCTGCCAGCCAGGCGGCGGCCCCTGCGGCGGACCGCCCTGCCACCCGGGCGGCGGACCACCCTGGGCGCCCTGCGGCATCATCGGCTCACCGTGACGTCCGTAGGCGGGCTCGGTCTGCAAGTGCTGACCGGGACCGGGCTCCATCCGCCCGTAGGCCGGTTCGGGCTGGTACGGGCCGCCCTGCTGGAACTGCATCGGCTCGGGCCGCGCCGGGCCGCCCTGGCGGATCTCACCCGGCTCGCCGCCCATCATCGGCATCGGCCGCGGCATCCCGCCCTGGCCACCCTGCCCCTGGCCGCCGGGGCCACCCTGGGCACCGGGCCCAGTCTGGCCGGGGCCGCCCTTGGCCTCGTCCTCGAAGTTCACCGTGTACGTGGTCGGCGGCTTGCCGTCCATGTTGTCCACGGTGACCTTCATCTGGTCGTCCGTGCCGGGCACCAGCTGGGTGGTGATCAGCGAGTTGCCGTCCCGGAACGAGGCGGTCCCGTCCGGACCGGGCTTGATCTGGGTCGGCTGCTCGCCCCCGGGCTTGCCGGAGACGTCCAGCCGCTCGTGCGGCACCCCGGGAGTCCCGCCCTGCTGGCCGGGCCCACCGGGCTGACCAGGGATCCCACCCGGCTGACCGGGCTGGCCGGGCTTCTCGCCGGGCAGCTGGAAGTCGATCTCGTACGGCTTCGGCTTGCCGTCCGGACCGGTGATCATCATCTTGACCTTGCCGTCGTCCGTCGGCTCGGTCACCTGGATCTTGCGCCCGCTGCCGTCGTCGATGGTGACCGTCTGCTCGTCGTTGGGCACCTTCACCTTGGACGGGTCGGTCTGGTCCATCAGCTTCGAGGGGTCGGGCACCTCGGGCTTGGGCAGCTCCGGCATCACGGGCGGCTTGGGCATGCCGCCACCGCCACCACCGCCGGACCCCGTGCCACCGCCACCGGAACCCGTGCCGCCACCACCGCCGGAACCGGTGCCACCACCGCCGTTGCCGCCGGTGTCACCACCGCCGCCGGAGCCCTCCTTGGGAAACTTCGGCTCGTAGCCCTTGAGGAAGTTGTTGATCGAGTCCCACTGCGCGTTGACCGTGGTCACCGCGGCGTTGCAGGAGTTCTCGAACTGGGTGAGCTTGCCGCCGAACTCCTTGTCGAAGGGACCGTCGGCCCACTTCTGGCAGGTCTCGCGCACCATCGTCTTGGTGGATTCCTCGAGGTCACCACAGTCGTCGTCGTCCAGCGCGCGCGAGGTGGCGCTGCCGGTCGTGCGGTCCAGCCAGCTCGCCACCTCCTTGATCTGGTTGCGCTGCGCGTCGTCGTCGCCGGTGAGGCCCTGGGTGGCGATGGTGACGATCTTCTTGGCCATCTCCGGCGGCGCGCCCGCGATGGTGAGGGTGAAGGCGTTGGTCAGCTCCTCGCACTTGAGCTTGCACGCCCGGTAGATCTCGCCGACCGCCTTGGTCAGCGTCTCGCTCGCGCCGCCGAGCTGCTTGACCAGCTGGTCCAGCTGCGGGCGCACCGCGCCGCTGTAGTGCTGGCTGGAGGCGCTGGCGGCCTTGCCGTCCCAGGCGCCGTAGAGGCTGATCAGCTGGCCGTCGATGTCGTCCACGTACTGGTCGACCGCGGCCTTGGCCTTGTTGAACTCATCGGCTTCCAGCAGGAACTTGCGGAAGTCGATGTTCTTCTGCTCTTCCCAGCGCAGCTGGATCTTGGTCTGGTAGTCGACGCCCTTGCCGCGCAGGTTCCAGGCGGGCAGGAAGCGCTTGAACATCTCCAGGCTGCTGGCCGCCGGGTCGAACAGCTCGTTGGAGTTCTTGACCGTGCCCTCGGCCAGGGTGGGCGCCTGGGCCTTGCCGATCTTGTCCTTCGCCTGGTTGTTGGCGTCGGTGGCCTTCTTGTCGCTGCCGTCTTTGTTGTCCGCGTCGGTAGCCTCTTTCTTGCCCTTGGCTACCGCTTCGTCGAGCTCTTGTTCCTCGTCCTCGTCGTCATCGTCGCCGTCGAACTCGCTCTCGTCCTCGTCGTCGAGCTCGTTCCCGGGCGAGTACTCCTTGATGTACTTCTTGTGCTCGTCGTCAATGCGGTCGTCCTCGCGCGTGTCCAGGTACTCGTCGAGGATCTCCCGCTTGGTGTCCGGGTTGACGTTGGGGTTGTCAAGGATCGCCTTGACTTCTTCCCAGTCACTCTTTGCCATCACTTGCTCCCGGAGCCACGCACAGTGCCGGCGTTGTTGGAGTCAGAGCCGCGGTAGGTGCCGGCGGACTGCTTGACCTTGTTGGAGAAGGCGGTCATCGACTCGACCATGCCCTTGACCCCGTCGGCCAGCTTCTGCACACCCTCGCGGTAGGGACCGCCCTTGTCCTGGTGCTTCACGCCGAAGTCCGCCGGGTTGGCCTGGGTGGCCACGAAGTCCTTGACGGCCTCACTGGTCTTGGTCGCACCGTCTGCGATGGAGTTGGCGACCCGGGTCATCGTCCCCGGATCAGATCCGTAACCTGCCACGGTCCCTTCCTCCCCATTGGAGTGTTCACAACGCAGACGTCGCCGCTCTGCCAGCCGTTCCCGGCGGCGGTCAACGGTTTGCGCGCGCACACCGCGCACCGCGCCCGGCCCGCACTCAGGGCCTGCGCTCACTGTGGCACACCGGCCAGCCCGACACACACGGTTCAGCGGTTCCGCCGACCGGGCGAACACTCCGGGTGTAAGACCAGGGGTCAGGTCACCCCTGCGACTGACCCCATACAGGGGGAGGCTGCTGCCCCGGATTCACCGGCTGCTGCTGCGGGAAGGGCTGGTTCCCCGGTCCGGGTGGCCCAGGGGGCGGCCCGAACGACACAGGAGGCTGACCTCGGTGTCCGGTTTTGCCCAGCTTCACCAGCACCATGATCGAGATCACCAGGGCGGCCAGCGCCGCGGCCATGGTCACCATCAGGAATATGTCGGACACGTCGGTGGGCAGCACCCTGGCCAGCACCTGCGTCGTCTTCGGCATCTCATCCCCCGCCAGGTCGATGTCGGCGCCGAACCCTACCGTGTCGTAGTTGAATGGACACCTCGTCAGCGCACCGGAAAGGCGGCACACCCCGTGGAGGACCAGGTCGAACGCATCCGCGCGGTGATCAGCAGGGTGCTCGGGGTCGAGCAGGCGCTGATCCAGCCCGAGACCTCGTTCGTCGAGCTGGGCGCCGACTCGATGATGCTGATCGAGCTGCTGGCCAACCTGGAGATCGAGTACGACGTCGAGGTGGACGAGTCCGAGCTGGAGAACCTGGTCAACCTGCAGGCCGTGCTGGACGTGCTGGACCGGGCGCGCCAGGCGTGAGCAGGCGGGTCGCGATCACCGGGATCGGCGTGGTCTCCAGCATCGGGATCGGCGCCGGGGCCTTCCGGGACGGGCTGCGCGCCGGCCACAGCGGGGCCAGGCCGATCAGCGCCTTCGACACCCAGGGCTTCGACCGCACCACCGGCTGCGAGGTCACCGACTTCGTCCCGGCGGACTGGCTGCACACGGTCGATCCGGCCGAGCTGGGCCGGGCCGGTCAGTTCGCCGCGGCCGCCGCCGGGATGGCCGTGCGCGACGCGGGGCAGAGCGTGGCAGCGCTGCGCGAGGGGTACGGGCTCGTCTCGATGGGCACCACCGACGGCGGCGCGCCCACCCTGGAACGGCTGGTCGAGGCCGACCTGCGGGCCGGGGCCGGGCACCGGGACCCGGCGCTGGCCGCGCAGGTGCCGGCCTCCCGGCTGTGCCTGGACATCGCCGCCGAGCTGGGCCTGCGCCAGGTGGAGCTGTGCACGCTGGGCACGGCCTGCTCGGCGGGCAACTACGCGATCGGCAACGGCTTCGACGCGATCCGCTCCGGCGAGGCCGACTTCGCCCTCTGCGGCGGCGCGGACGCCATGTGCAGGCTGACCTTCACCAGCTTCTACCGCCTCGGCACCATCTCCCCCGACCTGTGCCGCCCCTTCGACGCCGACCGCCAGGGCATCCTGACCGGCGAGGGCGCCGCGGTGCTGCTGCTGGAGCCGTGGGAGACCGCGGTGGCCAGGGGCGCGCGGATCTACGCCGAGCTGCTCGGCTACGGGCTCAGCTGCGACGCCTACCACCAGGTCGCGCCGGAGCGCTCCGGCATCGCCCGCGGCATGTCCCGCGCGCTGGCCAACGCGGGGGTCACCCCGGCGCAGGTGGACCTGATCTCCGCGCACGGCACCGGCACCAAGGCCAACGACATCACCGAGACCGCGGCCATCCGCGAGGTCTTCGGCGAGCGCCCGCCGCGCACGGTCTCGCTCAAGTCGATGCTCGGGCACACCATGGGCGCGGCCACCGCGCTGTCCGTGGCCGCCTGCGCGCTGGCCATCACCGAGGGCTTCATCCCGCCGACCATCAACCACCGGACCACCGACCCGGACTGCCCCATCGACTGCGTGCCCAACACCAGCGTGCCCGCCCGGCTGCGCGTGGTGCAGAGCAACGGACTGGCCTTCGGCGGCAACAACGCCATCGTGCTGCTCGGGGCGGCGGCGTGACCGGGCTGGCGCTCACCGCGCACGCCGCGGCCTCCGCCTTCGGCCTGCGCACCGCGACCCTGCTCACCGGCCTGCGCGAAGGCAGGCCGCCGGCCGGGTTCGCGGTGCCGGACCTGGACATCCAGGGCGAGCTCGGCCTGAAGGGCACCGCCTCGATGGACCGGGCCGCCGCGCTGGCCGTGCTCACCGTCGGCGAGCTGCTCGCCGCGCACCCCGGCCTGGCCGAGGAGGACACCGCGCTGGTGCTGGGCACCACCAGCGGCAGCGCGCACACCCAGGCGAACGTGGTGCGCGGCTCGCTGACCCGGCGCAGGCCCTACTTCATCGAACCGTCCCTGGTGCCGTTCGCGCTGATGAACGGCCCGGCCTCGATCTGCGCCATCCGGCACGGCCTGCGCGGCCCGAACGCGACCGTGGCCGGTGGCCGGGCCGCCGTGCTCACCGCGCTGCGCTACGCGAGCAGGCTCGTCCAGGGCGGCCAGTGCGCCCGTGCCCTGGTCGGCGGCACTGA
The DNA here is from genome assembly GCF_030064675.1 of Crossiella sp. CA-258035. Lineage (GTDB taxonomy): Bacteria > Actinomycetota > Actinomycetes > Mycobacteriales > Pseudonocardiaceae > Crossiella. The sequence goes on from NZ_CP116413.1 coordinate 8,461,942, forward strand.
GGAGCTGACCCCGGAACGTGCCTGGCTGGAAGGGCAGTACCCGGTCGCCGCCGGTCCACTGGGCGAGGGCGCGGGTGTGCTGCTGCTGGAGCCGCCCGGCCAGCGGCCGGTGCTGGCCGAGGTGCTCGGCTTCGGCTCGGTGGTGGGCGGGGTGCGGGACGCGGCCGCCGACTGCGTGCGCCGCCTGCTGGCTCGGCACCGGGTCGATCCCGCCGAGGTCGCGGTGGTCAGCGCCCCGGCGGTGGTGTCCGGACTGTTCCCGAGCGCCGCCGCGGTGGATCCGGCCGCGCTGCTCGGCGACACCGGCGCGGCGGCGGGACTGTTCCAGCTGATCGGCGTGCTCACCGCCGGGCGCACCGGCCCGGCGGTGGTGGTCTCGGCCGATCAGGACCACTCGGTGGTCGCGGCCCTGCTCCGCCTGCCCTGACCGCTCAGCTCAGCCAGGACTGCTGCTCGTAGTCGTCATCGTCGTCGGCCGGGCGGCGGGCGGGCGCGCGCCGGACCGGGGGCGGCGGGGCCACCGGTGGCGGAGGTGGCGGGGGCGGCGACACGGGGGCGGCGTAGGGCGCAGGCCGGTAGCCGCGCTCCTCTTCCTCGTCCTCGACGCCGAAGCTGAGCTGGCCGTCGTTGCGGTCCATCACCGAACTCGTCGCCCAGCCACCGCCGCGGCGCTGCCGCTTGGCCAGCTCGGTGATGTGCGCGGTCATCCGGTCGGTGATCTTGCCCTGCTGGTCGACCGCTTCCTTGGACTCGGCCTTGATCTTGGCCGCCTGGGACTCGCGCATGTCCCTGAGCAGCTCGTTCTCCCGGGTGGCCTCGTACTGCTGTCGCAGCGCGGCGGCCAGCCTGTCCTCAACACTCATCTCACGGCCCCCAGGGTCTTTCCACGTCTGGGAGAGAAATGTACCCGGCTCCGGCCGGGGCGTGTGCCCTTACCGCTGCCGCCGCTTCCGCCGTGCGGCCAGCACCGCGGCGACCAGCACCACCACACCCATGGCCAGCACGAACATCAGCAACAGCAGTTCGGGCACGCCGATCGCGATCATGCCCCGAACCTAGCGTGCCGGGTGGTCAGCGCACCGCGGCGACCACTTCGGCCAGCCGCTGGGCCGCCTCCTGGGCCGCCCCCTGGGTCTGCGCCTCCACCATCACCCTGACCAGCTGCTCGGTGCCGGAGGGGCGCAGCAGCACCCGGCCGTTGCCCGCCAGCTCGGCCTCGACCCCGGCCACCGCCTCGGCGACCGAGGGGGCGGCGGCGACCGCGGCCTTGTCGGTGACCTTGACGTTGATGAGCACCTGCGGCAGGCGGCGCATCACTCCGGCCAGGTCGGCCAGGGACTTGCCGGTGTCGGCCATCCTGGCCATCAGGCGCAGCGCGGTGAGCAGGCCGTCGCCGGTGGTGGCGTGGCTGGGCAGCACCACGTGGCCGGACTGCTCGCCGCCGAGGCTGTAACCGTTGGCGCGCAGCTCCTCCAGCACGTAGCGGTCGCCGACCGCGGTGGTGCGCAGGGTGACGCCGTGCTCGCGCATGGCCAGGTGCAGGCCCAGGTTGCTCATCACGGTGGCCACCAGGGTGTCCTCGACCAGCTCGCCGGCGTCCTTCATGGCCAGCGCCAGCACGGCCAGGATCTGGTCGCCGTCGACGATGTTGCCGTCGGCGTCCACGGCCAGGCAGCGGTCGGCGTCGCCGTCGTGCGCGATGCCCAGGTCCGCGCCGTGCTCCAGCACGATCTTGCCGAGACCGTCGATGTGCGTGGAGCCGCAGTCCTCGTTGATGTTGAGGCCGTCCGGGTCGGCGTGCACCGCGACGACCTCGGCGCCCGCCCTGCGGTAGGCGTCCGGCGCGACCGCGGCGGCGGCGCCGTTGGCGCAGTCCACCACGACCTTGATGCCCTCCAGCGACCGACCGGTGGCCAGCAGCAGGTGGTCCACGTAGCGCTGGCCCGCGTCGGCCACCTCGCGCACCCGGCCGACCCCGGCGCCGGTGGGCCGCTTCGCCGTGGTGTCGGCCATCTTGGCCTCGATCTCGTCCTCGACCGTGTCCGGCAGCTTGAGCCCGCCTGCGGCGAAGAGCTTGATGCCGTTGTCCGGCATCGCGTTGTGCGAGGCGGAGATCATCACGCCCAGGTCCGCGCCCAGCTCGGCGATCAGGAAGGCCACCGCGGGGGTGGGCAGCACGCCGACCCGCAGCACGTCCGCGCCCGCCGCGGCCAGCCCCGCGGTCACCGCGGCCTCCAGCATCTCGCCGCTGGCCCGAGGGTCACGGCCGACCACCGCGACCGGGCGGTGCGAGCGGTCGTGTTCGGCCAGGACCTGCGCCGCCGCGGCGGCGATGGAGAGCGCGAGCTCCGGGGTCAGGTCAGCGTTGGCGAGTCCGCGAACGCCGTCGGTGCCGAACAGTCGGGCCATGACGGGAGGTCCTCCGGGAAGCTGGGTGGCGGCGAATCACAAAAAACGGGAGCAGCTCTCCGTATACGGATAGCTGCTCCCGCTGGTTGCCTTGCGGCTGAAAATCAGCGCTTGCTGTACTGCGGCGCCTTACGGGCCTTCTTCAGACCGTACTTCTTGCGCTCCTTGACCCGCGGGTCACGAGTGAGGAAGCCGGCCTTCTTCAGCGGGGGACGGTCCTCGCTGTCGACCTCGATCAGGGCGCGGGCGATCGCCAGGCGCAGCGCGCCTGCCTGGCCGGAGGGGCCACCGCCACGCAGGTTCCCGTAGATGTCGAAGGCCTCGACCTTCTCCAGGGTCACCAGCGGCTCCTTGATGAGCTGCTGGTGCACCTTGTTCGGGAAGTAGTCCTCAAGGGTCTTGCCGTTGAGGGTGAACTTGCCGCTGCCGGGCACGAGGCGGACGCGGACGACGGCCTCCTTGCGACGGCCGACGGTCTGCACCGGCTTGGACGGCACGGCGATCGCGCGGACCGGGGCGGCCTCTTCGGCGTCGGCGTCGACGTCGGCGGTCTCCTCGGCGGCGACCTCCTCAGCGGACTCCTCGACCTCGGGCGCGACGGCGTCCTCGACAACCTCGGTTGCCGCGTCGAACTCCTCGACGGCGGCGGTCTCTTCAGTGCTCACGCTGGCTTCCTCGAAGTTCTCGTCGGCCGCGGTCACTGGGCGACCTTCTTGATCTCAAACGGCTGCGGCTGCTGGGCCGCGTGCGGGTGCTCCGGGCCGGCGTAGACCTTGAGCTTCTTGCCCATCGCGTTGCCGAGCTTGTTCTTCGGCAGCATGCCCTTGATGGTCTTCTCGACCAGCTTGGTGGGGTGCTTGTCGATCATCTCGCCGAACGAGCGCTTGCGCAGACCGCCCGGGTAACCGCTGTGGCGGTACACGAACTCCTGGTCGCGCTTCTGACCGGTGAGGGCCACCTTGTCCGCGTTGATCACGATGACGAAGTCGCCGGTGTCGACGTGCGGAGCGAAAATGGGCTTGTGCTTGCCGCGCAGCAGAGTCGCGGCGTGGGTGGCGAGCCGGCCGAGCACCAGGTCCTGGGCGTCAATGACGTGCCAGGTGCGCTTCACCTCGCCGGGCTTCGGGCTGTACGTGCGCACGGGTCTACCTCGTCGTCCTCACATCACGGGATGTCACTGCGGTGATGCGTTTCAGCTGGAGGACCAACTCGAAAACGCGCGGCGGACCCTAGTCGCACCGTATACCGCACAACAGCGGATCAGGTTACCCGCTGGCCCTGCGGAGGGTCAAAACGGCCCCGAACGGGCGTCGTGATCCGGACTGCACAGGTGTGACCGGGCCTTACCAGTGTAGATGACGCCGGGCATGCCGCTGACGGGTGGGGGCTCTCCGGCCGGTGAGCAGCGTCACCGGCCGTTCACCGGCGGTTCAGGCGAGCGCGGGGGCCCTGCGCAGCTCGGTGGACAGCGCCAGCAGCTCGCGCACGTCGTCGTCCAGGCCGTCGCCCTCGGGCAGTGCCAGCGACATGGCCTGCGGGGCCACCTCGGTGCCCTCGGCGTGCGCGCGCAGCCCGGCCCGCAGCGCCTCGGCCAGCGAGAGCGCCTCCTGCTCGGCCCGCACGTGCGCCAGGTAGGGGCTGATCCGGACCAGCCCGTCCCGGCACTCGATCACCCGCCGGTAGTAGCGCCGGTGCACCCCACGCAGGCTCAGCACGTCCCACACCGGCCGGACCGGGCCGCGGGTCAGCGAGTCCTGCGGGAAGGCCCGGTGCAACGTGGTCCACAGTGGACGGAGCTGGTGGTAGACCCGCAGGTGCTGCCACCACACCCGCAGCGCGGCCAGCCGCATCAGCATGCCCGGGTAGCTGACGCCGATGATGAACAGCAGGATGCCGGGGAAGAGGATCAGCGTGGACAGCGTCCTGGTCCAGTCCGGCATGGGCACGCCCGCCCACATCAGCGCGACGGTCACGCAGGTGCCGCCCGCGGCCATGATCAGCAGCACCTCGCCGATCGAGGTGATCAGCAGCCCGGTGCGCAGCCTGCCGGTGGCGCCCCTGGCGTAGCGCCTGGTCCAGCGCAGCGCCACGGCCACGCCGTAGGCCAGGTAGGCGTCGGCGAAGAGGTAGAACCCGGCCACGGTGGCGATCGGGTAGCCGCCGGGCCCCGGATCGGCAGGCGCGGCGAAGGTGACCGCGGCCAGCCCGATCAGGCAGACCACCAGCGGCACCGCCTGCCACCAGGCCCGCACCCTGGCCCGGGCCGGCGGCAGCGCGGTGAACAGGAAGAACAGCACCAGCGTGTAGATCACCGTCATCAGCAGGCTGTACTGCGCCCAGCTGTAGAAGACGACCTGGATGGTCGGCTCGGCGGTGCTGCCGGCCAGCAGGCCGAGCGGGTAGGCGAACCCGGCCGCGACCAGGCAGACCGTCACGATGCGCAGCGAGCGGTCGTGCGGGGCCCGGCTGAACTGGTAGAGCTTCCAGATCAGGGCGACGTAGAGCAGCACGCCCTGCAACACCGTCATGACGATGGTGATCGGGTTCACAACCAGCCCAGTCGGTCGCCGAGCGCGTTCTCGATCCGCTTGGTGGTGACGTCGGCCGAGTCGCCGGGCGCGACCCGGTCCAGCACCGAGGCCCACTCCAGGATGATCGTGGCCACGGTCTCGGCCTCGAGCTCCTGGGAGTCGTCGTAGCTGGTGCGGCGCAGCGCCCTGCGCACCGCGTCCGGCTCGATGTCCGGGTACAGCTCGCTGAGCATCGGGTCGTCCTGACCTTCACCGTTGCGGTGGCCGGCCAGCAGGTGGCCGAGCTCGTGCAAGATGATGTGGTTCTGGTGCGACCTGGTGGTGCGCTCCTGGTAGAGGATGTAGTCGGCCGTCTCGGTGGCGATCCACACCCCGAAGGGTCCCGGCACCGGGATCGGATGTGCCACCAGGCGAATCGGTTTGCCCCGCCGTTCGCCCACTCGGCGGCACAACTCGGTGACGTCAAGCGGTGGGCGGATGTCCAGTTCGTTGAGCAACCGCCGGCACCGACGTCGTAGATCGCGTTCCCGCACGGGACCGCCCCTTTCACCCGCCCGCGTTCTCGCCCCGCTCGGCCTGTTCGAGCCGGTAGACGACGTCGAGCAGGTCCATCACCTGTCGGCGTCCCTGTGGAGAAAGTTCTCCAGCGCGCATGGCCATCAGCTGCGCCTCGCTGCTGCCCGCTAGCTGGCGAAGCCTGGTCCGCTCTTCCTTGAGGTCGGCCAACTGGCGATCGACCCTATCCGTAACCTCGTCATCAAAGAAGTAGCTGACAGGAACTCCGAAGAAACCCGCCAGCGCCTGCAGGTGCTTGAAGGTCGGATTGTCCTTGTTCCCCTTGCGCAGCTGCCAGATGTAACTCTGCGAGATCGTCACACCACTGGCCGTGATGGCGGCGGCAACGTGCTCGTTGCTGTACTCCTGCCCCACCCTCGGCGCCGACACGGCGAAGAGGTGGTTCAGCTTGCCGGCCAGACTCTGACCTGCCCGCTCAGCCATCGGGCCTCCCCAGACCACTTCGAAGAATTCACTGACAGAAAGGGCCATACGGGTGACGGCTTTTTCCTCAGTTGAAACCCTGGTACACCAACCATAGACTTCGGAACTGACTCAGCTCAACCGTCGTCCAGCAGGCTAACTACCGCAACACCGTGCCCGGCATGCGAGACAACTCGGTGGGGGTTGATCCGGCGATGCACCCAGGAACCACGGCTGACACAGCTCACGGCCTCAGCTGCCACGCCTGCGGGCAGCCCTACGGCTACTGGGCGACGGATCCCCTGACCGGCTTGCTCGACCGCAGGGGCTGGGCCGAACAGGCCCCGTCCGCACTGCGACAGGCGGGTCAGCGGGAGAGCTTCCTGCTGGTGGTCGACCTGGACCGGTTCAAGCGGGTCAACGACGAGTACGGGCACCTGGCAGGGGACTCGGTGCTCCAGGCAGTGGGTCAGGTCCTTCGGTCAGTCGCCCATGACAGCGGTATCGCGGCGCGGTACGGCGGCCATGGCGGCGACGAGTTCCTGGTCTTGTTCCCGGCGAGCGACCGGCAACGGGCGATAAGGGCAGCACGCCGGATCCGGGCCAAGATCAGGGAAATGGCCGTCCCGGTGATCTCTACCGACGGGAGGCCGGTAGTGATCACTGGGATGGCCGCCTCCATCGGCGTGGCGGTCCACGACCCTGGGGCAGGTCACGACCTGTTGTCGCTGGTCCGCCGCGCCGATGCGGCCGTCCTGCGCGCCAAGCGCAGCGGCCGCGACCAGATCGCCCTGGCCGGTGACTGAACCCGGTTAGCATCGCGGCATCTCGACAGGGGGGTGCTGTTGATGAAGCCTGCTTTTGGCGTGCTCGGACCACTGCTCACACCGGCAGGAACGATCGGCGCGACCAAACACCGAATCCTGCTGGCCAGCCTGCTGATGCGCCCAGGAGAACCCGTCTCGGTCGAAGAACTGACCGGCCACCTCTGGGACTTCAATCCACCGGAACAGCCCCGGGCGACGATCCAGACCTACGTGCGGCGACTGCGCAAGGCCCTCGGCGCCTCGGTGCTCCGGACGGCTGGCCGCGGCTACCTGGTGGATGTGCCGCCGGAGTCGGTGGACGCCTTCCAGTTCCGGGAGCTGGTGCGGGCCGCGACGGGCGCCCAGGTGACGTTGCGGGCGGAGCTGCTCGGCGAGGCGCTCGGCCTGTGGCGCGGGCAGGCATTCGCGGATGTGCCGTCGACCCCGCTGCGGGAGACCCACGGCGTCCGGCTGGCCCAGGACCGCGTCCAGGCGCTGGAGTCCCAGTTCGCCGCCGGCCTGGACCTGGGCCATGACGGCGAACTGGTCGCCGCACTGCGCGCGACCACCGCCGAGCATCCTTTGCACGAGGAGTTCTGGGCCCAGCTGATGCTGGCTCTCTGCCGCGGCGACCGCCAGGCCGAGGCCCTGGACGTGTTCGCCGAGGCCAGCCGGCTGCTGGCCGCTGAACTCGGCGCCAAACCAGGTCCACGACTGCGCGAGCTGCACCAGCGGATCCTGACCGGCGACACCGTTCTCGCCCCGACGGCGGCATCCCGGCCCACCACCGTGCCGTCCCAGCTGCCACTGGACATCCCTGACTTCGTCGGCCGCGCCGAACTGATCACCGAGATCACCGGCCTCCTGGACGCGCCGGCGCCGGTGATCATCTCCGGGCCGCCCGGCGTCGGCAAGACCGCGCTCGCGATCCGTCTCGGCCACATCGTGCGCGCGGACTTCCCGGACGGACAGCTCTACGCCAACTTGCGCGGCTTCGCGGCGAGCCCACCGGCCACCGCGGACCAGGTGATGTCCCAGTTCCTCCGTGGTCTGGGCGTACCGCAGGACGGCATCCCGTCCGACCACTCCGCCCTTGCCGCGCTGTACCAGGAGACCTTGACCGAGCGCCGGGTGCTGCTGGTCCTGGACAACGCGGCCTCCGCCGCTCAGGTCCGTGATCTGCTCCCGACCGGAGCCCGCACCGCGACCATGATCACCAGCCGCACCGAGCTGCCCGGCTTGCCGGCCTCACCGCGTTTCACCCTCGACGTGCTCACCAGCGCGGCGGCCCGCGACCTGCTGGTGCGGATGCTCGGCCGCGCAGCGGTCGACCGCGCCGAGAACGCCGCAGCGGAACTCGCGGAACTGTGCGTGTACCTGCCACTGGCGATTCGCATCGCCGCCGCCAACATCGCTGACCACAGTGCCGGAATCGCACCGTACGTCGCCGTGCTGCGCACCGAGAACCGAGTCGACGCCCTGTCGGTGATCGGCGACGAACAAGCCGCGGTGGAGGCCACCTTCGACCTTTCCTACCAAGCCCTCGGACCGGCGGCTCAGCAGCTGTCCCAGTGTTGAGCGTGGTGCCAGGTCCTGATTTCACGGTCCACACCGCAGCCGCGTTGATGGACCGTACTGAGCCGGTGGCACGGGACCTGATCACCGAGCTCACCAACGCCAACCTGGTCCAGCAGCACGACGACCGATACCAGTTCCACGACCTGATCCGGCTGTACGCGAACAGCAAGCTCCAGCCAGCGGACGCGAATTCCGCCCTGGACCGACTTTACGAGTTCTACCTGCACACCACGAATTCAGCCGCGGAAATGTTGTTCCCCGGAACAGTGCGGCTCGCAGCGCCGCCGGCGCGGTTCGAGCCACGGACACCGCTCATCCACACCAAGGAATCAGCACACGCCTGGATGGACGATGAGCGAGTCAGTCTGGTGGACGCCGTGCGCGCCGCGGCAGGTACCGCACACTCGCACTACACCTGGCTCCTCGCGGATGCCCTGCACGTCTACCTGGACTCCTACCGGCACAGTCTGGTCCACGCCACCTGCTTCCAGATCGGCCTGGCGGAGGCGCGGAGAAGGTCGGCGATCGAGGCCGAGGCGGCTATGCGCTACGGGATCGGCGAGGAGGCTCTCAACAGCGGGAACTATGCGCTGATCAGCTCCAACCTGGAGCGGGCCCGGGAGATCTACCGCTCAACCGGAAACCGCGAAGGCCAAGCCTCGGCGACCAACAGCCTGGCCAGCTACCACCTCAACTACGGGGATGTCCGGAAAGCAGAGAAATACCATCGAGAAGCTCTGGAGATCTGCGTCCACATCGGTCACAAAGTGGGCGTAGCATACATAACTTGTAATCTTGCCGTCGACTACCACAAAGTCGGACGGCTCGCGGACGCGCTGGCACAGGTCCAAGCCGGCGGGAAGCTCTGCCAAGAGCTCGGACTGGACAACCAGCACATACTCTCCCAGGTCAACGCGGCTGCCTACTTGATGGACCTCGGCTATCTGACCAAGGCAAGGAGTCTGCTGGAATCACTCAGAAAACGGCTCACTCATACCGAACTAGCCTTGGGCGAAGTGAAGTCCGCGGACGCGCACGCAAAAGAAGCGCAAGCGCTGGCAAACGCACACAACATACCCTGGCTGAAATGCAGAAGTCAGCTCGCGATCGCGGCCACACTGCTTGCCAGGGGCAACTTTCCACAGGCGTCGATCGCCTGCCACGAAGCAGACCGCATCGCCCGGTCGCACCGCTATCGTGAAGGCAACCTACTGGCGGACATGAACCTGGCCGCGATCTGCCATGCTCAGAAAAATGACGCGGTCGCACTGTTCTACGCAGACCGCGGGAACCAACAGGCAATGCACTGCGGATTCGATTTCCTGCTCAGCCAGCTCCAAACGATCACCGCTTCGATCGAGCTGAACCGGGGGAAACTGGAGCGCTTTCAAGCACTTGCCGATCAGGCGCTGGAAAGCCATCGGCGAACCGGTCACCGGCCCGGCGAGGCGCAAACCCTGTTGTTGCTGGCCCGAAACGCGGAAACCAGCGAAGGATGGACCGCGGCCGAACCACTCTATCGGGACGCACTGGCCCTGTTCGAAGAGATGGGCATGCCGATGGCGACCGAAGTCCGCGAGGTCCTCGCTGGGCGGGGCCGCGGCGGACATGACTTGGCCCCGAGGCGGTAGTCACCTCGGGGCCAGAAGTCGTCAGGCTAGAGCTTGGTCACCAGGAGCCGGCGGCCGACTGCTCGTTCTGCTGGTACGCGTCGCGGGCGGTGCCCAGCGCGATGCCCATGCGGTTCAGGATGGCCTGCAGCTTCTCAGCCGACTGGTCCCACTCCTTCTGGCGGGCCTGGTAGGCCTCGGCCGCGGCACCCTCCCAGGTGGCGACCAGCGGGGCCAGGTTGGCCTTCAGGTCGTCGAGCTTGCTCTGCATGTTGGTGGCGGCACGCTGGCAACCAGCCTGGCCCTCGCCAATCTGCGCGAAATCAACGGCAATTTCCACTGTAATCCCCTTATGACAAGTCTGTATGGAGTGCTGTACGCGACGAATTCAGCGAGCGAAAATCAGAAGTCGAGCCCGGCCGAGATGCTCGACATGGACTGGGCGTGCTCTTCTTCCTGCGCGACGTAGTCACCGGCGGACTTCTTCAGCTGCTCGCCGATCGCCTGGAGGGCGGCGTTCAGCTTCTCCGTCTCGGTGCCCCAGTCGGTCAGCAGCTTGTTGAAGGCAGTGGAGGCCGTACCCTTCCACGCGCTCTGCAGCGGCTCGAGACCCGAGCGCAGGGTGCGCAGCTCGCCCACGACCTCTGCCTGGATCTTCTCGACGTCGACGGCAGCCTTGCCCATCGCTTCGGCATCAAGACCGTACTTGCTAGCCATTTGGGGAACCCCCTAGTTGGGTTGTTCTGTCGGACATCGTTGTGACGCTGACACTGCCATGGTCGGTTCCATCGCGTTGTCAGGTTCCGGGAAGCCGTTGCGACAGTAAACGTCGCGGGGCGGAACCCGGGGTCAGTAGAGGATTTGCTCCTGGGAAAAGTCCTCGTCATCGCCGGTGCGACGGGGGTTTTGCATTCGGGACGGCCAGGCGTTGGCGCCCTTTGTTTGCTTTTGCGTTCCCCGATCGGGGGAAGGCGGGGGCGGTGGTGGGGCAAGCAATTGTTCGCCATCGGGAAGGTCTTCGACCGGGAGGCGCTGGGCGGTGCGGAAGTCGGTGGCGGCGGTGCGGGCGGTGGGCTTGGTCAGGTCCTCACGGGCCGGGGTGAGCTTGCCCTTGCGGACGTCCTCGGCCAGGTCCCTGGTCTGGGTGCGGAAGGCGTCGCTGTGTTCCCTGGCGTCGGCCGCGGCGCGGCTGCCGCGGTCCACCGCGGCGTTCACCTCTGCCCGGAACCGGGCGATGACCTCGTGCACGGGTAACTGGTCCCCCATCGTGCTGTTGCCCTTCTTACCGCTGCTCAACCTGTGACTGTGAGGGTGCCGACCACCTGTTCGCAGCTCGCGCGCACCCGTTCCCGTCCTCCGCCCGAGGACTGGCAACCGACCGTGACCTGGGCCTTGCCCTGGAACACCACGTAGTAGTCCACTGTCGCATCACCCACGGTGCGCCGGTAGTACACGACGTCCTTTCCCGCGAACTGATGACTCTGGTTGAACCCGGAGTAACCGTTGTCCGCGGCCTTCTCGTACTCCGTCCGGAGCTCGCGCAGCGCGCGGTCACGGTCGGTGGTGCTGTCATAGGTCAGCGCCCGCTCCTCCACCGCCACCACGTCCGCGCCGCTGGTCTGGCCGTCCGGGCGGAGCTGGACCTTGCGGGTCGGGCCGTCGCCGCCTGCCTGGTACCAGCCCTCGGGCAGGGTGAACCGGTAGCTGTACTGGGCGATCTGCTGGGCGGGCGGGGGCTGGCTGGTCGGGGTCGGTGTGGTGCTGGGGCTGGACTGGGGGGTGCCGTCGCTGGTCAGGGCGACCGTGACGGCGACCGCGGCCACGGCGGCGACCACCGCGCCGCCGATCAGCCATGGCGCCTTCGCCGACTTGGCCGGGGGCGGCGGTGGTACGGGCGGCGGGGTGTAGAGCGGCTGGGGTGGGCGCGGGGGTGGTGGCGGCGCGGGCGGGAGCTTGGCGGTGCGGTGCGGGTCGGCGGCGACCGCGCGCAGGGCGCCGCGGGCCACCACCGTCTCCGGCTGGTCCAGGGTCGTGGGGACTATTCCGGTCGACTCGTGCACCAGGCGGGCCACCAGCGGGATCCGGCTGGAGCCGCCGACCAGGAAGACCGCGGCCAGCTGGGCCGAGCTGAGCCCCGCGTTGTGCACCGTGGCCCGCACCAGCTCGGCGGCGCGGGAGAGCGGGGCGTGGATCAGGCGTTCCAGGTCGGCCCTGGTGACGTGCGCGTCCGGGAACGGGGGCGGCAGCGGCACGTCGGTGTAGGCGTGCCGGGACAGGGTCTCCTTGGCGCCGCGCACGTCCTGGCGCAGCACCCGCCTGCGCCGGCGGTCGGCCAGCTCGCGGCCCTCCACCAGGGAGCGCCAGCCGTCGGCGTCCACCGCGGAGACCAGCGCGCCGACGTGTTCGAGCAGCAGCTGGTCGATGTCCGCGCCGCCGAAGCCGGGGTCGCCCTTGGTGGCCAGCACCTGGAAGGACTCGCCCTGCCTGCGCACCACGCTGGCGTCCACCGTGCCGCCGCCCAGGTCCAGCACGGCCAGCGCGGCCCCGTCGGCCAGCACGTGGCCCGCGGAGTGGAACACCGCGGCCGCCACCGGTTCCGGCACCAGCACCAGCTCGTTGGCCAGCCGGTTGCCCGCCTGGCGCAGCACCCTGGTGCGGATCGCGCCCCAGTCCGCGGGGTGGGTGAGCACCAGCAGGTCCACCGGCGCGCCGCCGGCCAGCCGCCTGGCCTCGGCGACCGCCCTGGCCAGTACCGCGCGGACCACGTCGAGCACCGGCAGCACCGTGGTGCCCAGCAGCAGCTCGCCCTCGTCGATGCGCCGCTTCGGGTTCGGCTCGTACCGGGAGGGGTCGACCGCGGCCTGCCGCTCGGCCTCGTGACCGACGAACAGCGTGCCGTCCGCGGCGGCGTACACCGCGGACGGCATCACCGAGTCGGCGCCGTCCACCACCACGATCTGCGGTTCCCGCCCGTCGACGGACACCGCGACACAGGTGCTGGAGGTCCCGAAGTCGATCGCGACGCGCAGGCTCAACGAGCCCTCTCTCTCAGTCTCCGGGCAGGAAGGCGACCTGGACGAGCTGCTGACCGGCCTTGCGGCTGACCAGGGTGCCTCGTCCCGGCGGCATCTGGGACGGTTTCACGTTGCCCAGCAGCGCGCCCTCGTCCCGGTTGCCGCTCATCACGATGCCCGGGCTGGCCTGCTCGCGCATCTTGCCGATGATCGGGTCGAACATCGCCCGGCTCGCGCCACCGGAGTTCCGCGCCAGGATCACGTGCAGGCCGACGTCCTTGGCCTGCGGCAGGAACTCCGAGAGCGGGGCGAGCGGGTTGTTGCCCTGCGGCGCCACCAGGTCGTAGTCGTCGACGATGAGGAACAGCTCCGGACCCGTCCACCAGGACCGGTTCTTCAGCTGCTCCTGCGTGACGTCCGGACCGGGCAGCCGCTTGGTCATCGACGCCTTGATGTCGTTGACCATGCCGCCGAGCTGGTTGGACGAGGCCGCGTAGGCCAGCAGCAGCTCGTCGGGCACGAAGCCGAGCATGGTGCGCCGGTAGTCGACCATGATGATCCGCGCCTGCTTCGGCGTGTACCGGTCGCAGATGCCCTTGGTGATGTTGCGCAGCAGCGCGGTCTTGCCGGTCTCGCGCTCGGCGAAGGCCAGGAAGTGCGGCTCGGCGTCGAAGTCCAGGTACATCGTGGCCAGGTCGTCCTCGTTGATGCCGATCGGCACCATGTGGCGAGGCAGCTCCGGGTTGACCTGGAGCTCTTCGTAGGGCAGCAGGTCGGGCAGCATGCGCACCCTCGGCGCGGCCGGGCCCCGCCAGGCGGCGGTGACCTTCTGCGCCGCGTCGGTGATGCCGGCGCCGACGTCCTCCGCGGAGGGCATCGCGTCGATGCGCGGCAGCGCCACCAGGAAGTGCAGCTTCTCCACCGACAGGCCGCGGCCCGGCCGGTTCTGCGGGATGTTCACCGCGACCCTGCGGTCCACCTCGGACTCGCTCGGGTCACCCAGGCGCAGCTCGAACCGGGTGCCGAGCAGGTCCTTGAGCGCGGGCCGGATCTCCGCCCAGCGGGTCGCGCCGATGACCACGTGCACGCCGAAGGACAGACCCTGGGAGGCGATGCTGACGACCTGCATCTCCAGGTTCTCGAACTCCTGCTTGAAGTTCAGCCAGCCGTCGATGACCAGGAAGACGTCGCCGTAGAGGTCGCCGGGGATCTCGCCGCGCCGCTTGCGGTTGCGGAACTCCACCATCGAGTCGATGCCGAGGTCCCGGAACCGCTGCTCGCGCTCGTTCATCAGCGAGACGACCTCGGCCAGGGTGCGCCGCACCTTGTCCGGGTCGAGCCTGCCCGCGACGCTGCCGACGTGCGGCAGGCCCTGCAGCGAGCCCATGGTGCCGCCACCGAAGTCGAGGCAGTAGAACTGCACCTCCTGCGGCGTGTGCGTGAGCGCCATGGACATCACCAGGGTGCGCAGCACCATCGACTTGCCGGACTGCGGGCCACCGGCCACCGCCATGTGCCCGGCGCCACCGGAGAGGTCCGCCCACAGCAGGTCGCGCCGCTGCTCGTACGGCTTGTCCACCACGCCGATCGGCACGGTCAGCCGCCCGTTGCCGAAGAAGCCGGGCGAGGTGAGCCCCCGGTCCTCGGTCGGCGCGAGCATGGGCAGCAGCTGGTCGAGGGTGGGCGGCTCCAGCAACGGCGGCAGCCACACCTGGTGCGGCTTGGGGCCCTGGTTCTTGGTGCGCTGCACCACGATGTCCAGCTCGGAGGGCTCCACCGGGGCGTCCGGCTTCTTCTCCTCCTTGGGCTTGTCCGCCAGCACCGGCCGCACCGGTTCCTTCGGGATCTCCACGAAGTCCGGCACGAACAGCTTCGGCCTGCGGTCGCCGCCGACCGGCGCGGAGGTCTGCACGGCCTGCATGCCCGGCGGGCGGTACGGGCCGGAGACGTAACAGGCCTTGAACCGGATCATCGGCTCGGTCGCGCCGTACTTCAGGTAGCCGGAACCCGGGATGGACGGCAGCTCGTAGGCATCCGGCACCCCGAGCACCGCGCGGGACTCCGAGGCGGAGAAGGTCTTGAGGCCGACCCGGTAGGACAGGTGGGTGTCCAGGCCGCGCAGCTTGCCCTCCTCCAGCCGCTGGGAGGCCAGCAGCAGGTGGATCTGCAGCGAGCGGCCGAGGCGGCCGATCGCGACGAACAGGTCGATGAAGTCCGGCTTGGCGGAGAGCAGCTCGGAGAACTCGTCGATGACGATGAACAGCGCGGGCAGCGGATCGAGGTCGGCGCCCTTCTCGCGCGCGGCCTCGTAGTCCCAGACGTTCTTGAAGTTGCCGCCGTTCTTCAGCGACTCCTGCCGCCGGTTCATCTCACCGGCGATGGCATCGCGCATGCGGTCGACCATGGTGAGGTCGTCGGCCAGGTTGGTGATCACCGCGGCGACGTGCGCAGCGCCGTCCAGGCCGGCGAAGGTCGCGCCACCCTTGAAGTCGATGAGGATCAGGTTGAGCTGGGCCGAGGAGTGCGTGGCCATCAGGCCCAGCACCAGGGTGCGCAGGAACTCCGACTTACCGGAACCGGTCGCGCCGATGCACAGGCCGTGCGGGCCCATGCCGCCGACCGCGGCCTCCTTGATGTCCAGCTCCACCGGCTGGCCGAACTCGCCGACGCCGAAGGGCACCTTGAACCGGTCGCTGATCGGCTTGGGCCGCCAGGCCTGGGCGATGTCGAAGGTCATCGGGTCGCGCAGGCCGAGCAGCTCGAACAGGCCGACGTTGGAGCTCAGCAGCGGCTCGTCCTCGTTGGACTCGCCGCCGCCGGTGGCGGTGCGGTACGGGGAGAGCTTGCGGGCCAGCGCCTCGGCCTCGGCCACGCTGAGCGCGTCCGGCTGGCCGAACCACTCGACCCCGCTGGCGCTGCGCGCGCCGAGCCGGGTGGGCTCGACCACCAGGCGCAGGCCGCGGCGGGAGGCCAGCGAGCCGAGGCTGTCGGAGAGGTCCAGCAGCGTGACGCCGGTGAACCCCTCGGTCATCAGGATGTTCTCTTCGCGGGTGACCTCACCGTCGTCGATGACGATCACGATGTGCGGCTCGTCGGTGCTCGGCGGCGCGTTGCGGGTGAACCGCTGCCGGTCCCGCAGCGGCTGCTCCAGCTGGTCCAGCCAGGCCTCGATCTGGGCCAGCGAGCCCGCCATCATGCGCAGCTGGCCGATGCCGTCGACCAGCTTGGGGTGCTGGGCGTGCGGCAGCCACTTCGCCCACTCCCACTCGGCCTTGGTCTTGCCCGCGGTGACCACCGCGATGAGCAGGTCGTCCGGGGTGTGGAAGGTGGTCAGCTGGGCCAGCATGGCGCGGGCCAGCGGCCGGGTCAGCTCCTTCTCGCCGTGCAGGCTGATCGCGGCGAACCCGCGCATGGTGATCGAGATCGGCAGGTCCGGCACCAGCGAGTGCGCGCGCACGAACCGGCGCAGGGCCAGCGTGGAGATCGGCTCCAGCTCGTCCACCGGGCCGGTCTGCGGCGGGACCAGGCGGGTGGCCAGCCGCTGGGTGCCCACACAGATGCGCACGTGCACGAAGTCGGGGTCGTTGGCCCTGCGCTCCCACATGCGGCGGCTCTTCTTGGCCGTGAGCGACCACAGCATCTTCGGGTCGGGGTGCACCCACTCGCGCTCGGCGCGCTGCTCGGCGATGGCCTCGCGGGCCCGCTGCCGCATCTGGCCGAGGTACCGCAGGTAGTCCTTGCGGTCCTCGTTCATCTCGGCCTTCTTCTGGCCCTTGCCGCCACCGCCCATGCCGCCACCGGCCATCATGCCGATGGTCGAGATCAGGAACATGCCGCCGAAGAGCAGCGACTGGGGGTTCTTCCCGCCAGTCTGGAACATGAAGATCATCATGCCGACCGAGGCGACGATCATCACGAAGGGCAGGACCTTCATGAAGATGTTGCCGGGAATGACCCTGGGCACCTCGGGCGGCGGCTCCAGGTGGACCTCGCCGCCGGGGGGTCGCGGCGGGCTGAGCCGCGGCGAACGCTTGAACTGAAGCGTGCTCACCGAACGGATACCTCTTAGTCGCTCGTCATCGGCCAAACCGGTCACGTGCCACCCGGACGGGGGCCCAGGGAGACTTTCCTACCCCATTCCGCCCGAACCCGGGGTGCTGGCATCACCGGTGCGGCCATACTAGGGGCGCTTGCCGACCGCTAGGGCCAGTTCGGGCAATGCGTCCCGAACCGGGTACGAATGACTCGGCACGAGCAGAGACCAACCCGAGTACAGAACAAGGGGGCGCCTGGTGGCGACCGGGACGACGGTGTTCAGCCGAGTGACCGTGGTGGCACCGCGAACGCGCATCGACGTCGCGCTTCCCGCGGATGTCGCGGTGGCGGACCTGCTGCCGATGCTGCTGGAGATGG